>JAGOBM010000007.1 GCA_017983435.1 Candidatus Moraniibacteriota bacterium
AGCAATCAGGATCAGTATATGCTGATAGCCAGACTGAGTCCGAACAGATGATACGCGTCCGATTGGATGGGGCGACTCGTATGCTGACCGAAATCAGCACTCGTACTTCAGCCGGGGAGGCATGGCGCATCGTCTCTCTTTCTGCGAGTCCGGCAGCCAATATCGATGAGCTTATGCGGTTCCCGCTGGAGTACCAGAAAATGACGCTGTAAGCCGGGAGGCCAGCGGTAATAGTCTCTCGAATCGACCGGCTCGGCAGGGCCGGTTTTGTTTCGCGCGTCGCAGTTTCAAGAAGAGGTATATATGAGGTATGATGAGAGGACCTATGCGAACAATCATCCGCGACATACTCCGAACATCCCAGTCGAGAACGGTGTTGCAACCGGCACTTTTTGGAGTGCTTCTCATCGGTATCTTCGGTCTTCTCTGGTACGGATGGCTGTCTCTAAGGATACCTTCACCTGAATCCGTGGAGCCGGCGGCCCAAGTGGAGCGCGAGCCGCTTCCGGTCGTGTATACTCCGCCTCCGGTCGAAGTGCGCGCCCATGAGAATGAATCCCGCTGGCCGATACTGCCGCCACCGCCTGATCCCAAGATGGAGCTGATCAAGACCCGCGGCTGCGTAGCCGATGGATTGCTCAACGGATACGGCGGCGATGAGAAGAGCTCGGCGGCGATGATCAACCGCTCACAGTGCTACTATCTTCACCGGGCACTGGAGACCTGGCTCGAGCCGCCGGATTTCGATCGGGCGTACAGGCTTCAGAAGGAGATCACCAAGCCGAATACGGTCTATGGCATGTTTATCGCCGAAGCTATCGATACCAAGGCGGAATACGACAATCCCATCGAGGATCGGGAATTCGATTTCAAAGAAATGTGCCGCAAAGGGAGCAAAAATTTCTGGGGAGAGCATACTTGCAAGCCCTCGCTTGAGAACGCTGAATATCGGAAGTATCTCGAATATATCACGGAGCGGGCTATGGATATCGGCGTGCAGGTTTTCCTGTTCGGGCAGGTCTTCTATCAGGATGCGGCTGATCTCGATCGGACCCGTATGCCAGAAGTGATCGCTGAGATGCGCGAGTATGCTGAGTTCCGAGGGATGAAGATCTTCATCGGCGCGCAGACCAATGATATCCAGGATGAACACTATCTCCGGATGTTCGATTTCATCGAGGGAGGCGTCGGCATCAATCAGGATGGCTGGGTCGAGGAAGGATCATGCTTTTCACGCTGGTGGAAGCAGCCAGGGGATTGGTGCTGGGCGCTCCTGTGGCATCCAGAATACATTTCCAAAGCGAACAACGTGCTCGTGCATCTCGACTGGAGCGGAAAGATCGGTGATGATATGAGTCGTTTCGTCCGTATGGACAAGGCGGAACGTGAAGAGACGCTCGGACGGCTCCATCGGTATTTCGGCGACAAGCACGTCGGTTTCCTGATGCCGGTCATGGCTCGGCTGCATCGGGACAACGGCGGCTGCTATGGCGGCGACAAACATTTCTATTCTGCCAGCCGGAAATATTCCTGCCAGGATGAGGACGCGATCAATACGATTCTTTCAGGCAAATAATCTATGGCTTTCATACGGAACAAAGAGGACTTTCTCTGCGAACAGTGCGGGGCGAGCGTGGTCGGGAACGGATATACGAATCATTGCCCACGGTGTCTCTGGAGCCGGCATGTCGATACGGAGCCGGGCGATCGGGCAGCGACGTGCCAGGGTATGATGGAGCCGGTGGCGGTACTGCCGTCAGGCGATGGGTATCGTATCACGCATCGCTGCGTCGTCTGTGGGCATGAGAAGGTGAATGACAGCGTAGCAGATGATCGATTCGAGGCGTTGCTCGGTATCGTCCGACAGAATCGGGATCGGATAATGAAAGGATGAGTATGCTGTCACGCAGGCAATCCATAGGGTCTGGTCTCGGGGTAGTGCTGTTTGTATTGGTCTATGTCTTGGCGGCCCGAGAGCTCGATATCGATAGACGCTGGGATGAATACCTGACGGTTGTCCCTCAGGAAGAAACGCTTTCCATCCGGGTGAAGCGGGTCATCGACGGCGATACGATCGAGCTGGAAGATGGTCGGAAAGTCCGCTATATCGGCATCAACACTCCGGAATCCGTCGATCCGCGTCGGAGCGCGCAGTGTTTCGGCACAGAAGCGTCGGCATTTAATCGCGAGCTCGTCGAGGGGAAGGCGGTACGGTTGGAAAAGGACGTATCCGAGACGGACAAATACGGCCGTCTCCTGCGCTTCGTCTATCTTTCAGACGGGACGTTTGTCAATGAGCGATTGGTCAGCGAAGGGTATGCCGCTGCTTCGCCCTATACCCCGGATATTTCAAAAAAAGATTTCTTCAAAGCGGCGGAGATCCGGGCTCGAGAGGAAGGTAGGGGCCTCTGGTCTCCCGATACCTGTAATGGGAAGAAGTAAAAAAAGAAGTGGTAGCAGGAGAGTGGTGCCGTAGCTACGAAAAATCCTCCCTAAAAGCCCTTTCATACCGCACTAGCGACATAGTCCGAAAAAGCTTTCAGTGGAGGATTTTCTCTGGAAAAGGGTTGGCTATTTTTTCTCCTGTATTTCTTGAGTCAGCAGCGTGATGAGATCAGTCAGCTTCAGTGCACCGATCTGGCCAGCGGCCCGGCTTTCGATGGAGAGTGTACCCTCTTCCATTTCTTTGTCACCGACGACGACGAGGTAGGGGAGCTTGCCGACCTTGGCGTTGCGGATACGCTTGCCGAGCGATTCGCTTGAGGCATCGACAGAGACGCGCAGACCGGCCTGGGTGAGATCGCGAGCGACCGTAGCGGCGTATTCCTGGTGGCGTTCGCCGATCGGGAGGATGCGGACCTGTTCCGGAGCCAGCCAGAGCGGGAAGTGACCGGCGGTGTGTTCGATGAGGATAGAGAGGAACCGATCGATCGACCCCATGATAGCGGCGTGGATCATGACGATACGCTCGTGCGCACCCTCTTCATTCACACAAGTGAGGTCGAAGCGTTCCGGCATGTTCATATCGAGCTGGATGGTAGCGACCTGCCATTCCCGACCGAGAGCATCCTGGGCCATGAAGTCGAGCTTCGGTCCGTAGAAAGCGGCTTCGCCGATGCCTTCAAAAGAATCGGCCTGCTTTTCGCGGGCGATACCCTCGAGTATCTCTTCCGCGGCCGACCAGAGGGCGGCGTCACCGAGATATTCTTCCGGGGTGGATGGATCGTGTTTCGAGATACGGACGCGCAGCATGAAGCCGAAGGAACCGTAGAAAGTATGGACGATGTCCCATACCTTGAGAAATTCCTCTCTGACCTGCGACATGCGGCAGAAGACATGCGCGTCATCTTGGGCAAATGAGCGGACACGGGCAAGACCGGAGAGCTCGCCGGACTGTTCATCGCGGTAGCACATGGTCGTGTTGGCGTAGCGCTGCGGCAGGTCACGATAGCTCCACTGGCGACGGGCGTAGATCTGCGTGTGATGCGGGCAATTCATTGGCTTCATGGCGAACTCGTGACCCTCGCGGGTCGTGACGCGGAAGAGTTCATCTTTGAATTTGTCCCAGTGGCCGCTCGTGATGTAGAGATCTTTCTTGGTGATGTGAGGGATCTCGACGCGCTCATAGCCAGCGGCCCGGCGGAGCTGCCAGACATAGTCGTCGAGCGCCATGCGGAGCGCTGTGCCTCTCGGGGTCCAGAGCGGGAGTCCGGAGCCGACGAGCTCGGAGAAGGTGAAGAGGTCGAGCTCGACACCGAGCCTCTTGTGATCGCGCTTCTTGGCCTCCTCGATCTGGTGGATATGGGCTTCGAGGGCTGCTTTGTGTGCGAAAGCATAGCCGTAGATACGGGTGAGCATCTTTTTGGTCTCATCTCCGCGCCAATAGGCACCGGCAACTCGGGTCAGTTTGAAAGCATCCGGACGCATGAGGGCGATGTCTTCGGCGTGTCCGCCACGGCAGAGGTCTTCGAAATCGCCGGAGCGATAGAGTGTGATAGCCTCTCCTTTCCCGACGATCTCATCGATGAGCTCGAGCTTGTAGGGATTCCGAGCGAAGAGGGCGCGGGCTTCAGACTCGCTGACCTCGCGGCCGCTGAAATCCTTCCAGGTCTTGAGGATGATGCGCATTTCTTTCTCGATTGCCTTGAGATGTTCATCTCCGATCGGGGTGGTGAAATCGAAATCATAGTAAAAGCCATCATCGATAGCCGGACCGATGGTGAGCTTGGTATCCGGATAGAGCCGGAGGACAGCAGCAGCCAAGAGATGGGCAAATGAGTGGCGGATAACCGGAAGTGACTCTGACATAGATGCGGAGATTAAGGATTTTGAAGAGTGGATCAGTATAGGGATAGTAGCCCGGGAGAGCTGAGGAAAGCAAGTGATACTTGACTTTTTACTCAAAAAGTGCTATACTTTTATTACTCAGTTCATGCAGTTTTTTCAGGGGTGGAGCCGGTTCTCTATGGATCCCCGTATCCGTACGAGCGAAGGAGCTCCTCCAAAGGGAGCGGCAGGTGCTGTTCGGACATCTGTCCGCTTCGGAGTCGCAGCTCGCCCGCTTATTTGCCCTGACGTCCTTGTCGCCCACGCGCGATGAGGACGTTTTTTTTATATCGAGAAATATGATGGGGAGCGGTTACTGCTTCTGCTCCTCGGTAGTCTGGATAGCGATATTGAGATCTTTCTTGAGCTCGAAAGACTGGGTGTATTCCTTGTCTTTGGTCTTCAGAGTAACGGTGACCGGTATGGTGCCGGTACCGGATTGCTTTTGGATGAGGAGACGGTAATTGTCCGGGGTGATCGTTTCGGGCAACTCGTATTCGATGCCGGTTTCGAGCTCGCGGCCGATGAGCGCGTCGACTTTGTAGCCGAACACCGTCTTGTTGAGATCGGTCGAGTCCTGACCGATGACACCGCCGGTATGGCGCCGGGACTGGTCGATGTATTTCGATCCGATCGGAGCGAGGATACGGGTGTAGGTATGGTAGTCGCTAGTGCGCCAGTCGCCGCGCGTGGCGGTGTGGTTGTAGGTATAGGAGACATTGGCCTTCGGTTTCTCGCCGGTGAAGTCGACGGTGTAGGCGAGCGAGCGCTTCATATAGTAGTCGCTCTTGAGGGCACCGAGGTTGGCATCGACGACCATGAGATAGTCGCCCGTCCAGTCAGTCGTGACGCTGCCATCCCAGTGGACACTCTCCACCAGGGACTGCAGGGTATCATCATGGAAATAGAGCATGATGTCCTTGGTGCGGAGCTCGCTCTGGGCGAATTCGGCGAGCTTGGTGATCTGGTCGAAATGATTGAGTTTCTCGATCATCTTGGCGGCGATGAGCTTCATGACGTTCTTGCGATTCTGCTTGTATTCGGCTGGGATATCGATATCTTCGTTCACGAGGAATTTCTTCTCGACGGCCTCCTCGAGCGCGAGTGTGCCGTTCTCACTCGTGAAGGTCTTGGTCTCGGAGCTCTTGGCAAATGTGCCGGTAGCGGCATTGTAGGAGAAAGTCTCGACTGGGACCGTGATCGGACCGGTCAGCTCGAGCGCGTGGTTGAAGACATCAGCGTTGACGGCGATGACAGCGTCGAACTTCTCCCGACCACCGCCGAGGCGATAGAAATATTCGGCCTTTTCTGCGTTGTAGGGGAAGTCCGGTGAGAAATTGGAATCATGGAGGAGCCAGCGCTTGGCTTGGGCGTAGCGCTGGAGCGGCCACGGTGGCGTGACCTTGATATTGGCGTCCTTGATGCGCTGATCGAGGAGATTGGCATCTTCGACGACCGCAGAGATGATTTCGGCATTTTTCACTTTGACGACTGCGTACTGGCCGAGGAAGCCGCCGCCCGGGCGAAGCTCGTGGTTGTTCTGGAGGAGCACGAGGAAGACGCGGGCTTTGTCATCGCGCAGAGTGAGCTCTTGGACCAGACGGTTGACGACCTCGATTTCTTTTTTCGTGTCCGGTTCGATCGGAAGGAGTTTGGAGACTTTTTCGAAGAGAGCGAGGGAGCCGACGGCGAATTCGGTCTTGTGGGATTTGATGGCCGAAAAACCGATCCAGCCGAGCAGGCCGATGACCGCGAGACTGATAGCGGCGATGATGAGTCGTTTGTGCATAAATGAGATAGGGCGAAACAGGATTCGCTTCGCTTGGTAATAAAAATCAAAGCCTCTCTAGTCTATCAAGCCCGGGGCTTCTTGAGAAGTCGGCATGCTTTACGTTTCCCGTCTTCATGCTACAATGGCGATGATTTTAGCGGGTATAGTATAGTGGTAATACGTGACCTTCCCAAGGTTAAGCGACGGGTTCGATTCCCGTTACCCGCTCAGTTAAGGGGCAGTTCGATTTTTACCCGCCTGGGGCGGGCCCGTTGCTCGCTCATCAAAAAAACGTAATATTGAAACATATGGACCAGAGCATAGGTCAGGCAGCCGTCAGTTTTTCATGGAAGGAGCCGATCGGGCTCGCGTTTGAGAAGACGAAAGAGAAGATCTGGTTCCTCTTGGGAGTACTTTCCGTCGCCTATCTGGTGCAGCTGGCGCCGGAGATGCTCGCGGCCGTGCTGTCGATTCCCGAAGAGGGGGGCGTCCGTTTCTTCTTCAATCTTATCAGCTGGATCTTGTCGGTCTATATGTCGGCCGGTATCCTGCGCATCATGCTGCGGGTAGTGCGTGGCGAAGAGACTCGCGTGGAGGATCTGTTCGCTGATCCGAAACTGATCCCTCATTATCTGGTCGCTTCGCTGCTCTACGGATTGATCATCTTTGCAGGTTTCCTGCTCCTGATCGTCCCGGGTGTCGTCTGGTCGCTCAAATACGGGATGTTTGGATACTTCCTCGTCGAGCGCAAGGCAGGTATCATGGACTCATTCCGGCAGAGCGCCGCGCTGACCGATGGGGCAAAGTGGCAGCTGTTTGCTCTCTCGCTTGTCACGATGGGTATCATTCTGCTCGGTCTCCTCGCGTTTTTCGTCGGTATTTTCTTCGCATTGCCGCTCGTGTCGCTCGCCAATGCGTATGCTTATATTCTGCTTGCCCGGCCGGCTGTCATGGAAGCGGTTCCTGAGTCGGCTCCGGTGACTCCGGAGACAGTGGTTCCGGCTCTAGAGATCGCAACTCCGGAACAGCCGAAAGAGAATTGATCCAGGTATTGGCACGGAAGATGAGTTCTTGTAGTGGATCAGATGCTTTGGATGGTATGGAAACAGGAAGCGATGCTTCCTGTTTTTTGTCTGGTAGTGCGATGCTGTCGATAGTCTGGTCCGAAAAGACGAGTGTGGTGCCTCGGGCAGTGAGTGCGAGGAGCCGGGCAGTGTGTTCGCGGCGGGCCTGATCGTGTAGTGTTTTAAGTGTATCGTTCGGAGTCTCTGTCGCCGGACGTGCCTCTGATACAGGGCTCGGAAGTATCAGCGGCTCGGTATTCGTCTCTGGATCAGAGTTGGTGGATGCGCCGGCCACGGCGGATGCTTTCAAATCGATAACTAGTTTTTTGCCCTTCTCTTTCTTGAGTATAGCGTCATCAGCGAGCGGTTTTTCGAAGGCGTATTTCAGGTCATGGATGGTTTTTCCATCCGGAGCGCGAAGTTCGATCTTGCCTTTCTCGTTCGGGAGCGTGAAGAGCGAGTGTACGCGAGTCAGCTGGCGCGCGGACTTTTTCGGGATGATGAAACTTTCACGGATCGGATGATTGGTGAGTTTCTTCTTTGTGCCAGTAGCGATGCTATACCCTTTGAGCTCGACATCCTTTTTCGAGTGATTGGTGATTTCGATCCATTCCGCATCGGTATCGCGGCCGCTCGGGTTGGGCATGAGAGCAGTGATACGGATCTTGGGCGGCTCGAACTTCTCAATCTTCAGAGTGAAAGTCTCGCTCGTTTCCTCACTACCGTCTTTCGTGGTGAGGGTAACGGTATAGCTGCCGGTCTTCTCGTAGCGGTGTTGAGTGTCTTCCTGGTAGCTCTTGTGTCCATCGCCGAAGTCCCAGACATATTTGAGCTTGTCTCCGTCGCTGTCGTGTCCGCGAGCTCGGAAGTCCAGGTATATATCGCGATAGCCTTTGGTAGGGACGCGTTCTCGGGTCGAGGGGAGGGCGTTGCTCAGACTATTCGGCTGGCCCGGAGTCAGGGTCTTGCTTCCTCGCCAGCCACTCTCGGTCCAGTTGAGGGACGCTCCCTCGGTGCTCTTGGCATAGCTGACCGTGTCTCGGAGCACACCGTCCGCATCGAAGAGAGAGATGGTTTCACGGCTGTTGTTGAGCGAGAAGGTGAAATCCTGATCGGTCATGACGAGATAGCCTCCGCCTTCGATGAGCGTACCGGCTGGAAAGAGCATGTGGCCGGTCTTGGTGGCATCAGTGATTTTCCATCCGGAAATATCGAGAGGAGTATCGCCGGAATGATAGAGCTCGATGTATTCGCCGGCGTCTTGTGGGGCATCTGGGTCAGGAAATATCTCATTGATACGGATGAGCGCGGGCGAAGCCGCAGGGGCGCTCGGGTCAGGGGCGGTGGGAAAAGTTTCTTGGGTACAGGCATCGGATGCTCCTCCTGTGGGTGTCGGCGCGAGATTTTCAGACCAGATCAGGGAGAGCGGATCGCGGACGTGAGCGAGAGTGCTCAGCGGGTTCGAGAGAGTGATGGATGCGGGGAATGGCTGGTTGTGCCCGCTTCCGAATATAACTGCATCCCGCTTCGTATCTTTTTCATCAAAGAGGGCGATAGAGTTATCCGGGGTAAGCGTGGCGGTGGAAGTCACATCCGCCTGATCTTTGTAGAGTGGCATGGCTTTGCTGTTCACCCAGAGGAAGGTTTTATCCGGAGCAATACAGTCCTCTTTGCTGAATTCTTTGATAGAAGATTCGGTACCGGCTTTTTCTCCGCTCCCACGTGTTCGCTTCCGAAGTTTCCAGTGTTCAAGTGAAACGGGTTTTGTCCCTGAATTGGAGAGTTCGATGTAATCGTCATCGCTGTGACCGGTCCCTCCGCCAATCGAGAATTCGGAGATGAACACATCAGCCGAAACTATCGCTGGGCAGAGAAGCAGGGAGACGATGATGAAGGCGCGTGAGGAGAATGTGATAGTCCGTGACATTTTTTCTTTTCAGTGTGATACATTTTCTCAAATATTTCCAGACCTCCTTGCTGTAGATCTTTTCCGGGGGCGAAAGATATTTTTTTCTGTGTACTATCAATGATTCTCTTTCCACTGGTTTCCCAGACCAGAGCCTCTCCCTCCGGAGTATACTTGCCTCTAATTGGAGAAGATCCTGGGCCACGAGAAATTTTTTTCTTGCTGTACGCTCGGAAGCGTAGTGCATCGAAAAAATCTTTCTCGCAGCCCAGAATCTTCCTGACGCCGGATAGTATATGATACTCTTCCTGCTGACCTTCCGACTTCGCTGCGACGTTGTGATACCACCCCTCGCCCAGCCAGCCAGAGATTTTTTCTGAAGCCCGAGGTGCTTTAAACCGATAGTGAGGAAAAAATTTACTGGCTGGGTGGATGAGGGTCTGTATTATTTGGATTGATAATAAAAAAGTCTCAGAATATTTTTCGATGCGCTACGTTTCTCTGACATGCAGCAGTGGAGAGAGCTACTTTCGTGGCCCAGGATACGCGATTTTATGATATACTGAAAAAAAGAAAAACTCTATGACTGAAGGGACACACGCTATCAAGAAATCGACACGGAAAGCACCAGAAGACCATGGCTTGGTGGGGGCAGTGATCGAGATGGTACTGGCATCATTCCGGGGCTGGTTCGATGCTGCGATCGCGAGTATTGAGCGATCCGTGACGGAAGCGATGCTGCGGATCGCGCGCCAGATTTTCATTTTGTTCTTGGCACTGCTCGGGCTGGCGTTTCTCCTCTTCGGATTCTCCAAGATGCTGAGCTATTTTTTCCAGGTGCCCGGTATCGGGGAATCTATCGTCGGAGTATTCATGCTGGCGATGGCTTTCATACTGGCGCTCTTTACGCGTGATGGGAAATAATCGATAATAGGATCGTAAACAATAATCCGTACGGAATATTATGGATACCAAGAATATCGAAGCCGCAGCCAAGGAGGTCAAGAAGCAGGTGATCAAAGATCTGTCGCAGGCCGAGAAGCAGGCGGTGAAAGAATTGGCGAAGATCAAAAAAGCGGCTGAAGCGGCCGTGAAACAAGCGGAGCAGTTTGTGAAAAAGAATCCAGAGAAGGCGACGTTGGTAGCCACTGGCATTGGCGCTGCGCTCGGTGCGGCTGTTGCGATGCTCTTTACCCAGGGTGGTAAGAAGAAGAAATAGGTCCCGTTACATTTTTGTATCGTGTAAGACCGCCTGAGAAGGGCGGTCTTTTCTTTTCTGGTTTCCTCACTCTTTTTGTGGTATACTTTCCTTGTATTCATATATTTTTTTGTATGCCAAAACCCAATAAAGGCTCCATCCTCGTCTTCTCCCTCATCATCTTGAGTATCATCCTCTCCGCTGCCATCACGGTAGCTACCGTCTCAGTCACCAACAAGCGTTCATCTAGTGCTACCGGCAAATCCGTTCAGTCTTTCCAAGTCGCTGACTCTGGTATGAACTCACCCTGCAAAAGATCTACAAAAACACCTACACCGACCTCAACGCCATGGCCACCGGCATGGGAGGCGGAGCCTCCTGTTCCGGAGGAACTATCTCAAAGAACAATGTTGTCGGAGGAGCTATCAAAGTCTCCTTCTATGACAATGATGGGAATCTCCTCTCCTGTAGCGCTTCTGACTGGAGAGATAATGTTGTAAGAATCAAATCAGAAGGCTCTGCCTTCGGAACCACGCGAGTAGTGGAGACGGCGGTGGCGGCAGCCCCAATGGTTCCTAAAGTTTATAGTTGTACCGGAGGATCATCGTGTTCAGTAACGATACCAGCTTCTTCAAATAAATTATTAGTGTTGGTCGATACCTACAATGGCTGCTGTGGAGGATCGGCAACTGGTACCATGAGGGTTACGGATAATCTTGGCAATACGCTTATTACGGGTTCCTATAGTTACCATGGTGGTTGGGGAACTAGTAGTAGTGCGTCTCGAGTGGTGGAATCATCTTTTACTGGAAAAACTATCACGCTGTCTGTGAGTTACCCTGGTCGGCCTTCGGTCTCGCTCATCATTATGGAAGTGAGTCCGTGATAGGATGATTACTGAAGAAAGAAAACAGCGGCTACCCGCTGTTTTTTTTGTTGATTTGGTATTGACAAAAATGTGAAAAAACGCTACGATGAGGTGTCGTAAAATTGACAAAAAGAAGCGGGATCAGATTTCTGCCCTTAGGGTCCGAGGGAGGAACCCTCCTACCTCCCAAGGCGTAATCGAAGGGAACGCCGGTTTTCCGGAATACCCTTCGCCTTCAGGGCGGAAATCTGATCAACACTTCGTAAACAAACACCGCTCTGACTTCAAAAGTCAGAGCGGTTTTGTTTGTGCCTGGTTTTAGAGCGGCTCGGTGATCAGTTTGGGGAGGGTTGGGAATATCTTTTGCAAGAGAGCGAGCTCGTCTGGAGAGAACGGATCGAGGACATAGTCATGGGCTGGTCGACAGACGCCTTCGGTCTCAGTCGGTCGGCCGATACCGAGCCGGATGCGGAAGAAATCCTGGGTGCCGAGCATATCGATGATATCCTGTACGCCGTTGTGGCCGGCCGCTCGGGAAGAGAGGGTCGTTTTGTGTGTGCCTGGAGCGATATCGAGGTCGTCGTGCAGTACGATGATATCTTGGGCGGAGAGCTTGTAGAAATCGAGTAGGGCGCGGACAGTGCTGCCGGAGCGGTTCATGAAGGTAGTGGGCTTGATGAGGAGGTACTTCTCTTGGCCGATGGTACCGATGGAGAGCTCGGCGTGGAAACGGGTCTCGCGATGGAAGCTTTCGAAATCGAAATGCTCGCGGAGGAAATCAAGCGCGAGAAAGCCGGCATTGTGCCGGGTGGATGCGTATTGTTTGCCGGGATTACCGAGGCCGATGATGAGGCGCATAATCAACTGACTTCTTTAAAAAATAGCGATGTGATTTTTTTAGAGATTCGATATTTCCAGGACCCTCGTCTCCCTCCGGAGTACATTCGCTCCGCCAGCGTCTCCGCTCTCTCATTTTCATCCTGCGCTCTTTGAGCTTCGCTCAAAACCGTGCCCGCTCCGGATGAAAAGGCCTCCTTGAAGGAAACGAGGGTCCTGGAAATTCTCAAAGAGTCTTCATCTTCGGAAACCCAATGAATAATTATAAGTAGAGGCTAGTGCTTTTTGCGTTTCTTTTTCGGCTCTTGCGGTGGGAGGACTTGGGTGTCTATCTCTTCGGGAGCCGTGCCAGTCTCTCCGAGAAAGGCGCTTTCTTCGAGATCGATACCGAGCGTGAGGATGAAATCCGAGCTCTGGGATGATGACTCCGGCAGCGTACCCGTCTCGAGCCCGATGTCGAAGCGGGAGAGGAGTGCGTTCTGACTGTAGAGCTTCGTGCCATCGGTCGTATCTCTCATGGTACTGCGTTCGGGAGCGTTTTCCAAACGACTGGTTTCGACGGTGGTTCGAGAAAAGCCGAGTTCATCCTTGAGAAAGCGCTGAAGCGAGAGAACGAGGACCGATTGTGACGGGGTGGCGATAATGCGGATAGAAGGGGATTCGCTCTCGATCTGCTCGCGCTCTTGCTTCAGGCTGTCGAGTTCGAAGAGATGGTCCGCCGTCTGCGTGATTTCTTTCCAGTTGCCGGTCCGAGGTACGAGGATGAAAGCATTGCCGTTCGGAGTCGGTATGTGTGAGACCCGGAGCAGACTTTCCGGTTTCCAGGCATCGATGACGACGGTCGTGATGTTTTTCGTGTCGAGGGTCCGGATGAGCGCGAGAAAGCTTTCCATCTCTTCGAGCGTCAGATCGGTCTTCACGCTTTCCCCGAGAGCATCCAGGAGGCGCGAGAGCGTGAGGATATTGAGCAGAGTGCCTGTGGAAAACACCTTGTCTCGTATAGCCTGCATGACTTGCTGCTGGCGTTTGGCGCGGCCGAAATCTCCTTCCGGATCAGCGTGCCGCTCGCGGACGTATTTGAGTGCCGTGGCCCCATCGAGCCGTTGCCATCCTTTATGGATTTCAAAAGTCTCGTAGCTGTAGTTTTTCCCCGGATAGCGCGCATCATAGAGATCGCGAGGCACATCGACTGAGACGCCACCGAGCGCATCGACGGCTTTTTCGAATCCGTCGAAATCGACGATCACCGAGTAGTGGATCGGGACTCCAGCGATAGTCTCGATCGTTTCGTGGATGAGATCGACACCTGCCTGCATGTCGAGGCCGATCTGATAGATAGCATTGATTTTCGTGTAGGTATCGCCTTGTCCGATCGGAGCATAGAGATCGCGAGGGAAGGAGAGGAGCGCGACGCGACGGGTGTGCGTATCGATGCTCGCGAGCATAATGGTATCGGTGAGATTTTTCCCGGGATAGTGCTCGCCGGCCCTGCCGAGAAGGAGGATGTTGATGCGGCCATCCGTCTCCTTGAGCGGTGCACGGTCGGAGAAAAGAGTGCCCGCAGCGCCTTTGAGCTCTGCGAAGAGCGAGATGCTTTGCTCGTTTTCGAAAGAGAGTGTCTGCCCGACGTGAGCGGCTTTGGTGATGAGAAAGAAGAGTGCTCCTGCTAGAGCGAACACGATCAGGAATACGAATGATACTGCCAGGGTTTTCCAGTGGATAGGCTGGTGAGAGTGTTTCTGTCGCGTTTGTGCTGTTTCTGACATGACGAAAGACGACTCGGCGTGCCCGAGATTGAGCGTCTGTCGGGCATGCGGGGCTGATACGCGGGGCACAGGGCTGCTCGGCGCTCTTTTTGTCGGTCTCAGACTGTCCATTTTTTGATATTTTGGCTTCTAGAAGGGATAATATGCTACTTGATATTGAGGCGAAAATCTGTTAGAATATGAGTGTTTTTTACTTGTCCCGTATCTTGTATTGTATGGCAGAATCCGACGAGCAGTCGATGCCGATGACCGGCAGTGAATCGCGCGAGAGCAGAACCGATGATCAGGATCTCGAAGAGACCCTCTCGACCGGACAGCTGTTCCTTGAGCTGTTCCGAGTTATCATCCTTGCGATCATCATCATTATACCGGTACGCACCTTTCTCTTCCAGCCGTTCTTCGTATCGGGGTCGAGTATGGAGCCGAATTTTGAGGATGGCCAGTACCTAGTGATCAGTGAATTCGGATACAAGACGACTGATGCCGTCATGGGCATCCCGATGGGTTTCACGGTCCGTCCGTACAAGGACCTGCATCGCGAAGACGTAGCAGTGTTTGAGTTCTCCAAGGATCCGGAGACCTACTATATCAAGCGGGTAATCGCTTTGCCGGGCGAATCGATCGAGATCAAGCGCGGGCGGGTTATTATTTACAATGAGGTTCAGCCGCAGGGATTCATGTTGGATGAGAGCGGCTATCTGGCCCGTTCAGCGATGCTCTCTCTACAGGATATGCCCAAGGTGACGCTCAAGGCAGACGAATATTTCCTCATGGGTGACAATCGGCAGCATAGTCATGATTCGCGCAGCTTCGGTCCGGTGAAACAGGAGAAGATCACAGGCCGAGTGTTGCTTCGGGCCTGGCCGGTGACAGAAGCAAAGATGTTTTGATGAATATTTTTCAGGATGCTAATTGGGATAATCGCGTGCATATGATAAAGAAATCGACGGCGCCGAAGGCTCCGAAAAAAGCGATCGAAAAGAAGAAGCCAGCTGCCGTGAAGAAGGCGGCTACGGCCAAAGTATCGAAAAAAACCGATAAGCCGTCGGTGAGCGAGGAAGAGCTCCTGCTGCAAGCGTTGCGCGGTATGCGGGATATCCTGCCGGACGAGCAGCCTTACTGGGAGCGGGTACGTCGGGTCTTGACGCATGCGCAGCAGGAATACGGATTTCAACGCATCGATACGCCGCTCGTCGAATACGCTCATCTCTTCACGCGGTCAGTCGGACAGGGGACAGATATCATCGACAAGGAGATGTATGTCTTCAATACGCGCGGCGGCGACAAGGTAGCGCTCCGGCCAGAATTCACGGCTGGCGTGGCGCGCGCGTTCATCCAGCATGGTATGGCGGTACTGCCTAAGCCGGTGAAGCTCTTCACGATTGGGACTGTCTATCGCTATGATCGCCCGCAGGAGGGCCGGTACCGCGAGTTCTGGCAGGCGAATTTCGATATGTTCGGCGAAGAAGATCCGATTCTTGATGCCCAGGCGCTGCAGCTGGCGTTCCGGGTTGTGCGCGAGCTCGGACTCAAGAATATCGAATTCCAGGTCAATAGTATCGGTACGCCTGAATCGCGGAAGGATTACGAGAAGGCACTCTTGCGCTATCTCGAATCGCAGAAGCATCGTCTCTGTCAGAACTGCCGGGATCGCTTCAATACCAATCCGATGCGTATCCTCGATTGCAAGGAAGACAAATGCATCCAGCTGACCGCGCATGCGCCACAGTCGCTCGATTATCTCGACCAGGAATCCCGCGATCACTTCAAGCGCCTGCTTGAGTACCTCGATGAGCTCGAGCTGCCGTATACGATCAACACCCGCCTTGTGCGCGGCCTCGATTATTACACGCGGACCGTCTTCGAGATCTGGTCGAGTGACAAAGAAGGGAAGAAATACTCGCTTGGCGGCGGCGGACGCTATGATCGCCTGGTACAGATGCTTGGCGGCGAGCCGACCGCAGCTATCGGTTTCGGTCTCGGCCTCGATCGTATCGTGCTCGAGATGAAGCGTACGCAGGTGAAGCCCTATGAAATGCCGAAGCCGAAAGTCTTCCTGGCGCAGCTCGGCGATCTCGCCAAGAAGAAGAGTTTGCGGATCTTCGCAGATCTCGAAAAGAACGGCGTGCTCTTGGCTGAGAGCTTCGGTCGTGGGAGTCTCAAATCTCAGATGCGCGTGGCCAATCGGATCGGCGCCGAAGTGACCGTCATCATCGGTCAGAAAGAAGCACTGGATGATACGGCCATCGTGAAAGACATGATCTCAGGGACGCAGGAAACCGTGACGCAGGAGCGTCTAGTGGATGCCGTGAAGAAGATATTGAAAGCGAATCAGACTTTGGTGCAGAATGCCTGATATATGGAGACTATCTTCTCGAAAATCATCCGTAAGGAAATCCCGGCCGATATCGTCTATGAGGACGAGACGGTACTGGCGTTCCGAGATATTCATCCGCTGGCTCCGGTACATATCCTGATTATTCCGAAACAGGAAATCATGAGTATCGCTAGTCTGGAAGATGCCGATGCCCCGGTGGTCGGACATATGTTCGCAGTCGCCCGCGATATCGCTCGCGACTTGAATATTTCGGAAAAAGGGTATAAGCTCCTGATTCGGGTCGGGGAGCATGGCGGGCAGGAAGTACCGCATCTCCATCTCCATCTGCTCGGTGGCGCGCGTCTCTCAGAAAATATCCACCCGGTCGGAGTCCAATAGATGCTATTTATCACTCAGTAGTCACTCGGAATCGGATAGCGCGTGCGGCGCTCGAAGCCTCGGCTTCGTTCCCGGCACGCGTTCTCCGGTACTCCCGGGTCGCCACAGAAGAAAGGAGGTTGTCTTATATGATACAAGTCAAACGCAAAGAACGGGAAACAGCCGAAAGTCTGATCCGTCGCTTCTCCCGCCGTGTCCAGCAGAGCGGTGTCCTTCGCCGTGTCCGCAAGCTCCGCTTCCGTCAGGAAGAGAAGAGCAAGGATGTGCGTCGCGATGAGGCTCTCTACAAGGTCAAGATCCGCAAGGAAATCGATCGCTTGAAGAAGATGGGCAAATTCGACGAAGATGCGCTCCGCGATATCAAGAAGCGCATGAACGCGTAAGCGGTCGTCCGCGAAAGAAGGGTCCGGAATGCGTCTGGCGGTGCCAGTTGTTTCTCCGGACCTTTTCTTTTCCCGAGAGAAATTCAATTTTTATATACACACGTATGGGGCTCGTAGCAACGCTCAACGAGGGTCTGAAGGTAGCTATGAAAAGCGGCGATACTGAGAGGCGGGATGTGATCCGTCTCTTGCAGAGCGCGCTCAAGAATGCGGCGATCGAATGGCGCAAGCCGGCAGCCGACCTATCGGATGATGAGGTGCAGAGCGTCGTCCGCCGTCTAGTGAAGCAGCGCAAGGATAGTATCGAGCAGTATCGTGCCGGCGGTCGGGAAGATCTCGCGGAGAATGAGATGAAAGAAATGGTCATCCTCTCCGAGTTCTTGCCGGCTGAGATGCCCGAGGCGGAGCTCAAGCAGCTGGTCGCGGAAGCCCTGGCGGAAGCTGGCATTGTCTCACGGAAAGATATGGGCAAGGCTATGGGGGCGGCGATGAAGAAGATTGCCGGGCGCGCTTCCGGAGATCTCGTGAAGGCGGCCGTAATGGATCTCCTGCCGGAATCAGAATAATGCCTCGTATGCATCTCTCTCTTGAACTGCATGAAGAAGTTCCGGCCGGACTGCCGCTCGAGCTGTTCGAAGCGGCGGCTCAGGCGGCCCTCGCGCTCGGCCTGCCCGCATCGTTTTCTGAACAGTCCTTCTCTCTCACGGCTGTAGCGGTTTCTCAGGAGGAGATCCAGAGATTGAATCGTGAGTATCGTGACAAAGATAGCGTGACCGATATCCTATCTTTCTGGAACTTCGCATCTGTCGCCGAGCTTCTCCTGGAGAAAAGTGCTACTATAGAACTAGGCGAGCTGTTTTTCGCGCCAGAATTCATCGAGCAGGCGGCGCAAGAAGACGCTGTCAGCTATCGCCGGGAGATGGCGTATATATTTTCGCATGGAGTACTCCATTTGATCGGGTATGACCATGAACCGGAGATGTTCCGTATCCAGGACCGGATCACGGATGATGTAGCGCCCTTGCTGAAGGACGGGAAATAATCAGACAGAAGAATCACGTATGAAATCTTTTTGGAGAAGTGTCCGGCACGCGTTCCGGGGTATCGTCTATGCGATTCGGAATGAGCGTAATTTTCAGATCGAGTGTGTCGCGGCAGTCGCCGTCGTTCTCTTGGCTTGTTTTTTCCCTCTATCGTCGATTGAGCGGACATTGATCGTATTTCTGGCTGGCTGGGTGATGGCCTTCGAGCTTATCAATACCGCCATTGAACGCATGCTCGATATCATCAAGCCGAATGTCCATCCGTATGTTCGGATCGTGAAAGACATGGCCGCGGGCGCGGTACTCGTCTCGTCCGGTGTCGCTGTCGTGATCGGCCTCTGTATTTTTCTCCCGCATCTGATTGGTTGAGTTTGTGCATGATGGGGAATCCGGGGTATAATATCTGACACTGCCGGGCGAGGTGGATTGTTTCGGATTTGCCCGTGCATGGTGTGACAGACTTTTTTCAAACACAAAGAGCATTATGTCGAAAAGCCGTTTTCTTGTGGGATTGGATATCGGATCGGCGAATATCCGGGCAGTTATCGCCGAGCAAGTAGCGGAAGATGCTTTGCTGCGCGTGGTCGGGGTGGGTGAGGCTACCTCGCTTGGAGTGCGTCGCGGGACAATCGTCGATGCGGAAGCCGTTGCCAAGGCGTGTCATATGGCTTTGGAGCATGCTGAGCGCATGTCGGGGCATGCTTCGGACCGAGTGTTCGTCTCATTGTCCGGTGCGGATATCCTCTGTCAGGAAGCGACAGGTGTCGTCGCGGTCAGCCGGGCGGATGGCGAGGTGAGCGAAGATGACGTAACCCGCTGTCTCGGTGAAGTCGAAGCGCGTCTCTCATTACCCCTCAATCGCGAGGTGATTCATGCCTTGCCGAGAAGCTATCGGCTCGATGATCAGAAAGATATCAAGGATCCTGTCGGCATGCGGGGGGTCCGGCTTGAGGCCAATGCGCTTGTTGTTACGGGGAGTACGGCACAGATCAAGAATATCGGCCGGGCTCTGGAGCAGGCCGGTACGCAGGCGGAGGCGTCTATCGTGGAGCCACTCGCGGCTGCTGAAGCCGTCCTGCATCAGAAGCAGAAAGAGCTCGGCTGTGTGCTCGTGAATATCGGCGGCAGTACGACATCGCTCGCGGTCTACGAAGACGGGAATCTGCTCCATCTGGCGGTGCTTCCGGTCGGGAGCGGTCATATTACCAATGACATTGCTATCGGTTTGCGTACGTCGATCGATGTCGCCGAGGCCGTGAAACTCCAGTACGGGACAGCCAATCCTCATGAGGTCGGGAAACGTGAAGAAGTTGATTTGAGTCTTTTTGATGCCCATGAAGAGGGATTGGTTTCGAGATACCATATCGCGGAAATCATCGAGGCTCGCCTTGAGGAAATCTTCTCCTTCGTGAATACTGAGCTCAAAGCAATCGATCGGGACGGACTCTTGCCGGGCGGCGCGGTGCTCTCTGGCGGCGGAGCGCTCTTGCCAGGGACTGTAGAGCTGGCCAAACGGACACTACGGCTGCCGGCCCAGGTCGGCTATCCGAAACCACTGGGTGGGATCCTGGATCAGGTGGATAGTCCGGTCTTTGCAACGGTTATTGGACTGGTGCTTTTGGCAGAAGAGAGTATAATGGACGGAAAAGGAGGATTTCGTGGTGGAGCGTTCAGATGGGAGGCACCAGAATGGGCTCGTCAGACCACGGAGAAGGTGCAGAAGTTTGCCAAGCGCTTCCTGCCTTGAAGATAAAAAAAGAAATCAAAAACAATACGTTCCTTGGCGAGAATGCCTTTCTTGACACTGTTTTCTGTCGCGTGATAGATTGTGGTTTCAAGCGGTATATTTCGCGTTCCGGGGCGTTTTTTTAATGTCGAAGGATAGTTTTTGGAGCAATTCATTTTTTCCGACATAAATTTTTTCTTGAAAGAGAGTATGGCAGAGATCAAGCCCGATTTGGAAACCTTCGCGAAGATCAAAGTGGTCGGTGTCGGTGGCTCAGGCAATAATGCTATCTCGCGGATGATCGATGCCAAGATCCGCGGTGTGGAATTCGTCGCAATCAATACCGATGCGCAAGCATTGCACCATTCGAAGGCGCAGGAGAAGATCCATATCGGCAAGAATCTGACCAAGGGACTCGGTGCCGGTATGAATCCGGAGATCGGACGTCAGGCGGCTGAGGAAAACCGTGATGAGATCCAGGAAGTACTCAAAGGCGCTGATATGGTGTTTGTTACCTGCGGACTCGGCGGCGGGACTGGATCCGGTGCGGCGCCGATCGTGGCAGAGACTGCCAAGGAGCTCGGAGCGCTGACAGTCGGAGTCGTGACGCGCCCATTCGCTTTTGAAGGTTCGCAGCGCCGATCGATTGCCGATGAGGCGCTTGAGAATCTCCGCGAGCGTGTCGATACGATCATTACGATCCCGAACGACAAGCTCCTGTCTATCATCGATCGCAAAATGACACTCATCAATGCCTTCCGCATCGTCGATGATGTATTGCGGCAGGGCGTGCAGGGTATCTCGGATCTGATTACCAAAAAGGGTGAAGTCAATGTTGACTTCGCGGACGTGCGGGCCGTCATGCAGGATAGCGGCAGCGCGCTTATGGGTATCGGTATCGCGTCCGGTGAGAATCGGGCCGTCGAAGCGGCCAAAGCAGCGATCAATAGCCCGTTGCTCGAACTCTCGATCGACGGTGCTAAGGGCGTCTTATTCAATATTTCCGGTTCGAGTGACCTCACGATGCTCGAGGTAAACGAGGCTGCCAATGTCATCACGGAGAATATCGATCCGAACGCGAAAGTTATCTTCGGTACGGTGGTGGATGAGCAGGTGCGCAAGGGTGAGATCCAGATTACCGTAGTGGCAACCGGATTCAATGATGGTCTCGGTAAGGAACCGTCCATCGGTCTCGTCAATGTGGCCCGTCCTCAGCCGGTGCAACCGGTATCTCGGCCGATGCCGACACGCCAGCCGGTCATCGAAGAACCGATGATGAATGATACAGCTGATGATCTCGAGTCTGAATTTGCCTTCACTCCGCGACGCATGGAGCCATCCCCGATGATTATCGAGGAGAAGATACAGCCGAAGCCGATGGTGCAGCGTCCGGAAGCTAAAGAACTGACTGAGGAAGATGATCTTGAAATCCCAGCTTTTATCCGTCGGAAGATGAAGAAATAGCCACTACACCACTGTTAGATATCTGTTACGAGTGTCCCTTGATCGGGACGCTCTTTTTTTTGTGGTGTTTTAGGCGATTTTCTACTGTTGTTTCGAACATATTTCTGATATACTGAAAGGTAGAGGATTCTCGGAATTTTTTGTTATTTTCTTGCAGGATTCTTCCTAAAAAAAATGCGGCCGCAACGTGCCGGAGATTACGGTGGAAGAGCTGGATAATGGACGTCAAACACAAAACAAAAGCAACGGGAGCGTCTTGGCTATGGAGGCGGTTTTTTCGTTCTCTTTGGATGAGATATGCCCACGCGCGCACGCTCTTCCTGAAGAGCCGTGCAGTAGTGCGGAAGCCGAGGCAGCGCATGATCGTCGAGGCGGATAGTCTATCGGAATTTCTCTCAGAATATTCGGTGGCGGATAGGGAGAGCTATGGTGCGGCGTATCGTCGGCGCTATTATGTGGCGCTTGCCTGTCGGTACGCCGGCCGGAAACTGGCGTGGATCGGGAAGATAGTTAGACAAGCGGGGTGGCGCGGTGCTGTGGCGACAATCGGTATCGTGCTTGCAATCTATATCGGAGGTATCGGAGTCTCGAGCGCCCCTTTTGCTCGTTCGATCAGTACGGAGATGGAGTGGAGCGGAGGAGCATCCGACAATCTCTCTCTCGAGAGTGCAACAGATGCCATACAACTGGCATCACAGGGGAGTTGGTCAGCTCGCACGTGGGCGGTGCCGCCGGATACGGTGAGTGCTGGATCGAGTTCGGTATTCGTAGGGGATGACCTTTACGTCATGCGCGGTCTGTCCGACAAGGCATTCTGGAAGTATGATTCGGTTCTCAACGAATGGATCGAGCTCGAGGATCTGCCGTTTCCGGCCTACTATGGCGCGAGTATGACGAGCAACGGGAACAGCTTAATTTACGTGATTTTCGGCGGATATTCCAAGAAATTCTATCAGTACGATACAGCGACCGGAGATTGGACGGCGTTACCGGATCTGCTCGACACGACATGGACCGGCGCGAGCATCAGTTTTGATGGCACGAACCCGTATGTCTTGCGCGGCAATGCCAGTACAGATTTTTGGCGGTACAATGTGGCACTCGGTGAATGGCAGAGTCTTGCGCCGATTTCGGCCACGGCTTCGACCGGCGCGAGTCTGGTATACGGACAGGATGGGAATTTCTATACGCCGCGCGGGGCCAACACTCTGACGTTTTATCGATACAATGTCGCGACCAATACCTGGAGTGCGCGGACAAATATCACGACCGGATATACCTTTGGTGGTAATCAGCAGGGCGCGTACGCTAATGGCTTTATCTATTACCCGCGGTCTGCTTCCACGAACAGTCTTTTGCGATATGATATTGCTGGCAATAGCTGGGCAGTGCTGGCGGCTATGCCGGCGACCGCCAATGACACGCCGATCGCGTACAACGCCAATGACAATCAGCTGTACATGCTGCGCTCCGCTGGTACGTACGACCTGTGGAAATTCGACCCGACGCTCGGTGCGACTGGTGACTGGGTCGGCCCGCAGCAGGTGATGAACAATGCCTTCGGTATGGGGACCGGAAGCGACTTGCTTTGGAATGGTGTCACTGGGGCAGGCTCGTATGTCTATGCGGTCCGCGGAGGGACAGCCGGGTTCTATCGCTACGCGACCGCGACCAATACCTGGACGGCGCTGACCAATCTGCCGCTGGTGCCGACCGCTGACACCACTGGTACGCTGATCGGAGACTATATCTATTATCCGCTCGGCAACAACACGACGACTTTCTATCGCTATACCATATCGACCAATACCTGGGCGGCGATGACGGTGCTGCCCGGCACGGCTTCGAATGGCGGCAGTGCAGCTTACAATGCTTCAGATGGGAAAGTGTATGTCTTGCGAGGGAACGGCACGGCGAATTTCTACAGCAGTCCCAATACGACGACGCTTGCTTGGACGACTCTCTCATCCACGGTGATCAGTGGCGTGACTTACAACAGCAATATCGGAGCTCGTCTGGTTTCGGATGGGACGGATTTGTACGCGACAGTCGGCGATGGAGAGACGGCTTTCTTGAAGTACAGCACGGCAAGCAGCACTTGGTCCCGGGTGGCTTCGACACCGTTTGCCCAGTACTACGGTACGAGTCTCACGCATACGGGTGGTAAGATCTACGCGCTGGCCGGCTACTACAAGGATGAGGCTTGGGAATATACCATCGCGACCGATACGTGGCGCCAGCTGCCTTCCAATCAGAAATACCTCTATGGCCGCGGACCGTACAACGGTGCTGCGCTGGAGTATGCGGGCGGGAGCTCTTTCTACGCGCTGACCGGGCTCGGGACGACGGATATGTGGAGCTTCACGGCGGGCACGGGGAGTTTCGTCAGCTCGGGCACCTATGTGAGCGAGCCACTCGATCTGGCGCAGGCATCAGATTGGGTCTCGTTGGTCGCCAATGATACCGTTCCGGCCAATACAAGCGTCGTTTATGAGACTCGTTCCAGCACTGATGCTGCTTCCTGGTCGGCTTGGGAGACGGTGAGCGGGACGACGATCGCATCGCCGGCACAGCGCTATCTGCAGGTCCGGATCACGCTGGCGACCTCAGACGGGGTTTCGACACCAACCGTGACGGACTACACAATTACTTACAATAATTCCGATACACCGCCGACCAACCCGACAGCGGTCAATGCCTATTCGCAGAATGTCGGAGGAGTGACGCTCACATCCGGCCAATCATATCCGCATGAGCATCCGTATTTCTCGTTTTCCGGCGCCGCGAGTCCGGAAGCGGGTATCGAGGGATACTATGTGTATTTCGGGACGAATGCGAGTGCTGATCCAGCGGCCAGTGGCTCGTTTCAGACGGCTGCGACCTATGAGGTCAATCGGGCTCTGGACACCGGTACGTACTATCTGCGTATCAAGACGAAGGATAACAACGGCAATGTCAGTGCCGCTACCTACGCTGCCTTTACCTATGTGTACAATGGTGTCTCTCCGGCGCTGGTTGAAACGAAGACGAGTCAGGCGGAGTTCGCCGCCGGCACGCTGAGTGACCTCTCGTCTTCCGCCGTGCCGGATTCCTTGCGTCTCGCGCCGGTCAGCGGGACTGGATTCTGGAATCAGAGCCGATTGACCAATATGCTGGCGGCGGTCTCTTCTGGTGGCGACTCGGTCCGTGTGAATTACAGCGGCAATGAATATATCTACGCGTTGCGTGGTGCCGGCACGACCGGGTTTTATCGCTACGAGCTGGCGACGGATACCTGGACGGCTTTGGCAGTGACGCTCGGAACGGTGGGCTCGGGCGGATCGATTATTGCTGGGCCCAACGGAACGCTCTATGCGACGCAGGGCAACAACCTGCCGACTTTCTGGAAATATGATATCGCGACCAATATCTGGACAGCGGTCTCGAGCGCGCCGAAGAATTTCAATATCGGAGGATCGCTTTCCTATGACGGATCGCGCTATATCTACGGGCTTCCAGGGAGCGATGACGCCTTCTATCAGTACGATACGACCAATAATCTTTGGACCGCCAAGGCCAACGCACAGTTCGGTAATCCGAACACGGTGGACGGACAGACGGTGAATTACGGATCCGACAGTGCCTATGACGGGCGCAACAATATCTATGTGCTGCAGGGGAATTATTACCCGTATCTCGCTCGGTATTCGATCGCGACCGATGCTGAGTATGGCGAGACGGCCAATACCTGGACCGTGCTTTCTTCGGCACCGACCGGCATCTATACCGGCGGGAGTATCGCCTATGACGCGACGACCGAGAGTCTCTATGTGACGCGCGGCAACTGGAAGAACAACTACTATCGGTACGTCATCGGCACGGATACGTGGTCTCAATTGCCCGATACGCCAGCCGGTTTTGATCAGGGTGCGACGCAGACGGTCTACGACGGATATATCTATGCTCTGCGCGGAGCCAATACGGCAAATTTCTACCGGTACAATATCAGCGAGAGCTCGTGGGAGATTCCGGCCAAGGGACTGTTCGGACCGTCTATCCCGGGAGGGACTTCATATTTCCCCTTCTACTACGGCACCGCGACGACGAGCGATGGTGATGGGAATATCTACCTGATGCGCGGATATTATGACAATGTGTTTGTGAAGTACAACGTCGCTACCGGTACGACGACTGAGATGGCTCGGCTGCCGGTCGGAGCCTATGACGGAGCCACGCTCAGCTATGCGGTCGATCGCGATGAGATCTACTATTCTCCGGGGACGATCCGTACGACGCGGAGCGGTGCTGGGAATTATTTCTACAAATACGATGTCGCGACCAATACCTGGACCGAAATCACGACCGATAGGCCGCCGCTTCAGGTGGGGGCTGGATCGAGTATGACCTATGATGGCTCCCGCTATCTTTATCTCACCCGTGGCGCTGGAACGACGACCTGGTGGCGTTATGATCTCGATGGCACCAACGGATCCCGCTGGTCGGCCCTGACAGTCAATGCATCGCTTGCGACGACAACCGGCGGGAGTATCGTCGCTTCGACGGGCTTCGTCTATGCGGTGCGCGGAGGGAACAACGCAATCTATCGCTACGATACAACCGGCGGCACCTGGTCGACTCTGCCGGTGATGCCAGCGACGATCACGACCGGTGGTAGCATGGTCGATGGTCAGGACGGATATCTCTATGTTGTGCGGGGCGGCAATACGTCGAGCAAGTATCGGTACCGCATCGCTGACGGTTTGTCGGGTACCTGGGAGAATGTGACGAATATTCCGGCTCAGGTGAATATCGGCGGTTTCATGCAGCAGGAAAAGGAGCGGAACTGGGTGATTGCCGGCAATGGTACCAACTCCTATCCGGACGGTCTGTACAGCTACGTGGTCAGCTCGGCTGCCAACGGAACCGGATTCAAGAAAGTCGGTACCTATACATCCGAAGCGCTGGATCTCATCTCGGTCTATCGGTGGGGCAGTCTATCAGTCAACTTCACCCAGCCGGACCATACTTTTGTCTCGTTTGAGACGAGGGCTTCATCTGATGGAGTGGATTGGTCGGCATGGGTCGCGGTTTCCAACGAGCAGATCTTCGGGACAGAACATGTCTACAAGATCAACTCATCGCCAGCGGGATATATGCAGGTGCGGGCGACGCTCACTTCATCGGATCAGATCTTCTCGCCGGCCATCGAAGACTACACGGTTAGCTATTATCAGGATATCGCAGCTCCGACCAATCCGAGTGCGATCGGCGCCTACACCTCATCGGCGAAGACAACCTCGCTCACGACCGATACCTGGTACAATCATACGGGACCGTATTTCGAATGGCCGGCTGCCGAGACGGTCGGAGGGGCTTCGGATGGAACCGGCGGATCGGGTGTGGCGGGGTATTACGTGTATTTTGGGACGGATGTGAACGCGGATCCGGTCGCATTTCAATCGGGTCATACGTATCAAGCAGGCAGTCTCTCGGCCGGACAGACATACTATCTCAAGATCTCGACCGAAGATCAGGCTGGTATGATATCGGCCGGCGCGTATGCGGCGTTTACCTACAAGTTCGACAATATCGCTCCGACCAATCCTTCGACGATCGGAGTGACACCGACGGGATATACCGCCATCGACAACTACGCCTTCGTCTGGTCGCCCGATGCAGCTGATGCTTTTTCGGGTATCTCCAAGCTGCAGTACCGGACCGATGGTGATGTGCCGGATACCTGGGTCGATATTACGAATGTGAGCCAGGTGTCGCTCTCGATTCCGAATGTCGATCATATCGTCGGAGCGTACCAGTCGGGGAAAAACAAATTCTATCTGCGCGTCGTGGACGGAGCTGGCAATGCTTCCGGAGCGATGATGCAGGAGTACTACTACAGTGCCAGCGCGCCGACACCGCCGCAGAATCTCGCGGTCACGCCGCTTACCTCGACGGTCAACTCCTTTGCCTTCTCCTGGGATACTCCGGCTTCATTCGCCGGAGACGAAGCGGGTATCGTCTATCACTATTCGATCAATGTGCTGCCGACTGCCAATAATTCTGTGGCGACATCGGTGAAGGCGGCCGGACCGAGCGCTTTTGCGACGCAGAAGGGTGAAAACCTCTTCTTCGTGGTCGCTGAGGACGAAGCGGGGAATATCGAGTACGGCAATTACGCGGTGGCATCATTTACGGCTGACACGAGCAATCCGCCGATTCCGGGCAGTGTCCAGATCTTTGATACCTCGGACCGGGAGAATTCCAAGTACGGTATCGCGGTGAAGTGGGCTCGACCGGACGGTATCGACCAGGCGAACTTCGACGGTTTCGTCATCTACCGCTCGGAGGACAACGTGACGTTTACCGAAATCGCCAAGACAACCGGTAGCGCCTATGTGGACTCTGGCGAGATCCTCCTGCCATCGGGCGACACGACGCTTGAGAGTAAGCTGTACTATTACTACGTGAAATCGAAGGACAAGACGAGCAATTACTCGGCCGCTTCCTCGACCGTCTCTATCGTTCCGACCGGAAAATATACGACGGCTCCGAAGCTGGTCGGTACGCCGAGCTTCACGACGCAGTCGTATCAGGCGACGTTTCAGTGGGCGACGGATCGTGTGGCGAGCTCATTCATCGAGTACGGGAAATCCATCTCGCTCGGCGAGACGACCGGCCAGGTCGATTCGGTGACCTCGCACGAGGTGCTGACCAAAGGATTGGCCGCCGGCACGAAGTATTTCTATCGGGTGAAATATATCGATCCGGACGGCAATATCGGGACATCGGAAGTAGATACGTTCACGACTCTGCCGCCGCCGGTGATTTCTGAGGTGACCGTGACCGATATCCAGCTTCATACCGCCTATGTGAACTGGGAGACCAACGTGAGCGCGACCTGTACCCTGAAATATGGCTCGTACACGATCGAGGAAGAGACGGGTGGATCAGGACACGTGCAGCGTATCGATCAGCTGGAGCCAGCGTCGGATTATCGGGTGCAGATCGAATGTGTCGACGGCGATCTAAATGAGTTCTCATCGGATGAATATTCGTTCAGCACGCCGGAAGAGCCGGTTGTCTCGGAAGTGACTATCGAGAACAAGGAAAATGTCGATCTTCCGACTATCGCAATCGCTTATCAGACCAATGTCGCGACCTCGACTCTGATATACTACAAGTCAGCGAGCGGTACCAATCACACGTACCTGACGGAGGAGCGGGTAACCGAGCATCATGCCGAGATATCTGATCTCGATCCGGCGGTGGAATACGCGATCACGGTAACGGGCATGGATCAGTATAATATCCAGGCGACGCCGTTTGAGCAGCGGATTACGACCCGTACCGATTCGCGTCCGCCGAAGATTCTAGCCAACAAGGCGATGGGCCGGGTATCGGGCCGAGGGACCAATGCGCAGGCCAATGTCTATATCAAGATCGAGACCGATGAGCCGTCGCGCATCCATGTCGCCTATGCCAAGGGTATCGTGACGCGTTCGTTTGAGCAGTCGACGAGCGACGATTCGCTGAATACCTATCATCTGATTACGATTCCCGCGGAAGCCGGTGATGTCTATAGCTATCAGGTGGAGGCGTATGATGAAGCCAACAACAAGACCGTGACGGATGCGGCGACGGTGCCGGTCGAGCAGTCCAAGGCCAATGCGACCGAAGTGATTACGCGGACTTTCCTCAACAATTTTGGATGGATCGCAAGTCTGGGAGGCAATTAGACATACGCAATGAGAGATTCTATATGACCGAAGAGAACGAAGTCGTTATCAGAGTCGTCGGACTCAAGAAGAGCTTTCATGTCGGTACCCAGAATATCCCGGTGCTGCACGGCATCGACCTCGAGGTCCACAAGGGCGAGTTTGTCCTGCTCGTCGGACCGTCCGGCTGTGGCAAATCGACGCTCTTGCACACGATATACGGTCTGGAAAACCCGACTGAGGGGACGGTATATATTGAGGAAGACGACATCTGGGAGAAGACCAAAGATTGGCGGGCGAATTTCAGGAACCGGCATATCGGCTTCATTCCGCAGCAGCCGTTTTGGATCAAATCGCTTACGGTGATTGAGAATATCGCCATACCCGGAGTCATCGGCGGAAAGACTTTTGGCGAGAGCATCCCTCTGGCGGCCAAGCTGATCGAGCTGGTCGGTATGGGCGAGTGGGCCAATCATCGTCCGTACGACCTGTCCGGAGGCCAGCAGCAGCGTATCGCGCTCGCTCGCTCGCTCCTGCTCAATCCGAAGTTCATCATCGCCGACGAGCCGACCGGCAATCTCGATATCAAGGCGGGCGAGACGCTCATGACGCTGCTCCGTAATATCTCCCAGCAGTTCGGTATCACGATCATGATGGTGACGCACAATATCGATCAGTACAAATTCGGCTCGCGTATCGTCAATATGGTGGATGGGAGAGTGACCTCGGATACTATCAATCAGCATTCCATCGAGATGATGGAGCAGGATGTCACGGATCTCAAGCAAAAAACGGAAACCGTATGAGTTTTCTCAAGAAAAATCAGAAACCGAAGACAGCGGCGGAAGAGCGGCATGCGGCCGATTTCCGGTTTTCCCATATGCGGCTTTCCACGATACTCTTCATCGGGTATCGAAATATGTTCTCGAATCGGATGCGTTCGGTACTGACGATCGGCGGTGTCGCCATCGGTATCGGCATCATCACGCTTCTGATTTCGCTCGGTTTCGGCGTGCAGGGAATGGTGATTCGCGAAGTGACCAAGAACAATCCGAGCGATATCATCGATATCAGCAACAAAAGCCTCGAGAGCTTCGCCTTGCTCGATACGCAGACGATCGAGCGTATCCGGAAGATCGAAGGCATCGAACAGATCGAAATCCGGGCGAGCATCGGCGGTAAGTTTTTCAACGGCGATGCCCAGACGGATGTCGTCATCAACGCGATTAGTCGCCACTATCTCGATCTGGCGCGCTCGGACCTCGATGCTGGTATCCGGGAGAAGATATTCCTGGAGCCGCGTTCCATCCTGATCACCCCCAAGCTGGCGGTATTGCTCGGTTTTGATAACCCGGATGACAGTATCGGCAAGACGATAGAGTATACCGGAGTCGTCACTGGGGATATGCTGGCAGATGTGGAGGAGTCTCCTGCGCGGTCAGAGGAAGAAATCGCTGCCGAGAATAAACTGACCATAGTCGGTGTTGTCAGGGATCAAGCGAAGGATGAAGCGGTATATGCGTTCATGCCGATCGACGAAGTCCGGAAACGCTACGGCAAGGTTGCGGGGCAGTTCGCCAAGGCGCGTGTCAAAGACGAGCTCTCGATCGAGCCGGCGCGCCTGCAGATTGAGCAGACGGCTTTCGTGACGGAGAGCGTCATCGATACGATTGCTGATATCAACTCGTTCTTCTCAATCGTCCGGGCTATCCTGGTGGTTTTCGGTGTCATCATTATGTCGATTTCGGCGATGGGCATGCTCAATACCTTGAGTATCTCTCTTCTGCAGCGGACCAAGGAAGTCGGTATCCTCAAGGCGCTCGGCACCAAACGGACCGATATCTTCAAGATGTTCATCTTTGAGGCGTTCCTGATCAGCTTTTTCGGCGGCGTGCTCGGGCTTCTGTTCGGCTACGGATCAGCCAAGGGAATCAACTACGGCATCAATCTCATGGCATCGAAATACGGCGTGGCCGCCTCGAGTTTCGTGGAGATCCCCTCGATGTTCGTGGTACTGATCGCGGTGTTCATCTTTTTCCTTGGTCTGCTCACCGGTATTTTTCCGGCAGTCCGGGCCTCCAAGATCCATGCACTCGAAGCGCTGCGGTACGAATAATCCTGGCCGAGAAACGCGTTTTTTATCCCGAGAGCGGTGCATCTGGGGATTTTTCATGGCTTGACACTCTATTTTGGCAGTCTATAATAGAGAGTGCTAATTAAATTGTTAAATAGTTACAATTGTTTTGCATTGCTGTTTTTTGGAACGATAAGGCAATAAAACAATTTAGCAATTACAAAAGTATATGGCTAAGCAAATCGCATACAGCGCGGCAGCACGTCGCAGCATGAAGACCGGCATCGACAAGGTAGCCGATGCGGTCAAGGTCACGCTCGGTCCCAAGGGGCGCAATGTCATCCTGTCGAAGAGTTATGGCGGTCCGACTATCACGAATGATGGAGTGACCATCGCCCGAGATATCGAGCTCAAGGACAAATTCGAGAATCTCGGAGCGGAGCTGATCAAGCAGGTGGCTGAGAAGACCAACGATATCGCCGGCGATGGGACGACGACCTCGACCGTCATCACGCAGGCGATTGCTCGGGAAGGACTCAAGTATGTCGAGACCGGCATCAACCCGATCGGTATCCGGCGCGGCATGGAGGCGGCGAAGCGGGATGTTGTCCTCGTGCTCCAGAAAAATTCGCAGCCGATCAAGGACAAGAAATCCGTCGTGCAGGTAGCGACGATCTCGGCTGAGTCGCTCGAGATGGGGCAGATGATCGCGGACGTGATGGAGAAGGTCGGCAAGGACGGTGTCGTGACGACGGAACAGTCGCAGACGCTCGGTCTCACAAAAGAGATCGTCGAAGGCATGAATTTCGATAAGGGGTATATCTCGCCGTATTTCATGACCAGTCCGGAATCGCAGACAGCGGAGATCAGCAATCCATATATCCTCATCACCGACAAGAAAATCTCATCTATTGCGGAGGTCGTGCCAGTGCTCGAGAAGCTCGCCCAGCTCGGCAAGAAAGACGTAGTGATTCTTGCTGATGACGTGGATGGCGAAGCGCTTGCGACGCTTGTGGTCAATAAGATCCGCGGCGTGCTCAATGTGCTCGCGATCAAGGCGCCGGATTTCGGCGAGGGACGCAAGGCGGTGCTTGAGGATATCGCTATCCTGACGGGCGGACAGGTGATTTCCGGGGACAAGGGTATGAAGCTCGAGGCGGCGGAGCTCGCGATGCTCGGGCAGGCGCAAAAAGTCATCGCATCCAAGGACAGCACGACCATCGTGGCCGGCAAAGGCAAGAAGAAGGACATCGAGGCGCGGGTCTCGGAGATCAAGAATCTCGTCGAGAAATCGAAGAGCGACTATGATCGTGAGAAGCTCCGGAAGCGCATGGCGAAGCTCGCGGGCGGTGTTGCGGTCATCCGTGTCGGTGCGGCGACGGAGACCGAGCTGACGTATATGAAGCACAAGATGGAAGACGCGGTCAACGCGACCAAGGCTGCCATCGAGGAAGGTATCGTCGCGGGCGGCGGTACGGCGCTGGTCAAGGCTGCTGCTCTTGTCGGAGCGCAGTTCGCACGCCAGAAGGATTCGTCCGATCATGAATACAACGCCGGGTACGAGACGCTGCTTAAAGCGCTCAATGAACCGCTCAAGCAGATCGCGATGAACGCGGGCGAGCAGGACGCGGCCGTCGTGCTGAACAAAGTCGTCGAGGCCAAGGGGGTGAACTACGGTTATAATGCCAAGGATAATACCTACGAGGAAGACATGGTCAAAGCCGGCATCATTGATCCGCTCAAGGTGACGCGTACCGCGCTCGAGAACGCGGTGTCGGTAGCGGCGCTCCTCCTGACGACCGAAGCAGCTGTCGTCGACCTTCCGGAAGAGAAGAAACCGGAGATGCCGGATATGTCCGGTATGGGCGGAATGATGTAGAACAGCCTTTAGTTGTTAGCTGCCTAGCTGATTAGGGCAGACAAAAAAGCAAGACAAAGCGGCTTTTAAGAGTCGTTTTGTCTTTTTATGGGAAGAGCGATATGCTGATGATGGTTTGATTTCTTTTTCTCTGGGAAACTAAGCAGCTAAGAAGCTAACGAGCCGTCTATTATGTTTTGTCCCTATTGCCGTCATACGGATACGAAAGTCGTGGATTCCCGCCTGACGCAGGAGGGTCGTTCGGTGCGCCGCCGCCGGGAATGTGAGAAGTGTCAGGCGCGCTTCAGTACCTATGAGGAGCCGGATTTTTATCGGGTGACGGTCATCAAGAAGGATGGACATCGCGAGCTTTTCGACCGGGCGAAGCTGCGTGTCGGTCTGGAGCGCGCGTTTGAGAAGCGGCCGCAAGCGGATGAGAAGGTGGCGCATGTGCTCAGGGACATCGAGCGATTGATCCGTGAGCGCGGCCTTAAGGATATCGCGAGCCGGGAAATCGGCCGCCTAGTCATGGAGCAGCTCCGCGGTGTCGATGAGGTGGCGTTTATCCGTTTTGTGAGCGTCTACAAGTCTTTCGGGAGCGCGCAGAGTTTCCGTAAGGCGATTGAGAGTCTCGATGACGAGGCATGAAGCGCTGGCTACTTCCGATACTATCAGGCTCTTTCGTCGCCGGCGTCGCTCTTGGTTCCCTGATGACATTTCAGAGCGCGCTGGTCTTCGGATGTCTCGCGGGGGTTGTGATTGTGGCGGCTGTGGCTGCTTTTCAGAGCCGTCTGGTCGTACTCTTCCTGGTCTCCGGTGGATTGTTCATATCCGGCGTGCTCCTGGTATCAGATACCACGGAGCAGTATCAGGCTTTGTCCGGCATATCCGGAGTGAGCGGTAGCGGAACGATACGGGGTGAGATGGATCGAGGAGTCTACGATGCGCGAGTCGTAGTGGCACTCGATGATTGCGGGAGCGAGGCGTGTCCTCGTGAGTCGGTGCAGCTGCGAGTCGATCGTTTCAGCGAGTGGTCCGATGGTATGCGGGTACGTATCGGCCCGTGCGATTTCAAGCGGCCCAGACGTTTCGATCCGGAGTTCGATTATCCGATGTATCTCGCCAAGGAGGGTATCGGATTCGTTGCGGAACGGTGTCCGATGGAGCGGATAGCGGCTGAGGATAGCTATTTCCGGACCTGGCTCTCTCGGGCGCGCGTATCGGTGGCGGAGCGTATCGCCTATCGATTGCCGGAACCGGAAGCGGGTTTGGCGAGAGGATTACTGCTCGGTGGCAGTGATGAGCTGCCTGATTCCGTGGCGGATGCTTTTCGGACGGTCGGACTGTCGCATATCGTCGCAGTATCCGGCTACAATATTTCCGTGCTGGCCGGAGGGCTTTTCCTGCTAGGCATCCTGCTCGGCTGGTATCGTAAGCAAGCCGTCTGGCTGACGCTTCTTGGCATCGTGCTGTTCGTCTGTCTCGTCGGCGCCCCAGCTTCGGCGGTACGGGCGGCGCTGATGGCGGGTATCGCTTTCTTTGCGCTCCTCGCGGCGCGTCCGGCCGATGGTCTCTCGCTTCTGTGCGTGGCTGGCGCGCTGATGCTCGCCGTCAACCCGCTCCTCCTCCGTTATGATATCGGATTCCAGCTTTCATTTGCAGCGACGTTTGCGATCCTGATCTCAGCTCCTCGTCGAGCTCAGATTCACTATCGGTCGTGGATTGTCGGGAGTGTCATGGAGATGGTCTTCATTACGTCGACGGTTCTCATTTTCGTCATACCGCTCTCGCTCTTCCATTTTGGCACGCTCTCGCCGTACGCGCTCCTCAGCAATGTTTTGGTGTTACCCCTGGTCCCGGTCGCTTTTCTCCTGTCGTTCGCCATCGTACTCCTCGGTTGGGTGCCGGGTCTGGGTGCTGGGATTGGTTGGCTGGGCTACGGAGCGCTGCATGGAGCGCTCTTTCTTGGGGACCGATTGTCGGCTTTGCCCGGAGCGGGCATGACGTTTTCCGGGGTCGCTGCTTGGATGGTAGGATGCTGGTATCTCGGTTGGGTGCTTTTCTTCGTCTGGCGGAATAATAGGTAGCTTATGCGTATCCGTACTCTCGTGGTCGTCGCACTCCTCGCGCTCTCGATAGTGGCGGGAATATTTCTCTGGCTTTCGATTCGTGAGTTCGCACCGCTGCGAGTCGTTTTTCTCGATGTCGGGCAGGGCGATGCTATCCTGATTGCCGAAGGCGATACACAGGTATTGATTGATGGCGGTGCTGAGAGTCGGCAGCTGCTCGGCCAGCTTGGTCGCTTCGTGCCGTTTTGGGATCATCGGATTGAAACGGTCATCGCGACGCATCCGGATGCGGACCATATCGGCGGGCTGGCAGCAGTGATCCGGCGCTATCGGGTCGGGCATTTTCTCTCCAATGGTGCCGAGGGGCAGAGCGGTGCTGCCGCTGATCTCAAGCGGTCGCTTGAGCAGTCATCCGAGACGGATCGGGCGGTCTTGGGTACCGGGTCGAGGCTGGTATTTCCCGGAGGAGCCGAGCTCTCTGTGCTTTTTCCAGTGAGCGGAGCAGCTGCCAATTTGGAGGAGACGAATGAGGGCAGTATCGTGGCACGCTTAGAATACGGACAAGCGAGCTTCTTGTTGACCGGAGATCTACCGCATGAAGAGGCCGTACTTCCGGATATCGAGCCGGCACAGGTGCTTAAAGTCGCGCATCATGGGTCGAAATATTCGACGAGCGATGCGTGGCTCGCGCGCGTGCAGCCCGAGGTCGCTGTTGTCTCAGTCGGCAAGAACCGCTATGGTCATCCGGCCGATGAAGTGCTCCATCGACTCCGGGCCGTTGGAACGGAAATACTTCGGACGGATGAAGTCGGGAATATTGTGTTCGTCTGTCAGCAGAATGCCTGTGTCCGGGAGCGGAGATGATATAGCGACAGCTTGCCAATCAGCAGATAACGTGTTACTGTTTTTTGTGATTAGAGCTTATCTCAAAATTCATGCCGAGAGAAAATTTGAGAATTTCGAGCGAACGCTCTGAGAGATTCTGAAGGAATATAATATATTTCAAGGAATAGAGCAGAGCGTGCAGCCGAAATTCTCAGATTTTAACCGGCAAGCGATGGTTGTGTACTTGGGCGGTGAATTTTGAGATAAGCTCTTAGATAATTCTTGAAGCGCAAAAAGTCCTATGGCAGCACAGCACCCGAAGAAAGAGCGATCATTCGTCATTGTGAAGCCCGACGGCGTGCAGCGCGGTCTCATGGGGGAGATTCTGCGGCGCATTGAGCGGACCGGCCTCAAGGTCGTGGCTGTGAAGTTTCTCGTGCCGAAAGAGGAGCAGTGCTGGGACCACTACCATAAGGAAGATGACTGGTTTCTGTCCAAAGGCACGCGTATCACGGCTGATCGCGAGGCGCAGGGTCTGCCAATCGAAAAGGAGCCGATTGAGTACGGCAAGGATATCATCCGTGCCAATGTGACTTTCTTCACCTCGGGTCCGGTGCTCGCGCTGGTGATCGAGGGTAATCAGTCGGTGGCTATCGTGAAGAAGCTCGTGGGCGGCACCGAGCCATCGACGTCGGATGTCGGTACGATTCGCGGCGACTACACTATCGACTCGTACGCGCTGTCTTCTATCGACAATCGTGCGGTCCGCAATCTCATCCACTGTTCCGACAAGCCGGAGGAGGCGGAGCGCGAGATCGCTATCTGGTTTACGCCAGAAGAAATCGTCGCCTATCGCTTGGTCGCTGAGCAGGTGCTCTACGATGTCAATCTGGACGGTATTCTGGAGTAGCGTTGACTTTTCTGTTGAATTGGAGTATAATATGAGAGTGGTTGCATAAACCACTTTTGTGTTTTTTCTGTTGTTTTTTGAAAACCAATAATCCCAGAAAGGAGCTTGGGCATGGGGAAGAAGCAGTGTGAAATCATGAATCAGTCGTGCGATTGTGATCCGGCCACGAAGGCTTGTACCAAGAAAATCAATTCGGGCAATTGCGACCCGAGCAAGAAGCAAACCAAATCTCTTCTGAATTTCGGTGAGCGGATGGGGGGTAGCAGATTATCAGAGGCGATGATAGCGATGCAAATCGTATCGGTCCGCTGGACGCATTAGCCGTATACGATACGGCACAAAGGGAAGAATCTCACAGAGAATTCTTCCCTTTATTTTTTTTGTGGAATAAAAAAACCGTTCCGGATTATCGGAACGGTTTTTTGACTATTAGGTTCTCTATTTTTCTATCGCTCTATTCCCTGCCCTTAGGCTTCCCGCGACTGCTTCGCGAGGGTGCGAATCGCCTTGGTAGAAATCCGGAGTTTCACACCATCGATGTGCTTGGTCTGGATATTGACCGCGAAGGTGCGGCGCGTCTTGATGTTCGAGTGGCTGCGGTTGTTGCCGGTCTTGGTTCCGCGACCGGTCAGCTGGCATGTTCGGCTCATAGCGCTCTAAATTCAGTTGCTTGGTAACACAGGAGAGAGTATCATGGATGAGCAGGAATGGCAAGTCCAGAGGCTTTGTTTCTGAGAGTGCGATTGGATGGATTGGCCGCGAAAGATGATTTTTCCGATGCCGTGTTCTGACGCCAAGCAAGGAAAAAACGCTTTCGCGGCCAATCCAGAGAGGGTGTTTAAAAATGTATGGCCCGTCTGCCGAGGTACGAAACAGATTTTTTCCTTGCTGTACGCTCGGAAGCGTAGGGCATCAGAAAAAACCTCTTCCGCACCTCGGCAGACTGACTTTTCGCTTGTATCTTAAATATTTTATCTTTTCAAAAATGTCTCAAGAAATCGTCCTCATCAGCTTCTATTTCCTCGCTCTTCTGTATTCGGTCATCATCCATGAGGTTTCGCATGGCGTCATGGCCCTGTGGCTCGGCGATCTGACGGCCAAGTATGCGGATCGGCTCAATCTCAATCCGGCCAAGCATATTGATCCATTCGGATCGATACTCTTGCCGGCGCTTTTGATCCTGACGACTGGATACGCTTTTGGCTGGGCCAAGCCGGTGCCGTACAATCCCTACAACCTGAAAGACCAGAAGTGGGGGCCGCTGTGGGTGGCGTTGGCTGGTCCGGGGTCCAATCTGGCGATCGCGTTGATTTCGGCACTGATTGCGGCGCTCTTGCCGATCACCCAGCTGGCGAAGATTGATATATTGAGCCGATTCTATCAGGCGATTTCGGGGTCTGGAGCCATGCTGGATCGGTTCGCGGCGCTCTCGGATGCGATGTCCGGGTCGTTGCCGCAGGTGCTCTTCGGCATTCTACTTATTCTTATATTCTGGAACGTCGTCCTGGCCTGTTTCAATCTGCTGCCGATCCCGCCGCTCGACGGTTCGAAGCTTCTGTATGCGGTTTTTCCGATCAAAGAGGAGACACAACGCTGGCTCGAGCACTATGGCATGTTTCTGATCCTTTTCGTCGTTCTTTTCCTTTCGGCGCCTATCAGTATCCTGATCCAGACCGTCCTTTCGCTCTTTATCGGGCTGACGATCTAGGAAGAGAGACATGGGTCCGCCCGCAACGCTTCGCAGGGTGATCCGGACGGGGGTTGACAATACTGTCGCTCTTGGGTAGGATAGGCACTACTAAAGCAAACGCTGTTTTTTGTTTGTCTTCCGATAATTTTTTACTGTTGCACCGCTGTGGCTACCATCAATCAGCTCATCAAGCGTCCGAGAAAGACCGGAGTCCGGAAATCCAAGTCTCCGGCGATGACTTATGTCATCAACACCGTGAAGAATCGTATTACCAAGACCCAGAGCCCGTTCAAGCGTGGTGTCTGTGTGAAGGTGACGACGACGACTCCGAAGAAGCCGAACTCCGCATTGCGGAAGATTGCTCGTGTGCGTCTGACGAACGGTATGGAAGTCACTGCCTATATCCCGGGCGTGGGACACAACCTCCAGGAGCACTCGATCGTCATGATTCGTGGTGGCCGCGTGAAGGATCTCCCGGGTGTCCGCTATCACGTCGTCCGTGGTATCTTTGATGCAGCCGGTGTGAGTGATCGCAAGCGCAGCCGCTCGAAGTACGGCGCGAAGAAGGAGAAGAAGAAGGACTAAACTTAAACAGGGTATAGAGGGAGAGGGAATAGGCGGAATAGCTGAAAGAAATATACCCCTAATCCCTAACTATCTAATCCCTAACTATCTGTCAATTTATGCCACGAAGAAAGCGAAATTATCAGCGCGAATGGAAGCCGGATACCCAGTATGACAATCCTCTGGTCGGCCATTTTGTCGGTATGATCATGTGGAGCGGCAAGAAGACCATAGCTGAGCGAATCATCTATGATGCCTTCGATATCATCCACGAGCGGACCAAGAAGGCCGGTCTCAATACTTTTGAGCAGGCGATCAAGAACGTCTCCCCACTCCTGCAGCTGAAGAGCCGTCGCGTCGGCGGAGCCAACTACCAGGTGCCAGTGCCGGTGTCCGGTGAGCGCCGCCAGATCCTCGCGATGCGCTGGATCCGCGATGCCTGCCGCAACAAGAAGGGCAAGGCGATGGCCGAGAAGCTCGCTGACGAGCTCATCGATGCCTCGAACAAGGTGGGAACCGCGATCAAGAAGCGCGATGACACGCACCGTATGGCCGAAGCCAACAAAGCGTTCGCACACTTCGCGTAAAGGTTCCACGAAAGATAGTGTATGATAGAATGGAACACTTGCGGTTCCATTCTTTGTTTCAAAAATCATTTTTCAAATATTCAATAGCCTAAATCTTATACCTATGGCCCGCACCACGGACATCTCGAAGTATCGCAATATCGGTATCATCGCGCATATCGACGCCGGCAAGACGACGACGACAGAGCGCATCCTGTTTTACACCGGTATCACCCATAAGATCGGCGAAGTGCACGAGGGGGCAGCGACTATGGACTGGATGGAGCAGGAGCGCGAGCGCGGTATCACGATCACGTCGGCCGCGACGACCTGCTACTGGAAGGGTCATCATATCAATATTATCGATACCCCGGGGCACGTGGACTTCACTGTCGAGGTTGAGCGCTCCCTGCGTGTGCTGGATGGCGGTGTCGTCGTGTTCGACGGCAAGGAGGGTGTCGAGCCGCAGTCTGAGACCGTGTGGCGCCAGGCTGAGAAATACGATGTTCCTCGTATGTGTTTCATCAACAAGATCGACAAGGAAGGCGCCGTCTTCGAAGAGGCTATTTCCTCAATCTGGAACCGTCTGACCCCGAATGCGGTCGCCATCCAGTATCCGATGGGTCTCCGCGGTGATTTCTACGGTTTGATCGACCTGATGAGCATGAAGGCCTATACCTTCGATGGCGAGATGGGCGAAAAGGTGATTGAGGGCGAGATCCCAGCCGAATACGCCGATACTGCGAAGGAGTGGCATGACAAGATGATTGAGAAGATCGCCGAGACGGATGATGCTCTGACCGAGAAATATCTCGGTGGCGAGGAAATCTCCGAGGATGAGCTCAAGGCGGCTCTGCGCCGCGCGGTCATCGGTACGAAGCTCTATCCGGTCATGACCGGTACGGCGCTCCGCAACAAGGGTGTACAGCTCGTGCTTGACGCGGTCGTCGCCTATCTCCCGTCCCCGATCGATATTCCGCCGGTTACCGGTATCAACCCGAAGAATGACGCCGAGGAGCTGCGCGAGACCAAGGATGATGCTCCGTTCTCCGCACTCGCGTTTAAGATCGCCACTGATCCGTTTGTCGGCCAACTGACATTCTTCCGTGTGTACTCAGGGACGGTGAAAGCCGGATCCTACGTGCTCAATTCCACCAAGAATGAGAAAGAGCGCATCGGCCGTATCGTCCGTATGCATGCTAATCATCGCGAAGAGATCGAAGAGCTCTCAGCGGGTGATATCGGAGCGCTCGTCGGTATGAAAGTCACGACCACCGGCAATACGCTGTGCGATCAGGACAAGCCGGTGGTTCTTGAGTCGATCACGTTCCCAGAACCGGTTATCGATATTTCCGTCGAGCCGAAGACTAAGGTCGACCAGGAAAAGATGGGTATGGCCCTCAAGAAGCTGCTCGAAGAGGATCCGACCTTCCGGGTGCATACTGATGAGGAGACCGGTCAGACCATTATGTCTGGTATGGGCGAGCTGCACCTCGATATCCTCGTGGACCGCATGCGGCGTGAATTCAAAGTCGAGGTCAATGTCGGTCGTCCGCAGGTAGCCTATCGTGAGACGATCCGTACCATGGCGGAATCTGAAGGTAAATATATCCGTCAGTCAGGCGGTCGTGGACAGTACGGACACTGCTGGATCCGTCTCGAGCCGAATGAAGTTGGCAAGGGATATGAGTTCTTCGATGAGATCAAGGGCGGTGTCATTCCGCAGGAATTCATCAAGCCGATCAACAAGGGTATCGAGGAAGCGACTCATACGGGCGTGCTCGCCGGTTACCCAGTCGTCGATATCAAAGCGACGGTCTACGATGGATCGTTCCATGATGTCGACTCGTCGGAAGCAGCATTCCGTATCGCTGGTTCCATGGCGTTCAAAGACGCGATGCGCAAGGCTAAGCCGGTGATTCTCGAGCCAGTCATGAAAGTCGTCGTCATCACACCGGAAGTGTCTATGGGCGATATCGTCGGCGATCTCTCTGCCAAGCGCGGTGTCATCAAGGAGATGAATGCCCGTGGCGAGGGCGCGGCTCAGGTCAAGGAAATCCATGCTGAAGTGCCGCTCGCTTCGATGTTCGGCTACGCGACCCAAGTCCGCTCCATGTCGCAGGGACGCGCGAGCTACTCGATGGAATTCGGCCACTATGCCGAAGTGCCAAACAACGTTGCTGAGGAAATCATGGGTGCTCGGGCTCCGAAGGCCTAAATAAGGTAGAAGATAGAAAAGAAAAAACAAAAGACAGTTCCGGATAAGGAACTGTCTTTTGTTTTTTTTGGAGTAGATCGAGTAGAAACGAGTGCGGCGGTCTATCGTAAAAGGCGGGGATGGAGAAAGGTTTAATGAAGAGCAAGCGGAGAAAATGGTAGGAGAATGAGGTATTAAGACTAAGAATAAGGAGGGGTGAGAAGAGAGTTGGATATGAAGAATGAGGGGTACTGAGTGAGTGGAAACCTGTGGCTCTTGACAGGATAAAAATGGCTTGTTATTATGCTTCTTGATGCTCCGATTTAGCACTTTTTTTGTTTCTAGGAAAAGTACTATCGCGGAACGAAGCGATTAAATAAATTAATTTGAGTTGTAAAGCTATGGCAGAGCAATTTCAGCGGACCAAACCGCACGTGAACGTCGGTACCATCGGTCACGTCGACCACGGAAAGACCACTCTCACAGCGGCTATCCTCCACGTGCTGTCCCTCAAGGGTCTGGCCAAGGAGAAGGGCGTAGATGAGATCGATAAGGCGCCGGAAGAAAAGGCGCGCGGTATCACAATCTCGACTTCGCACTGCGAATATGAGTCGGAGAACCGTCACTATGCGCACGTCGACTGCCCAGGGCACGCTGACTACATCAAGAACATGATTACGGGTGCTGCCCAGATGGACGGCGCTATCCTCGTGGTGGCTGCTACCGATGGTCCGATGCCGCAGACTCGCGAGCACATCCTGTTGGCTCACCAGGTCGGTGTCCAGAATATCGTGGTGTTCCTGAACAAGGTAGACATGGTGGATGACGCCGAGCTGATCGACCTCGTCGAGGCCGAAGTCCGCGAGCTCCTCTCCAAGTATGAATTCGACGGCGACAATGCTTCGATTATCCGCGGATCCGCTCTCAAGGCTTTCGAAGCCAAGACAGCCGAAGAAGCTGATGCTCAGCCAATCCTCGAGCTCATGGCAGCTCTCGACAGCAAGATTCCTGATCCAGTCCGCGATACGGAAAAGCCATTCCTCATGCCGATCGAAGATATCTTCTCGATTGAAGGGCGCGGCACCGTCGTGACCGGTCGTATCGAGCGCGGTATCGTCAATATCAACGAAGAAGTCGAAATCGTCGGTCTCCGCGACACTGCCAAGACGGTCGTCACCGGAATCGAAATGTTCAACAAGCAGCTCGATCGCGGTCAGGCTGGCGACAACGCTGGTCTCCTCATCCGCGGTATCAAGAAGGAAGACGTGGAGCGCGGTCAGGTGTTGTCCAAGCCGGGTTCCATCACTCCTCACACCGAATTCGAGAGCGAGGTCTATATTCTCGCGAAGGAAGAAGGTGGTCGTCATACTCCGTTCTTCAAGGGCTACAAGCCGCAGTTCTACATCCGCACCACGGATGTGACCGGTGAAGTGACTCTGCCGGAAGGAACCGAGATGGTGATGCCGGGCGATACGGTGAAGCTCGTCGTGAAGCTCCTCGCCCCAGTCGCTATGGAAGAGGGTATGCGTTTCGCGATTCGCGAAGGTGGCCGCACAGTCGGCGCCGGTGTCGCGACGAAGATCATCAAGTAGTCTTTGAGCGAATTGAGTCCCGACGAACCGCCCTCGTGGCGCTTCTCGGGACGACTATTCTCTTGAATATAACAAAGAGAAGAAAGTAACCTCGAGTATCATGGCAACGAAGAAGAAAGTTGATGATGCCCCGATGACCCGCGTACGGATCAAGATCAAGGCCTATGACCACAAGGTCATCGACCAGTCAGCACGCAAGATTGTCGAGACAGCCGAGCGTACAGGCGCTGCGATTACCGGCCCGGTGCCGCTTCCGACGGAAGTGCACAAGGTGACGGTGAACCGCTCGACCTTTGTACACAAGAATTCGCGCGATCAGTATGAGATGCGAGTTCACAAGCGGCTGATCGATATCGTGAATCCGAACGCGAAGACCATCGAGAACCTCACTTCACTTGACCTCCCAGCAGGTGTCGACGTGGAGATCAAGATGTAGGTCATCAAAAACAGATACTATTTTTACTCGTTCCAGTCCCAGAGAACGCCCAGTAGCACTGTGAAGCCCTCTCCTCGTGAGAATCCGCTTCCGAAGCTGACCCGGGCGGGGATACTGAGCGGGTCAGGGAAGCCCCGGGGAATACCGGTGGTGCACTGACTGGCTCGAGGTCCAGTTTTTTGTTTACTTTAGAGTTTAGAGGAAGATCATGAAAATCATTCTTGGGAAAAAACTTGGCATGACGACGCTGTTCGATGATACGAAAGGCGCGTTGAACGTGACTTTGATCGCGTGCGGCAAGAATACGGTGGTTCTCAATCGGACAAAGGAGACGGACGGCTATGTAGCGGTCCAGGTGACGACTGACAAGACGACCCGCAAGACGACGCAGCATGAGTTCCGTCTCGATACGAATTCCAAGTCAATCGAGGTAGCAACGAAAGATCTGGTAGATTTCGCTCCTGGCGCCGAGTTGTCGGTCGCGCAGTTCGAAGTCGGTGATAAGGTCAATATCTGCGGCGTGACCAAGGCAAAGGGATTCCAGGGTGTTGTGAAGCGGCACGGATTCGCTGGTGGTTGGGCGAGCCATGGTGGCAAGCATGACCTCCGCAAGGGAGGATCGATTGGATCGACATTTCCAGAGCACGTCATGAAGGGTCGGCGCATGGCCGGTCGCATGGGTGGCGAGAATTTCACGGTTCAGAATCTCTCGGTTGCGTACGTGAATGTCGAAGAGGGACTGATTGGTGTCCGTGGTGCGGTTCCGGGTGTGAATGGCAGAGTGGTTGAAGTGATGAGCGTCAAATAAGCATATGGCAAAAGTATCCGTCTACAATACAAGCGGCAAGACCGTCGGAGAGATTGAACTCTCGGACAAGCTCTTCGCCCTCCCGTCGAATGACACACTCCTGCATCAGGTGTATGTCGTCCTGTCCGGCAATCTCCGTCAGGTGATCGCTCATACGAAGGATCGTTCCGAGCGCGCCGGATCCGGCGTCAAGCCGTGGAAGCAGAAGGGTACCGGCCGTGCCCGTATCGGTTCGGTCCGCGCGCCGCACTGGCGCAAGGGTGGTGTGGTCTTCGGACCGCGCAATACGCGCAATTTCGTCCGTGAGCTCAACCGCAAGATGCGTCAGAAGGCTGTCTTGATCGCTCTGTCCGAGAAGATCCGCAGCGGCAAGCTCCTCGTCGTCGATACGTTCACCTTTGAGACGCAGAAGACCAAGCAGTTCGCCTCGTTCCTCGAGTCGCTCAAGGTCGCGAAGCGCGGTCTCCTGGTGGCGCTCGATATCGCCGAGAAGGACACGGAGCGGATGAGCCGCAATGTCGAGAAAGTTATCAATACGCTGGCAGTCGATGTGAATGTGAAGCAGCTTCTTGATAAGGAGTACCTCCTCATCTCGAAGCAGGGTCTCGAGACTCTCGAGAAGAGATTCGCCGATTGGAATAAATAATCGCTATGGCAGTTTTTGGAAAGACAACCGAAGAGAAGAAGGGAGTAGCTGAAGTGGCTACGACTCCGGAGGTGCTGAAAGGTGCTTATGCCAATGCCATCCTGCGCAAGCCGCGCATCACGGAGAAGGCCTACGCGCTGAATGCTCTCAATCGCTATGTGTTCGAAGTCGACGGAAAGGCTTCGAAGCCGGAAGTGAAGCGGGCAGTGGAGGCATCGTATGGTGTGCATGTGGTTTCAGTGAACATGGTCCGTCTCCCGGGCCGCACCCGCCGTTTCGGTCGGTTTGTCGGAACCAAGTCCGGTGTGAAAAAGGCGATTGTCCAAATTAAGGAAGGTGAGAGCATCACGCTCTTCCAGGCAGGAATGT
>JAGOBM010000002.1:0-16622 GCA_017983435.1 Candidatus Moraniibacteriota bacterium
ACGAAGATCGAGACCTTCCCGTCCAATATCATCGCTGGTATGTTTGCCTTCGCGAAGCGCGAGTTCTTCGAGCTCGATGAGAGCGAAGCGGCAGCCAAGCAGCCGGTAGAAGTGAAATTCTAGGACCCAATGTAACCAGTAACTAGACATTAGTAACTGGGAAATGCAAAAAACAGAAACAAGAGAATATCTTGGTTTAGAAAAACTGGAAACATATCAGCTTGCCAGACAGCTTTCGAGGGTTGCCTGGCTTGTTTATTCAAATCTTGATTGGCAGGAGAAAAAAGTGATAGGAGAACAATTTCTCACAGCAACTGATTCGTGTGGTGCAAATATTGCTGAAGGATACGGGCGGTATCACTATCTTGATAAGGTGAAATTCTACTACAATGCGCGAGCGTCACTGATTGAAAGTCTGCACTGGTCTAAATTACTCGTTGAGAGAAAGATCATGACAGACAGGACGCTTGTCGACGAGTATAAAAAGATATATCCTATACTTTCTTTGAAACTGAACTCGCTTATCAAGACAACACTTAACAAAAGAAATTCCTAGTTACGGGTTACCGATTACTAGTTATATAAGTTCTATGGCGACTCTCTACACGCACAAAGACAAGAATCAGTGGCTGACCATCGCCTACATCACGGGCTTCCTCGTGTTCGTCATCGGCGTCGGGTTCATCTTCGCGCAGGCGATGCATTCGAGCGCTATCCTCTATGGCTGCGTCATTTTCTCGACCGTGATGAGCATCGGCTCGTACTGGTGGAGCGATCGGATCGTGCTCTCCATGAGCGGCGCCAAGCTGGTCGAATTTGAGACCAACAAGGAGCTCTATCGGCTCGTCGAGAATCTCGCCATCACTGCCGGATTGCCCAAGCCCAAGATCTATATCATCGAAGATACGGCGATGAACGCCTTTGCGACCGGACGGGATCCCGAGCACGGTGTCATCTGTTTTACGACCGGCATCCTGGCGCGTCTTGAGCGTTCCGAGATCGAAGCGGTCGCCGCGCACGAGCTCTCGCATATCGGCAACCGCGATACGCTTATCTCGACCGTCGTGGTGATCCTGGTCGGGTTTATCGCGCTTCTGGCTGACTGGTTCCAGCACTGGGCCTGGTACGGCAACCGCGATAGCGAGAATCGCGGGCAGCTGCAAATCATCATTTTCGTAGTCGCTATCGTCTTGTCGATCCTGGCGCCGATCGCCGCGATGCTCATGCAGCTCGCGATCTCGCGCAAGCGTGAATTCCTCGCTGATGCGTCGGGTGCGCTCCTGACCCGGTATCCGGAAGCGTTGGCCTCGGCACTCGAGAAGATCTCCGGCGATACCGAACCGCTCGAGGCGGCCAATCGCGCGACCGCATCACTCTATATCTCCAATCCGTTCAAGGGCAAAAAAGTGGCCAAGCTCTTCATGACTCACCCGCCGATGGAGGAGCGCATCGCCGCTCTCCGGGGGATGGATCTTACCTAAAAAACACAAATCACAGTGCACAAAAACCAAACAAAACACATGTTTCAAAGCACAAAATATATTGCCGAGTTTGAGTTTTTGGATTTTGGTTCTGTGGTTTGTTTGGATTTTGTGTTTTGATTTTTTGTGTTTTATGGCTTCACCGTATCAGGAATTCGCTCGCAAGGCCCGGGAGCGCTTTCTCGAGAGACAGAAGAAAAAGGCAGCGGGGGCTGGCAGCGGGCAGTATGTCTTTACGGCGCACTCCCAGTACAAGATGCAGCAGTATGGTCTTTCCGAACAGAAGGTGAAGAGCGTCATGCGGAATCCGCGCCGACGCGAAGAAGGCATCGTCCCCAATACGGTCGCCGTGATGCAGCCGCCATCGGTGAAGCGTGATGCTCTCGGCAAGGAGACCTGGGCACAGGAGATCTGGGTGATGTTCCAGCTGCGGCCGGCAATCGGTCAGACCGGGGCGCCCGGTCTTTCGTCGCTGGGCACCAGCCGCTATCGGATCATCAGCGCCTGGCGGTACCCGGGAGTGAGCCCGAAGCGCAATCCGATCCCGGCTGAGATTTTGCGGGAAATCGAGGAAGAGAGTACATTTGAAGAGGTAGAAGAAGTGTATCTCTAGAACTGATCTCAAAATTCATGCCGAGAGAAAATTTGAGAATTTCGAGCGAACGCTCTGAGAGATTCTGAAGGAATATAATATATTTCAAGGAATAGAGCAGAGTGTGCAGCCGAAATTCTCAGATTTTAACCGGTAAGCGGTGACTGTGTACTTGTGCGGTGAATTTTGAGATAAGTTCTAATTAATGAGACATATGAGCGAACAAGAAACAGCGAACACTCCGGCCCCGGAAGCGCCCGAGACTCCGGCAGCGGCTCCAGAGGGAGCCAAGGCGGCGTCTGATGTGAAGGGTCTACTCGCGCAGCTCGAGGCGTTCCTCGATGACTGCATGATCAAGAAGGCTCCGTTCCAGATCCCGGCCAATGGCAAGGAGATTCTGGCGAAGACCGCCCCGTATCTCGTCATTCTCGGTATCGTGCTGGCCGTCCCGGCGACGCTCTTCGTGCTCGTCGCCTCACCTTTCATGGTTTTCGGCGGCGGCATCCTGCATCTCGTCGGATTTCTCTTTGCACTCGCGGCACTCGTGATGCAAGCTATCGCTCTGCCCGGACTCTTCAAGCGGGCGAAGAGCTCGTGGGACATGCTGTTCTACGCTTCGGTCGTCAGCATGATCGGCAATGTCATCAGTCTGAATCTCGTCGGGGTCATACTCGGTGCGGTCATCGGCTGGTACATCTTGTTCCAGGTCAAGGCGCTGTACAAGGCATAGGGCGAAGTCGCTCATGGCCGCAGAAGACGGGTCGACAATGGCCCGTCTTTTTTTGTTTTGTATAAGCCTCTTTTTGTGTATAAGTATTGACTTTATCTATTTTTAGGTGTATAATATAATACAAGTTCATTTAGAGAGGAGTCGATCATGCTTCGGATAACCCGTTTCGTAGTAGCCGTCCTGCTGGTCAGTGTCGTGATGCCCGCCCAGGCGCATGGCCGAGGCGATTTTGCAGCCGGAGTCGCCACCGCGCTTATCGTGGGTCCGATGCTCTATCAGCAGCCGTCGCCGGTGGTAGGGGTGACGATCGGCGGTCCGGGGTTCTATTACCAGCATCGTCCGATGGTCGTGCTGCCTCCGTCTCCGCCTCCCGTGGTATGTGATCAGGTGTATGATCACCGGATGGGACAGTGGGTCATGATGAATTGTCGCGAGACCGTCCATTTCAGGGCACCGCGCCCGATATACAGGCAGCGTTGATCAGATGTTTGACAGCCGCAAGAGAAATCTCTTCCGGCTGTTTTCTTTTTTGATATAGAGAAAACCCCCTGGATGTTCTATACTGGATACACAATACGCAATACAAAAATACGCTCCTATGAAAAACACGAAAATCGTCGCGACCATCGGGCCGGCATCGGAAGAGAAGGAGACGCTCCGTAGCATGATCGAAGCCGGCATGAATGTCGCTCGGCTGAATTTCTCCCATGGCGAGTATGCCTGGTTCGAGATGGTCATCAACCGATTGCGCGAGCTCTCGGAAGAGCTCCGTGTCCCGGTGGCTATCCTGGCGGATATGCAGGGGCCGCGCATCCGCATCGAAGTCGACAAGGAAATCGCTCTCAAGAAAGGCGAGCGCATCCACGTGTCCGATATCGCGTATCGCGAAGTATTCTCGAAGTCAAAAGCCAAGCAGCCGATATGCTATCTCGATGTCGCCAAGATGGCCGACCGGCTCCGGGTCGGTGATGCGATCCTGATCGAAGACGGTATCGTGGCGCTCCAGGTCGTGGCCAAGCACGGCGCACACGCGGTCGAAGCGGCGGCGATGACCGACTGCCGGATCAAGAATCGCAAGGGCGTCATCCTGCCAGATACTCCGCTCGACCTCCCGATACTCTCGGAGAAAGATCTCCGCGATCTCGCCTTTGTGCTGGGACAGGAAGTGGATTATGTCGGGTTGTCCTTCGTCGGTTCGGCGGACGATATCCGTACGGCCCGCGATGAGATGCGCAAGGTGGTCGGCGATGAAGCGCGGCTGCCGCAGATCGTGGCCAAGATCGAGCGCAAGGAAGCAATCAAGCATCTGAAATCGATACTCAAGGTGACAGACGCGGTCATGGTAGCCCGCGGCGATCTCGGTATCGAGATGCCGGAGTCAGAAGTGGCGATACTCCAGAAGACGATTATCCGTGAGAGTCTGGGGGCGATGAAGCCGGTGATCGTAGCGACGCAGATGATGAAGTCGATGGTGGACAATGCCCGCCCGACCCGGGCCGAAGTGAGCGATGTCTCCAACGCCGTGATCGATCACGCTGACGCCGTCATGCTGTCGGAAGAGTCGGCGATGGGTAAGTATCCGGTCGAGGCGATTGCTATGATGGCCGAGATCATCGAGAAGACCGAAGAGTCGCCGTTTGACGATGTCTATCAGGAGCTCGACCTCAATATGAAGACCGAGTACGCGGCGGTGATCCGGAGTGTCTACCAGCTGTCCAAGAGTTTTGGGGCCCGGGCGATACTCCTCCTCTCGATGAGCGGCTATACCGCGCGGCTCATCTCACATTTCCGTCCGGAGACCGAGATTCTCGTAGCGACCAACAGCAAGAAGACCTGGTATGCGCTGGCACTTGTCTGGGGGATACAGCCGTTCAATTTCGAAGGGGATGCCGATCATGACGGATATATCGACCGGATGATAAAGGAGGCCAAAGCAGCGGGCAAACTGGCTGCTGGCGATGAGACAGCGGTGTTTCTCGGCCGGACCGCCGATCGTCGGACCCTCGACCTTGTCGGAATCCGCCGAGTGCGCTAGTCTGATTATGCAGAAAAAAGATAGGAGAGAAACGGAGCGTCATGCTCCCTTTTTCTTCCACTGAAAATAGTTTCTTGGACACGAAAGCAGACCTTTCCCTCGCTGTACGCTCGGAAGCGTAGTGCATCAGGAAAAATCTCTTTCGTGTCCAAGAAACCGAAGAATACGTCTTGAGGCAATATCTGGATTAGTGGAGCAATTTGAAAATCTATTTTGGAAGGGTGGCCGAGTGGTTTAAGGTACTTGCTTGGAAAGCAAGCGTAGGAGAAATCCTACCGAGGGTTCGAATCCCTCCTCTTCCGCAGTGAACGAAGTGAGTGAGGAAAGAGAGGAAGCCAACTGCTTGGCTTCCGAGAGGGATGAGAAAGACGGAGTGATGTCCGACGAGTACGTCGGACCGCGAGTCGGGGTCGCGGAAATCTGATCGCGTCGGCGAGCGGATTATCTGTGACCGAATCTTTGTCTCTTCCAGTCAATAGGCAACATGACATGTTGTTAACCAAAAGGTAGGTTATAAAGCAAAGAGCACGGATTTTCCGTGCTCTTTGCTTTTCTAAAATTTACTTCTCGATAACTGCCACCACTTCTCCATTGACCATATAATTATCGCTACTAGAAATATGGATAGGCTTATGGGTATCTTCAGTGGATTCTGATACCAAACGAATTCCGCGAGTGTCTCTTTGAAATTTTTTTATATTCGCGAGACCATCGATAACCGAAAGAACATAAGTATTGTTATCGGGATTGGTGTTGTCTGGATCAATAACCGCAAAATTCCCACTGGTGAGAAGAGTACCTTTCTTGGATGCCTTATTCATAGAGTTCCCATGAATTCTAACCGCAAAGAGACCTTTTTTTGGTTTTAAAATTTTTTTGGAGACCTTAAGATATCCCTCGGCATGTTCTTCTGCGAAATTCACTGCTGAACCAGCGGTAGCAGCTCCGAGGATCGGAATGGTGAATGCTTCAAAAGCAGGGGATGTGATGACATTTTTAGGAGTCGGTTTTTCTGCTATTTCAAAATCGCGCCTTTTGTTCTTTGTGCGGAGCAGATAGCCTTTTCTTTCAAGGGCTGAAACGTGTTGGTAAATAGTCGGAACGCTCACTTCAAAAAAGTTGGCAATTTCCTTTAAGGAGGGTGAATGGAGATGATTTTCTTGAAAATCTTGGACAAACTTGAGCACCTCCGCCTGTTTTTTTGATGGTCGATCCATGGTCATTTGACAAAATATTAATACCTAAAGTATACTACCTAAAGTTAAAGAAAGCAAGTGGAAATTATCCACAGCCATAATCAAAAGTAATACGAAACATATGGCAGGCAAGAAAAATATTCATACGGTCTATGACTCGAAGCGGAAAATGTGGGAGACCAAGGAAGAAAAGGTGGAGAAGCCTTTGAAGTCGGCTCACACAAAAGAACAAGCTCTCAAAAACTCTGCCAAAGTCGCGAAAGAAAAAAAAGTTGAACATGTCATCCATAAAAAAGATGGAAAGATTAGCGACAAAGACAGTTACGGGAAAGACTCTAATCCGCCTAAGGACACGGTAAATTAAAAATATATGAGTGCACTTCAAGCTTTTAGACTCTTTTTAGAAGTGGTAGGGGGGTTAATGATTATTTTCTCTCTCACTCTTTCTATATGGGCTATCATCAGCTGGTCCATGGGAATCTTCCCGTTATTTTTAAGGCTTGGTTTTGGGCGGTGGTCCCGAAAAATAAAGATCGCCGCCAATGGCGACGTGTATAAAAGCCTGGAGGATGATATGAAAAATACGGGTATCTTCAGAAAAGGAAACATTGAACAAATTACGAGTAATTCACTTGCAAAAATTGAAGAAGCTGGTTTAGTGCTTGTTCACTACCCATCTTTTACAGAGGAAGAGATAAAAAGAATGGTATCTCTTAAAAAATCGAGTGCTGGGTTCATTTTTTATTTTCCTGAATTTAATCCTCCAACGAATGTTATTCCCACTGAAATATTAAAGGTGATTAACAATGAGCCTTTTACAACCGTCGTTAACTTCCGAGGAAGGCTTATGAATGACATTGTTACCACTTTGTTGAGTACTAGCTATGACAAAAGATAGCCTAAATGCAAAATTACGCGACTTAGCCCGGGGTCTCTCTCCAAAAACAGGAGAGAGAAATCGTATAGGGAAAATTTACGATTCTTTCAATGACCTTTTTGGTATTAACAACTGTATTCAGATCGGATCCTATCCGCGATATACTTCTATCTCTCCGGTTCATGATCTGGATATTCTCTATGTAATGGGTGACTGGAATGAGAGCAGCCATAATCCGGGAGCCGTGCTTAATGAGTTGCTGAAACTCATAGAGAAGAATTACAAGAATCCAACCGATCTTGAAATCGAAGTATCAATACAGAGTCACTCAGTAACGGTTGCTTATCTATCTTCCGGGAATGAAGTGGTATCTGTAGATATTGTACCTGCGTATATTTTTGGAAAAAATGAGTTTCAGGATTGTACATATAAAGTCCCGGAGGTTATAAAAGAAAAGCGGCACAGCATCCGAAAGAGCATGGCCTGGAAGGCTGATAGTAAAGACGGTTGGATTAAATCAGACCCTCGAGGCTATATTAAAATTGCTACTTTGGTAGGGGAAAACAAAGACTTTAGAAAAGCTGTAAAAATCGTCAAAAAATGGAAAGAAAATTTAAAGGATTCTGATGAGGACTTGAAGTTGAAATCTTTCCATATTGAGCAAGTTATAGCTCGGGAGTTTTTGAAGAATTCAGACCTTACGCTTTTTGATGCTATTTTTTATTTCTTTACTCGCCTCCCTGAAATTTTAGAGAATCCTTATCAGATCCAAGATCGTGCTAATGGTGATAAGTTTATTGATGACTACTTAGCTGATCTGACAGAAGAACAAAAAGAAAAGATTGTTCAGGCTAGAGATCATGCTTTAATTTTCTTGGAGGAAGTGAATGATACATCTGACATAAATGCCCTACTGCTTCCTAACTTCTATGAACGGCATTCTTCTTCTGAGAAGTATTTGTTTGATTTTCAAATCTCAATGCTCATAAATCCAGCATATGGGGGTTTTAAAATAACAGCTGAGATAACCGATAAAAATGGTAATTATGTGCGTGATCTCACGAGCGGGGGTATTGTTGAAGCTGGGCGATACCTAAAGTTTAAAAGGTTAAATCGCGTAGGAGACTGTTCTTATAAGTGGAAAGTGAAAAATGATAATAGTTCTACCGAACCACGAGGAGATATTACTAACGGGAATACAAAAAACGTTCCGGAACATACACGTTATCTTGGTTGGCACTATATTGAGTGTTATGCGATAGAAGGAAGCACCTGTGTCGCTCGTTCCAAACAATTTATTATTCTCAATAGAGAAAATAGTAAGAAATAAGCATATGCAGATTTCCGATGAGCGAATTCAGGAAATGAAGACCCTACTAGAGAAAAAGGAGGGCAGGGAGTTTTCATGACAGGAAACATCGGACGCCGCCTACAACCTCGTTGGATTTGTAGACCTCATTCATGAGAGCTGGCAAGAAGAACAACGAAGGAAGAGGAAACTTGAAGAAAATCCAGAAGGATTTATTCTAGATGGTAGGCTACTCTTGTTTTATCTGCGGTGCTAGTACCCAGAAAGACGAGAACTGGTATGACAAGTGGGGTATTAAGTGTACTATCTGCCAGGACGCAATCAATCGGAAGAAGGTCGAATGGATATCCCTGAATCGTTCGCTTTTAGAGCTTTATCGGATTAGCGGTTTTCTTTGGGTCATAAAAGATCTGGATATTGGGACAGGGAAAGAGATTCTTTTGGAAGTTTTGTTATAAAACCACAGAAAACCAGAATGCCGCGTGTTCACGATGATACCTGAATAAAAAATCCCGACTCAATATCGGGGGATTTTCGTACCTGCTTAGGTAAACATTCGTGGTAGGATATGATGGAAGTATCGAGAACAAAAAAACGTCATGCAAAAAACAGCGAATGGTTTTGTCAGGATGGGTAATGGTATCCGTGACGGACTGAGGAAAACTGAGCATCAGGCCTACGCGCTGGGCAAGTATATGCTGGATCGCAAGCGCTACAATCGCTTCCTGCGTATCCTGGGGCCTGGCCTGGTGACCGGGGCGGCGGATGATGATCCTTCAGGCATCGCCACGTATTCGCAGGCGGGCGCCGGGTATGGATTCGGGCTGCTCTGGGCCTTCCCAATCATGTACCCATTCCTCCTCGCGGTGCAGGAGAGCTGTGCCCGTATCGGAGCGATCACCGGCAAGGGGCTGGCAGCGGTTATCAAGGAAAATTACGATCGGAAGCTCCTCTATCTGTCGGTCGGGCTGGTCGTAGTGGCCAATACGCTCAATATCGGGGCTGACCTCGGGGCGATGGCCGCGACGACACAGCTCTTCTTCGATGTGCCGTTTGCGCTCCTGGCCATCTTTTATGCGGTCCTTATCGTCCTTTTGGTCGTGTTCGTGAACTACAAGACCTACGCCAAGATGCTCAAGTGGCTGGCGCTCACGCTCCTGGCCTATCCGATCACCGCGTTTATGGTGGATCAGGATTGGCTGGAGATATTCCGCCGCACGTTTACGCTGACTCCGCACATGAGTTTCGAGACGATGTATATCCTCGTCGGCATGCTCGGGACGACGATTTCGCCGTACCTCTTCTTCTGGGATACGTCCGAAGTAGTCGAAGAGGAGGTGGCACAGCACAATATGTCCAAGATCGGAGAAGAGCCGAAACCGACCCAGCGTTTCCTCCGTCATCTGCGCATCGACAACTTCGTCGGGATGACGCTCGCGAGTCTCACGGCCTGGTTCATCGTCATCGCTTGCGCATCGACGCTCTATCAGAGCGGCGTGACGGAGATCAATACGGCGGCCGATGCGGCCCGCGCGCTCGAGCCGCTCGTCCATGATTTTCCAAACGCCGGGTTCGTCGCCAAGCTGGTCTTCTCGGTCGGCATTATCGGTCTCGGCCTGCTCGCGGTCCCGGTCCTGGCGGGATCGTCCTCCTACGCGATCAGCGAAGCGCTTGGCTGGAGAGAGGGTCTGCACCGGAAATTCCGCAATGCGCGCGGATTCTATATCGTCATCATGCTGGCGACCCTGGTCGGCCTCGGGATGAATTTCGTCGGCCTCGATCCGATCAAGGCGCTGATCTTTACGGCAGTATTCAACGGGATCGCCGCGGTGCCGCTCCTCTTCGTTATCGCCAAGGTCGGCAACAATGAGCGCATCATGGGGGAATACAAGAATGGCCATCTCTCGAACTTCTTTGTCAGGCTGGCCTGCGCCGTCATGGCACTCGCGGCCCTCGTCCTCCTGTACTCGTTCTTCCGGTGACCATACCAGTTTTGTGTGATACAGAATGCACCAACGATAGAACTCTCGGCGCGTTGACTGATTGCTTGAAAGCAGAGTATCTGCCGAGTGTTGACAGAATGCGACGGTTGATGCAGGATAGGCAGTTAGTTCCTTGAACCAGAGTAGACAAAGGAGGGTTGTATCATGAGACGCTTCATAGGTGGAGGGCATCGATCCGTGCGATGCATTATCAACGCTTTGAACCAGGCGGTATCACTTCCCTGGGAACCGACCCGGCGTTATGGTTGGTTTTCGAATGACTTTACGGTGTTTACCGGTATGGTCAGTGGATTTCTGAACGCATCCATCGACCTTGAAATGATGCGGGATGCGGAGCTGGATGGCGTACTTAAGCATCTGATCGATTCGGGCGAGGAGTTGAGCGCGAGTTATTCCCCAGAGGCTCTAGCGGCTCTTTCGGAGCGTGGCACTTGCTTCTTTCGGAGCGCAGAGGCGTATTTCCAGCACTGTTTTCTGGAATACCCTCCGGATAGGCGTGTCTGGTTTACGGATACGGCGCTCGGGCTTTCAGTGATGATTGCCCAACAGCTATTCCCGGCCGAAGCGGTTGCTAGTGTCCGTTAGCGGCATAGAGCGTCGGTTCTCATAGAGACCCGGCGCTTTTCTTTTTTCTGCAGACAGTTGACTTATGGCTAGAAAATCGGTATACTAGGTGAGCAATGAAATGAGGCGGTGACGCCTTTTTTTGGACCTTTTTTGTCAGCTAACCGAAGTATTTCCTATGGAGACTCGCAATATCGCCATTATCGCCCACGTCGACCACGGCAAGACCACGCTGACCGATGCTTTGATGCGCCAGACTGGCATGGTGTCGGACGAGAGCGTCTCAATGGATTCCAATGCGCTCGAGCGCGAGCGCGGCATCACGATCTATGCCAAGAACGGATCGATTTTTTATAAGGATACCAAGATCAATATCGTCGATACTCCGGGGCATGCCGACTTCGGATCGGAAGTGGAGCGTGTCCTCCGCTCGATCGATGACGTGGTGCTCGTGGTAGATGCCCAGGAGGGCCCGATGCCGCAGACGCGCTTCGTGCTCAAGAAATCCCTCGAGCTCGGCCTCAAGCCGATCGTCGTGCTCAACAAGATCGACAAGCCGGCCGCTCGTCCGGAAGAAGTGAAAGAAATGGTCTTCGAACTCTTCCTCGATCTCGGTGCGACGGATGAGCAGCTCGAGTTCCCGGTGGTCTATGCGGTCGGCCGCGAAGGCGTGGCGATGCATGAGCTCGCCGATGAACGCGTGAATCTCGATCCGCTCCTCGATACCATCATCGAACGCATTGAACCGGCCGGCAACGATACCGACAAGCCGCTCCGCGCGCAGCCGTTCAATCTCGGCTACGACAACTTCGTCGGCCGCCTGGCTATCGCCCGCGTCTATGAAGGCAAGATGAAGGTCAATGATCCAGTGTATGTGAAAAACGCTTCCGGCAAGTGCGATCAGGCCCGCGTCGTGAAGCTGTTCACCTTCCGCGGCATGGAACGCGTCGAAGCGACCGAAGTAGAGGCAGGTGATATCGTGATGATCGCCGGGTTCCCGACCGTCGATATCGGTGATACGATTTCTTTTGCTCCGGAGCAGGAGAATCTCCCGGCTATCGCGATCGATGAGCCGACTATTTCCTTGAATTTCCTCGTCAATGATTCGCCGTTCGCCGGACGCGAAGGCAAGTTTGTGACCAACAAGCAGATCCGCGAGCGGCTCGAGAAGGAGCTCGAGATCAATGTCGGTCTCAAGATCGATTTCTTCGATGGTTCTTACAAAGTCTATGGTCGCGGTGAGCTGCACGTCGCCATCCTGCTTGAGAATATGCGCCGCGAGGGCTATGAGGTCCAGGTGTCGCAGCCGCAGGTCATCATCAAGGAAGTCGATGGCGTGAAGTCGGAACCGTATGAAGAGGTGACTGTGGAGTGTCCGATGGAAGTGACCGGCAGCGTCATCGAGAAGCTCGGCAAGCGCAAGGGCGTCATGATGGAAATGAAAGAGGGATCCGGCGGATATCAGCGGCTGATTTTTGAGATTCCGACTCGCGGATTGCTCGGCTATCGCGGCGAATTCACTATCGATACGAAAGGCGAAGGGACGCTCTATTCCCGAGTACTCGGTTTCCGCGAGTATGCCGGCGAGATCAAGCATCGCGATGTCGGTTCGATGATTTCGATGGCGACCGGCAAGGCGCTGGCGTTCTCGCTCAACAATCTTCAGGAGCGCGGTACCCTGTATATCGCCCCGAGCGCCGAGGTCTACGAAGGCATGGTGGTGGGCAATGCCATCAAGGGTGCCGATATGGCAGTCAATCCGATCAAGGGCAAGGCGATGAGCAATATGCGTTCGTCGGGTGCCGATGAGGCGATCAAGCTGACGCCGCCATGGGAAATCACGATCGAGCGCGGTCTCGAGATCATGAACTCGGATGAATATCTCGAAGTCACTCCGCTCTCTGTCCGTCTCCGCAAGCAGATGCTGACCGAAAACGATCGCGTGCGATCCAATCGGAAGAAGTAATAGGGTTGAATATAGGGTTTTTGGTTCTCGGCCGCCTCTTCGGGCGGCCTTTTGTCATCTTGAAAATCAGGGTATACTGTCCCAAGTAACCAGTGAATACGGAAAAGTATGGAAGATCAGACAAACGAAGAAATAGTCGAGCCGATCGTGACGGAAACTGAGACGGTACCGGCCAGCAAGGATGCTTTGGTGATCGCGGGCGCGGTATTGCTCGGCTGTCTTATCATCGCGGGGATGATCCTGTTTGCCTCGACACAGATGGCGAAGACTACCGGATCGGCCGCGGCACAAGCGGATGATCAGGCGGCAGCTCCGGAAGCGGCCAAGCCGGTGACTATCGAGCAGGTCAAGGCGTTGTTTACGGACAAGAATCTTGCTTTCGGCAAGAAGGATAGCAAAGTCTTGTTTGTCGAGTTCAGCGATCCGAGCTGTCCGTATTGCCATGTCGCAGCTGGCAAGAATCCGAATCTGAACAAGCAGGCGGGAGCGCAATTCACGATGGCCAAGGATGGCGGTGCGTATCTGCCTCCGGTGCCGGAAATGAAGAAGATGGTCGACTCCGGCAAAGCAGCTTTCGTCTGGATCTATGCCAACGGTCATGGCAATGGTGAACTCGGTACCAAGGCGATGTACTGTGCCAAGGAGAAAGGGAAGTTCTGGGAGGTGCACGACCTGCTCATGTCTGAAGCGGGCTATAAGCTCATGAACGAGCAGGTGAAGAACGACGTCGCCAAGGCTGGAGAGATGGCGGATTTCCTCAAGAGCGCTGTCAAAGCGGGGGATATGCAGTCATGCCTCGAAAGTGGCAAGTATGATGACCGTATCGCGAGCGATATGGCTATTGCCCAGCAGTTCGGCTTCAAGGGGACACCGAGCTTCTTTGTGAATACCACGAATTTCGGCGGAGCCTATAGCTACAAGGATATGGCGTCGGCTGTCGAGAAGGCACTCGAGTAAGCCGATCGGAAGAGCTAGAGAAAAATAGAAAAGAGCGGACCGCTACGGTCCGCTCTTTGTTTTTTTGTGTGCGGTAAGGATAGCGTTAAAAAAGCCTGGGAAGCAAGAAATTTTTTTCTTGCTGTACGCTCGGAAGCGTAGTGCATCGAAAAAATCTTTCTTGCTTCCCAGGCTTTTTTCTAGCGCAAGAAATGGCGACTAGGCTGGATTATCGAGATGCAAAAGAGGTTTTCCCTGCCGCCCGAGACTTCCGAGGCGATAGCAAGGGGAAAAGCTGCTTTTGTAGCTCGATAATCCAAAATACCAGAGAGGGAAGTATGAGTTATTTTTTCTTGCGGCGGCGGTCGTGGAAGGATTTGTGGATTTCTTTCAGGTGCTCATTGGTCACATGGGTATAGATCTGCGTCGTCGTGATCGAGGCGTGGCCGAGCATCGCCTGCACACTCCGGATGTCGGCGCCGTTGATGAGGAGATCGGTGGCAAAGCTGTGGCGGAGCGTATGAGGGTGGACGTCTTTGACGATGCCGGCTTTGGTGGCGTAGTGCTTGACGAGCCGCTGGACACTGCGCGGAGTGAGGCGGAGCGTCTCGCGCTTGGAGTTCCGCTGGTTGATGAGGCCCTGCTGGGGGAGCGCGATGAACAGCGCGGCATCGGTATCAGTCCGGCGATCGAGGTAGCGGGTGAGGGCGCCTTTGGCGGAGGGTGAGATGAAGACGATGCGGAGCTTGCTGCCTTTGCCACGTACGGAGAACTCTTCTTTCTCGAGATTGATATGCTGCCGGTCGAGCGAGGTGAGCTCGGAGACGCGGAGGCCGGAAGAAAACAGAAGCTCGAGTATGGCTCGATCGCGGAGATTGCGCAGCGCAGAGCCTTGGGTGGCCAGGATGATACGCTCGACCTCGTCGGGGTCAAGGAAATCGACCTGGCGGGTCGGCGTGTGTCCGACCTCTATCTTTTCGGCCGAGAGGGTCTTGATATCCTGCCGGGCGAGGAATTTGAGGAAAGACCGCAGGACGATGGCGTGGTAGCTCTGGGTGTTCCGCTTGAGCGTGTCCCCGCTCCGGGTGGTGCGGCGATTGAGAGAGATGCGGTATTCCCGTACGGTATCGAGCGTGATGTCTTTCGGTTGTTTGATCCCGGTCGTGCGGATGAATTGGTCGAGACAGCGGCCGTAGCTCTCGATGGTTCGGAGCGATCGGCTCATTTCGATCTCGAGGTGATCGAGGAAGCGCTTGGCGTATTCTTCGATCGGACTCTTGGGCTGGGAGAGCGACATAGGGATGGGTTGGTTTTGATGTATTGATATTATGCGACATAGAAAGTATAGCGCACTGGAATCGTCTCGAATATGGCCTGAGTTATCCACATATAAAATGCTTTAAATAAAGCAATAAAATAGAAAACGAGGTATTTTTGCATTGACGTGAGGCCAGGAGTGCGCTAGAATCGAGTCTGTAACTCTTAGGGAAAAAGCCCTATGTTTGCCGGTTCGCGAAGCGGTTTCGCACGGTAGACCGAGGCTCTTTCCAGAGAAAGGAAAACGAGTATTCGTTTCCCATCATTCCTTACGAAGGGCGCCGACAAGATCAAATCCCTCTGCGGATGCGGCGCCTCGGATGACGAGCCAGCCAGTCTTCGAGACTGGCCAGCGCGTCTCCATACCAAAATCCATCATATCCAATCCAAGACCTTGATCGCGATCAAGGAGGCTTCAGGATATCGTGTCGTGTACTGGTTCCGGGATTACTCGGCTTTTTCGGTCGTTGCCTCGAGCGCTCTCCTAGTTTCAGCGACCAACTTCGCCGATGGCAAAGACGTCAAGGGATTCTTGTTCGGCTACGCGGACGGTGTCCAGGCGGCATCCGAAACAACCAATCGTCGGATAGCGGCCCAGGCAAGCAAAAAGGAGAATCTTTCCCTCGTGCCTCTGGCGGCGGTCAATCTCAACGCCGATCCGGATCAGAAAGATGATGTGACGCTCTTCGATATCGATGGTATCGCTGAGCAGAACCAGATCGTACTGTCTTCGCAGGCGGGCGGGCACTTGGCTATGGCCAAGGATCCCGAGGAAGAAGGCGGCGTGAAGATCTATACGGTCATCGATGGCGATACCGTGAGCAGCATCGCTTCTCGCAACGGTATTACGGTCAATACGATACTCTGGGCCAATGATCTCGATAATCCGGATCAGATCAAGCCGGGAGATCAGATATTCATCCTGCCGGTCGCCGGACTCTCATATATCGTCAAATCGGGCGATACTATCGATTCGATCGCGGCCAAATACAAGGCGGAAAAAGAGAAGATCATCTCGTTCAATAGCTTGCCAGCCAATGGAGAGCTCTCTTCGGGTGACTCGATCATCATCCCGAATGGCCAGAAGGATGCGCCGGCCCAGAGCGCCGCACCTGCCGGCAGTACGCTGGCTCGGCGGCAGTATGCGACCACGGGCGGAGGCGCAGCGACAGACATCTCGGGGTATCGGACGCTCGATGGTCGGGCGGGGACTGGGCACAAATTCCCGTACGGCTGGTGCACCTGGTACGTGGCGCAGAAGCGCTATGTCCCTTGGAGTGGCAATGCCGGTACTTGGCTCTACAAAGCCAAATCGCTCGGATACAAGACGGGGCGTAAGCCGGTGCCGGGCTCTATCATGGTAACGACCGAGAATCGCTACTATGGCCACGTCGCGCTGGTCGAGAAGGTGAATGGCGATACGATCACCGTGAGCGAGATGAACTATGTCGCCTGGGGCAAGACGAGCCGCCGGACACTCTCCGCTTCCAGCCGGGCTATCAAAGGATTTATCTACTAGAATTATTTGACAAAAGTATTGTTTTCTGGTAGGGTGCCGATAAGAATAAAGCTCGTTAACAATCGAAAAACGCCAAGGCAGCTACCAGATGATTTTT
>JAGOBM010000002.1:16722-122420 GCA_017983435.1 Candidatus Moraniibacteriota bacterium
ATCATGAAATCTCGTTCCTTTAGCGCCGCTCTCTTTGCGGCTTTCGTTCTCGTTTCTTTCTCTGTTCCTTCGGCTATGGCCGGAGGTCAAGATCCGACTGTCGGTCAGTGCCGGAATGTCGAAGAAGATTGGTCGATATATCGGGCGGTCGGAAACCAGCACTCGTTCCCAAAAGCGGAACGGAAATTGTTGGAAAAGTGTCGTGCTATTGCCGCAGCCAAGCGCGGGAATCAGACGCAAAAAATTTCCGCACCAGTGCAGAGTGCCTGGTTTAATCGTATTTTTCGTTGATGATGGCGGCTTTTCTCTTGAGGGTTTACAAAATATTTGTAAACCCTCCTTCTTTTTTTGTAAAAGTTAGGGTATAATTTTTTCATATGCTCATGATAAACAAAAAGAAAGCTCTAGGGCTGTTGATATTATTTTTTTGTATCAGCATCTGTTTTTTTTCGATGCCTGATGTCAGTCTAGTGCAAGCGAGCGATACGGCTACACAATCTGGTGATGGCGGACTATTCGGTTCTGTTTTTAAGGGAATCAAGGGGGCTATTGTTTGGCTATTGTACTATGTGATTTTTGTGCCGATTACTTGGATAGCGTCCGGCGCGATAGCACTCTTCGGGTTTGCGGCCAATCCGGATATGCTGTCCGGATCGACCGGCATTCTGAACCGAGCCGTCGTCTATGAGCTCTGGAAATTCATCCGGGATTTTTTCAATCTCTTCTTCATCTTCTCGCTGCTTCTCGTCGCTTTCTCGACGGTCTTCCAGATTGAGAAATACAGCATCAAGAAGATGCTCCTCTCAATCGTACTCGCCGCACTTTTCGTGAATTTCAGCTTCCCGATCTCCCGCTTCTTGATTGATACGGCCAATGTTCCGATGTATTTCTTCGCCAAGCAGATGATGTCGGCGACTGGGAAATCATCCTCCTCAGATGCTTTGGCGGCTTCGGCATTGTCGTCGACGAGGATAGAACAAATATTGTTGCCAGTACGAGATGCGAATGATAAGACTAAAGCTGATCTGGACGCGGTGAGTCCGTCGAAGCTCTTCTTGGCTATTGTTTTCATGTTTCTCTTTTCTATATCGCTGGCGGTCCTGGCTATCATGTTCGTCATTCGTTTGACGGCGCTCGTGGTATTGGTCATCTTTTCCCCGATCGGTTTTGTAGCGGCGGCGATACCGATAGACGCGCTCAAGAAATTCTCCGGCCAGTGGTGGGATAATTTCAACAAATACCTGATTTTCGGTCCGGTGGCGATGCTGATGCTCCTCGTCACGGTGCGCTTCATGAGCGCTATCTCCGAGGATTCGTGGTACAAGCAGGCACAAAACGTGGCGACCAACACAGCCGGGAGTGGGACGGATGCCACGGCTATCGCTCAACAGATAATACTCTTCTCCATCCCGATGATTATGATCTGGATGACGATTGGTATCTCGGGCAAGATAGGTGTTGCCGGGGCTGGAGCAGTCGAGGGCTGGGGGAAGAAGGTGAGAGGCTGGGGACAGAAAGCGGCGATGGGGACGATGGTGGCTCCATTCTATAATGCCAGGACCAGAGGTTTGGCAACCGGGCTGAAGGAACGCGCCGAAAAGACGAGGGGCGTGAAGCTTCTGACTCCGAAGTACTGGGGTGATAAGAGCAAGGATACGGAAGCAGCGTACAAAGGCTTGGGCAAGGGCGGTAGAGAGGGTATGGCCAATGCCAAGCTGGGCTTGCAGAACAAGAAGATCTACGAAGCTGCTGAGGAGAACAAGAAGAATAATGTCAGTAATTCCGGCCTCTTGAATGATCTGAAGAGCGGTAGTGATGTCGCTAAGGCAGCAGCAGCGATTACTCTGGCTGACCGCAAGGCTATCTCATCACCGGAACAGCTCCAGCAGGCAGTGACTGCTCTTAAGGACAATACCCGTGAGATCAGCAAGGTGATGGAAAGTGCTCGTGGAGATGCACTTGAGTTCAATAATCCTCAGGAAATATCTGCGCTCTTGAATTCTCCGGCTTTTGCCAAGAAGGGCAGCGATGGCAAGCCAGTCCAGGGGGCTGATGGTCGCTACGAGTTGGATGAGAAGTCGGATATGTACAAGGACTTTAAGTCGAAGATGAAGAAGGAGGGACAGATCAAAATGTTTGCGGATTATCGTATCGCGACTGAAATCGAGAAGGAGTCGGTGAATGGCCCTGCTGATCAGCGGAAAATACGGAATGATGTCTATAACGATACGATTGGCAAGCTCTCCGTGGATGATCTGGCCAAACAGGGAAGCGTACATAGCTCTTTGGCAGATGATGCCGGTCTGCGTGAGTACATGAAGGAGTATGTCGACAAGCATAAGGGGAATTACCAGAAGACCATGGAGAAGATGTCAGCGTCTGATCAGGATAAATGGACTTCGGCTGGAGTAACCCCAGATAGTGTTCCGGAAGATACCTCAGGCGGTGCCAAGGAAAAAGAAGCTGCTCGGCAGGAAAATCTTCGAAAAATGCGTGAGGCGGGGCAGAGGAGTCGCTAATAGTATCTGAATTTTGGTATGTCGAATGAATTTTCGAATGAGTATTACCCGATGCTAGCGGACTATGATCCGTCAGCTCGGGATGAGTATGCGGCTCTCTGGAAACAATTTCGAGAGTTACCCCTGCTGACTCGCAGTCTCTTGACGTCGACTGAATTGCCGCAGGCTATCGATGCTTTGGCGCGGGAGTTTTCGCTCAATGACAGCTCGATCATGTTTGTCTCTGTCATGGTCCGCAAGATGCTTTTCAAAGAGTGGGATGATGAGACCTGCGTGGCGCGGCTTGCGGCGTGGTGCCAGGATGTCGATGCCAGCAATGCCGGGAAAGCGGCTGATATCGTAGCTGCCGTGAAGAGTCGTATCCTGTCTATCGTGCCAAAAGAGGAGGCTAGTGGGGCTGAAGGGGGGCAACACCAGAGTATCCGGGTCGCGCTGCTCGAGGCGCTCTCGAAATTCCCCCAGCTCGGCCAGCAGACGGTGACTGAGACGCGCGTGAAGCTCAAGGCGAGTGCCGAGCCGGCGCGCGGGTCGCTGCTCAACTGGATCAAATGCTATCGCGAGGAGCTCGGTGTCGGATACCACGACTCGGTAATCCGCGGACAATTCCTCTTCCGATCGCAGAATGGATCCCGACTCTCGGATAGCGAGCGTGAGCGTATATCGCTTCTGCTCCGTTCGATCGAAGATGGCGAGATGCTCTTGGTGGATACCGATCGCCAAGAAATTATGTTTCCTGAGATGGTGTCGGTTCCTGATGCGACTACTGGTCTCTCCGGCGCACCGAGTCGTATGCCACAATTCAATCCTGCCCATGAAGCTTTGTCAGCTGCCCATACGGCGGCGACCGCTGGAAAGAAGACACTGCCGTTTGAGCGGGATGCTTTTGTTATTGCGCCTCACGACAGTGCTCTCGGTGAGCAGAATATCGTGCGTCGGGTGAATCCAGAAGAATTCACAGCTCCGTCGGCGACCGGTCCGATGCGGGTCGCCAAACCGTTTCCGGCTGCGGCTCCGCAGGTACCGCAAGCTCCGCAGGCGGGGACGTTGAGTTTCTCTTCGAAACATGTATTGCCGGCCGAGAAAGATCTGCTCGTGCAAAGCGATGTTGAGCTGGAAGCTCCAGTATCGCCAGCGGCTCCGATAGTGCCTCCGCAGGCACCCAAGAGAAACCCGAACCATATCCCGAACCCGTTCCGTATCGATCCGGTCAGTAATGACCGCCTGGATAAGGAGTAGGAGAGGTGAATGATCGGAAGTTGAATTAAAATCCGTGTTGGAGCAGATGTATGCAGAGTGCCGTCCCGCAATATATAGACGTAGAGGACAAGATAGTCGGGCCATTCACATGGAAGCATCTCGGCTGGCTGTTCGCCATGGGGACGACGCTCCTGCTTTTTTACTCCATGTTCGATTTCCAGCTCTTTCTTTTGGCTGGAGTCCCGACGGCTTTCATTTTTCTCGCCTTCGCTTTCTACAAGCCGAACGGGATGCCAATGACGGCTTTTGTCTTCCATGGGATTTTCTTTTTGTTCCGTCCGAAGATATCCGTCTGGGAACGGCCGATACATGTGACCAGCCCTCAAAAAGTAGTGACGGAAAACCCAAACGCGACGAAGCAGTCCGCTCAAGAGCAGAAGTCGATCGATGAGGAGAAAATCAAGGCGTTGGCCGCTATCCTGGACCGACGGCGATAAAATACAAGAAAAAGACATGGAATTCCTGAATCCGAACAATAAGAATCCTGGTACGATCTCGAAGAGCAGTACGCAGCAGTACGTCGATGTCGATGAGATCCGCGAGGGGGCTATCGTGCTGAAGACGGGTGCATTGCGCGCTGTACTTCTGGTCTCGTCGCTCAATTTCGACCTCAAGTCGTCCGACGAGCAGGAGGCGATCATCATGCAGTATCAGAATTTCCTCAATTCGATCGATTTTCCTATCCAGATCGTCGTGAGCTCCCGCCGGCTGAATATCGAGCCGTACCTTGAGCTCTTGTCGGAGCGCGAGAAGCAGCAGGAGAATGACTTGCTTCGGTTTCAGATCACCGAGTACAAGGAATTCGTGAAGAACCTGACCGAGGTCTCGAATATCATGTCGAAGTTCTTCTATATCGTCGTCCCGTTCTCATCCGTCGAGGATAAGAAGAGTGGTTTCGTCGATAAGATGTTTGGAATGTTCAAGTCGAAGGAGGCAGTGGATCATCATCCGGAGCTGTTTGAGACCTACCGGAGCCAGCTCTTGCAGCGAGTCGATCATGTGATCGCGGCCCTGTCGGCTACCGGAGTGCATGTCGTCATGCTCGAGACGGAAGAGATCATCGAGCTTCTCTACAACAGCTACAATCCATCGGTCTTCACATCAGCTATCCTCAAGAATATTGATCAGGTGGAGCTGAAATAGGCAGAGCAGAGAGATAGAATAGTAGGGGATAGAGACATAGAGAGAATGCGAGAGAGTATATAAAGACAAATATCATGGGATTTTTCGGAAGAACAAAAAAAGGTGAATCGTCGGTCACGATGGTCGGGGTGACCAAGGGTGATGATTTGTCGCTCGGTTCGATGACTGCGCATGACACCGAAGTACTCTATCAGAAGGGTATCGCGACCGTGCGGGATCTGATTTCGCCGCCAGCCGTCAAGCTGTCTCCGAATATGATGCAGATCGGTGATATCTTCGCACGGACGTATTTTGTCATCGCGTATCCTCGCTATCTCTCGACCAACTGGTTCTCGCCGATCATCAATATTGATTTTTCGATGGATGTCGCGCTCTTCGTCCACCCGATCGAGACGGCCGATATCTTGAAGCAATTACGCAAATCATCTACCCAGGTGCAGTCGCAGATGTCGATCGAGGCTGAGGGGGGCAAGGTGCGCGACCCGATTCTTGAGACCGCGTATCAGGATATCGAAGCTCTCCGAGACAAACTCCAGCAGGGGACGGAGAAGTTTTTCCGTTTCGGCCTGTACCTGACGGTATACGGCAAGGATGAGCGGGATCTGTCCGAGAAGTCGAGCGCGATCGAATCATTGCTCGAGGCGCAGCTCGTGTATGTGAAGCCAGCTGTCCTCCGTATGGATCAGGGATTCGCCTCGACCAGGCCCATCGGCACCGATACTCTTGATGTGGCCAATAATCTCAATACTGAGCCGTTGTCCACGACGTTTCCGTTTGTCTCATCAGACCTCTCGTCCGGTGATGGCATTCTCTATGGTATCAACCGGCACAACAATTCGCTGATCCTGTTCGATCGGTTCAAACTCGAGAATGCGAATATGGTGGTCTTCGCGAAATCCGGTGCCGGTAAAAGCTATACCGTGAAGCTCGAAGTGCTGCGCTCGATGATGTTTGGCGCGAGCGTCATCATCCTCGATCCGGAAAACGAGTACAAGCATCTGTGCGAGACGGTCGGGGGCAGTTTCATGAAGATCGCGCTCAATTCGCCGGTGCATCTCAACCCGTTCGATCTGCCGAAGAAGAACGATGATGAAGATCCGGAAGGCGCGCTTCGGAGCAATATCGCCAACCTGATCGGTCTCCTGCATCTCATGCTTGGTGCCGTGACGCCGGAGGAGGATTCCATTCTCGACCGAGGTATCCGCGAGACATACGCAATCCGGGATATCACCGAGAAGACCGATGTCTCCCAGCTGACCGCGCAGTCCTATCCGACCATGTCGGATCTTTACGCCGTGCTGCAGAATATGGACGGAGCAGAATCGCTCGCGACTCGGCTTGAGCGTTACACGGAGGGTATTTTCGGAGGGTTTCTCAATAAGCAGTCCAATGTGACGCTCAATAGCCAGCTGGTTGTCTTCAATATCCGCGATCTCGAGGAAGAGCTTCGCCCGATCGCGATGTATATTATTCTTCAGTACATGTGGAATGAAATCCGCACCGAAATGAAGAAGCGGGTCATCGTCGTCGATGAAGCCTGGGTGATGATGCAGCACGAGGATGCGGCCGCGTTTCTCTTCGGTGTCGCGAAGCGCTGCCGCAAGTACTATACTGGGCTGACGACGATCACGCAGGATATCAGCGACTTCATGACATCCCGCTACGGCAAGCCGATCGTGACTAACTCTTCTCTCCAACTCTTGCTCCGCCAATCGCCGGCATCGATCGAGACCGTGGCTGAGACCTTTTATCTGACTGATCATGAGAAGTTCCTCCTGCTCGAATCAAATGTCGGAGAAGGAATTTTCTTCGCGGGGACCAAACACGCGGCTATCAAGGTGATCGCATCGTACAGTGAGGATCAGATCATCACTTCGGATCCGCGTCAGCTCTTGGAAATCGAGCAGGCAAAAAAGGATTTCGATGCGGGTATATAAGATCGAAGGTGGGTCATTTCTGAATGTGAGCGCATACGTGTATGTCGGATAGAGAAACATCATCATCGCGCGATTATAGTCGATTGGAGGAAGCGACCGTGTCTCAGACCGAAACTCGCGAGGCGCGGGTGCGCGCTTTGGCAGCTGCAGCTCTTGCGGCGATTCCTCAGACGCAGGCATCAGCGAAGCCCAAACCTCAGCATTCGGTCTCTCTGCTCGCCTATACTGGTCCGCTCATCATCGCCGGTTTCAAAGATTTGCTGGATCTGGTCTTGGTTGGCTCTCTGCCGGGTGTGGGGACGGTACTAACGCTGTGTCTCTATCTGCTTATTTTCATGCTATTTATCCTGTCTGAGCACGTGACGGCTCGTCCGAAGATCGTCTTTCTGATGCAGGCTGGTGGAGTGCTGTTTTTCGGTACGGCGGTCGAGGGGTTGATGGTCGGTCTGAATTTCCTGCCAATCGGTCTCGGTCTCATATTGGGAATCTATCTTCGGGAGAAGCGGCTGAGTCTGGGGCTAGGTCTCGGGAATACAACCCGATCATAAAGAGCGATATATGACAAAACTCTTCTCTCTTTTCCGTGGACGACGCAATGTCATGACGTCGGCGCTCGTGATAGCGACACTCGTGATTTTTGGCGGCATGGAGGAGATACCTACCATGGGTACGGCGCTCCAGGGTGTCATCGCTGGGCTGGTGCTCTTCTTGGTGCTCCCGATAATGTATTGTAGAATAGTATTGAAGGAACCTCTCTCGTCTATGGGTTTCGGGAGTGCGCGATGGCTACCGGCTTTGTTCTGGGGTATCGTCTCTCTCGGTATCGGTGGAATCGGACTCCTGTTCATTGCTTCGAATCCGGTTTTCAAGGAGATTTACCGGTTGCCTTTGACGGTGGAACAGGATTTCTTGTGGTTCGTTGCCTATGAAATCATCGTGGTCGGCGGTATCGCGCTCCTGTATGAGGTGTTCTTCCGCGGACTGGTGATGAAGCTCTGGCTGGCGCCTCTCGGCGTGTGGTCGGTGCTGGTACAGACAGTGATCGTCGCTGGATTTCTTGTCTTGACAGACGGATGGTCCTGGCAGTACGTGCCATTGATTCACGCGAGTATTTTTTCCGGATTGGTAGCATATTTCTCAAGATCAATCATCGCTTCATGGGTAGCCAGTTGGACTCTCTTTTTTCTTATCGACATTATTTTTCTTGCGTTGCGTTAATTATCAACTATGCGAACACAGCGATATAAAAGCAACCGAAGTCGCATCGCCGCCGTAGCGATGATATTGAGTCTACTGGTTTCTGGGGCCAGTCCGGTGTTGGCCGCGAAGATCCCTAGTCCTTCATCGGTGGCTGCGCAGATGGAGAAGCGGTACAATATGAATCTTGGTAGTATCCGGAACATGGCACAGGAGTTCAATGTGAGCAGTTCCAAGAAAACCGCTCCGGAAGTATCGATTTTCTTTTCCCCATCCGATCCGAAAGTCGGTGCCAAGCTGACGGCTCGCGCTTTGCCGATGTACTTCAGTGGCTCACAGGAGTCCATGTATTACACGTGGTATATCAAGCGGAAAGATTGCGGCGTGAGCGATTGCGATTACAACGGTGACGGCCGCTATAATTCCAAAGACTGGCGCATCGAAGCGGCGCGTATCATCGCGCAGAACGGCTACGAGAATGATCGGACCAGCTATGCATCTGATAGCGATAGCGACGGTTATCAAGCCCGCTTCGGTGGGGATAACAAGGTTGATAAGGTAGATTATTGCTACGTCTATGATCCGGGATCCGGTACGCTCTATGAATTAGCGAGCGGTGGCGCCGGATCAACTTCGACTTCATTTAGTTGTCCGGCAGGGACATCTCCGGTTTGCATGCAAGGAGAGGACTCTATCGACGCATCGACTTCTTCTCTCAGTAGTGGCAGTGGTTCTATCACGGCCTTTACAGAGACTGCAGCGAATTGTTCCGTCGGCGGTTGTAGCGTCATCGGTACCCCGACATGCTCAGGATCGAGCGTATCATGTTCTGCTGGTACCCCATGCTGCGTGGCGGATGCGTCTGGCGCGACTACCTGTACCACCTCGCTCCTGTCATGTAGCTCGACCTTGGCGACGTCCAGTAGTCCGATAGGGAGCGGTTGCCGACACGTCTTCGCGCAGCCGACCAGCGGAACGACCGGAGACGGGGCTTTTGGTAGGACAGAGGAACAGTTCTGGGGGACTGATCCAAACGATCCGAGTACCGCGAACAGCGGAAAGAAAGATGAAGCCAATGTCGCTGGTCTGGGGGTATCTGAGTTTACCTGGAATTACCTCTCAGGGGATCAGATCGGTGTGGCAGTCGAAGGTACGGCGATGATGCCGACCAAGCATGATAATGCTTCCTATATGACTATGTGGGCGTTTCCGAAGAATCGCTGTTATCCAGCCGTTGTCGGTGCGAGCACCGGAAGCTACGTCCAGAGAGTCAAAGGATACAATGTCACGTTTCCAACGACGAATCTGGATTTGAACGATTGTGTGGAGAAGAATCTAGTCGATCCGACTGAGGGTGGACAAGCGACGAATCTGACGGTGCAGGTAGCTGCAGCTCCGGAAAACCCAGTCAATGATGAGACCGCGGATAAGAATGGCGATATGGTGGTGGCAAACGCTATCATCGACAACGCATCACGAGGCCAATCGAATATCCTGTATGAATGGTCGGTAGATATGGATACATCTCCTCGATTTTCCAGCCCGACGGATATCACGAGCGACCTCTCCTCACGTGGATTAATCGGCAATACCAAGGGGACGGGGTTGGATTCGCTGTCAATCAAATTGGATCTTCCAGCGACGGTGCTCGGAGCGATTTCTGGCGGTACCGGATACCTGCGTATCAAAGTGAAGGCCGAAGAGAGCTTTGAAGGGGGTGGATCGCGACGAGGACGGAGTGATATTATCGTAAAATTTAGCTCGACGGGTAAGCGTATCTCAGCATATTCCGTCAACCCAGTCGTTGTTAGCTCAAAGACCAAAGTAGCACTGAATCAGGTGATCTGTAATTCCTCAGCCTTAGAGCGGACCGCGTGCCGGGTCATCAAGAACGAAATCATCGGTCTTCGCATCGATCCTTCCGGATTGGATAATTTCGTCTGGTCCGTAAATGGAAAGCCGCTCGTGTGTACGAATGAGAAGATGTCGCCGGATTGTACGGATGGATCGCAGAATCACGTAGCCTTCATTCCGATCGTCGGGAATGTAGGGGATGTCTATCAGGTAGCGGTGACGGCCAACGATATCGCCAGCGGCAAGACGGTCACGCTCTCTCGCGCGTTCCATATCGTAGATCCGTTTATCAAGATCGTCTCGATGGATACGAATACGGTCTGGAGTAAACTTCTCGGATTTTACAGAGATGTACTTGGGACAGCGACTTCCAGCTGTCCGGACGGATTGTGTCCGGATTATTCAGACTCTGCGATGCAGGCGTTTTCTGAGTCGACGGCCAAGCTGAAAGCGGAGTATGTCCCGAGTTTTGTCAGCGCGAATCCTGGTCTAGCCAAAGAATGGAGAGTGGATGGGGAGGTGGTCGCGGAGACCGGGACGGATGAAATCATGTTTCCGATGGATAAGTTGACCGGTCAGGTCTATACTGTGTCGGTGAATGCGGTCTTGACTCAGTCGGATCAGCTGCGACGGGCTCTCTATGAGATCTGGCAGATTTCTCCGCTCGAATCGACCGAGGTGCGCTTCGGCGGATCGGTGCAGATCGATATGCAGGAGGCTATCTTGGCCCAGGGCGAGAAAGGCGATTATTACGCACTCATCTCCAAGTATGTTCCGGAGACAGTGCTCTTCTCTCTCCGTATGCTTATGACTGGAGCGCTTCTGCTCTTTGCGGTCGGATTTCTGGGTGCTCTCGTTCCGAATCGTGCTGCCCGAATCGAGCAGAAATAGATTGCTTGCTCAAGGCACTAACTGAAGAAAGAAAAAACCGCCTGAAAGGGCGGTTTTGATTTTGTGTGGGCAGAGAGGGACTCGAACCCTCATTCCTTGCGGAACCAGTTCCTAAAACTGGCGTGTATACCATTCCACCATCTGCCCGATGTTTGTCTACCTTTGCCCGTCCGGCTGGTGGGAATTCCACCGCCTCGGCCGGGGAGCTATATGTCTATATGAGTTTGGCGCTTGGTCCGAACATGCGGAGCAAGTGAGTCGCCTCTGCCTTGAGCGGTCCCTCGTTGTCGTACTCTCCGTGGTGACGGGTATCGTCGCCATAGGTCTCGCGTTTCTGGTCGAGATGGAAGCTGACGATGAAGTTCCCGTTGTCCGTCTTGACGTAGGCGTGAAAGCGCGGATAGCCGGCCCGGGCAAGGGGGCGGATGAAACTCTGCTCTTCGCCTTCGGCATGCTGGAAAGCGTAGCCGGCCCGGCGCAGGAGCGATACTGAGTTTTCGCTCGGATGCTCGATGAGGATTTTCATAGGCTGACAGAAATATTTCTGTCGGGGCACCGGGAATCCCTGCCTGCCGGCAGGCAGGGAACCCAGACTGTGGGGTGCGCCGATTTTCATTATTGTATTTGTCGGAGTGCCGGGAATTGAACCCGAATTACACGCACCCGAAGCGTGCGTAATACCGTTATACCACACTCCGAAACTTGGCTATTCGACGTGATGCCGATGCTTGATCAGGCGATCATCCGCCGCCTGTTGCTCTCGGATCTTCTCTTTGGCGAGCTCCCGCAGTTGCTCCAGATCGTGCTCTTGGAGGGCTACCGAACGCTCAAGAAGCTGCTCGCGCGTATTGATAGTCGGATCTTCGATGGCTTCCGCAAGGAGAACGTCGAGGAGAGCGCCGATCTTTGGTCCGGGATCGATCCCGAGCTCCTGGATGAGATCCTGGCCGCCTATCTTGAGCATTTTGACCGAAAGGGGATCATTGGAAACCTTGTCGATCATATACTCGAGATGACGGAGCTTGTAGGGCTTTGCCTTGGGGACGCCTGACCCGAGCCGGTCGCCGATACGCACATCCATGAGATCGTGCATATTTTCCAGTCCGACTTTCTTGATAAGTCGCCGGACAGAAGCTTCTGTCACCTCTCCTACATTATAGTAAAACAAGTGATTGTCAACCAGGAGCGTCGCCTTGTCGATAGTATCTTTCGGGTAGCGGAGCCGGGCGAGTATGGCTTGGGTCATGCGGGCGCCGACGTGGTCGTGATTGTAGAAGGTGGAGCGATAGCCATCACCGCGCTTGGTGCGTGGCTTGCCGACATCGTGGAGTAGGGCGGCCAGGCGGACATGGAGCTTCGGTGAGGGACAAGTCTCCAGTGCCCGAAGATTGTGTTCCCAGACAGTATAGATATGATGAAGATTCTGTCCGATGCCGATACCTTCGCGGAGCTCGGGGACGATATATTTGAGCAGTCCTGATTCTTCGAGGAGCGCCACACCGAACGAGGGGTTCTTCGAGAGGATGATGCGGGAGAATTCGTCGCGGATGCGCTCGAGAGAGATATGGTTGAGGTGTGCTGCGCGCGGAACGATAGCAGCAAGCGTCGCAGCATCGATACTCCAGTTGGGAGTCTCGGGGCTGGCATCGGGGAGACGGAGCTCGGCTATGAAGCGTATCGCACGTATCATACGGAGCGCATCCTCATCGAAGCGCTGACCCGGATCACCGACGGCCCGGATGATCCGATCTCTCAGGTCTTGCTGGCCGTCGAACGGATCGACGAGAACCAGCGAGCAGTCAGCAGTTAATGAAGAAGTCGCATCACTCGTTTTTTGATCGATTGTGGCGGCTATGGCATTGATCGTGAAATCACGCCGAGCCAGATCTTCGGTCAAAGAGGTGACAAAAGAGACCTGATCCGGCCGGCGATGATCGCTGTAGCCGGTCTCGGTCCGATAGGTGGTGACTTCGATGATATCGTGCTCGTGCGTCTCGGGTGTCGCCGGGTGGAAGCGTCCGACTTTCACCCCGACGGTTCCGAAGGTATTCTCGTAGACATGGTCCGGGAAAAGCTTTTGGATCTGCTCGGGCCGGGCATCGGTCGTGATATCCCAGTCTTTGGGTTCTCGACCGAGCAGAATATCGCGCACGCAGCCGCCGACAATGTGTGCCTCGAAACCAGCCTTTTTGAGACTGGCGAGCGTTTCCTGTACTGGGAAGGGAATGGTATATTCCATGAATCCAAATAACGGTTGAAAATGTTTGATTGTCGAATAAAAGGGGCGGCTAGCCAAATTTATTCTAAAATCTAGAATCCTTGCCTGTCCGGCAGGCGGGAAAAATCTAAAATCACCTTAATAATACAACATACCTTGAAAAGGGGATGTGACAGAAAGTAATGGAAAGGAAGAAAACTAGAGGGTCCGGCGTTTCTCTTCCTCTTTGTAGCAGATGAGCGTATCGCCGACCTGGATCTTGAGATTGCCATCGAAGACAACGCCGCATTCATTGCCCTGATTGACCTCATCGGCATTCTGCTTGTTCTGCTGCAGGTTGCCCATGGCGCCTTTGCCGATGATCTCATCGCCGCGTTTGACTTCGATCTGTGTTCCGCGGATCATCTTGCCTTCGGAGACGCGTCCTCCGACGATCATATCGCGCTTGCCGGTCTTGAAGACGGCGAGGACGGAGAGGCGTCCGAAGTCGGTGCGGACGATTTCCGGAGGTAGCATGGCTGACATACGATCCTTCACGGCTTCGACGAGCTTGTAGATGATATTGAAGGTTTCGATGGCGACCTTGGCATTCTCAGCCATACGCTTGGCGACGGCGGTCGGTTCGACATTGAAGCCGAGAATCATAGCTTCGGAGCTTTCGGCGAGACGGACATCGGATTCGGTGATAGCGCCGACACCGGAGGTGATCTCTTCGAGGATCACTTCTTCATTGCCGACACCGGAGAGAATCTGCTGAAGCGCTTCGACTGATCCCTGGACATCCGCTTTGAGGATGATGCGGAGCTTCTTGACACTCTCGTCTTCATCGCCCTTGATCTTGCGAAGCGAAGCGTTCTTCTCGCTCATTTCCTGTGACTTCAAGCGGGCGAGAGCTTTGCCGCTGACGACCTGGACGATATCGTTGACGGCCGGAGGAGTATTGAAACCGAAGATCGTCGCGGGAATTGAAGGGCCAGCGGTGGTGAGACTGCGTCCGAGGAAATCCTCGATCCGGCGGATGCGGCCGAAAGCGCCGCCCGCGATGATATCCTGTCCGACCTTGAGAGTGCCGGTACGGACGAGTACGGTAGCGACCGGTCCCTTCTGCGGGTCGAGATTGGATTCGAGGACGACCGCGAGACCGTCGCGCTTCTGATCAGCTCGGAAGTCTTCGACTTCGGCGACGAGCAGGATGCTGTCGAGCAGCTTGTCGATATTGATATTGCCCTTGGCACTCACATAGTTGCAGATGACATCACCTCCCCAGTCTTCGAAGAGGATGCCATGCTCAGCGAGCTCCTGTTTGACGCGATCCGGCTTGGCTTCTGGCTTGTCGATCTTGTTGATAGCGACGATGACCGGGAGCTTCTTCTCCTTGATGAATTCGATGACTTCCTTGGTCTGCGGACGGACGCCGTCTTCGGCCGAGACGACGAGGATGGCGATATCGGCGATCGAGATGCCGCGCTTGCGCATGCCAGAAAACGCCTCATGGCCTGGCGTGTCGATAAACGTGATGACTTTGCCATGCTTCTTGACCTGGTAGGCGCTGATGCGCTGCGTGATACCTCCGGCTTCGCCGGCCGCGACATTGGCTTTGCGGATGGTATCGAGGAGCGTCGTCTTGCCGTGGTCGACATGACCGAGGATAGTGACGATCGGGGCGCGTTCTGCGCGTGGCTCTCCTTCGGACTTTTCGGCCTCAAGAATATCTGGAAGCGTCTCAAGAGTGATCTTGCCTTCGAGTTCTTCCTCTTCGGGCTTGGTCTCAAAGCCGAGGTCGGAAGCGATGACGCTCGCCGTATCGAAGTCGATCTCCTCGTTGATCGTAGCGATGATGCCATTCTTCATGAGCTCGGTGATGACGGCCGCGACCTGGACATGGAGAATCTCCGACAGCTTCTTGACGCTGACGGTTTCCGGGATAACGACGACCTTCTTCGGTTCCGATTCATTCATAGTATTGTGGCTCACGAGAGATTATTTAGGGGAGTACTTTGAGAGCGGCGGCTTTGCGAATCGCTTCTTTCTCTTCTTCGGTAAAGGGGAATCCTTTGTCTTTGCCCTGGGAGACGGGCTTGGCGTAGACGCGGGTGCCTTCCCGGGTATGGAGCGAAGAGATGATGACGCCTGAGTCGGTCCCATCGAGGAAAGCGGCGCTGAAGCTCTGATTGCCGCCGACTTCTTTGAACGGGTTGAAGCGGAGGACGAAGTGTTTGTGCAGGCTGCGGAGGCTCTGCGCGCGGAGTTTCTCGACGGCATCAAAAAGCTCCTGGATATCGCGATCAAGCGATTTGGTCTCCTTGAGCTGTTCGGCGAGTATCGTTTCCAGCGTCTTGGCATCTTTGCCGGAAAAGAAAATCTCGAGTTTCCGCTCGAGATCGCGCTGTCTCCTCCAGAAAAGGCCCGAAAAGAGGATCGAAAGCAGGGCGAGCACGAGACTTCCGAGCACGAGCGATCCGGCGAGCGGAGAGAGGCTGAAAATCGAGAAAATATCGTTCATGGATTTCTAAAACATCTGAGTGCGATGGTATCACGTTTTTCCGCTTCTGTAAAGGAAAAAACGGGTTGGAAAGTTCCGGGATAGCGTATATGATGAGAGGGTATCCATGATCGATCTTTATGAGTCTTCGGGAAGCATTGCGCGGATGGCGCGCGGAACAATCGGCGAAGGAAGGAGTGGAAGTTTTCCGTGTCCTGCCGAATGCGGTCATCGAGAGCATCGTGGCCGCTTTGCCGCGGACGAAAGAGGAGATTCTGGCCATCAAGGGGATCAAGGAAGCGAAATTCCGGAAATACGGGAAAGCGCTGATCCAGCTGGTGGATGAACACGCCGAGCCTGGCGCACCCGTCCCGGTTGCAGTCGCTGCCCCGGCGCCGTTTGAAGATGGTATGTTTGCCGTGATGGAGGAAGCGCCTGCTGATCCGACGCTTTCGATCAGCCAATTCCTCGATGGCCTAAATCTCGAGCTGTCCGGTATGGCCGCACGGATCAAGGGGGAAGTGTCGAGTGTCGATCTGCGCGAGCGAGTGGTCTACTTTACTCTCAAAGACAGCCAGGATGAGAGCACGCTCAACTGCCTTATCTTCCGGTATCAGTATCAACTGTCTGGAGTACAGCTCCGTGTCGGTGATGAAGTGATTGTCGAAGGATCTCCGGATATCTATAAGCCGAGCGGCCGGCTGTCCCTCAAAGTAGGGATGATTGAGCTCTCGGGCGAAGGAGCGCTCAAGAAAGCCTACGATGAGCTATTTCAGAAGCTCGAGCGTGCCGGACTCATGGCACCGGAACGCAAAAGACCGCTTCCCGAATTTCCAGAGCGCATCGCGCTTATCACGTCTGAGCAGGGAGCAGCGATCGGGGATTTCACGATGAATCTCGGGCAGCTCGGTCTCGCGGTGGATTTCTACCCGGCGAGCGTCGAAGGACAGCGGGCGGTTCCGGATATTTTGCGGGCCCTCCGGTATTTCCGAGAACACGCTGATCGTTATGATCTCCTCGTCATGATACGCGGCGGCGGCAGCCTCGAGAGTCTGCAGGCTTTCAACAACGAGATGCTCGTGCGCGAAGTATCGGAGTTTCCCATCCCGACGCTCCTCGGTATCGGGCATGAGAAGGACATCACGCTCTCGGCGCTCGTCGCTGACGTGATGGTTTCGACGCCGACCGCGACGGCACGCACCCTCCGTGAGCCGTTCGAGCGGGCCCGCCAGTCCATCGCGCATGCTGCAGTGCTTATCGGTGAGCGATCCGATCGTCTGCTCGCCGGACAGCGCGCCGAGATTGAGCGCGCCGAGCGGATACTCTCGTTGGTCTTCCCGAAACTCAGGGAACGTTTCATCCGAGCCGAGCAGGAGCTCTTCCGGTCGACTGAGCGGATCCGTTTTGCTCTGCTCCAGTCGGCTGAGCAGTGCGTTGAGTCAGAAAGGCTTTTTTTGAGCGGTTTTTCTGGTATCCTGGAGAGGTTCAAGCAGTCGCTCTCGCATGTGGACGAGAAGCTACGAGAGTACGATCCGCATCGGGCGCTCAGTCTCGGGTATGCGTTGGTCCGGTCGGGAGGGGCGCTTATCCGGAGCGTGGCTCAGGTCAAAGCCGGCGATCATCTCTCGCTCCAGGTACGGGATGGGACGATTGAGGCAGAGGTGAAAGGCTGATGGTTTTTGAGTGGGTGCTTCCCCGGGAAACGAAAGCAGATTTTTTCCTCGCTGTACGCTCGGAAGCGTAGTGCATCAGAAAAAACCTCTTTCGCTTCCCGGTGAGCGCAGGCAAATCTGTTTCGCATCTGGGGAACATTATTCGAGGTGAGAGCATAATTATTGAAGAAGAGAAACTCTATGAAAAAAGGATCGCTGGCGGAATCGCTCAAGAAGCTCGAGGGGATCACGGACTGGTTTGAGAATCAGGAAACGATCGATGTCGAACAGGCGCTCGAGAAAGTGAAGGAGGGTGTTGCACTCATCAAGGAGAGCAAGCTGCGCCTCAAGGAAGTCGAGAACGAGTTCGAAGTCGTGAAGAAAGAGCTGGGGAAGGAGTAGGTTGGCAAAAATATGCTTGTGTGATAACTTGGAAATCAAGTTCTTTCTAGATTTTTTTGAGAGTGTATCTTCAGGGTACAAAAGGAATTTTCCTGCTGCCCCAGGACTTCCGAGGCGATAGCAAGGGAAAAGTTCTTTTGTACCCTGAAGAATAGGATAGGCAATCGAGGGCGATAGTTGGGTCGGGCACGCGGTGTCTTTCAGTGATGAAGGAATCCGAGTGCCCGATCGAAGGAATCAAGACGATTCTGTCGTGCAGAGAGGGTACGCCGTTCTATCTCACGAGGAGATTGACATGAAACATCCGGCTTTTGCTTGCCCCCGCGCCAGTCCTTGCGCTTCCGACCAAAGTTGGGCCCAGATCGGCGATACCGTCGCCTGTACCGGTCCGCCTGCTAGTTTCCAGCAGAAAAACGGCGCCGACGTCGGTCCCGGTATCTGATCGCAAGGACGATCTCGTATCCGGACGCTCTCAACTCGCAGCACCCCTCCCTCGCCGCCTTCACTGAAGGCTCGCGATGGAGGGTTTTTCTTTGCTCGTATCTGGATTCCAGGAGTGGCGCGTTGTGATATACTGGAGAAAAGATCACATGTCCAAAAAACAGGACGAACAATAAAAATAAAGATTTATATGAAGCGTTTTTCAGGAGATATTTCTATCGTGCTCGGGGGTGCGGCGGGACAGGGGATACAGACGGTCGAAGCGATGCTCGTATCGGTGCTGAAGGCCGAAGGATATCGGATTTTTGCCTGCAAAGAGTACATGTCACGCATCCGCGGGGGATCCAATTCGACCGAGATCCGCATCGGCCGCGGCAATCCGCTCGCGTATGTCGAGCGTATCGATTTTCTGCTCGCGCTCGATCAGGGTGTCATCCCGCATTTGAGAGAGCGTATCGGCAAGCAGACGATCATACTCGGGGAGAAGGACAAGGTGCAGCACGAGGGCGCGCATATCATCGATCTGCCGTTTACCAAGCTTTCAGCTGAACTCGGCAATCCGATTTTTGCTTCGACCATCGCGGTCGGCGCGGTACTCGGCATGCTCGGCGCGGAGCGGAAGCCATTTGAAGACTATCTGCGGGCGCATTTTGCTCGCAAAGGGGAAGACGTGGTGAAGAAGAACCTCGAGGCGGCTGCCAAAGGTATGGACTTCGGGAGCCATATTGCCTTTATGGAAGGGTTTGAAGTGAACCTCCAGAAAGATGAGACAGTCCGCGAGGAGCTCTTGCTCGATGGCAATACCGCTCTCGGTCTCGGAGCGATCGCGGCGGGGTGTGATTTTGCCTCATCGTATCCGATGTCTCCCGGGACCGGTGTACTGACCTATCTGGCGAGCCAGGCGCAGAAGTTCGGTATCGTCATCGATCAGGCGGAAGATGAGATCGCGGCGATCAATATTGCGATCGGTGCCTGGTATGCCGGTGCACGAGCACTCGTGACGACATCCGGCGGCGGATTCGCCCTCATGTGCGAAGGAGTGAGTCTCGCGGGCATGATTGAGACGCCCGTCGTGGTCCATATCGGACAGCGTCCAGGCCCGGCGACGGGACTCCCGACGCGTACCGAGCAGGCCGATCTCAATCTCGTGCTCTATGCCGGGCATGGCGAGTTTCCGCGGGCGATATTCGCTCCGGGTACTCCTGCACAGGCGTTTCATGCGATGCAGCAGGCTTTCGAGGCGGCGGATGCGTATCAGATCCCGGTCTTCGTCTTGTCGGATCAGTATATGCTCGATTCCATATCGACTCTTCCGAAGGAAGATCTGGAATGTCTACCGGTAATCAAACACGTCGTCGAGACCGATGCTGCCTATCGCCGCTATGTCGTGACGGAAGACGGAATATCGCCCCGTGGTATCCCGGGTTTCGGCCAGGGGATGGTCGGAGTCGATAGCGATGAACACGATGAGGAGGCCCATATCACCGAAAGCGCTCTGGTCCGCATCGCGATGCATGAGAAGCGTCTCCGGAAGCTCGATCTGATGAAGGAGTCCGCGCTCATGCCGGAGGAGATCGAAGCGGTAAAGGGTGCCAAGACGCTTATCGTCACCTGGGGATCGAATCGGGGTATCCTCGAAGAGGCACTCGGCACAATCAAAGATGAGTCCGTGGCCGGCCTCCATTTCTGCCAGGTCTACCCGCTCAATCCGAAAGCGAAGAAACTGTTTTCGAAGAAGAGAATCATTGTGATGGAGAACAACGCAGCGGGACAATTCGCCGATCTCTTGGAGCGCGATCTCGATATCGAGGTCAGCGAGCGGATCCTGAAATATGACGGATCGCCGTATTCGGTGGAGGAGACGGTGGAGAGGCTGAAACAGCTATTGTAAATTCAAAATTCAAAATGACAAGCTCCAAATAAATCCAAATGATTCAAATTCAAAAAACAAAAATATACGATTTGGAGGAACGGACATTAGAGTATGGGAAGAGAATTATTCATTTAAGCAGGAGTCTTCCAAAGGATGTAGCTAACGATACTATTAGCGGGCAGCTCATGCGTTCAGGGACTTCATTAGGCGCTAATTATAGAGAAGCTAATGAAACAGTAACCAAAAAAGATTTTTCTTTTCGGATGCGTATTTGTCGTAAAGAAGCAAAGGAAACGGTGTATTGGCTGCAGTTGGTGGTAGAAGCAAATCCAGATCTGGACAAGAGGGTTTCTCCGTTACTTCAAGAAACGAGGGAGTTGGTAAAAATATTCGCAGCCATTATTGAAAAATCTAAATAATTTGATATTTGAATTTGTAATTTATTTGGAGCTTGTAATTTTTGATTTTAGATTTAAAACGTATGATCGACAAAAAGCTCTATGATATGCCGCATGGTACGGATATCGCTTGGTGCCAGGCCTGCGGGAACTTCCCTATCCTGACTATCGTGAAGAGCGCGCTTGCGGAGCTCGATATCCTGCCTGGATCCGTCGTCATGACTTCCGGTATCGGACAGGCTGCCAAGACCCCGCACTATCTGCACCTCAATTATTTCAACGGTCTGCATGGCCGGGCGCTCGGACCGGCGATGGCGATCAAGGCGGCGAGCCCGCAGCTGACGGTTATCGCCGAGAGCGGAGACGGCGATACCTACGGTGAGGGAGGCAATCATTTCATGCACACTATCCGCCGCAATCCGGATATCACGAATATCGTTCACAACAACATGATCTACGGTTTGACCAAGGGGCAGGCATCGCCGACCTCAGAGAAGGGCCTGGTGACGCCGCTTCAGCCGGGAGGGGTGATTCTGGAGCCGTTCAATCCGATTCCGGTCGCGCTCTCACTCGGGGCGACCTTCGTCGCGCGTGCCTATGCGGGCAATATCCCGCAGGCGGTCGCGATCGTGAAGGAAGCGATACAGCATAAGGGGTATGCACTCGTCGATATTTTCCAGCCCTGCGTCGTCTTCAACAAGCAGAATACCTATCAGTGGTTCATGGAACACACCTATCTGCTCGGAGAAGAGCATGATGCGACCGATCGCGCCCTGGCCTGGAAGCTTGGTATGGATCAGGATCGGCTCGCACTCGGCGTCATCTATCGGGAGACGGGACGACCGACCTATGAGGCACAGGTCCGTACGGGATCGGATATGCTGTTTGGACGCGAGCGCGATACCGCGCAGGTCCGGGCCCTGGTCGATTCGTATACGAAGAAGTGATAACGATTTCGAATGAATTAAAAAAACCGCCGAAAATGGCGGTTTTTTGCTAATAAGCTCAACAGCTAAAGGTCTGCCCTTAATCCCAGCCGAGACGGATCTTGGCATCCTCATTCATTTTCTCCGGGGTCCAGGGCGGATCGAAGACGAGATCGATTTTGGCTTCTTCCACACCGTCGATTTCCATGAGGCGATCCTCGATGTCTTTCTGTATGACCGGAAACAAAGGGCAGCCGATCGTGGTGAGAGTCATGGTGATGAGCGCGATGCCTTCCTGGGATATCGCGATACCATAGACGAGTCCGAGATCCCAGATGGAAACACCGAGCTCAGGATCCATGACCTGTTTGAGCTTCTCTTGGATCGCGATTTTGAGTTGTGATGGAGTGTGGGGCATACAAAGATAGGGAGAATATGGAATAGAGTATAGAGAATAAAGGTTTCTGAAACAATAACCCTCCATTGCGGAGGATTATTGTTTTTCTTTTCTGTATTCCTTATTCTACATTCTCTATTCTAGAGAACTATTCTGGGAAAATCTGCTTGCCGGTCTCATCCTTGATGATGATGGCGGCGACCGGACAGGCCTTGGCGGCGTTCAGAATCGTATCATTATCGTCTTCATCAGCGGTCGAGAGGATGGCGGCCTTTCCGTTCTCGTCGAGAGCAAAGGCTTTCATCGCGATCGCGGTACACGGGGCGGCTCCGATGCAGACATTCGATTCAACTTCGACGGTCCAGCCATTCGCGAGCTTTACCGGGCCGTAGGGGCGGGCTTCATCTTTCCAAGCCATACTATTCTTGTTTACTGTTTACTGCTTTGCTGAATGTTTCCAGGGAGAGGAGGGCACACTTCAAGCGATTCGGAGAGAGCGAGACTCCTAGTAGAGCGAGGAGACCGTCTGTGTCGAAAGTGCTGGCTTCCGCAATCGTCTTTCCTTTCACGAATTCGGAGAGGAGCGACGCGCTCGCCTGTGAAATAGCGCATCCTGAACCGGAAAACTTCACATCGGCAATAATACCATTTTTCACGGAAAGCTGCATCTCAAGCCGATCACCGCAGGTCGGATTGTTGGCCGCAGCCCGGTGCGTCGGCGCCTTCAGCACGCCCTGATTGCGAGGGTTGCGATAGTGGTCGAGGATGAGGTCTTGGTACAGGCTCATACAGATTTATGCTAAGAGGGTGAGTGCTTTTTTGGCAGCTTCGATGAATCGATCGATATCTCCTTCCGTCGTGTATATCCCGAAACTGATACGGGCCGTGGACGTGATATCGAGTCTGCGGTGGAGCGGACTGGCGCAGTGTTCGCCGGCGCGGATACAGATAGACTGTTCACCGAGCAGATGCGCGAGGTCGTGTGGGTGGATGCCCTTGAGAGCAAAGGCGATAAGTCCGCTCCGTCGCTCAGGCGATGATGGTCCCAGGATGCGGATGGCATCCCCGAAAGTCTCGGTCAGGCGCGTGAGAGCCGAGCGGATGAGCGATGCTTCATGAGCACGGATGGCTTCCACCCCGATCGTTTCGAGGAAGTCGAGGGCGGCACCCCAGCCGATGACGCCGGAGATATTCGGCGTGCCAGCTTCAAAGCGGTAGGGAATGTCTTTGTACTTCCTGGGAGCAGAACAAGCCCGCCCGTTTTCTGATGGCGGACAAGCATCCAATACCATACCGCCGCCGAAAGTCAGGGGGGGCAGAGTCTCGAGGAGTGAGGCTCGGCCATAGAGAATACCGACGCCGGTCGGGCCATACAGTTTGTGCGCCGAGAAGGCGACAAAATCCGCGTTCCACTCGGCGACATCGATGGGGATATGGAGAGCGGCTTGGGCGGCATCGATCACGGTGAGGGTGTCTCTGTTTTTTGCTCGAACCGCCTGGATGATATCCGTCACGGGATTGATCCCGCCGAAGACATTGGAAACAGCGGAGAAAGCGACCAGCACCGTCCGAGCATCCACGAGTGTAGCCATAGCGACTGGTTCGATGAGACCATCGGCATCAAACGGGACGATACGAAGCTCGATGTCCTTGGCTTCCGCGAGCTCGACCCAGGGGAGAAAGTTGGCATGGTGCTCAGCGTCGGTGATGACGATATTGTCTCCTGCTCGGAGTCGGGGGGCGATCCAGGTGGCGACCATATTGAGAGCCTGAGTCGTGTTTTGGGTGAAGATGATTTCTCTCGGGGTGGCTCCGATGAAACGAGCTGTCCGCTCCCGGACTGCTTCGAACGCTTCGGTGGCTTGCTCGGCGATCGGATAGAGGCCGCGGCCGATATTGGCCGAATATTCCTCTTCATAGGCCCGTTCGGCCGTGATGACGCAGTCCGGTTTCAGGCTGGTCGCTGCCGAATCGAGGTATGCGAGCTCGGGGTGATGGGAGAATATCGGGAAATATTCCCGGATATCCGCTGGGAGAACACGGTTCATAGGCGGGAAGAAAAGGTATGAAGGATATCCGGCAAGACACAGTCCGTACCGGTATGCCGGGTGATGCTCTCCGTCAGGTGACTGACGAATCCTTGGGCGATCGCCGCTTCGGCTTGCGTTCGGGTGAGTCCGCGGCTTTCCAGAAAAAAAATCTGTTCCGGATCGGGGGCGCTCATCGTGGCAGCGTGACCGCAGCGGACGTCGTCTTGTTCGATCTCGAGCGCGGGGAGAGAGCGTGCTTCGACATTCGGAGAGAGGAGGAGGTGCTTCATCTCCTGATGAGCATCGGAGCGGACAGCGGATCGTTTGATCGAGAGTAGTCCTTGCCAGTCGCAGCCGGTCTGGCTTGCGAGGAGGCTCCGCCCGGTGAAGGACGAGCGCGTATCGGCTCCGCTATGGATCTGCGATATCCGGCTTTCGATGCGGCTGCCGCCATCAGGCAGAAACAGCGCGATGATATGCGCTTCCGATCGATCGCCCTCGAGCTCAAAAGCGATATCGCCGGACCGATTGAACAGAAAGAACACGCACTGCTCATTTTCCTTGAGCGTGTAGCGTTTTTTCTGGTCGTGAGAGATATCGATGAAGCGCATAAATAATGTCTGAATTTCTATCCTACACTGCCTTCCATCTCGAGGTTGATCAGCCGGTTGAGCTCGATGGAGTATTCGAGAGGGATCTCTTTGACAACGGGTTCGAGAAAGCCGTTGACAAGGAGTCCTTCGGCATCGGACTGTTTCAGTCCGCGGGACATAAGGTAGAAGAGCTTTTCGGCAGAGATCTTCTCGACGGTGGCTTCGTGTTCGACTCGGGCGGTCGGTTCATTGACCCGCATGGTCGGATAGGTATCGGAGCGCGACTCTGGATCGAGGATGAGCGCATCGCAGACGACGGAGGTCTTGGCTCCCCGGGCGCCCTTGCCGATGTGGACGATGCCGCGGTAGGAAGTGCGCCCGCCGTCCTTGCTGATGGATTTGGAAATGATGCGCGATGTCGTCTCGGGAGCGAGGTGAATCATCTTGGCGCCGGCATCCTGGTGCTGATGCGCTCCGGCATAGGCGATGGAGAGGACTTCGCCATGCGCGCCTCGGCCGGCCAGGTAGACCGCCGGATACTTCATCGTGACGCCGGATCCGATATTGCAGTCGATCCATTCCATGGAAGCGTTTTCTTCGGCTCTGGCCCGTTTGGTGACGAGATTGTAGATATTCTTCGACCAGTTCTGCACGGTGGTGTAGCGGACGCGAGCGTTTTTCTTGACGAAGATCTCGACGACCGCCGAATGGAGCGAGCTGGTCCGGTAGATAGGCGCGGTGCAGCCTTCGACATAGTGCACGGAACTGCCTTCGTCGGCGATGATGAGCGTGCGTTCGAATTGCCCGAAGGCCTCCGAGTTGATACGGAAGTAGGCCTGGAGCGGCAGATCAACTTTGACTCCTTTCGGTACGTAGACGAATGAACCACCTGACCAGACGGCCGAGTTGAGCGCGGCGAATTTGTTGTCGTGCGGCGGAATGAGTGTGCCGAAGTATTCTCGGACCAGTTTCGGATATTTCCGGACCGCCGTATCCATATCGCAGAAGATGACACCTTTGGCAGAGAGCGTCTTTTCGATGCTCTCGTAGACGACCTCGCTCTCGTATTGGGCGGAGACACCGGCAAGGAATTTCCGTTCCGCCTCGGGGACACCGATACGATCGTAGGTCTCTTTGATTTCATCTGGGAGCTCTTCCCAGGTCTTCGATTGGGCATCAGTCGCCCGGAGATAGTAGGTGATTGCGTCGAAATCGATGGCGGACAAATCAGCGCCCCATGAGGGAAGAGGCATGCCGACGAAGCGCTCGTAGGCCTTGAGACGGAAATTTTTCATCCAGGCCTTCTCATCTTTGATTTGGGAAATCTCCGCAACGATATCAGCGGAAAGCCCTGTGCCGGTCTTGCGGACTGATCGTTCAGGCATGGCAAAGCCGAAGCGGTAATCGCCGAGGTCTACGTTCTTGGTTGGTTTATGCTTTGACATGACTTTTACTCTCAGCGGATGAAGATTTAGGATGTTTGATTCACGATTGTAGAATGAATACCGTGGTCGTCTGAAAGACGACTATTCAAAAATCAAAAATCTATAATCATATATGGGAGAAGCCTTTCTTCTCGATAGCAGCCGCCAATGCTGGACCGCCGGTAGCGACCAGGCAGCCATCTTTGATAACGAGTATTTCATCCGGGCGCATGTATTTGAGCAGCTTGGCCGAGTGAGTGATGAAGACGAGTGTCGCTTCTTTGGAGAGTGTTTTGCGCAGGAAACCGGTGATAGTCTTCAGGGCATCGACATCGACACCAGTGTCAATCTCATCGAAGAGGACGAACCGTGGCTCAAGCAGGGCGATCTGGAGCGCCTCGAGCTTCTTCTTTTCTCCTCCGGAAAATCCGTCATTGAGCGAACGTGATAAGAGCTCGGATTTTATCTTGAGCGCTTCGGCGCCTTCACGGATCTTGGCGTGCAGGGCGAATGGGTCATAGCGTTTCTCGAGCGCGAGCCGGAGGAGGTCCCGGACAGAGACTCCTTCGAGCGCAAGCGGATTCTGAAACGTCATGCTGATACCGAGCGCTGCCCGCTTGTCCGGCGAGAGCGAACGGAGATTCTTCTGGCCGACGAGGATCTTGCTCCCGCGGGCGAGCTTGAAGTCCGGGTGGCCCATGATGACGCTCGCGAGCGTCGATTTGCCTGAGCCGTTAGGTCCGAGTATAGCGTAGGTTTTGCCTGACTTGAAAGCGAAGGAAATGTCGTGGAGTATCTTCTTGCCTTCGATAGATGCGGAGAGGTGTTCGATGGAGAGCATAGGGTTGATTACGAATGAAGCGTATTGGTAGTTATCTGGTCGAGGGTCATAGCGGACAATGTCATCTCTATTTTCTGTTCGAGCTCTCGCCATACCTGGTTTGTCTGGCAGTGAGTGAGTTTCGGGTAGGGAGACGCATGGGTGAGTCGGGGCGGGGCGAAGCTCTTCCAGCCACCATCGAGTGTCGAGACGATATCCCAGACGGAGATGGCAGCGAGCGGTCGGGCTAGGGTGTAGCCGCCATGAGCGCCCTTCTCGGATGAGACGAGGCCCTCGCGCTTGAGGATCTGGAGTATCTTGTGGAGGTATTCCTCGGGCATATTCTCAGCCAGAGCCATGTCGTGTACGGAAAGCTCGCCCTCGGTCGCGAGTGCGGTGATGGCCCGGAGGCCGTAGTAGGCTTTCTTAGATATGCGCATACTTTGCCTGATATATACCCTTTTTCTATATAGGACCTAATTAGTCCGAATTATAGCAAAATAGGGCCATTTGTCAATATAAGGGCATGAATGACGAATATGCTGTAGCGAAGACATATGTATTTTGCTTTTTCGTGGTATTGTGTGAAACTTCAGAGGATGCTGGTGTTTGTAAGAGATATATGACTTCATATTCAGGATTTTGGGGAGAATTGAAAAAACCGTTCTTTGTGATGGCGCCGATGGCGGATGTCACTGATGCGGCTTTTCGGCGCATGTTTGCCAAGTACGGCAAGCCGGATGTGACGTGGACGGAATTCGTTTCGGCCGACGGACTCTGTCATCCGGAGGGGCGATTGGCGATGCTCGGGGATCTCGGATATACCGAGGCGGAACGTCCGATCGTCGCGCAGGTGTTTACTGCTCATCCGGACAAGATGCGAGAATCGGCCCGGATCATCCTCGGTCTCGGTTTCGATGGTATCGATATTAATATGGGGTGTCCGGATAAGAACGTGATGAAGCAGGGCGCCGGCGCCAAACTCATGCAGGATCCGGCTCTGGCTCGGTCTCTCGTCGCTGCGGCCAAGGAGGGAGTTGAGGGAAAAATCCCCGTCTCAGTGAAAACGAGGATCGGTTTCAATAAGGATGAGCTCGATGTGTGGCTCCCAGAACTGCTATCCGAGCGACCGGCAGCGATTACGGTGCATGCGAGGACCAAGAAAGAGATGTCGCTGGTTCCGGCCCGCTGGGAGTATGTGGCCCAAGCAGTCGAGCTCGCGCGCGGCACCGGCGTGCTCATCATCGGCAATGGCGATGTACGGAGTATGGAGGAAGCGCGACAGCGGGTTGCAGAGACGGGCTGTGATGGGGTAATGATCGGACGGGGACTCTTCGGGAATCCGTGGTTTTTTTCCGAGCAGGAAGTATCTCTTGATGAGCGTCTCCGGGCTCTTATCGAGCATACCGAACTGTATGAATCATTGTTCTCCGGTCAGAAGAGCTTCGAAATCATGAAGAAACATTACAAGGCCTATGCGCATGGATTCGACGGAGCGCACGGGCTGCGTGCGGCGCTGATGGAATGCCACGATGCGCCGTCGGTTCGAGAGCGGGTCGAGGATTTTCTCCTGCATCGGGCAGCTGCAGCGATTGACAAGCCGCCGCTCGACTGATACGATGGCCGGTCTTGTTCTTTGGAGAAGAGAGGAGGGAAATATGGCTCGGATACGGACGACGACTTCTAGTCGGACACTCGGGAATATCGATACGCTTTTTCGGGAGACCAAAGTGATTCTCGTGGTCATACAGAAAAGGCGGTTTTTCATCGCTCATCGTTCGGGAGAATTGGTCCGGCAGCCCGAGTGGCTGGCCCTCCGGCACTTCACGGATGTGCTCCATGCGAGGAGACTCAATCGGAAGAAGCACGGTCAGGCCTATGCGGACTTCGTGTTCGGCTGTATCGACTGGGCATTGCAGCCGTTTCCGGATTGGAAAGGCGATATGCATTCTTTCGTACGGCACCTCGAGTACCTGCTGAACCGGAAATCTGATGGTGTCTACCGGTATCGGTCGGATCTCGAGATGTTTTTCATCCGATTGCGCAACAAGCTGCGCGAACGGCTGGCCAATGCGCGTAGACAGCAGCGGGCTGCGCGCCTGGAGGCGATACGGATCGCATAACCGAAAAGGCATGGAAATTTCCATGCCTTTCTTTTTTTGTATGACGGAGAGATTCTTCTGCTATTTGTAGCGGAGCGCTTCGAGAGCGTCGATACTGGAAGCTTTGCGGGCCGGGAAGACACCGGTCGAGAAACCGACGACGGCTCCGAAAAGAATGACGGTGGTGATGAACCAGAGCGGGCTGTAGAAGAGGTCAACAGACTCGCCGCCGAATCGCTGAGCGATCAGATTGATCATGAGATTGAGTACTTCTCCTTCGAGCATACCGAGCACGACGCCGCCGAGCGCTCCGAGGAGTCCCATGAGCGTCGATTCAGTGAGAAACATGAGCGCGATGCTCCGCTTGGCGGCACCGATAGATTTCATGATGCCGATTTCTTCAGTACGCTCGAGCAGGGCGATGGTCATAGTGTTAAACATACCGATAGCCGAGACAATAAGGGCGATCAAGCCAAAGACCATGAGGACGATCTGAACCGCCCGGAAAACTTTGTTCGCCTGGTCGACGGTTTCGGAAATGGATGAGGCGATGAATCCCTTGCCTTCGATTTCTGCCCGGACGCTGTTGATAGTGTCGGTCGAGCTGCATTTCACTTTGAGCTTGGTATAGGACGCGAGCGGGAACTCGCCAAGCGAATCGAGCGAGAGGTAGACGAGGTTCTCCTCTCCTTCGACGACGCCGACGATGGTGTAGGTGTCGGGTAGTGCAAACGTACTGCTCTTCTGAGATTTCCCGGAGGCATCGCTCTGAAATAGGGTGAGGGAGACGGTCTGGCCGAGCATATCTTCGGGGGCGGAATCGAAAACTTGAGCGACCGCTTTGGTGATGACGATGGAACTCTTCTCATCTTTGGTGAAGAGCCGTCCGACATTGATCTTGAGGCCTTCGTTGCGGAGCAGGCCGGCGGTCGAGCTGACGGTGTTGATATCAAGCGTCACATTGCCGAATTTTCCTTGACCAGGGAGCTCAAGTACCGGAATGACATCGACGACGTTGGGGAGTGTGCGCATGGTCTCGATGGCGGCACTATCCAGGATAGTGGTGCCTTCGGCGCCTGAGGCGGTGACATCGAGGCTGACCAGGGAGTCCGAAGTTGTGATCTTCTGAAGCAGAGTGCGCTGGAGGCCGTAACCGAATGAGACGAGGAAGATGATAGCGGCGATACCGACGCTCATACCGAGAATGGTCAGGAAGGTTCGCATGGTGCGAGCCTTGAACATACGGAGCGACAGCCTGATGAGATCGAAAAGACGCATAAGTTTAGCTGAATTTGAGGAGCATGATTACTTCTACTTCGCGGGCGACCTTCTCGACGGTGTTCTTGTGGAGACCGACACCATCTTGAGCGACCGGTGCATCGATGCGCTTGCGGAGTTCGATCTGACCAATGGTGCTTTCGAGACGCATCTTGAGGACGGTCTGGAGGCGGAGCAGTTTCTGCTGGTCGAGCTTGAGATGGAAATGCGTGATGAGGTACTCGGCCAGGAGTGTCGCGCTTTTGGCTGGGTCGTCTTTGAGCTTTTGGGCGATGGCAAGGATTTCCTGCACCCGGCCAGAGAAGGATTCGGCCCGGAGCCGGTTCCAGCCAGCGCCACCTTTCTCGAGGTCGAGGTCGAGCCGATCGGTAAAGGTCGGATTGTCGATATTCTTGAAGAGGAGCTCTTTGAGGAAAGCTTCCGCCATGCTGATCTGCTCTTCGTTGAGCTCGGAGAGGAGATGGGCGAGGAGCTGCTTGGCTTTGAATGGAACGAGCAAGACGTCAACCTGCTGCGGGAGAAGGCTGCGGAAGGAGGCCATGAGCATCTTGAGTTCCTTGTTCTCCTCGGGTTCTGGCTCGTCATCATCGCGCTTATGATGGACGATTGCCCGCTTTTCCCTATGGACTTCTTCTTTGATGATTCGACCGTCTTTCATATGGAGCACACGGTCGGCGTACTGGAGGTGCTCCGGGTTGTGGGTCACCATGACGACCGTCTTCTGATCGACTTCGTTGAGTTCCTTCAGGATCTTGAGTACGTTCTCGGCGCTTTCGCTGTCGAGGTTACCGACCGGCTCATCAGCCAGGATGATGTCGGGATTGTTGACGAGTGAGCGGGCGATGGCGACGCGCTGCTTCTGTCCGCCGGAGAGTTGGCTTGGGAATTTGTCCGCCTGCTCGGCGATGCCGAAACGGCGGAGCAGCTGATAGCCGGCCTCGAGACGCTCCTTCGGAGGCTCACCGCGGAATACTTTCGGAAGGATGACGTTGTCGATGATATTGAGCGAGGGGATGAGGTAGAAAGCTTGGAAAATCATGCCGATGAAGGTCTGGTGCAGCTCCAGGTCTTCCTTTTCGGTCATCTGCGCGATGACCTTGTTCTTGACGGAGACACTGCCATACGTGGCAGACTGCAATCCGGAGAGTGAGTAGAGGAGGGTTGATTTGCCGCAGCCGGACGGCCCGAAAATGATCACATATTCGTGAGGATAGATAGACACGCTCGTCTCTTCGAGCGCGCGCATCTCGTTGGATTTTCCCTGGTTGTAGATAATCCGCAGCTTATCGACAACGATGATCGGCTCACTCATTTTGTTTCGTGGAAAAAAGAAGTCTTGCGTCCTTAGGATAGCATAGCGGCCGCCTTTTTTGAATTTTTATCGGCTGATTTTCCCGGTTGCTTCGGTGGCCGGCGGCGGGTATGATGAGGAGGCAGGAAAGCAGAGCAATATCTCTCTACCTTATGAAGCGTGCTATCTACGTTCTCCTGGGTATTTCACAGCTCATCATCCTGACGCTGCTCTATCTTTGGTTCGCACAATCAGTATAAATCGCAGAGTATGGAACATTTTTGGCAACGCATCAATCCCGTATTGACCCTGGTATTCCGAGGACACGATATCTGTGCGGACACGCTCGGCCGATGGTATGGGTCTGTCAAGTGGGGTATCCTGATCGCCGCTCATTTCACGCTGCTTATCTTGTTCGTACCGGAGCTCGCCGTCTTCCGGAAAGGAGCGGGCGAGCTCGCAGCCAATCTCCTGATCGCGCTCCTGTTCCTGAGTCCGATCGCGACGATATTCCGGATGCGTCTCCTTTCGCTCGGCATGGGATTGCGGCGGGAAATCGGCATACTCATGGGCTACCTGGCCGTCGTGCATGGAGTCGGATATATGACCGATCCTCAATTCTTCACGTTGTTCATCGCGGAGCATCTCGGAGCGGGAATCGTATCGATGGATACGAGTATCCTGGTCGGGATCATCGGTCTAATCCTGACGCTGCCGCTCCTCGTCACCTCCAACGCTTTCTCGATGCGGCGGCTCGGAGGGAAAAATTGGAAAAGACTGCACCGTCTCGTCTATCCGGCCTTCCTTTTTATCGTCTTGCATCGGTTTTTCCAGGTCGGAGGATCCTGGCAGGAGGTCGGACCGTTCATTGAAGCGGGTGTGCTGATCGGTATTTACACACTTCTCAAATATCTTGCTTGGAAGCCGACGGCTTGGCCGTGGTTGCGCTGGATCGTCGGTCAGATAGGCGCGCGCTATGCTACGTATCGGCAGGCGAGAGGAGCTCATGCGATCAGTCATTCAGATCTAAAATAAAGGGTATGCATATTTTTTGGAAAGGCAGTCTCTTGTTTGCTCTGCTGCTGGCCGGTATCGGCGTGACCATCCCATCAGCTGAAGCGGCTGATCGGGTACTCATTGAGGTCTTCGAACGTCAGGATTGCGCGCACTGTCAGGCTGAACGGGTATTTCTCGATGAGCTCATGAAGAGCCAGCAGGACGTCGAGGTGAAGAGACTGGATATCGCGGATGCTGCTTCCAAAGCACTCTTCACGCAGTTTACTGATGCTCAGGGACTTTCCAAAGCGACGCCGCTCACGGTGATCGGCACGGAGGCGATACAGGGGTTCGATACGGAGGAAACGACTGGCGCACTCATCATTCAGGCGGTGGAGGCCGGACAGGGAGAAGAGCGGCTCGGTATCGCTGTGCTCCTCGAAAGGAATATCAAGACCGGTGTCCGAGAGGAAGGCGCGATCTGCGATGCGGAGACCGGTGTCTGCAAGAAACCGGCACCGGAATACCCGGTCCGTGTGCCGTTTATCGGGACTGTGAATGCCTATGCTTTCTCGCTCCCGGTACTCGCGAGTATCCTCGGTTTCATCGATGGATTCAATCCCTGCGCTATGTGGGTGCTCGTCACCTTCCTCCTCGTCTTGATGCAGATAGAGTCGCGTGAGCGGATGCTCTCGGTGGCCGGACTCTTCATCGTCGCCGAGGCGGTCATGTACTATCTCATCCTCAATATCTGGTTTACGACGTGGGATTTCGTCGGTCTCGATCAGATCGTGACGCCGATCATCGGTCTCTTGGCGATCGGCGGCGGCGGGTTCTTCCTCTATGAGTGGAAGACAGCCGACGGCGCCTGCAAAATCATCGATGCGGAGAAACGGGTCTCCATCATCGCGTCCGTCAAGAAGCTCGCTCATGAGCCGCTGACGTGGGTATCAGCCGCCGGTATCGTCGCGCTCGCGTTCTCAGTCAATGTCATCGAATTCGCCTGCTCCATCGGTATCCCGCAGGCCTTCACCAAGATCCTCGAGCTGAACCAGCTGCACTTTTTGCAGGAGCAGGGGTTGATGGCGCTCTACATCTTCTTTTACATGCTGGATGATTTCCTTGTCTTCGGCCTCGCGCTCTGGGGCGCGCAGCATCTCCATCTGACACAGAAGTATTCCCGCTGGTCGACGTTCGTCGGCGGCATACTCATGCTTATCCTCGGGCTCATCCTCATCTTCTCGCCGGAAGCGTTGCGTTTCGTATAAATATGAAGACGGATGTGTTGTGATGTTTGGTCATTGCGAGCGAAGCGTGGCAATCCAACGAAGACATCTTTATCGAGATTGCCACGTCGTGGACTTCTCGCAATGACAGAGAAAAAAAATGGCTGATGTCTATAGCATGAGCGAACAAAAATCCCCAGCGAAAGGCCGGGGATTTTGCTTGCTATTCATCGTGTGTCTGCTTACTTCACGCTCTCGATGAATTTTTCGAAGGCAGCGGGCTGATCCACAGCCATCTGCGAAAGGACCTTGCGGTCAAGCTCGATATTCTTCTCTTTTTCAAGAGCGATGAAAGCGCGATAGGTGATACCGTAGTTGCGGAGTGCGTTGTTCAGACGGACGATCCACAGGGAGCGGAACGTGCGCTTCTTGGCGCGACGGTCGCGACGGGCGTACTTGCCGGCCTTGATGACGGCTTCCTTGGCTTTGGTGAAGAGCTTCTTACGTCCCCAACGGTAGCCCTTGGCTTTCTCGAGAATATTCTTGTGGCGCTTTTTAGTCATGACGCCACGCTTGACTCTGGTCATAGTGTTGGTGCTTACAGCGGATAATTATGATACTTCTTGGGAAACGACAGCCTATCAGGTCTTCCGGTGCGGAGTCAAATGACTCGGGCCTCGGGGACTAGCGGGCGTAGGGAATAGCCCGGAGGATATTCTTCTCATCGGCCCGGACCGTGATAGTCGAATCGATGCGCTTGTTGCGGGTCGCGACGCCGTTGGCGCGGACATTGTAGTGGTTGTTGCCGGTTGCGCGGCGGGTGACTTTGCCAGTGCCGGTGACCTTCACTTTCTTGGCGACGGACTTCTTGGTCTTCTGCTTCATAACTGTATTGCGAACTTACAACTTACAACTGATGACTAGTATGAATCAGAGTTGCGTTGTTGTATGTTGTTGGTCGTTAGTTATTAGTTGACTGGTTTAGGCTGGAACGATGACGGCGGAGAATCCTCTCGGCGCGCGCTTGATCTCTTCTTCGAATTTGTAGGGGATCGAGAGACTCTTGAGGAAGGTAGTCAGATTTTCTTTGGCTTTGTCGGCCATGGCTTTCTCGCGGCCGTGGAGGACGATCTCGACTCTCACTTTGTGTCCCTTCGTCATGAATTTCTCAGCCTGAGATTTCTTGAAGGAGAGATCGTGAGTGTCGGTGCGGAAACCGATGCGGATGCCTTTGATGTCGACTTTTTTCTGCTTCGCTTTGGCCTGCTGCTCTTTCTTGGCCTGCTGATAGACGAGCTTGCCATAGTCGGTGAGCTTGCAGACCGGAGGCTTGGCGAGCGGGGAGACCTCGACGAGGTCGGCTTCCCGGCTCTGAGCCAGCTCGATGGCGGCAGCGAGCGTCATGGTGCCGAAGTTCTCACCGCTCTCATCGATCACGATGACTTCCGGCGCCAAGATCTGCTCGTTGATACGCAGCGTATCCTTCGGTCGCATCTTCGGCTTGGGTCGATTGTGCCTTCTTCGTCTCATTTTGAGCAGCTTATAGTTTATAGAGTTTTAGCTTATAGACGTAGCAAGAGAAGTCTTTTTCTTCCCTATTGACTCTGTCTCTACAAGCTATCACCTGTTCTAGTGGAGTTGATGGGAATTGCACCCATGTCCAGTCACGTTTTTCCAAAATATTCTACAAGCGTAGTCTGCTTTAGGTCCCTTCCTCTCTATGAAACAGACGAAAGAGAGCGGAAGACTGGTCTTCTGCAAAAGGCGATCGGAGGAGAAAGACGAGAAGAAAATCTCCGGACCTTCCCGAAGTATGACACCGGCGGTTCTCTATCGGGAGTCGAGGAGCCGATGGTCCGCGCGAATTAGGCGCGGGCGAAAGCGAAAGACGGAGCGAACGCCGAAGCGAACGTGGCCTTGGCCTTTGGGATGAAGTTTGCACTTATCGGTTGATGGAAGTTTTTACGATCGTACCATCATGATCGGCTTGCCTATTTTGAAAGTACGCCCTGTCGAGTCTAAACAACCCCATACCATCAAGGATGATGGAAATTCCAAATTCCAAAGCCCAAATTCCCAGCGGAATTGTAGAGTTTGGATCTTAGAATCTGAAGAACTACCGGTGATCCCTCATCGCTCGCTCGATACGCCGCTTCGCTTCCCGTTCACCGATATCGGAACGCTTGTCATACTCCTTTTTTCCCTTTGCTAGAGCGAATTCGAGCTTCACAAGTTGTTTCTGAGTATACAATCGAATAGGGACCAATGTCAAGCCTTGGACGCGGGATTTTCCAATCAGGGAGCGGATTTCCGAGCGATGGAGGAGGAGCTTGCGCGAACGGGTATCCTCATGCTTCGTGTCTTTGTGAGCGTGAGCGTAGCGCGGAATCAGGGCATTGGTCAGGAAGAGCTCATTGCCACGGGCCGTCACAAAGGCTCCTTTGAGGCTGACGTGGCCGGTTTTGACTGACTTCACCTCGCTGCCGGACAGGACGATGCCCGCCACATACCGATCGAGGAGGGCGTAATCATAGGAAGCTCTGCGATTGAAAGCGAGATCCTTCATAGAAGGCAGTGTAGCGCGAAATAGCCGGTACCAACAAAAAAATCGAGATATATCCCGACCGTTCTTATATTATACACCAAAACAGTATATTGTGCAACAGTTGGAAATCCATAGATATATGGTATAATTTTTGCAAATAGAAGTATAAATAAAAAGCTTGATAATCACGTATATGCAAAGAGGCAAGAAACTACTCATGATGACCCTGCTCTTGGTAGCTGGGTTCGTGGTGGGGGTGCAGGTAATCAAGGCGGGGAATTCGCAGAATACGATCGGTTGGCTCTGGGGTGGGATGAATGCGACGAGTGGTGGCAATACGTCTTTGGGTTGGGTCAGTATGAATAGCCGGGATTGTGATGCGGATGGAAATGGGACGGTCGACGTGGCTGGCTGTCCGGCGGGTGCGATTCCAGACTACGGGGTCAATGTGCCGCTTTCGGATGGTGCTGTGAGGGGGTATGGTTGGAGCGAGAATTATGGCTGGCTGTCTTTCAATGCGGCTGATGTCGCTGGCTGCCCAGTGGGCGGTTGTAGCGCGCAGCGTGTCGGCAATGCCCTGACCGGCTGGGCGCGCGTCCTCTCGATCCGTGATGCGGCGGCCAATAGCGGTGGCTGGAGCGGATATGTTTCGTTGGACTCCGGTACGACCGGGAGCGGGGTGCCTTACGGGGTTACTGTGGCGGGGAATATTATTTCGGGCTATGCCTGGTCGGATGAGCTTGGTTGGATTGATTTTGGTCGTGCCCGCATACAGCCGGGGAATAGTTTGAAAATCTGCCGTGATAGCTGCAATAGCGGTATCCTTCGCGGAAGCCAGTCGGCAGCCGGAAGCAATACGATGGGGACGGGAGCTGTAGAGAGTCTTGTAGCGTGTTGGAATTCAGATGTGGCATGCGGTATGGCTGGGGCTTCGGTGCCGGCGACGTGGGCGGAGAGCGGATCAGCCGCAGTGGGACTGTCCGGACCGGATACTCTGAAGACCGTCACAGCCAATGCGGTCGGATCGGAATCAGTCACGGCGACCTATGTCGGACAGACGGCTACGCTCAACGTCTCGGTGATCTGTGTGCCGCTGGTCTGTGGAGCAGTTACAAAGGCGGTGACGGATACCTATTGTCCGGATGCGACCCAGGATACCGGTGTATCGGATAACTGCGGTGGGACGCTGACCTGCCCGGGGACCCGCTATTGCGATACGAATTACAAAGAAGTGCAGCCGTAATACACAGAGAGATAGAGCGGCTAGAGACAAAGAGCGATAGGGGGATAAGAGGGATGATAGAGAATGCTTAAATAATTTGAGTATAAAAACAAAAACATATGACTCTGGAGCAGAATCATCCGAATCTGAAAAAACTCTTGGTATTCTTTCTGGTAGTGTTCGTAATCCTGGTCGGATTGGCCGGGTTGAAAGTGTATCTCGATGTATCGAAGTCGCCAGAGACGCCGGTGATGCAGGATGGCGGAGCACCTACGGGTCGTCTGACTGAGGCGGATATAGAGCAGCAGCTTGAAGCTTTGAATGTCGGAGATGATCCGAATAAGCACCCAACCGCGGCGGAAATGGAGAAACAGCTTGAAACCTTGAATGCTGGAGATGATACCGCCAAGCGCCCGACGGAAGCAGAAATCAGACAACAGCTTGAAGCTTTGAATCAGTAGAAATACTTAAAAAATTATAAAGTTTTAACACACGTGTATGCATCAGCTCTTGCGAGGTAGTCTCTACTGGGGAAAAGTCATTTCACTCGGTGTCATTCTCGGCGTCGGGATACAGTTCGCAGAAGCCTGGACCAACCCGACCGCTTCGGCCCCGGGTGGCAATATCGCTGGACCCTTGAATACCGGAGTCATCAATCAAGTGAAGAACGCTTCTTTGGGATTGGTAGGCAATCTGGCTGCCAATATGCTCCAGATCAACGGTGTAGCGACGGAAGGAGCAGCGTGCAGCTCTACCGGACTGGTAGCTCGGGATACCGGCGGAGTGATTCTGTCGTGTCAGTCGGGGGCGTGGAGGAAGGGGATGGGGGGGGGTGGACTTGGTACATCGCGGATGATTACGGCACCTACGGGGACAGCTACCACCAGTGTAACGTGTGCGTCTGATGAAGTTGTGACGAGCTGTGTATTGCGAAATCCAACGGCGGTGGGAGGAGTTTACTCCTCCTCTATTTCGGGAAAAACGTGTAGGTCAACTACTACCGAGGCAGATTTTAGTGATCGCCTGGCGTCAGGTCCGCTCATGGCTACTTGTGTCAAGTAATTTTGACAATGGAAATATGTGAAGCTAAACACTCTTCCTTCATAGGGGAAGAGTGTTTCTTTATGCTGGGGAGGTTGGCTTTTAGGCTCATATGCGCTACGATAGGTGGGTATGCCCGGTAGTAGAACTTCGAAAATTTCAGACACCGAGTTTTTACAAAGTTATGTTTTAGGGAGAAAAGGGTAAATTATTTTTTCTTGGAAGAGACTTCCCTATTCGAAGTTTCACTGCCGGGTATGAAAACAACTCTAGCGCAAGCGATACAGGGAGCGATCGAGGGATTGATCCGGACGGGTCAGCTGCCTCTATTCGATCTGCCTTGCATCCAGGTGGAGCGTCCGAAGGATGAACAGTTCGGCGAATATACGTCGAATATCGCTTTGATCGCAGCCAAAATAGTCGGCAAGAATCCGAGAGAATTGGCGGAGCTGATCAAAGAACAATTAACAATTAACAATCAACAAGAAACATTCTTCGAAAAAATCGAAGTCGCTGGTCCGGGGCATCTCAATCTCTATCTGGCGCAGTCGGTACTCGGCGGTGTCGTGGAAACTATCGCAGCGCGACAGGATCAGTACGGGGCATCAGATCAGGGAGCAGGCCAGTCCGTGAACAACGAATTCGTCTCGGCCAATCCGACCGGCCCGCTGCATCTCGGCAATGGCCGCGGGGGATTCTTTGGCGATACGCTCTCGCACATCCTGCGCAAGGCGGGATACGCCGTAACGAATGAATACTATGTGAACGATGCCGGCGAGCAAGTGCTGAAGCTCGGGCATAGCGTCCTCAAGGACGAGGAGGCGGTATATGGAGGAGAATATATTGAAACGCTCCATGAGCGTTTCAAACAACAAACAACAAACAACAAACAACAAGATGGGGAAGGTGTAGTGAGGGAAACAGGCGAGTGGGCGGCGGAATATATTCTCACACATTTCATCCAGCCGACGCTCAAGGATCAGATGCGGATTACGTTCGATGTCTTCACTTCGGAAAAGCAAGAAATAATCGAGCGTGGGTATGTCGAGAAAGCCCTGGAGATTTTCAAGGAGAAGCAGCTTTCGTTCGAGACGGACGGCGCACTCTGGCTCAAGACGACCGCTTTCGGCGATGACAAAGATCGAGTGCTCGTGAAGGGCGATGGGACGAAGACATACTTCGCGTCCGATTGCGGCTATATCCTCTCCAAGATGGAGCGCGGCTTTACACGGCTTATCCTCACGCTCGGAGCGGATCATCACGGCTATCGGGCCCGGATCGAAGCAGCAGCACAGGCGCTCGGATTTGTCGGCCGTTTCGATTTTGTCTTCGTCCAGCTGGTCCGCCTCATGAAAGACGGCCAGGAAGTGCGGATGAGCAAGCGGGCGGGCAATGTCGTCTCGATCGACGAGCTGATCGAGCGGGTCGGACCGGATGTCGCACGCTTCTTCTTTCTCGTGTACAGCCCCGATACGCATATGAACTTTGATCTCGGACTGGCAGAAGAGCGGTCACAGAAGAACCCGGTCTACTATGTGCAGTACGCGCATGCTCGGCTGGCCAGCGTGCTAGCCAAAGCGGCGGAGGCCGGACTCGATCCGGATCGCGGCGATGTCACTCTGCTCCAGGACCCGAAGGAGCGCCTGCTCCTCGCTGAGCTCCTCTCATTCCCGGATTTGATCTTGGATACGGCCGAGGATTATGCCGTCCATCGGCTGCCTCAGTATGCTATCCGTCTGGCTGACCGGCTGCACTCTTTCTATGATGCCTGCCGGGTCATCGATACCGAACAGCCAGCGATGTCTGAGGCTCGCCTGAGGCTCGTGAAAAGTGCTAAAATAGTCTTGAGTGAGACACTTCGTCTCATAGGTGTTACTGCTCCGGAAAAGATGTAGTTTTTGCCCACCCCAGTCTCCGAAAGCCGATTTCTTATGTGGCTGATACCCCGCCGCATGCTCGTCTCACTGGTCGCGAAAGAGATTTCTCCTGATACCCGAGACTTCCGAGGCGATAGTGAGGGAAAATCTGCTTTTGTGGCCAGTGAGACACTGAGGAGAAAAAGTCTTTGCAGCCCAAGAAATGAAATGCGAAGTAATCAAGATACTTTAGTAAAACTTAAAACAAAAAAAAAATGATCAGGAGAATTCCGAAGAAGTATCGTCATAAATACGCGAAGCCGGCGTCGTTCGATACCGAGATCGTCACCTTTGCTCTCAAGGTGGTAGGTCCGGTCGCGTTGTTCTTCGTGGCGGCTATCGGACTCGATGTCTATTCGCTCATACAATAATATGTCCGACACTTCTCTCGTGCTCTATCTCGTGCGTCACGGCGAAGCGGAGCACAATGTGCTCGGTGTCGGATCGTCGCTGCCGGAGATCACGGAGCGGCACCTGACAGAGCGGGGCAAGGAGCAGATCCGGGCAGCTGCCGAGCTCTTAGCGGGACAGTCGGTCGACGCTATCATCGCCTCACCGCTCGTCCGGACCCAGGAGACGGCCGCGATCATCTCTGAGAAGACGGGCGTACCGGTACAGACCGATGATCGGCTGCACGAGACCGGACTCGGCGTGTTCAATGAGCAGTCGATCAGACGATTCTTCGGGAAATATCCGGATCCGACCATGCGTATCAGTATCCGGGAGAATGATGGTGTCGAGAGTTTCGATACGATGCGCGAGCGATTGGGGAGTTTCCTCGCGGATGTATGGAAGCACTATGCCGGCAAGACGGTCGTCGTTGTGTCGCATGGCGATCCATTGGAACAGTTGCACGGGCTGATTATCGGTGAGGGTGCGGCTGCGGCCGCTATGGGCTGGTATCCTCAAAAGGGGAGTTGCACGAGAATAATCTGGAAACCTGAATAAAATATTTTTTTTGAGACGAGTTATGGACAAGAAACAGCATGAAGATCTGGTCGCCTCGCTGGCAGACCCCAAGGTTCTTTTGGAATACGACCGTGTTTTCGATGATTTTCGTGTGAGCTGGCTTCCGAAAATCTTGGGACAGCTCTTGGTGAGTACTGGAAACTTGGTATTCGGAAAAGAACCTTCATATGGGAAGTTCAAGGCGGTCGAAGTGATTGCCCGGATCCCGTACCAATCGTGGGAGGTGGCGAGCTATATGCTCCTGACGATGTTTTACTCGAATGAGCAGCGAGCTATAGAATTGTCGCAGACCTCGCGCTTCGGGCGGAGCGCGCAGGACAATGAGACGATGCACGTGGTGGTACTGAGTCAGTTGGCCCAGAAATACGGAGAAGACAGTCTGATCAGGCATACGTTTATTCCGCTCGCGTTCTCTTTCTTCTACTTCGCAGCGTCTTTTGTGCTCTATCTCTTCAGTCCGCGCTCGGCGTTGGAACTCAACTATTTGTTTGAGAGCCATGCGTTTGAGCAGTACAGCCGCTTCTTAGAGTTGCGTGGTGAAGAATTGAAGCGGAAGCCCGTCATGCTTGATTTTCTGGAATTCTATGGCCGGCACGTGAAGAGTGAGTACGAATTGTTTCAATCGATCCGTGCAGATGAGATCATCCATCGCAATGTTTCGGCCCGTCGGGCTGAAGAGTATGGTGTATAGTAGGGGTATTCTCTCTAGGGTGGGGCGTAATCTATAGTAAGCCGATATGAAATCGTTTGAATGGAAGGATGAATACAATATCGGGGTAGAGGTCATTGATGCTCAACATAAGGCGTTCGTGGGTATTATGAACGAGTTGTATACGGCGATTACCGAAAAGAAAGAAGCAGCCGTTTTTCAAGAAATTCTCAAACGGATCACGGAATATATGGATGATCATTTTCAGACCGAAGAACATTATTTTGATGAGTTTCGTTATGAGGGCGCCGTAGGGCATCAGGCGGCACACAGGATACTGCGGACGCAGCTGGTTGAAATCAGTGAACACCGGAAGAACAATCCTACAGGGAATCCTTTTGAACTCTTGGATTTTTTGGAGAATTGGCTCGTGGAGCACGTTGCCATGGACAAGCAATACGGAGCCTGTTTCAAGAGTCATGGTTTACAGTAGAGGGGACTTCACTTTTTTAGGTTTCGATGCTAGTGTAAACGTACAATATTTGAACAGCGATGAAGGGGCCTCCCGAGGCGGGCGGATATCACCCCAGAGCTGCGAGAAGAAGCGTTTGTTGAAACCAAAGAAGGTGTCCGCCTTCGCCACGGCTTCGGCGTGACGCAGTAGACCTCGCCGGGCAAGCCCGTAATAGCCGAAGAAGAGGGTTTAGAGCGTTAGGTGATAGAGGCTAATAGAGGTTTTCTATAAGCTAAGTCTCTAATTGCTATAAGCTAAAGCAAGGTGGTACCACGCCTGTCCGCCCTTTGGCGGATTGCAGACGTCCTTAGCACGGTTTTCGTGTTAAGGTTTTTTTGTTTTTAAAGCCATATATAATATAAGTATGTTCAAAAAAGTCGATCCGAAAGTCAGCTTTCCGCAGCTTGAAGAAGAGACGCTCAAATACTGGGAGGAGAACAAGATCTTCGAGCAATCGGTAGCGAACCGCGAGGGTAAGCCGAAGTATAGTTTCAATGATGGGCCGCCGTTTGCGACCGGGTTGCCGCACTATGGGCATATCGTGGCGAGTGTTATCAAAGACGCCATACCGCGGTATTGGGCGATGCGCGGGCATCAGGTAGAGCGCAAGTGGGGCTGGGACTGTCATGGTCTGCCAATCGAGAATATCGCGGAGAAGGAGCTCGGTATCAAACATAAGAAAGATATCGAGGCGATGGGCGTCGCGAAGTTCAATGAGTTCTGTCGCTCCAAGGTGCTTGAGTACGCGGCCGAGTGGGAAAAGGTCATACCGCGTATCGGACGCTGGGCTGACATGAAGAACGCCTACCGTACCATGGATAAGGAATATATGGAGAGTGTGTGGTGGGTATTCAAGGAGCTCTGGGATAAAGGACTTATTTACGAGAGCTACCGTTCGATGCATGTCTGTCCGCGCTGCGAGACGACGCTCAGTCAACAGGAGGTGAGCGAGGGATATGTCGACGTGAAGGACTTATCAGTGGTCGCGAAGTTCGAGCTGGTTGGTTCTGATGTCATTCCGGCCTCCGAGCCGGAATCTAGGGACTGGATCCCGGGTCAAGCCCGGGATGACAAGAAAACATATGTCTTGGCGTGGACGACGACGCCGTGGACGCTGCCAGGCAATGTGGCTTTGGCTGTTGGGAAGGATATTGTTTACACAAAATCAAAAGTAGCTGAAATTAATGGCAATAGTACTTTTAAGTTAGGAGAGACTTATATATTTGCAAAAAATCGAGCAAAAATTGCAGCTCATGAAATATTTGGTGGAAAGTTAGGGGAGACTCAGATTACGACTTTTGATAAAAATGATGGAGTGTTGTGTTCTGCAGTTATTGCGAATGATGATGGCTCTGAAACTCAAATTGTATTCGATTCTGTTGATATCTTTGGTGAGAATTTGCTAGGACAATCCTACAAGCCGCTGTTCGATTACTACGCCAAGGATACGACGCTTCCGAACCACGAGAATGGCTGGAAGATCTACGCGGCGGATTTTGTGACGACCGAGGATGGCACGGGTGTGGTGCATATCGCGCCGGCATTCGGCGAGGACGACATGGAACTCGGCAAGAAAGAGAATCTGCCGTTCGTGCAGCATGTGCATCTTGATGGCACGATGAAAGCCGAAGTGACGGATTTTGCGGGCCAGCCGGTGAAACCGAAGGAGGCGCCGCAGTCGATGGATGTGGAAATCATCAAATACCTCGCGCACAAAGGACTGCTCTTCTCAAAGGAGAAATACGAGCACAGCTACCCGCACTGCTGGCGCTGCGATACGCCGCTCCTCAATTACGCGACGTCGTCGTGGTTTGTTTCTGTGACGAAGATAAAAGAAAAGATGCTTGAGCTTGCCAAAGATATCCATTGGTCGCCGGAGCATATCAAGGAAGGGCGTTTCGGAAAGTGGCTCGAGGGCGCGCGCGACTGGTCTATCAGCCGGCAGCGCTATTGGGCCTCTGTGATGCCGATCTGGAAGTGCGAGTGCGGCGAGATACAGGTTTTCGGATCGATTGCTGATTTGGAGACAGCGAGCGGACAGAAAGTGGATGACCTGCATAAGCATGTCGTCGATGAGATCTCGGTACCATGTACGAAGTGCGGCGGGACGATGAAGCGTGTCCCGGATGTGCTCGATACTTGGTTCGATAGCGGTTCGATGCCGTATGCGCAGGAGCACTATCCATTTGCGAACGAGGAACATTTCAACAAGAGCTTCCCGGCGGATTTCATCGCGGAGGGAGTCGATCAGACGCGCGCGTGGTTCTACTATCAGCACGTCATCGGCACGGCTATCAAGGACAGCGTTGCATTCAAAAATGTCATCGTGAACGGTATCGTGCAGGGTGAAGATGGCAAGAAGATGTCGAAGAAACTCAAGAATTATCCGGATCCGATGGAAATCGTGAACAAGCACGGGGCGGACGCGCTGCGCCTGTATCTCTTGTCCTCACCGATTGTCGCAGCCGAAAATCTCAATTTCTCCGAGCGCGACCTGACCGAGACCTCGCGCAACGTGTTTCGCATGCTGTGGAATTCATACTCGTTCTTCATGACATACGCGTCGATCGATGCATGGGAGCCGAAGCAGGATGTCGAGCCGTCGGCCAATCTGCTCGACCGCTGGATTACTTCCGAGCTCCAGCTGCTCATCAAAAATCTCGATCAGTCGATGGAAGTGTACGAGTTGAACAAAGCAGCGCGCCTCTTCATGCCGTTTATCGACAATCTCTCGAACTGGTATATTCGCCGGTCGCGGGATCGCTTCTGGAAAAATGAAAATGATAACGATAAGGAAGCTGCCTATCAGACGCTCTATGATGTGCTCGTAACGCTCTCGGAGCTCATGGCACCGTTTACACCATTCCTGTCGGAGGAAATCTATCGCAATCTGACCGGAGAAGCATCGGTGCATCTGGCGGATTGGCCTACTAATAATGGCTCAATTGATGAATTGCTGAATGACTTGATGAAGGATGTTCGGGAAATTGTGAGCATCGGTCTACAGAAACGAGCCGAGGCGAAGATTAAAGTAAGGCAGCCATTGAATCAAATCCGTCTCAAGTCGGATACGTACAAGAAACTTCTTGACACAGTTTCTGATCCTAAAGACAAGATGTTTCTCGAGAATATTATCTTGAGCGAGCTTAATGTGAAGGGAATTTACTTTGATGGTTCTGCAGAGGAAAATATTGTTCTTGATATCGAGCTCACTGATGATCTCAAGCTCGAAGGCGAGATGAACGAGATCAACCGGGCTATCCAGGATGGGCGCAAGAAGGCGGGCTTCAATGTGGAGGACCGTATCGTGCTCGGGTATATGGGCAAAGAGAACGTTTTCCAGAAATTCGGCGATGAGATCGCCAAGAAAGTCCTCGCGACTGAGGTGAAGAATGAAGATCTCGCTGAGGCTGAGTATCGCGAAACCATCACCATTGAAGGCGAGGAATTTACATTCTCTCTCAAGCGATCATAGGAAATTCTTTTCCGCCTCCGATATTCAATATTCCATATTCTCTATTCTTCTACCAATGGAACTCCGCTATACCGCTATCGTGCTCAAGAAGAAAGAGGTCGGTGAAACCGATCGCTTGTATACGCTGTACACCGAAGAGCAGGGCAAGGTGCGGGTGGTCGCCAAGGGTGTGCGCAAGCCGGAAGCCAAGCTGGCGAGCCAGCTCGAGACGCTCACCTACGGCCTCGTCATCGTCGTGAAGGGCCGGGGCATGGGCAAGATCGCTGGCGCAGTGGCGGAAGATTTCTTCCCGCAGCTGCGGAATGATTTCGATATCCTGAAACGTATCCTGGAATCCATCAGTGTCTTCGAACGGCTTGTCGATCTGGATGAACCGGATAGTCGGCTCTTTGGATTGCTCAAGACCTATCTCAGTCTGGCAGAAGCCCTGGTGCGCGATGGCCAGTCGGAAAAAGTCTTCCTGCTTTCCGAAGGATTCCTGTTCCAGTTGTTCGCGCATCTCGGCTATGAAGTCGAGACAGGCGCTTGCGTCGTGTCTGGAGAGAAGCTCCGCCAGGGCGACCGGCATTTCTTCAGTCCGGGCCAGGGGGGCATGCTATCGGGCGAGCACAGCGCGCAATCCCGAGGAGCCTTCGCGGTCAGTGAGAATACGATCAAGCTCATCCGGCTTTTCCTTTCCAATCGGTTGGAGCACCTGCCGCGCATCACGGCTGAGGCCCGGGAGCTGCGTGAACTCCGCCAGGTAGCTGCGAGCTTCCTCCAGTGGATTGTTCGCTAGAGAAATCGACGGCATTTGCCCTTGACAAAATATGGATTGAGAGGTATAAAGAACCCTTGTAGTTTAACAACTTTTTGGGACTTCCATTCCCGATTTGAGAAGGAGCAAGCATGCCGGATAAGACCTCCCCATTCACCCTGTCGGATATCATCCTCTCGGTAGTGATCATCGTTCTGCTCATGGCGGCTCTCGCGGCTCCACAGGCAGGACGGATATCTGAACGCGCACCGAAAGTATCGACATCCCAGAGCGTCGAAGCGCGCATATCGGTACCAGAGAAAGGCTCTGTAAAGCGAGAAATACGGCATATCGTCACTAAACATGATACCCTGGCCGCACTCGTCATCCGTTTCTGCGGCGGGCATCTCGGCTCACTCACCCGTGTCGTACGGGACAATGAGCTTGCCGACCCGAATGTCATCCATATCAACCAGGTACTCGTCTTCAAAGATGAATGCCTCTCTTCCCCGGAAAGAGCGAAAACGCAAAACGTTTCTCCGGGGAAGTTCGCCAAGCATGGTGCAGCTTCTCAGGAAAAACGCTTTTTAAAAAACTCTGATCCTGAGAAGCTTCGCTTCCGACAAACCCTCCTCGCTCGTCTCGGGCTCAAGAACGCCGATTGTCTCTATGTGGTGCATAAAGGCCGTTGGCAAGCGAATACACTCAAACGGAGCGAATGCATCCGTGAGAATTATGGCGATGTCATCCAGGCTGCTGCTCGAGAGCATCGGCTCCCGGCCACGCTTATCGAAGCCATCATCCATCAAGAGTCCGAAGGACGTCCTGATGCTGTCTCTCCCACCGGATGCAAAGGCATCATGCAGTTCGAAAGTCGGACTGCTAGGGGATATGGTGTCAAAGATGCCTACGATCCGTTTGAGAGCATTCCGAAAGGAGCGCATGTCTTAGCGGATTATATCCGTCAGTTCCGCGGCGACCTCAATCGAGGCATCGCTTCCTACAACCAGGGACCCGGATCCGTCCGTGATCTGATCCGCCAAGGTGGCAATACGCACACGCTTCCGTATGTCGTGAAGGTACAAAAAGTGTTCCGATTGCTCGAGTCCCAAGCTCAAACCAAGTAAGGAGAAATCTTCTCCTCTCCCGCCTGTCATCTTTTTGATGACAGGCTTTTTCTTTGTTCCGCGGCGTCGATTTGGTATACTGGAAGCATAAAACACAAACATATCCTATGGGTTTGCAAGATCTGAACGACGAGCTGCACGGCCGTGATTTCCATCTCGAGCGCACGCGGCACGCGACGGCGTATGAGCCGGGGACAGTGGCCACTCCTGAAGCGACGCAATCATTTGAAACGCAGGCCGCCTGGTCTTCCGATCGGCTGACCGAGGCGGAGATGCTCGCCAAGAAAGCCAAGAAGAAGCGCATCATGCATATCGCCTTCGGTGGCCTGGCGGTTCTCGTGCTTTTGGCCGGCGTCACGCTTAAAGTGCGGTCGCTCCTGTATAGCGAGGAGAGCATCGATATCTCTATCAGCGGGCCACGCCAGGTAGCGAGCGCCGAAGCGAGTGAATTCACGGTTATCTACAGCAATCACAACTGGTCCTCCTTGGAGAATGCGACACTCATCGTCTCCTATCCGGATACGTTTCAGCCGAATGCTGATTCGAAGGTCAAGGTGAACGCCTCGCAGCTCGAGATTGCTCTCGGCGAGGTCGGAGCGCGATCGGACGGCAAGGCGGTGTTTTCGGGGAAGTTCTACGGGTCGCAGGGGGATACCATCTATCTCAAGGCGCGGCTCCGCTATTCGCCGGCGAGCGTGAACTCTCAATTCGAGAAATCAACCCAGTATGGCGTCTCGGTCAAATCATCGATCCTGTCGGTCGAGATGCTGGCGCCGCAGCAGACCGCGAATGACGATATCATCGAGTACGTCATCGATTATGCCAACCGGAGCGACAAGAGCTTGTCCAATATCCGCGTCAAGATGGAATATCCGGAGCGCTTCACGTTTGTCTCGGCTGATCCGGCCCCATCGGAAGGTGATTCAGTCTGGTATATCGGAACGATCGATCCGGGCAAGCAGGGTAAGATCGTCGCCAAGGGCCGAGTGCTCGGCGCACGCGATGAGGTGAAGAAAGCCAAAGTGATGATCGGGTATTTCGGCGGAGGCGGAGAATTCGTCGCCTATGGCCAGTCGGAGCAGCTGACCCGTATCGCGGTCTCGCCGCTCTCGATCTCTCAGACCGTCAATGGTAAGCGCGAGGTGTCGGTGCATGCCGGCGATACGCTGTCTTACGTGCTGACCTACAAGAATGAAGGGAATATCGGATTGCGCGATGCGATCGTGACCATGAAGCTCGATTCGGGAGTGCTGGACTATCGGCAGCTCCGGCAGGAGCAGGGCTCGTATGATGTGACGAACAAGACACTGATCTGGAAAGCTTCCGATATCCCTGGGCTGGCGAAGCTGGCACCGGGCGACGGCGGCACAATTGCTGTCTCGATTCCGGTCCTCAATCCGATTCCAGCAGATGTCGCGGGAAAGAATTTCTCGATCCAGACAACCGCCAAGATCGATAGTCCGGATATCCCGACACCGATCGGTGCAAACAAGATCGTTGCGAGCAATACGCTTCTGACCAAGGTCAACTCTTCCGTTTCGATCGGCGCATTCTTGGCGGAGAACGATTCTATGTTCACGAACCAGGGACCGATACCGCCGGTAGCGACTCAGGAGACCATCTATACCGTCAAGATCCGATTGACGAATGAGTACAACGACGTTACCGGAGCCAAGCTTGTCATTACGCTGCCATCGAGCTCACGCTATCAGAAGAAATTCGCACCGGATACCGAAGCGGTACAGTGGAATGAGCGTGCCAATGAGCTCTCCTGGGATCTGGCGACCTATCGTGCCGAACGCGGGGTCGCTCGGGAGCTGCGCTTCCAGGTAGCGGCTACCCCGGATCTCGGTCTTATTGACAGCGAACTCCGTTTGCTCAATAGTATAGTCTTCACGGGCAAGGATCAGTTCACCAAAGAAGATATCCGTATCGAGCAGAATGACAAATATATCCGCAAGGCTGACAGTAGCATCGTCGATCTGAAAGTCCGGGCAAACTAGGGGTCTCTATATGTTGGAAATCGTCGCTCAATCAGGGACTCGGCGGGTCGGAAGGCTCGCCACACGGAAGGGAGTAGTCGCTACTCCCTTTTTCATGCCGGACGCGACCCGAGCTTCGGTGCGCGGACTCTCGCGGGGAGATCTCGCGGCGGCTGGCATCTGGCCGATGGTGGTCAATACGTATCATCTCTATCTGCAGCCGGGCACCGATCTCATCGAGCAGGCCGGAGGGGTGCATGGTCTCATGCACTGGGATGGACCGCTCCTGTCGGATTCCGGGGGATATCAGGTGTATTCGCTCATCCACAAGAATCCCGAGATGGGTCGTATCACCGAAGAGGGTGCCGAGTTCCGCTCGGTGCTCGATGGATCGAAGCATCTCATCACGCCGGAACGTGCGATCGCGATCCAGTTTGCTCTCGGTACCGATATGATTGTCTGTCTCGATGATCCGCGCCCCAACGATGCGCCACAAGCGGAAGTCGCAGCTGCGGTTGAGCGTACCGTGCGCTGGGCGGCTCGCTGCCGGGAAGAATACGATCGCCAGTGCGTCGCACGCGGACTAGATGACGCTTCTCGCCCGCTCCTCTTCGGAGTGGTGCAGGGCGGTATGTTTCCGGAATTGCGCACTCGCTGCGCCGAGGGCCTGGTCGCTCTCGACTTCGACGGCTATGGTTTCGGAGGTCGGCATATCGACGGGGAAGGGAATTTCCTCGAGGCGATACTCGCACATACGGCCGCACTCATCCCTCGGGATAAGCCGCGCTTCGCACTCGGTATCGGGACACCGTCGGATATCGTCCGCTGCCACGCGCTCGGATGGGATATGTTCGATTGCGTCATCCCGACACGCGAAGGCCGGCACGGAAGACTGTTCATCTTCGATGAACGAATAGAGAATATGGAATATGGAAGAGAGGACAAGGATTTTTATCAGACCATCAATATTCAGAATGAGCGTTTCGAGACGGATTTCACGCCGCTCGATCCGTCCTGTGATTGCGAAGCCTGCACGACGTATACCCGCGCCTATATCAAGCACCTGTTCAAAGTAGTCGATCCGCTGGCTGGCCGTCTCGCTTCCATCCACAACCTCCGTTTCTATATGCGGCTCATGGAGCGGTTGCACGAGGGGACGCTGTGATCCAGCTGCAGAAACAGGGCGAGAGCCTCTAAACAGAAAAGAAAATCATATGGCACAGAAACCGTTTTACCAGTATGCGCCGGAGGAAGCAGTGAAAGAACTTCGGAGCTCGATGTCAGGGCTGTCGCAGGCGGAAGCGGATGAGAGGATCAAGATTTCTGGTCTGAATCGTATCGAGCAGAAACACAAATTCGTCGCGCTCAAGCTGTTTGTGAAGCAGTTTAATGATGTCTTCGTATGGATCCTGGCGACGGCTGGTATTTTTGCCTTCGCGCTCGGTGAGATGCGCGATGCCGGCATCGTCGCGGTCATCGTCCTCGTCAATGCGACTATCGGTTTCATACAGGAATACAAGGCGGAGCAGATCATTGAGAAGCTGGCTCGTTTTGTCTCGGATACGACGGTCGTGTTTCGGGACGGGGAAAAGAAGGAGATTCCGGCTACTGATATCGTACCCGGCGATATCGTCTATCTGGATGCCGGCTCGAGCGTCCCGGCCGACGGCTATGTGATCGAGGCATACAATTTCAAAGTGCAAAGCTTCATCTTTACCGGCGAATCAGTACCGGAAAAGCGCCAGCCGGGAGCGATGACGGGTACCGTAGCGAGGAACGATATCGAGAACCTCGTCTATATGGGTGAATCAGTGGTGCTCGGCGAGGCAAAAGTACTCGTGCTCTCGACCGGTGCCGGTACGGATCTCGGACAGATGGCTGAGATGACGCATGCGATCAAACAGGAACCGACGCCGCTCCAGAAGAAGATGGAACACTTCGCCCGGAGCATCGCGCTGCTCTCGATCGCGATCGGCAGCATCGTGGTGGTGATCGCCCGGTATCAGGATTTTTCCTTCTATGAGAGTTTTCTGATCGGGCTCGCGCTCGCGGTTTCGGTCGTGCCGGAAGGCTTGCCGGCTGCCATGTCGGTCGCGTTTGCACTCGGCATGAAACGGCTGTTCAAGCATCATGTGCTCGCGAAGCGTCTCTCATCAGTCGAGACGCTCGGATCGGTTTCGATTATCTGTACTGATAAGACCGGGACAATCACCAAGAATGAGCTCTCAGTGACGGACATCGTGCTCGGTACGGAGACATTTGCAGTGAGCGGGTCGGGGTATGAGCCAAAGGGAGACTTCTCCCGTGATGGTGTGACGATCAATCCGGCCGAGATCCCGGGAGCTGAGATGCTCTTCCGTATCGGGACGCTCGCCAATGACGCTTCGCTCTCGCGTAAGGACGGCCGGCCGATCATCATCGGTGATCCGACCGAAGGAGCAATTATCGTGGCGGCTCGCAAGTACAATCCGCGCCCAGACTTCTTCGAAATCGGATTCCATAAAGTGGCGGAGCAGCCGTTTACATCGGAGCGCCGCCGCATGAGCGTGCTCTATGAGAATGCCGAGACGCGCTCGTACGTGAAGGGATCGCCCGATTCGCTGCTCGAGCTGGCGACGGAATGGATCGATGGCGGAGTACGCAAGCCGTTTGCTCCGGCCGATAAGGATCGGATTCGGAAGATTTGTGATGATATGTCTTCGCAGGCTCTGCGCGTGCTCGCTTTTGCCTATCGTGATCTCGATGCAGTGCCGAGAGAACAGCGGCAGGAAGAAATGGAGCGCGATCTCGTCTGGGTCGGCATGATGGCGATGATCGATCCGCCACGCGAAGGGCTGCGTGAAGCTATCGATCGCTGTCGAACCCTCGGAGTGAAAGTCGTGATGGTGACGGGTGATTATGAGAAGACGGCCCGCGCGATCGCCGAAAAGATCGGGCTCTGCCAGGCTGGAGAGACCGTCCGGGTTATCAATGGGGCTTCGTTCCCAGTACTGTCCGACCGAGAGATTTTGTCGGCGGCTCGTGCTGGGGCTATATTTGCGCGTATCGCTCCGGATCAGAAGTTTCGTCTCGCTTCGGTCCTGCAGGTCGCCGGCGAAGTGGTCGCGATGACCGGCGACGGGGTCAACGACGCGCTCGCGCTCAAGAAGGCTGATATCGGTATCGCGATGGGTATCACAGGGACAGATGTCTCCAAGGATGCCGCTGATATGATACTGCTTGATGATCATTTCTCATCCATTGTCCGCGCGGTCCGCGAAGGGCGGACTATCTTCGAGAATCTCCGCAAATCGGTACACTATGTCTTCACCTCCAATGCGAGTGAGCTTTTCACAGTGCTGCTCGGTTTCCTCTTCGGTATCCCGTCGCCGATCACTGCGGTGCAGATCTTGTCGATCGACCTGGCAACCGATGTCTTCCCGTCGTTTGCGCTCGGCGTGGAGCCGGAGGAGCCGGACGCCCGGCAGGATGCCTCGACGGCCGGCCGCCGGGTCATGGATATGCGGGGAGTCGTCCGTATCCTGATGCTCGGCGCTCTCATGGCGCTCGGCGCGGTCGCGACGTTTGTCTTTGTGCTCTACCGCGGCGGCTGGGAATGGGGATCGGCACTCGATCTCGAGAGCGCGCTCTATCGTCACGCAACGACCGCTGCCTATCTCACGCTGGCACTCACGCAGATGGCCAACCTTCTCCAGTCGCGGAGCGAGACCCGATCATTCTTCCGGATGCCGTTTTTCTCGAACCCATGGATATTTGTCGGTATGGGCATATCGGTCCTGATACTCTTCATGTTTACCAATCTGCCATTCTTTCACGCATTGCTCGGTATGGCACCGGTCGACGGCATCGATTGGTTGGTCGCTCTCGGCTGCACGCTGATTGTCTTCTGCTTCGAAGAATTACGGAAGCTGCACACAGCGCATCAGGTTATCAAAGAAAAAAGACAGTCAAAATGATTTGACTGTCTTTGACTGGGAAGCGGTTGCTTCTCAGTAGATGGGCATTTCCCGCTCGACCTGCTTGCAGCGTGAGAGGAGTGTACGCCCGGCTTTGATCGCGTAGGCTGATCCGAGGAGATCAGGAGGAATGCTATCGACCTGCGGGTTGAAGGCCTGGATGATGGCGTCCGGATTGCAGGTCGCGATGTGCAGGCTGAGCAGGCTGGTTTCCAGGAGACAAGTGGTGTCCCGGTGATCTTTCAGACTGGCGAGCAGGCGGGTGTCGTTCGGAAAGAGCTCTGCGATGAGAGCGTTGAATTCCTGAGTGAAGGGTGTGACAGTTTGGGCTTGCTGGAGCAGGACTGCGGATGCGTGGGTCATAGTGGACTCCTCGAAAGGTACGGCTGGGAAAAAAGCGGATGGTATCCGCCATCGGAACTGTTAAAGAATCTTGCCAGCATAGAACGAAAGCCGCTCTTCGTCAATGCGTGGGCTAGCGGGAGCTAGACAGCTTTTCTGGAGAGCATTTTTTTGACTTTTGGCTTGAAAAAGGGTAGATTCGAAAGACAAGACGTATTTTTTTGAAGAATTTTCCTATGGCAGAACAGAAAAATGAGCGGATGGAGAAAATAGTGTCGCTCTGCAAGCGGCGCGGGTTCGTGTTTCCTTCTTCTGAGATCTATGGTGGCTTCGGCGCGATCTATGATTACGGCCACTATGGGACGCTGCTCAAGAACAATATCCGCGATGCCTGGTGGAAGGCGATGGTGCAGGAACGTGATGACACGGTCGGTCTCGATAGCGCGATCTTCATGCATCCGAAGACCTGGGTGGCTTCCGGTCATGTCGAGGGGTTCAATGATCCGCAGGTGGATTGCCGCCAGTGCAAGAGCCGCTTCCGGGCGGACCACATCCTCGAGGAATTCGGGGTGAACGCCGACAAGGCGCCGCTCGATTTTATCAATGCCGAGCTCGGCAAGCTGCGCGAGGCAGGCAAGCTCGTCTGTGCGAGCTGCGGATCGAAAGACATGACCGACGCGAAAGTGTTCTCGCTCATGGTGAAGTCGAATCTCGGGTCGCCGACGGATGCTCTGTCCGAGGACACGGTCGTCTATCTGCGTCCGGAAACCTGCGGCGGCATCTATCTTGAATACAAGAACACGGTGAACTCGGCTCGGGTCAAGCTGCCGTTCGGCATAGCGCAGGTCGGCAAGGCGTTCCGCAATGAGATCGTCGCCCGGCAATTCATCTTCCGTACCCGCGAATTCGAGCAGATGGAGATGCAGTATTTTCATCATCCGTCGCAGACCACCGAGAAATACGCCGAGTGGCAGGCAGCCAGGTGGGCCTGGTACCGTGAATTCGGCATTCCGGAAGACAAGATCCGCTGGTACAAGCACGAGAAGCTCGCGCACTATGCGTCGGAAGCCTATGACATCGAGTATGATTTCGCGGCACTCGGCGGCTTCAAAGAAGTCGAGGGGATACATGCGCGCGGCGATTGGGATCTCTCCCAGCACAGCAAGTTCTCGGGTGAGGACCTCTCGTATTTCGATGAGAAGACCGGCGAGCGCTTCATCCCGCATATCATGGAGACCTCGGTCGGTCTGGCTCGCCTTTTCCTCATGTTCGTTGATCAGGCCTATGTCGAAGAGGAAGTGAAGCCGGGTGATATCCGCTCAGTCCTCAAGATCGATCGCCGGTTGGCTCCGGTCAAAGTGGCTATCTTCCCACTCCTCAAGAACAAGCCCGAGCTCGTCGGTAAGGCGCGCGAGATCTACGATGCTCTCAAGAAAGAATGGCAGTGCGAGTTTGATGACAACGGCAATGTCGGCAAGCGCTATCGCCGCCAGGACGAGATTGGCACGCCATACTGCGTGACGGTCGATTTTGACACGATCGGAGCAGGAGACGATTCGGCGCTCACTGGTACCGTCACTGTCCGCGATCGCGACACCATGGAGCAAGTCCGCATCAAAGCCGATGAGCTTGAGCGGTATTTCGCCGAACGCCTGAGATAATGCTGATTTTTCCCTATTCAATATTCTAAATTCCATATTCTACCCGCATGAAATACCAGAAAACAACCCTCAACAACGGACTGCGCATCATCTTGGCGCCGATGCAGGAAGCGGAAACAGTGACGGTAATGGTGATGACCGGTGTTGGCTCACGCTACGAGTCGAAGAAGGAAAACGGTATCGCGCACTTCCTCGAGCACATGATGTTTAAGGGGACGGAGAAGCGGCCGACCGCGCACGATATCTCGAAGGAACTCGACGGGATCGGAGCGGAGTACAATGCTTTCACCGGTAAGGAATATACCGGTTACTATGCCAAGGTAGCGGCGACGCACGCCGAGACCGCGCTCGATGTGGTGAGCGATATCTTCATGAATGCCAAGCTCGAGCAGGCGGAAATCAACCGGGAGCGGGGGACTATTCTCCAGGAGCTCAACATGTATGAGGACATGCCGATGCGGCATATCAATGACCTCTGGGAGATGCATCTTTACGGGGATCATCCGCTCGGCTGGGAGATCGTCGGGACCAAGGAGAATATCGGATCTTTCAAACGGGCTGATTTCGTGAAATATCTGCGGCGCGGATACGTATCGGAAAACGTCGTGGTCGGTATCGCGGGCAACTTCGATTCGAAGAAGATGAAAAAGGAAATCGAGGCGCGCTTCGGTCATATCGGCCATGGCAAGAAGCCGGTGTCGAAGAAAGCCAATGACAAACAGTCGGCGCCCGGGCTCTTCATCCAGACCAAGAAGACCGATCAGACACATATGATACTCGGCGTGCGTGCCTATGATATGTGGAACCAGGACCGTTTCGCGCTGTCGGTGCTCGCGACGCTCCTCGGCGGCGGTATGTCGAGCCGACTCTTCATCCAGGTGCGGGAACGCCGCGGACTAGCGTACAGCGTGCATACGGGAGTCGATACCTATATCGATGCCGGTTATCTCGCGACCCAGGTCGGCGTGGAGCACAAGAATCTCGAAGAGACCATCCGGGTGATCCTCGATGAATACAAGAAGATCGCGACTGAAAAAGTGGACAAAGAAGAGCTTGCCAAAGCGAAAGAATATATCAAAGGCAAGATCGCTATGGGCTTCGAAGGTTCGGATGATGTGATCGAGTACCTGGTGACGCAGGAGGTCTCCCGCGGGGAGGTGGTGCTGCCGAAGGAGAAGATGAAGCAGATCGACCGGGTGACCGCCGATGATATCCTGCGGGTGGCTCAGGATATATTCGTCAACAAGAAGCTCAACCTGACCATCATCGGTCCGCATACGAATCCGAAGAAACTTGAGAAACTCTTGACGTTCTAAAGCACAGATACAAAAAACACAGAATGCCAAACAAAACACAGGAGCAAAAATATCAAAACACAGATTGCTTATCAGGAGGTTTGTGTGCTGTGTTTTAAAAAATTGTGCTTTGTTTGGTTTTTGTGTTTTGATGATTGTGATTTCAGAAAAAATATGACTATCGATGAACGGGTAGAGATCGGTACGAAATTGCTTGTCCGTGCGGCGCTCTTGGTCGGCGGCGTGTATGCGCTCTATCTCTTGCGCGATGTCGTACTTCTGGTGCTCCTGGCCGTGCTGACGGCGGCGGCACTCACGCCAGCGGTCAACAAGCTGCGGGCCAGAGGACTTTCCCGTACGGCGGCGGTGATCATCATCTACGCTGTGCTGTTCCTCGGGGGAGTCGCGCTGCTCATGGTGTTCATTCCGGTGTTCTTCTCGGAAATCAAGGAGTTCCTCGGTAATTGGCCGAAGTACTCCGAACGTCTCGGCGTGTTCTTCTCCGGCATCGAAGCCTATATGCAGGCGCTCGGATTCGTCTTCGATAAGCAGGCATTCTTCACGGATATCGAGGGATCGATCGGCAGCTGGTTCGGCGGGCTGTTCTCGACGACGATCAATCTCTTCCAGGGGTTCATCCACGCGATCGGCTTCTTCTTCCTCGCGCTCTACCTGTCGCTCGAGGAGAAAGGCATCGAGAAATTCTTCCTCATGCTGACGCCGGATCAGTATCATGACCACGCGCTCTCCATCGCGTCGCGCATGCAGGGCAAGGTGAGCCAGTGGCTGTTCGGCCAGGCGATACTCATGCTCATCGCGTTTACGATCTACTATATCGGTCTCTCGATTATCGGTGTACCGTACGCGCTGGCCATCGCCTTCTTCGGCGGACTGATGGAAATCCTGCCGTACATCGGACCGGTGCTTGCGGCCGTGCCGGCTATCCTGGTTGGCCTGCTCTATTCCCCGGGCCTCGGATTTGCCGCTCTCATCTTCTATCTCATCGCCCATCAGGTGGAAGCGCATATCGTCGCTCCGCAGGTCATGAAGCGATCGGCTGATCTCAATCCGGTCGCGCTCATCATCGCTATCCTCATCGGTATAGAGCTTGGCGGACCGCTCGGCGTCATCCTGGCTGTACCGGTGACGATGATGCTCTCGGTGTTCGTCGAAGATATTATGATCAAGCGAAACGCTTAGAATAGAATATCGAATATTGAATAGAGAATATGGAACAAGAAAGAATTGGAACCCTATATATCGTCGCGACCCCTATCGGCAATCTGGGGGATATCACGCTGCGCGCGCTCGAGACGCTCAAAGCGGTCGACGCGGTGCTCTCCGAAGATACCCGGGTAACCGGGAAGCTCCTGATGCATTATGAAATCAAGAAATCACTCATCTCGTGTCATGAACACACGGATGATACGAAACTCGGGCAGATCGTCGCTCGCCTGACCCGCGGAGAGTCGCTCGCTTTCGTCTCCGATGCTGGGACGCCGGGACTCTCCGATCCGGGCAACAAGCTGGTCTCGCTCGCTCTCGCCGCTGGAATCCCGGTCGTGCCGATTCCGGGTGTGTCGGCGCTCGCCGCCATGGTGTCGGTCGCGGGCATCGATATGCGCGAGTTCATGTTTCTCGGCTTCCCGCCGCACAAGAAGGGACGTGAGACGTTTTTCAAAAAAGTCGCTGCTACCGAGATACCGGTTGTCTACTACGAATCGGTACACCGCGTCGTGAAGAATCTCGAGCTGCTCGAGACGCTTGCTCCCGAGTCCCGAGTCATCATCGGCCGCGAGCTGACCAAGATGTTCGAAGAAGTTCGCCGCGGCAGCGTGTCCGATATCCTCGCGCACTATCGCGAGCACGAGAGCACAGTCAAAGGGGAATTCGTCGTGATCGTGTATTAAAAAAAGAAGAAACCCGGTCGCGATGGATCGGGTTTGGTGTGGGGCGTGAATGGTTCAGCGGAGAATCGTCGTAGCGATCCAATCGAACCAGTCACGGCTGGCGAGAGTGCAATTGCCGCCGGTAGAACAGTCGGCGCTCAGGATGGTGTAGCCAAGGGCTACGAGAACGACAGAAGCGATAACTGCGAACTTGCGGTCTTTTGCGATGGCGTTGGCCATGGTACTCTCCTCTATGTAAAGAACTAAGTATCTACCATTATATACTATAAATATCATTCTGTCAATACTAAGCTATGAACAATACCTCAAATAAGCCTTTTTATATCACTACGACCCTGCCGTACGTGAATGGCCGGCCGCATCTCGGTTATGCGCTCGAGGTGGTACAGGCGGATGTCATCGCTCGGGCTGCCCGATCAGCCGGATCGGAAGTAGTATTTAATATCGGTACCGATGAACATGGGCAGAAGATCTATCAGAAGGCGACCGAAGAGGGGGTGACGCCGCAGGAGTACTGCGATCGCATGGCGGAGCCGTTTCGGGCGCTCCGTGAGACGCTCGATGTGAGTTATACGCATTTTGTCCGGACGACCGACGAGCAGCATGTCGCGGCGGCCCAGGAGTTCTGGCGGCGCTGCGCGGAGAGCGGAGATATCTATAAGCAGCAGTACCAGACCAAGTACTGTGTCGGATGCGAGATGGAGAAGACGGATTCGGATCTCGATCATGGTGTCTGCCCGGATCATCCGAAGATGGAGATTGAGCTGGTCGAGGAGGAGAACTATTTCTTCCGATTCTCGAAATATCAGGAAGCGCTGCTCAGGCTGTATACGGAGCGTCCGGATTTCGTCGTGCCGGCCAATCGTTTGGCGGAAATCAAGAATTTCGTCGAAGGCGGGCTGCAGGATTTCAGCATTTCCCGTCTCGCCAGCAAGATGCCGTGGGGGATACCGGTGCCGGGGGACGAGGAACATGTCATGTACGTCTGGTTCGATGCGCTCGTGAACTATATCTCGACGCTCGGCTGGCCGGCTGCGGGATCAGATTTCGAGAAATTTTGGCCGGGGCTGCAGATCGCGGGTAAAGACAATCTCCGCCAACAGTCTGCTATGTGGCAGGCGATGCTCTTGTCTGCCGGGATCGCCCCATCGGAGCAGATACTGATCCATGGTCATATCATGGTGGCCGGGCAGAAGATGTCGAAGAGTCTGGGCAATGTCATCTCGCCGGATGAGCTGATCGAGAAATTCGGCAAGGATGGTACCCGGTACCTGCTGCTTTCATCGGGCAATCTGGAGAATGATCCGGATATCACACTGGAACGGCTGGCAGAAAAATACAATGCCGATCTGGCCAACGGGCTGGGCAATCTCGCGAGCCGCTTGGTGAAGCTATCGGAGCGCTTGAGCGAGGACACAGTGCCAGTAGCTCTGGCTATCGAATATCCGGAAGCGCTCAGTCAGCTGATCGCCAAGTATCGTCTTGCGGATGCGCTCGAGTGGATCATCGAGCGGACACGCGCGCTAGACAAATCCATTGCCGAACAGAAACCATGGGAGCTTGCAAAGACAGATGTGGTAGAATTTGAGAAAGCGATGAGGCTCTTCCTCGATGAGCTCGCGTTGATCGCTCTCTGTCTCAGGCCGTTTTTGCCGGAGACCGGGGAGAAGATCGCGCAGGCTCTGAGAGAGAGGAAGACCGAACCGCTCTTCGCTCGTATCTAAACTAATACACAAGCATATGTCGTCATTCGAAATGCCGATTTTCAGAAAAAAAGAGACCGCTCCTCGTCCGGCACCGGTCGAAGCGCTCGCTTCGGAAGCGCTGCATGACCGTGCGGTCTATACGACGATGGACGGCCGTCCGACCGCGACTGAGCGGGAGCGCTTCGTGCAGTCTCTCCGGCAGGACGAGTCGGCGGGGGAAGCGATCGCCGGGGAGCAGGAGTGGGCTGCTGGACAGAAAGAAGAGGGGCCAGACGATGCCGAGAAGACAGCTGATCTCGAGCGTATCGTCGCGCTCAGCCAGGAGAAATTCGCGCTGATCGAGAAATGGAAGGGCCGGGTTGATCATACAAATCCTGAATACCTGGAAGACATGCGGAAGCTCGCGACGATTATTTCTGAATCAGTCCGTCTCGAGATGAAGAGCGCGCTCGGCCGCGACCAGCTCGATTCCTAGGGAGTTTATCTTATACTGTATGTTCGATGTCCATGCCCATCTGCACGACGAGGCTTTTGTCGGGGATCGTGATGCTACGGTTGATCGGGCGCGGGCCGTCGGGCTGGAGGATATCGTGACGATTGGTACGGATCCGGAGGAGAATCGTCGGGCGGTCGCCTGTGCCGAAGCGTATCCTGATGTGTGGGCCAGCGTCGGTCTGCATCCGCATTTCTTTGACGAAGAATATAGAATATGGAATGAAGAATATGGAGGGAAAATACCAGTACGAAACGAGACAGAAAAAGAGAGTCCTATTCAATATTCAACATTCGATATTCTCTTCGGAGACAAAGGGCGTATTCGAGAATATGTCGCGCAATTGAGAAAAGTCGCTGAAAGTTCGAGTAAGGTCATAGCTATCGGGGAGTGCGGTCTGGATTATTACAGGCGCCAGTCAGCAGATAGCAATCAACAGGAAACGATTACAGAGGAGCAGAAGGCGTTCCAGCGGGAAGGATTTCTGGCGCAGATAGCTATCGCGGAAGATCTCGGTTTGCCGCTCATCGTCCATACCCGTCCCTCTCTGGGTTCGATGCCCGCCCGCAACGATCCGCAAGCGAAGCGTAGCGATTCGGGCGGAGATGCCTATGAAGATGTGTTTCTTATACTAAAATCTAAAATCACTGCCCGTCCGGCAGGCGGGAAAAATCTAAAATCAGTAGTGCTTCACTGTTATATGGGTGACCTCTCAGTGACGGAAAAATTCCTCAGTTTGCCGGGAGTGCACTTCTCTTTTACCGGCAATATCACCTACAAGGTCAAGGAGGGATCGGATCGCGATGAGACGCTCCGGATGATTCCGATCGAGCGGATGCTCTCGGAGACCGATTGCCCGTACCTCGCGCCGGTGCCGTATCGGGGGCAGCGCAATGAGCCGGCCTATGTGGCGGAAGTCGTGCGCCGTATCGCTCTCATGCAGCAGATGACGTATACTGAGGCTGAGGAGCAGATCGGGATCAATACCCGACGCGTGTTTCCCCGTATGTTTGAAACCGTATAAGCAGTCAATCCTATGTTCGATATGTCTGAGCAGCCAGCGAAGAGCGAAAGTGTGAAAGACCCGAAGATCAATCCGGATGGGAGCGTCGGCACGTCGGCGGAGCTCCAGCCGCTGGTGGCTTCGTATGAAGCGGATCGGAAGGCAGAGGCGGTACGCGAGCGCGAGTCGATCATCGGAGAGCCGGTGATGTCATCGGCGATCGGATCGGAACATATCCATCTGGGTGCTGTTGCAGACGAAGTGTCAGATGAGGCGGCTACTGAGCAGGCGGAGCAGCAGATGAAAATGAGCATGCAGGCGTTTTTCGAAGCGAGCAAGGCCAAGGCGGAAGCAGAAGCCGAGGAGAAAGGCGACAATCAGGCGACGCAGCTTTGACTTTTAGCGGATGCAGAGTATAATGGGAGGCGTTTAGAGGCCCGCCTGCGACGCTGTGCTTCAGAAAAAAGCATAGAAGCGTGCAGGTTTTTTCTTCAATATGAAAGGGGTGGTATAAACGGCGGAGCATGACGGGCAAGCCCACCTGCAACGTTGTAGCACTGCGGGTAAACTTGTAAGCGCCCCTTTTCTTTTTGAAATAGATGCTATGGAAATCTCAATCGCGGCAGAAAAACTCTTCACTCTCGGTGCGCTCCCGGTCACGAACGCTCTTCTGATCGGCGCCTTGGTCAGCGCTTTTTTGATCGTACTGACGCAGAAAGTACTGTCGTCCTGGCAGGAAGTGCCGCGTGGCGCGCAGAATCTGCTCGAAGCGGCTATCGATGGCGTGGTCGACATCCTGGATGGCATCATGCAGGACCGGGCGCTCTCCAAGAGATTTTTCCCGCTGATCGCGACTATTTTCCTGTTTATCCTCTTCTCCAACTGGGCGGGGCTCTTGCCGGGTCTTGGGACCATCGGTCTCCAGCATGAGAATGCGGCCGGGCATGCGACGATCATCCCGTTTCTCCGGAGCACCTCAGCTGACCTCAATTTTACCCTCGGTCTCTCGCTTGCGGTCGTCATCGCGATCCAGGTGACGGGTATCCTGGCGCTTGGTGTCCGCGGATATGCGGCGAAATTCTTCATCGCGCCGTGGCACAAGCCATACGGTATCGGGACGATGCTTGGTCTTTTGGAGCTCGTGTCGGAGTTCGCCAAGATTCTCTCATTTGCCTTCCGGTTATTCGGCAACGTGTTTGCGGGGGAAATCCTCCTGACGGTCATGCTCCATCTCGCGCCGTATGTCGTTCCATTGCCGTTCCTCGCGCTCGAAATATTCGTCGGCTTCATCCAGGCGGCGGTATTTGCGATGCTGACGGCGGTGTTCCTCAAGATGGCGACGGTGCCGGCGGAGCACTGATCCAGTCAATAGTCAACACAAAACGATTAACAGTCAACAAAAAACAGTCAACGGGGAGAAATGGTATTTCGGTTATACGTTGTCTGTTATGTGTTAATTGGAAACGGTTGGACAGATAAGTAGAAAGGCTCTATAATGGGTAATCGTTAACGTAAATAATCAATAAGCTGACGACTATGGAAATCGAAGCGGCAAAGATGTTGGGTGCGGCGTTTGCAATCGGTCTCGGTGCTATCGGGCCGGGTATGGGTATGGGTATTCTGTTCTCGAAAGTGGTAGAGGCTATCGGACGCAATCCGGAAGCGCAGCCGAAGATCCAGATGACGATGTTCCTCGGTATCGCGTTTACCGAAGCGATCGCGATCTATGCGCTCGTTATTTCGCTCATGATTCTCTTCAGCTAATCTTACTCGTCATCGGTCAGGCTCTATGGATGCTCTCGCTAACCTCGGTATCGATATCAAGCTTCTCGCAGCACAGATAATCAACTTTGTGCTGCTGATGTTTATCTTGAAGCGTTACGCTTATCAGCCGATGCTCCGGCTGATGGATGAGCGTGCAGCCAAGATCGAGAAGGGTCTCAAGGATGCCGAGGCAGCGGAGCAGAAGCTCCGATCGATCGAGGAAGAGGAGAAAACGATACTGGCCGGTGCCCGGCAGCAGGCCAAGGAGCTCTTGGTCGAGACGGACAAGGCTGCCAAGGAGCGGGATGCCCTCAAGCTCTCCGAGACTGAGGCGCGCGTGAAGAAGCTCTTCTCCGATGCGGAAGTGAAGCTCGAGGATGACCGGACGAGGATGATCGAAGATGCCAAGCGCGAGCTCTCCGAGACCGTGATGCTGGCAGTGGAGAAAATCCTCAAAGAGAAGACTGAAAAATAAATGAATCGGTTAGACCTACCGCACCGGCTATGAGAGTATCGATCCGACAATACGCAGGGGCTCTGCTCGATCTCGAGCGGGGGCTGACTCCGGAACAGGCAGCCGGAGCGGCGGAGCGTTTCGCTTCGTGGCTCAAGCGTCGTGGTGAAGCGAAGAAGCTCCCGGCGATCGTCACAGAGGCTGAGCGCCTGATTCAGGAGCGTGCCGGTCAGGTCGATGTGGAGATATGCTCGGCGCGTGCGGCCGGGGCGGAGATGAAACAGTCGCTTATCCGTGAGGCGGAGGGGATTTTTCCGGGAAAAAAGATAGCGGTGAAATTTGCTACGGATGAGACGCTCATCGGCGGAGCGCGATTCAGGAGTGAAGAGACGCTGTATGACGCCTCGCTGCGGGCGGCAGTGAAGCGTATGCGGGCGAGCCTCATGCAATAATCGGTTAGATTGTTTTCTCGTTCAATGGTCGGAAGACCCTGGAGCGCGAAAGTCATGTAATCACACACAACCGTATGTCCAATCCATTGATTGAAGAACTCAAGAAGCATATCGCAGAGTTTCATCATGAGCCGAAAGCGGAAGCGATCGGATCGGTGCTGGAGGTCGGTGACGGCGTCGCCCGTGTCTCGGGTCTGTCTGACGCGATGGCATCTGAAATGATTGAGTTCGAGAACGGTGCTTTTGGCGTCGCGCTCAACCTGGAAGAGGGAGAGGCAGGCATCATGCTGCTCGGTGAGACCGGCGATATCAAGGAAGGCATGATCGCCAAGTCGACCGGCCGCATCCTCTCGGTGCCGGTATCGGACCAGCTGATCGGGCGTGTCGTGAATCCGCTCGGAGAGGCGATCGATGGCAAAGGGAAGCTTGAAGCGACTGCTTACTATCCGGTTGAGAAGATAGCGCCGGGTGTCATTACCCGTCAGTCAGTGAACCAGCCGCTCCAGACCGGTATCAAGGCGATCGACGCCCTCATCCCCGTCGGCCGCGGACAGCGCGAGCTTATCATCGGCGATCGTCAGACTGGCAAGACGGCCATCGCGATCGATACGATCATCAACCAGAAGGGACAGGATATCGTCTGCATCTACGTGGCTATCGGACAGAAGGAATCCAAGGTCGCCCGTATCGTTGCCGAGCTTGAGAAGGCCGGAGCGATGGACTACACGATGGTGGTAGTCGCCGGAGCTTCCGAAGCGGCCGCGCTCTCATTCATCGCCCCGTACGCGGGCTGCGCGATGGGAGAATACTTCATGGACCAGGGCAAGGACGTGCTCGTGATCTACGATGACCTCTCGAAACACGCGGTGGCGTATCGCCAGATATCGCTCATCCTCCGCCGTCCGCCAGGACGCGAAGCCTATCCGGGCGATGTCTTCTATCTGCATTCCCGTCTGCTCGAGCGGAGCGCGAAGCTCAATGCTGATTTCGGAGGTGGATCGCTGACGGCGCTGCCGATCATCGAGACGCAGGCCGGTGATGTCTCGGCCTATATTCCGACCAATGTCATCTCGATCACTGATGGTCAGATCTATCTCGAATCCGATCTGTTTTACAAAGGCATCCGCCCGGCATTGAACGTCGGACTCTCGGTCTCGCGTGTCGGCTCAGCCGCCCAGATCAAGGCGATGAAGCAGGTGGCCGGGACGCTCCGTCTCGACCTCGCGCAGTTCCGCGAGCTCGAAGCTTTTGCGCAGTTCGGCTCCGATCTCGATGAGAAGACCCGGACGCAGATCGAGCGCGGCCGCCGTGCGGTGGAAATCCTGAAGCAGCCGCAGTACACGCCGCTGCCGGTCGAGAAAGAAGTCGCCGTCCTCTACGCGCTGACCCGCGGGCATCTCGACGATATCAAGGTCGAGGATCTCGGACAGTTTGAAAAAGAGTACTTCACCTATCTCGAGACGACGGGCAAGGAAGTGCTCGAAGCGATCGTGAAGGAACGGGCTCTGACGCCGGAAGTGGAAGAGCTCTTGAAGAAACATATTGCTAAATTTAAAGAGGGATTTGCGGTTTGATAGGTTTTGAGAAATTAAAGACGAAGAATATCGAATATGGAATGTAGAATGTAGACAAAATACATTTCCCTATATTCTCTATTCGAAATTCTCTATTCTGATTTATGGCGAGTGCACGAGACATCCGAAGACGCATCAAGGGCGTGAAAGCCACCGGGAAAATCACCCGGGCTATGGAGATGATTTCGGCTGTCAAAATGCGCAAAGCCGTCTCGGCGGTACTCGCGATCCGGCCGTATGCCGAGAGCGTGATCCAGGTGCTGCACCAGCTCTCGGTGGTCGGGGAGGATCATCCTCTGCTCGCGGTACGCGAGGTGAAGAAGGAGCTCTATGTCGTCATCACATCGAACCGCGGTCTGTGCGGAGCCTTCAATGCGCAGATCACCAAGCGGGTGCGGCAGATCCTGCGCGAGGATACCGATCGCGAGGCTTCGTTCATCACCATCGGCAAGAAGGGGGATGCGGCGGTACGGCGGCTCGGAGGCGATATCGTGGCTTCATTCCCGGACGTACTGGGGACCCCGACGGCCGAGCTTATGCGTCCGATCGCCAAGATCCTGATCGAGGCTTTCGAATCGAAGCAGATCGACCGCGTCGTCATGGTCTATACGGATTTCAAATCCATGCTGTCGCAGGAGGTGAAAGTGCGGGCGCTCCTGCCGGTGATCGAGAAAGATGTCCAGAAGGCGCTCAATGAGATCGAGCACGGCGCTATCAAGGAGCGGGTGATGCATGCCGAATACGTGATCGAACCTTCAGCCAAGAAGGTGCTTTGGAAGATGATCCCGCGTCTCCTCGAGATGGAGCTCTACCATGCGGTGCTCGAGAGCAATGCCTCGCAGGAAGCAGCCCGGATGATGGCGATGCGCAGCGCGACGGATGCGGGCAAGGAGATGGCTGCTGACCTGACGCTCGCGTACAATCAGATCCGCCAGTCGAAGATCACCCAGGAAATCGCCGAGCTCTCAGCGGGTATGGCTGCCGTTTCGCGGTAGCGCGACGATTGTAGATTTAAGATTTTCGATTTTAGAATAAATACTCAGGTGTCATTCCGAGCGTAGTCGAGGAATCTAATGAACAGTAGATTTCTCGAGAGGCTCAGAATCAGTTGTTTGGAAAAAAGAAAAGCCCCGGCGCAGTTGCGACGAGGCTGATAGGTTGGCTAAGTTGCCGATTACTTTTCTGGTTTTCGTGGTTGATTTTCGAATAGCCGGATAATGTTGGTGAAAAAAGTACCAACGAGGATGACGGAAATAATTCCGATAACAACTATTCGAAACCAGAAGACTTCTGAAGTGGTGCTGAAAGCATGCAGGAAGATGAGTATCGGTCCAAAAAGAAGACTGGAAATAAAGACGTAGCCAGCGCTTAAGCAGTACAAGAACGATTTCATGGCAGTTCTCCCGTTGGTTGTTAAGAGTACAAATTAATATGATAGCATAAAAAATAGAAAAAGTCAATATTGTATAACGTTATTAACCAGTATTTTCCTTTAATCAAGCTAAAATATGCCGGAAAAGGCAGCGAAAAATCTGGTAGCGATTCCGAATGAGCGCATCGAAAAGCGGATTTTTTGGCTGCGCGGGGAAAAGGTGATGCTTGATGCCGATTTGGCAGAGTTGTATGATGTATTGACCGGAAACCTGAACAAAGCGGTCAAGCGTAATATCGATCGGTTCCCATCCGATTTTATGTTTCAGTTGAACAAGGCGGAATTTGATGGTTTGATGTTCCAAAATGGAATATCAAAAGGGCGAGGCGGGAAAAGAAAGCTGCCGTACGCTTTTACCGAGCAGGGTGTGGCGATGCTCTCGAGCGTATTGAAGAGCCAGCGGGCAGTAGCAGTGAATATCCAAATTGTCCGGACATTCGTAGAGCTGCGGAAGATGCTCGCAACGCATGAAGGACTGAGGAAGAAGATCGAGGCGATGGAACGGAAGTATGACAAACAGTTCAAGGCGGTATTCGATGTGTTGCGGCAACTCTTGAAAGAAGAAACGGAGCCGAAACAGAAGATCGGATTTGCTATAAAACAGTAGAATATGGAGTGTAGAATATGGAATGTAGCTGAACTATATTCCATATTCTAAATACTATATTCTCAAGTGAAACGTATGAATACAGGGAAACTGATCCAGATCATCGGGCCGGTGGTGGATGTCGAGTTTGCGGACGGTGCGGCGCTACCGAAAATCTACGATGCGGTCGAAGTGACGCTCACGGAAGGCAAGCTCGTAGCGGAGGTACACCAGCACTTGGGCGGTGGCCGGGTGCGGGCGGTGGCTATGGGGCCGACCGACGGCCTGCGGCGCGGTATGGAAGTCATAGCGACAGGAGCTCCGATCTCGGTGCCGGTCGGCGAGGTGACGCTCGGGCGCATGTTCGGTGTGCTCGGTCAGGCGATCGACGGCAAGCCGGAAGTCGACGCCAAAGTGCGTCGCTCTATCCATCGCGCTGCTCCGAAATTCGAGGAGCAGTCGACCAAGGCGGAAGTTTTTGAAACAGGTATCAAGTCGATCGACCTCATCTGTCCGTTCATGAAGGGCGGCAAGGTCGGCCTCTTCGGCGGGGCGGGCGTCGGCAAGACCGTTGTCATCCAGGAGCTCATCCGCAATATCGCGCAGGAGCACGGCGGCTATTCGGTGTTCGCCGGTGTCGGTGAGCGGACCCGCGAAGGCAATGACCTCTATCATGAAATGAAGGAATCAGGCGTGCTCGACAAGACCGCGCTGGTGTTCGGCCAGATGAATGAGCCGCCAGGAGCCCGTCAGCGTGTCGCTCTCTCGGCTCTCACCATGGCGGAAGAGTTCCGCGATGCGGAAGGCAAGGACGTACTCTTGTTCGTCGACAATATCTTCCGTTTCACCCAGGCGGGATCGGAAGTATCGGCGCTCCTCGGGCGTATCCCGAGTGCGGTGGGGTACCAGCCGACTTTGGCCGAAGAGATGGGTCTCCTCCAGGAGCGCATCACGTCGACGAAGAAAGGCTCGATCACTTCGGTGCAGGCGGTGTATGTGCCGGCCGACGACCTGACTGATCCGGCGCCAGCGACGACCTTCGGTCATCTCGATTCGACCGTCGTGCTCTCGCGCGCCCTCTCGGAGCTCGGTATCTATCCGGCCGTCGATCCGCTCGACTCGAGCTCGACGATCCTCGATCCGCAGATTATCGGTGAGCGGCACTATACGGTCGCCCGCAATGTGCAGAAGGTGCTGCAGCGATACAAGGATCTCCAGGATATCATCGCGATTCTCGGTATGGAAGAACTGACCGAGGAAGATAAGCTGGCCGTATCGCGCGCCCGCAAAGTGCAGAAATATCTCTCGCAGCCGTTTTTCGTGGCTGAGCAGTTCACCGGCGCTCCGGGCAAGTATGTGAAGATCGAGGATACGATTTCCGGATTCGAGAAGATCCTCTCGGGTGAGCTCGATGATATCGCCGAGCAGTCCTTCTATATGAAAGGCTCGATCAGCGAAGTCGAAGCGGAGCGCGGGAAATAATCGCCGATTATCCTATGGGTATCAAATTCAAAATCGTCACTCCCGAGAAGACCGTGGTAGAGGAGGATATCTACCAGGCTCTTTTGCCGATCGAAGGCGGCGAGATTACCGTGCTGCCGAATCATATTCCCTATATCGGATCGCTCCAGGCGGGTGAGATACGGCTGCGTCATGAGATGAATGGAGAAGAAACGAGCCTGGCGACTTCGGGCGGGTTTATCGAATTTCATGACAATGTCCTCGTCGTGTTGGCCGATACGGCCGAGCGGGCGGATGAGATCGATCTGGCTCGGGCAGAAGAGGCACAAGAGCGGGCCAAGAAGATCATGACGGAACGGGTCCGCACGGATGACGAAGAATACGCTCGTGTGGCCGCAGCGCTTGAGAAAGAGATGGCACGCGTCCGTGTGGCGCGGAAGCACCGCAGCCGGAGCGGGCAGATGAATAGTCTCTAAGGCGTCTGTCCAGCATCGATGTGTTTTTTGCAGCCGCCCTGAACGGGGCGGCTTTTGATTGGAGGGTCACATCAGTTGAGGCTTGATTTTTCCCGGGTACCGTGCTATGCTCTCGAGACAACTGAGAAAGTCCGACGCGGTTCCCGCCTCACGTTCGCTTGAGCAAGAGGATCAGGAATCGCACAGCTCCGCTCCCGAGACTTTCTTTGTTGACGGAGTTTTTTTTGTGAGAAAGATTCTTCCGGATCGCGTGAGCGTCACGGATACGCAGGGTTGTTTCATATAATTTATCAGTAAGAAGAAGACATTATGGCTCTGGAATACGAGTTGTTCTATCTGGTGGGGGAGAAGAAGGATGCCGAGTTGCCTCGCATCAAGGAAGAGATCGAAGCGTTGGTAACCGGTGTCGGCGGGACATTTCTCCCGGCGGTGACGGAAGAGAAGCGCAAGATGGCGTACGAGATCAAGGACGAGATCCGCGGTACCTATATCGCGCGTCGGTTCACGCTGCCGGATCGAGATGAGCTCGAGCGCGCTGTCGATGAGATCCATCCGATCGTCAAGATCGAGCGTGCCCTGACGCTCTCGAAGGATGTGCTGCGTTCGCTCGTGCTGCGGGCGGAGGAGCTGCCGGAATTGAAAGCGATCGAGCGCGAAGAGCGCCCGGTGACTGACAAGCGTCTGGGTCGCGGTGAGCGCCAGCGGACTGCCCGGGTGACCAAGGATGTCCCAGTCATTCAGGAGAAGCCGGCCCCGGCCGCCAAGGAAGTCTCCACCAAGGAGATCGATAAGCAACTTGAGTCATTGGGTATATAATAGGATTACGAAGATAGATATTCGTAAGACAAAAAATTATGAACGTGAATAAAGTGATTCTCGTCGGTCGATTGACACGTGATCCGGATATGCGGACCACTCCGACCGGGCAGTCGGTAGCGACGCTCGGCATGGCGACGAACAACTACTGGACCGATAAGGCTGGGCAGAAGCAGGAGAAGACCGAGTTTCATACGGTCGTCCTCTGGGGGAAGCTCGCCGAAATCGCCGGTCAGTATCTCACGAAGGGTCAGGAGTGTTTTGTCGAAGGACGTCTCCAGAGCCGCGAATATACTGACAAGCAGGGTCAGCCGCGCAAGGTGACGGAAATCGTTGGTGAGAATATGCAGCTCGGATCCCGTGCGCAAGGCGGTGGACAGGGTGGTAGCTATCAGGCTTCATCAGCTCCGCGCCCGGCCGCTCGTCCCGCTGCTGCCGCTCCGGCCGCCGCACCGATGGAAGAGGAAATCCCGACTATCAATCTCGATGACGAGAAAGAGATTCGGATCGAAGATGTCCCGTTCTAAGCTCTTTGCTTGATACGACGCGACATGATGCGTCTCGGGATGCGGAAGAGATTTTTCCTGCTGCCCGAGACTTCCGAGGCGATAGCGAGGGAAAAATCTGCTTTCGCATCCCGAGAAATGACACTATTTTTTTGAAGATTAAGTAACTCGTATTGATTTGCAGTCACTATGGCACTCGAAACCAAGCAGCTCAAGAAGCTCGCGCACATCGACTATAAGGATGCGTACTTTCTGCGCAAATTCCTGAACTCTCAGGGCAAGATGTATCCTCCGAAGCGGCACGGATTGTCCGCCAAGCAGCAGCGCTGTCTCGCTCAGGCGGTCAAGCGCGCCCGCTTCATGGCGCTCATCCCGTACGTCGTGAAATAACAGGTATTGCCTGATTTTACCGTCCGCCAGCTGGCGGATCGGAAATGAAAGTGAGTTTTCATTTCGCTCACTTCCCTGCCTGTCGGCAGACAGGGTTTGGTAATAAAACGGTTCCGGAGATTGGCTCCGGATGGTGAAGTTTAAGATTGTTCATCTATGTTAGGTCTGACTGAAATCAAAACCGGCAAGCGGATACTCCTGAATGAGGAGCCGTATGTCGTCATGGACTATCAGCACTCGAAAACCGGCCGGGCCGGCGCTGTGCTGCGTACGAAACTCAAGAATCTGCTGACGGGAGCGACTATCGATCACACGTTCCAGGGAGCGGAAAAGGTCGAGGAGTCCGAAGTCGGCAAAGCGAAGGCGCAGTATCTGTATCGCGAGGGTGATGATTTTGCCTTCATGGATATGGAGAGCTATGATCAATTTTCGCTGCCGGCGACGGTCATCGGCGATCTGGCGCAGTACCTGGTCGAGGGGACCGAGGTGACGATGCTTACCTGGAATAGCGCTCCGATCAATGCCGAACTGCCGGTGAAGGTGACGCTTACGGTGACGGATGCCCCCCCGGGAATCCGCGGCGACTCGGTGTCGGCCGGAGACAAAGTGGTGACGATGGAGACCGGTCTTCAGGTCACAACCCCGCTTTTCATCAAGGAAGGCGACAAGCTCATCATCAATACTGAGAAGGGGACCTACGTATCCCGGGCATAAGGCTCTGGTTCATGGGAAAAAACCGTCTGAAAAGGCGGTTTTTTGTTTTGTTTCTGCGGAAAATAACGATATGTCGACCGTTGCTTTTTTTGCTGGAAAAGGCTAGAATAGGAGAGCAAAGGCTTTAAAAAAGAAGGTATGTCGTTTCCCGCGTTCGCTTGGAGCGTTCGTTTTTTTTCGCTCGCAGTGTTTCTCGGATTGGCAGGGCTCGTGCTCGCGGTCGATCCGGAGCAGGCGGCTTGGGCGCCACCGGTGTTTTGTGTAGTCTGGTTCCTCGCGGGCTTCGGAGGGGCGGCCTGGGGGCTCATGGTTTTCTATCAGCATTTCCTCGGCGAGGAAGGCATGATGGGATTCCAGCGAAGACTGATCGAACAGGCGCTCTTGATAAGCACACTGTCGACAGCGATCGTGCTGCTCAGATATGTCCGGGCGCTCGAATGGTGGACAGCGGGTCTTGCGCTCGCTTTCGTACTCCTGATCGAGTTTACACTGCGGAAACGATCATCTACTTCATAATTTCAATTTCGACTATGGCAGAGAAGAATACCGGTTCCAGTTACGGTGCGAAATCCATCCAGGTACTCGAAGGACTTGATCCAGTGCGGAAGCGCCCGGGCATGTATATCGGCGGTACTTCTCTCGAGGGGCTGCATCATCTTGTTTGGGAAGTCGTGAACAACTCGATCGATGAGGCGATGGCGGGGTACTGCACCGAGATTACGGTGCGTCTCTTGCCGGACCATTGGGTCGAGATTTCCGACAATGGCCGTGGTATCCCAGTCGATATCCACCCGCAGACCAAGAAATCGGCGCTCGAAACCGTGCTCACCGTGTTGCACGCGGGCGGAAAATTCGATGGTGACGGGTACAAGATCTCCGGCGGTCTGCACGGTGTCGGTGTGTCGGTGGTCAACGCGCTTTCAGTCATCACCAAAGTGACGGTTGAGCGCCAGGGCAAGATGTGGCAGCAGGAGTATGACCGCGGCAAGCCCCGCTACAACGTGAAGCCGATCGGTAAATCCGACCGGACCGGTACGACCGTGGCTTTTCAAGCGGATCCAGAAATATTCCCGGAAATCAGCTATAGCTGGTCGAAAATCCTCGACTATCTCCGCTACCAGTCCTTCCTGACGAAGGGCGTGCGGGTGAATGCTGAAGACTGGCGTGAGGCCTCCGGACCGGAAGAGGAACACAGGGTCCGTCGGCATACGTTCTATTTCGATTCGGGCATCGTTTCATTCGTCAAATTTCTCAATCGCAACAAACTCGTGAAGAACGCGACGGCGTTTTATACGGAGAAGACGGTCGATGATATCAATGTCGAGGCATCGCTCCAGTTCACGGACGGCTTCAAGGAGCATCTGTTTGCTTTTGCCAACAATATCGTCAATCCGGGCGGCGGGACGCACGTGACCGGGTTCAAGATGGCGCTGACCCGCGTACTCAATGACTATGCCAAGAAAAACAACCTCATCCGGGAGAAGGAGGGGGCGTTTACGGCGGATGACCTGAAAGAAGGCCTGACGGCGGTCGTTTCGGTGAAGCTCCGCAATCCGCAATTCGAAGGCCAGACTAAGGATAAGCTCAACAACAGCGAAGTGCGCGGAGCGGTCCAGCAGGTCGTGACCGAAGGACTGAATGATTTCCTCGAGACGCATCCGGCTGATGCGAAGCTCATGATCGAGAAATGCCTCCTGACAGTGCGAGCTCGTATCGCGGCGCGTGCCGCCAAGGATGCAGTCATCCGCAAGGGCGCACTCGAAGGCATGACGCTGCCGGGCAAGCTCGCAGATTGCACCACGCGTGATGCCGCCAAGTCCGAAGTCTATATCGTCGAGGGAGACTCCGCCGGTGGATCGGCCAAACAGGGACGCAATCGCGAGTTCCAGGCGATTCTGCCATTGCGCGGCAAGCTCGTGAATGTCGAGAAGACCTCACTCGACAAGGTGGTGAAGTCGGATACGCTCAAGCCGATCATCATCGCGCTCGGCGCCGGTATCGGTGAGACGTTTGATATCTCCCGGCTCCGCTACGGCAAGGTCATCATCATGGCCGATGCCGATGTCGACGGATCGCATATCCGGACACTGCTGCTGACATTCTTCTATCGGTACTACGAGGAGCTCGTGCGCGGAGGACATATCTATATCGCGCAGCCACCGCTCTATCGTCTCCAAAAGGGGAAAGTGGTCCGGTATGTGTATTCGGATGATGAGAAAGGCCGGGTCATCGATGAGATGATGCAGATCGCAAATGACAAGGCGGCCGCCAAGAAGTCAGCGGCGAAGAGCAAGAGCAAGGCGGCGGCGATCGAGGCCGGAGAAGAAGAACTAACTGCCGAAGAAGCTTCCGGAACAGATGGCGAAGTGACCGTCGCTGGCGTATCTATCCAGCGCTACAAAGGTCTCGGCGAAATGAACCCATCACAGCTCTGGGAAACGACGATGGACCCGGATAACCGTGTCATGCTCAAAGTGACGATCGAGGATGCCGAGGAGGCTGATCGTCTGTTCGATGTGCTGATGGGCAATGAAGTCGAACCGCGCCGCCGCTTCATCCAGGCGCATGCCAAGACGGTGAAGAACCTGGATATCTAAAAGAGAGGAATGGTGGGATCCTTTCGATGGCTTTTTCGTACCGTATTTCCGGACGACCGTTTCATGACATCACGCCGAGAAAATCTCCTGTCCGCTACGGAAGACTCGCGTCACGGAAATTTTCTAGCGGCGCCGCTGTCAGAAACGGGAGCGTCCGAAAACACATGGTACGAGAAAAACCAACCGAAAGAACCCACACCCGTATTCTTCTTCCTTCTTGACGGAATCAGGGAAAAATGATAGCGTTCAGGTACTCTTTTTCGCTCTTTGAGCCGTTTTTCGACAGATATGCCGCTGCCTCTGGAACAATTGGAGCCGCTCGTGCATTGCCCGGTGTGCAACAAGAAATACCGAGGATTGCGTATGCTGCCGGTCGCAGAGGAAGATAAGCGGACGACGCTGCATCTGACCTGCGAGCACTGCGGAGGCAAGACGCTCGTGGCGGTTTCCATGACGCAGTTCGGTATGATGAGTTTCGGTATCATGACCGATCTCGATCAATCGGAAGCGAAACGGGTGCTCGGAGCCGATCCGGTCTCAGCCGATCAGGTGATTGAGGCGCATCGCTTCTTCAAGCAGCATCGGGGAGGAGTCGAAGAGCTGATCGGATAGTCGGAGAGGATTTTTCATAAATAATCGTTTGAACAGAAGCCTATGTCAGAGACACTGAAACTTACCGTGACCGAGCGTGAGGCGGCGGGCAAGGACTTGAATCGCTCGCGCAAGGCTGGGCTGGTCCCGGCAGTGCTCTATGGGCATGGCGTCGAGCCGCGGATGTTCTGGATGAACGCTATCGAATTCGGCAAAGTGTTCCGTACCGCCGGTGAGAGTACGATTTTTTCGTTGTCAGCCGGCAAGGGGGCTGCGCTCAATGTGCTCGTGCACGATGTCCAGACCAATCCGCTGACGAGCCGGGTATCGCATGTCGATTTCTATCAGGTCCGTATGGATGAGGAGCTCGAGACCAATGTGCCGCTCGAACTGATCAATGAGTCGCCGGCGGTCCGCGAAGGCGGTATCCTCGTGAAGACGCTCGAGGAAGTCGAGATCAAATGTCTGCCGAAGGATCTCCCGCATTCGATCACCGTCGATCTTTCTAAGCTGGTTACTTTCGATGATCAGATCAAGGTGAGTGATCTCAAGCCGGGCAAGGGCGTGGAAATCCTGACCGAAGCCGATACGGTGCTCGCGCTCGTCGAGGCTCCGCGTACCGCGGCTGATATCGCGGCGCTCGATACCAAGATCGAGATGGACGTGACCAAGGTAGAGGGAGTCGTCAAAGAGACTCCGGCTGCGGAAGCCGAGAAGAAATAGCTCTCTTCTAGTCTTGATTCGAGAGAAAGCCGCCCTCCGGGGCGGTCTTTTTTTTGTTGCACAAGGTATCGAATAGAACCACCAACCGACTCACCTCGTGCGCCGTCAAAATCCCTGCGATCCGCCAGCTGGCGGATTGACTGACGTGAAAGCATTTCATTCCGTCATCCTGACGGAAACCATGCTGAAATGCTTTCAAGCCGCGCCCTGAGGCGAGATCGGTCTGGAGGTTCTTTACGCTTGTGCTCTGGTCTAGGAAATGATTTTGCATAACTTCCGACTTCGCTGCAACGTTGCGATACCACCCCTCGCCGACCCAGCCAGAAAGCTTTTTCTGATGCCCGAGGTGCTTTAAACCGATAGTGAGGAAAAAATTTGCTGGCTGGATCGGTGAGGGTCATGATTCTATGGATTTATAGCCTCTGGTTCGGGAAACTGTCGGGAAATAGTATACAGAAAATAGTGTCGGCGCGTCTCTGGAAAAAGATTCTGCTTGGCACCAAATCATGTATACTAGCCCTATGGAAAAACGATGGAACATTATCGGGGGATTGGTGTTGGCGGCTTGTCTCGTAGGCGCTGCTTGGGTATGGAACACGCGACCTGTCGGGACGGTAGTATTGGAAAATGGCAGCGCGGAAGGCATCCAGGAGATGGCTATCGGAACTGAAGTGGCGGAGACGACCCCTGATGAGCCAGCGGTCGTGCCATCGCCAGAGATCGAGAAGCCGACCCCGAAAGCACCGGAGGAAAAGACAGGAACGGAAAAGCCGGAAGAGAAAGCTGCTCCGTCACCGACGACTGCTCCTTCGAAATTCAAGGTGATTGAGCGGCGAGTGAATTTTGGGTTTGGTGCGGCGGATCGAAAAGCGAAAGACATCGATACGATCGTGTTGCATTCCTCATACAACAATCAGGGAGGAGACCGGTACTCGGTCGACACAGTCATCGGTATCTGGAAGAGTTACGACGTCGCGCCGCACTATCTGGTCGATCGGAAGGGGAATGCCTACCGGCTGGTCGATGAGAGCGATATCGCGTATCATGCGGGAGTATCGGAAATGAAGGACGGTCGGACGAATGTGAACGCTTTTTCGATCGGGATCGAGATACTGAATGCGGAGGATGACGACTATACGGACGCGGAATACGAGGCTATCCGGGATCTGATCGCGGAGCTCAAGCAGACATATCCGATCAAATATGTCGTCGGGCACGATGATATTGCTCCCGGCAGAAAGACCGATCCGTGGAATTTTGATTGGAAACACATTCGTTGATTTTCGATTTTCGATGTTTGATTTTAGAATCCTCTTTCCAAAAGGAGTCAAAAAAATATTATTCTATCCTTTCTTGTGGCTCTGAGATTCCAAAATCCAGAATCTAATATCCAGAATCATCTCAAAGAGTATGTATAATCTTCGATTGCAGGTTGAAAAAGACAAGTCAAGGCTCGCTCTCTATCAAAATGGGGTGGAGCGGGCAGCGCGCGAGTGGGAGGAATCCCGGGATATGGGAAGGCGAGTATTTGAGTCTATCGAGGAGGTGATGAAGGAGGCATCTATCGTCCCGGAAAACATCGCTTCCTTCCAGGTAATCTCTGAATTGCCGGACTCATCGACGTCGAGGCGGATTGCTGAAACCGTGGCCCGGGTGTATACTTTTGGGGTGGAGACTCCTGGGTCGGATTGAGTCGGGAGAACAAAATAAAAATGACACAAGGAAACCAACCCTGTTTCGAGGAAGGCTCATAAAAGCCTCTTTTTGGATTTGATTTGACAGGGTGCGCTTATATTGATACTATCACCGGTACTGTTTTGAGAAGTGGCTGACTTTTCTGTCTCGAATCGCCTTTGGGTGAAAAGGTCTATGGCGAGACCGAGTTGGAGGGTGGTTACATGGGAAGTAACTCGCAGTTTCCAACCCAACCAGAATGGAGCGAACGCACGCCCTATTCATAATTCAATAGCTTAACCGTAATCTCACAGGCTCTGCTTGTCAGAGGGGCGACCCGAAGGCAAGAAGAATACCGTGAGCGCCTTTTTATGTCTCAGAAATCGGAGAGAGCGCTGAGGGTGAAGGATTCGATCGGATCGCATTCTTCGCTGGCCAAGCGGAAGTTTTTCAATAATCGTATTACGGTGTCCCTGCCGGACCTCATCGAGGTGCAGAAGGATTCCTACAATTGGTTCTGGGAAAAAGGTCTGAAAGAGCTTCTGAACGAGGTCAATCCGATCACTGACTTTACGAACAAGGATCTTGAGCTGTCTCTCGACGAGTACTATCTCGACGAGCCGAAGTATGCCGCGGCGGTTTCGAAGGCGAAAAACATCTCCTATGAGGCTCCGCTTCGCGCCAAGGCGACGCTCGTCATCAAGAAGACGGGCGAGGTGAAAGAGCAGGAAATTTACCTCGGTGATTTCCCGATCATGACCGAGCGCGGCACGTTTATCATCAATGGCGTCGAGCGCGTCGTCGTCTCCCAGCTGATCCGTTCCCCAGGTGTCTTCTTCACGATGGATTTCCAGAAGGGCAAGAAGCTGTTCGGAGCGAAGATTATCCCGAACCGCGGTGCCTGGCTCGAGGTCGAGACCGATCTTGATGGCGTCATCTCGGTGAAGATCGACCGCAAGCGCAAACTCCCGATCACGACCCTGTTGCGCGCTTTTGGCTGCGATGAGAAGCAGATCCGCAAGGAATTTGCCGGCTGCGACGAGGGAGAAGTGAAATATATCGATACGACTCTCCTCAAGGATTCTTCCCGTTCCCAGGGTGAAGCCTATATCGAGGTCTACAAGCGTCTCCGCCCGGGCGACCTCGCGACCGAGGACAACGCCAAGCAGATGATCGATGCCATGTTCTTCAATTTTGAGCGCTATGACTTCGGATCGGTCGGACGCTATCGGCTGAACCAGCGTCTCTCGATCGAGCGCGAAGACAAGGAAGAGAACCGTATCCTCAATATCGAGGACCTGTTCCTCATCGTGAAGGAAGTCATCCGTCTCAACAACGATGTCGATGGCCGTCCTGACGATATCGACCACCTCGGCAATCGCCGCGTGCGCGCCGTGGGTGAGCTCATCCAGAATAAGCTCCGCGTCGGCATCTATCGCATGGTCCGCAATATCAAAGATCGCATGTCGACCTGCGATGTCGAGACCGTCGTCCCGGGCCAGCTCATCAACCCGCGTCCGGTGGCCGCGAGTGTCAAAGAATTCTTCTCAAGCTCCCAGCTCTCCCAGTTCATGGACCAGGTCAACCCGCTCGCCGAGCTCGAGCACAAGCGCCGTCTCTCCGCGATGGGTCCGGGCGGACTCACCCGTGAGCGCGCCGGTTTTGAAGTGCGCGACGTGCACCACAGCCACTACGGCCGCATCTGTCCGGTACAGACCTCTGAAGGTCCGAACATCGGTCTCGTCGGTCATCTCGCTTCCTATGCCAAGGTGAACGAGTACGGTTTCCTCGAGACTCCGTATCTTATCGTGAAGAAGGCAGTCGAAGCCAAGAAAGAAGCGCTCCTCCATCGTATCCTGGCCGAATCCGTCGAAGGCGTCGCCAAGACGGGCGCGCTCCTCGATGAGGATATGGCCGCCAAGGTCGCCGCGAAGAAGAAGGGTGAGATGGTAGCAGTGAAGCCGTTCGTCACGCTCGACATCGAATATCTGAATGCTATCGTCGAGGATCGCAAGACGATCGCGCATGCCGGTATCGAGCTCGATGAGTATCGCAATTTCATCGAGGCATCCGTCGAGGCCCGCGTGAAGGGGCATCCAGGTATGATCGAATCCGAAGAAGTGGACTACGTCGACGTTTCCGTGAAGCAGTGTATCTCCATCGCGACCGCGCTTATCCCGTTCCTCGAGCATGATGATGCCAACCGCGCCCTCATGGGTTCAAACATGCAGCGCCAGGCAGTCTCCTGCGTCGTGCCGCAGGCCCCGATCGTCGGGACCGGTATCGAAGACAAGGCCGCCCGCGACTCGGGTCAGGTACTGCTCGCCGTCGAGGCGGGTGAAGTCGTCGAAGTCGACGGCAACCATATCATCGTCCGCTCCAAGGCTCCGGCCGGCGCGAAGAAGGATCATATCGATCGCGAATACGAACTCCAGAATTTCGAGCGTTCCAACTCGTTCACCTCGATGAACCAGGTGCCACGCGTGACCAAGGGACAGAAGCTCGAGAAGGGCGATCTCCTCGCTGACGGCGCTTCGACCGACCACGGCGAGCTCGCGCTCGGACAGAATATGCTCGTCGCGTTTGTGCCATGGGAGGGATACAACTATGAAGACGCTATCATCGTTTCCGAGCGAGTGGTCCAGACGGATCGCTGGAGCTCGATCCATATCGAGGATTTCTCGATCGATGTGCGCGATACCAAGCTTGGGCCTGAGGTCGTGACTCGCGATATTCCGAATATCGGCGAAGACCGCCTCAAGAATCTCGATGAGACCGGCATTATCCGCATCGGTGCGGAAGTGTCGTCCGGAGATATCCTGATTGGCAAGATCACGCCGAAGGGCGAAGGCGATCTGACGGCTGAAGAGCGGCTGCTCCGCGTCATCTTCGGTGAGAAGTCGCGCGATGTGAAGGACACTTCGCTCTATCTCCCGCACGGGGAGCGCGGCAAAGTGGTGGACGTGAAGATCTTCTCCCGTGAGCGCGGCGACAAGCTGCCGATGGGAGTCTTCCAGCAGATCCAGGTCTCGATCGCGCAGATGCGCAAGATCTCGGTCGGTGACAAGCTCGCCGGACGCCACGGCAACAAGGGTGTTATCTCGAATATCGCGGCCGTCGAAGACATGCCGCATCTCCCGGATGGTACCGCTGTTGATATCGTGCTCAATCCGCTCGGTGTCGCTTCCCGTATGAACATCGGCCAGATCCTTGAGACGCACCTCGGTTGGGCGGCTCGTGAGCTCGGCTACACCGTCGCGAGCGCTTCGCTCGATGGCGTATCGGAAGACGATATCAAGGGCGAACTCAAGAAGGCCGGATTGCCAGAGAACGGCAAGATCCGCCTCGTGAACGGCAAGACGGGCGAGCAGTTCGATAACGAATCGACCGTCGGCGTCATGTACATCATGAAACTCAATCACCTCGTGGAAGACAAGCTGCACATGCGTTCCATCGGGCCGTACTCCCTCATCACGCAGCAGCCGCTCGGCGGCAAGGCGCAGTTCGGAGGACAGCGCTTCGGTGAAATGGAAGTGTGGGCGCTCGAAGGCTACGGCGCGGCGCATACCCTCCAGGAAATGCTCACCATCAAGTCCGATGACGTACTCGGCCGCTCGAAGGCCTATGAGTCGATCATCAAGGGCGAACCAATCAAGAGCCCGAATATCCCGGCATCGTTCCATGTGCTCGTGAATGAGCTCAAGGGCCTCTGCCTCAATGTCGAGCTCAAGGGAGCCAAGACGGAAGATCCCGACGAGGAGCGTGATATCGAGACCGTCTAATCCGCACACTTACCAACGAAGCCTATGTCAACTGAAAACATCACCAAGGTCAGCGACTTCGATAGCGTGCGATTGACGCTCGCGAGTCCGGAACAGATCATGGAGTGGTCGACCGGAGAAGTCACCAAGCCGGAAACCATCAACTACCGCACGCAGCGCTATGAGTCCGATGGGCTCTTCTGCGAGCGCATCTTCGGTCCTTCGAAGGACTGGGAGTGCTACTGTGGCAAGTACAAGCGGATCCGTTACCAGGGAATCGTCTGCGATAAGTGCGGCGTCGAAGTGACGCGCGCCATCGTCCGTCGCGAGCGCATGGGTCATATCAAGCTCGCCTCGCCGGTCTCGCACATCTGGTTCCTCCGCGGCGTGCCGTCGAAGATCGGATTGGTACTCGGTATCTCCCCGCAGGAGCTCGAACGTGTCATCTACTTCTCGTCCTACATCATCATGAGCGTGGATGAGGAGCTCAAGATCCAGGCGCTCGAGCAGCTTGATCGCGAGTACAAGTCGAAGCAGAAAGAAGTGAAGGCCGAGAAGCGGAGCGAGAAGGAGCTCGAATCGGCGCTTGAGGACCTCAAAGACCAGTATCGTTCGACCAAGGACGATATCAAGAACGTCCGCTCGAATCAGATCCTCTCAGAAGTCGAGTATTTCAATCTCTCGAGCCGTTTCGGACAGATCTTCACCGCCGGTATCGGCGCGGAAGCCATCCGCAAGATCCTCGAGAAGCTCGACATCGCGGCGGCTATCGAGAAGCTCAAGGCCGAAGTGGATGCCGGAGAAGCGACGGATGCCAAGAAGACGCTCCAGCGCCTCAAGGTATTCCAGGGATTCCAGAAGGCCGAGCTCAAGCTCGAGTGGATGCTCCCGACCGTCATCCCGGTCATTCCGCCGGATCTCCGTCCGATGGTAGCCCTCGACGGCGGCCGTTTTGCGACTTCCGATCTCAACGATCTCTATCGTCGCATCATCAATCGCAACAATCGTCTCCGGAAGCTCATGTCGATCGGAGCGCCGGAAGTCATCACCCGCAATGAGAAGCGCATGCTGCAGGAAGCAGTGGACGCGCTCTTCGACAACAGTGCCCGTCGCGGACAAGCTTCGACCGCTGCGTCGACCGGCCAGCGCCGCGCGCTGCGTTCCCTCGCTGATGCCCTCAAAGGCAAGCAGGGTCGTTTCCGTCAGAACCTCCTCGGCAAGCGCGTGGACTACTCCGGACGTTCGGTTATCGTCGTCGGTCCGAAGCTCAAGCTGCACCAGTGCGGTCTGCCGAAGAAGATGGCGCTCGAACTCTTCAAGCCGTTCATCATCCAGAAACTCATCGAGAAGGAATTCGCCCACAATGTCCGGACTGCCGGCCGTATGGTCGACGCTGAGACCGAAGAGGCCTATGAGATTCTCGACGAAATCATCGAGCGCCACTATGTGCTCCTGAACCGCGCCCCGACGCTCCATCGTCTGTCGATCCAGGCATTCCAGCCAGTGCTTATCGAAGGCAAGGCGATCCGCCTCCATCCGATGGTCTGCTCGGCGTTCAATGCGGACTTCGATGGCGACCAGATGGCGGTGCATGTCCCGCTGACCGACCAGGCCCGCGAGGAGAGCGCCAATATCATGCTGTCCTCGAAGAACCTCCTGAAGCCGGCCTCGGGCGAACCGATCGTATCGGCGACACTCGACATGGTGCTCGGCGCCTACTATCTCACCCACGTCAAAGCGGGTGCGAAGGGCGAAGGCAAGATGTTCAGCGACATGAATGAGGCGATATTCGCCTATCAGAGCGGTATCGTCGCTGTAAACGCACTGATCAAACTGCTCTGGAATGGCAGCGTCATCGAAACCTCGGCCGGACGGGTGCTCTTGAACGATATCCTGCCGGAGCCGATCCGTTTTGTGAACCAAGAAATGATCAAAAAGGATCTCAAGCTGCTCATGTCCCGTATGCTGTCCGAGATGGGACAGGACGAGACGGCGAAGTTCGCCGATCGCATGAAGGATCTGACCTTCCGTGCGGTGACGAAGTCGGGTATCAGCTGGGGTATGGACGATCTCAAGATTCCTGAAGAGAAGCCGGCTATCATCGATGCGGCCGAAGCTCGGGTGGCGGAAGTGAAGGACCAATACAATATGGGTCTCCTCACCAATGAAGAGCGTCGGAACCGGACGATCGAGATCTGGAACGCAGCCAAGGGAGAAATCACCGATGCGGTCCGCAAGTCGCTCGACAAGGAAGGTCCGGTCTATTCGATGGTCTATTCCAAGGCTCGCGGTTCCGAATCCGTCGTCGTGCAGATGACCGGTATGAAGGGTCTGATGGCCGGTGCGACCGGTGAGACGATCGAGCTGCCGGTGAAGAGCTCGTTCAAGGAAGGCTTCAATGTGCTCGAGTACTTCATGTCGACTCACGGTGCCCGTAAGGGTATGGCGGATACCGCGCTCCGTACGGCGACTGCCGGTTACCTGACGCGTCGTCTCGTCGATGTGGCGCAGGACGTCATCGTCCGCACCGAAGACTGTGGTGATACCGAAGGTGTCTATCTCTATCGTGAGGATTCCGACAAGATCGGTATTTCCTATGCCAGCCGTGTCGAAGGCCGCGTGGCGATCGAGACGCTCAAGCATCCGGAAACGAAAGCAGTCATCGCGAAGAAGGGTGATCTCATCAACAAGGAACAGGCCAGAATCATCGAAAGTACAGAAGCCATCAGTAAAATGAAGATCCGTTCGCTCGTGACCTGTAAGGCGCGTCGCGGTGTCTGCCGCTATTGCTACGGTATCGATCTGGGCCGCAGCGCCCTGGTCGAGCTCGGTGCCTCGGTCGGTGTCGTCGCCGCACAGGCGATCGGCGAGCCGGGTACTCAGCTCACCATGCGTACGTTCCACGTCGGTGGTATCGCCGGTTCGGACATTACTCAGGGTCTCCCGCGTGTCGAAGAGATCTTTGAAGCCCGTGCTCCAAAGACGGAAGGAGTGCTCGCGGATGTCGACGGCCAGGTCCAGTCCATCAACAAGGATGGTGGCAAGACCGTGAAGATCGGCGTGCTCGGCAATGACCAGGAAGTGCACGAGTATGCGGTCCCATCGAATATCGCGCTCAAGGTGAAGGAAGGCGATCTCGTCGCGGTCGGCTCGGTGCTCTGCGAAGGTCATATCGATCTCCGCAAGCTCTACGAAGTCATGGGACGCGAGGCGGTGCATCGCTATATCATCCGTGAGATCGAAGAGATCTATGCCAGCCAGGGCGAAGGCATCAACGACAAGCATATCGAAGTGATCATCCGTCAGATGATGTCTCGTCTGAAGATCGCTGATCCAGGGGATTCCATCCTGCTGCCGGGCGATGTCGTCGAGCGCGATCAGTTCGAAGAAGCGAACGACGAAGTGCGCGCCAAGAACGGCAAGACGGCGACCGCCGAAGCGATGGTGCTCGGCATCACCAAGGTGGCGCTCTCGACCGAATCCTTCCTCTCCGCCGCCTCCTTCATGGAGACGGCCCGCGTGCTCATCAATGCCGCGGTACAGGGCAAAGAAGATCGGTTGCGCGGTCTCAAGGAGAACGTCATTATCGGACGTCTCATTCCGGCCGGTACTGGCTATCGGGGACTCGATACCAAGAAGGCTTAGGTTCGATGCTCTGCTAGAGATCAGAAAACACCCCTTGCGAGGGGTGTTTTTCTTTCGGCCCGGATGCGATATACTGGAGTTTGTATGGGGAAAAAGAAAGCAGCTGAAAAAGAACCGGAAGCGGCCGATGACGGTTTCCGCTTTTCCGATATCCTGCACAGCGATGCGAAACGGAGCATCGCCGCTGTTTTCTTGTTCGCGTTTTCGATCATTCTTCTGCTCGGCTATGTCGATGCGGCCGGGAAGCTCGGGGGACTGCTCGACCAGGGGATGGGACTCCTGTTCGGCTTCGGCAAATGGCCCTTCCCATTCCTCTTGATCATCGCCGGGGTGATGTTTCTGACGCGCCGGGCGACGACGCTCGCCGATGCGGTCAAATATTTCGGACTACTGATCGCTTTCCTGTCGGTGCTCGGTTTCGTGCATCTCTTGTCCGGGGATGATATCGATGATTTGATGAAGCTGGCGGAGCAGGGCGAAGCCGGCGGATTCGCCGGATTCGGACTGGCGGCACTGTTTCTCGCGACGACGAGCAAGCTGGCCGGAGTGATTTTGCTCTTGATGCTCTTCCTGATCGGTGTCATCGCGGCGTTCAATGTCTCGCTCATGCAGTGGTTCGATTCGATCCGGAAGCGTCTGCGCCGATCGGAATCCGACGCGGTCGAGATGCCGGAAGTGATGGAAGGCGATGCCCGCTTCACGTCTGTAGTTTCGGAATCGCTCTTGGATCCGGATCAGACAGCCGGAGAGTCTGTCTTACCCGAAAGTCAGCCGGTGCCACCGATCGCATTGTCGGAGTCTACACCGTCGCTCGTCGACGGCAATATCGCCAATATCCGGTTTCGGGAGGATGAGAAGACAGCGGCCGATACGGATGGTGCTTCAGAGGCTGATGAGGAAGAGGTATTGGACCGTGATGCTGAAGATATCCTGGATACTACGACGGTGAAACGTCGCCGTCGCCGTGCCCGACCGAATTGGGTCTTTCCGAAGCCGGAGCTGCTCGAATCGAAATCCGGCGAAGCAGCCGGCGGGGATACCGAGCGGAGCAAGCATATTATCGTGAGTACGCTCAAGCATTTCGGCATCGAAGTGGAGCCGGGCGGCGTGCAGGTCGGTCCGACGGTCACGCAGTATACGTTCCGTCCGGCAGTCGGCGTCAAACTCTCGCGCATCACGACGCTCTCCAATGATCTAGCCCTGGCCTTGGCGGCCGAGTCGATCCGTATCGAGGCTCCGATTCCGGGACAATCCTATATCGGTATCGAATTGCCGAACAAGTCGAAGGCGATGGTACGCATGCGCGATCTCGTCGAGGGTCGTGAATTCCGCGATTCGAAGCACCCGCTCCTTATCGGTATCGGTCAGGATGTGACCGGCAAGAATGTCTTCGCCGATCTCGACGATATGCCGCATCTTCTGATCGCGGGCCGTACCAAAGCGGGGAAGAGCGTCTGTATCAACTCGATCATCACCTCGCTCCTCTATCGGAACTCACCGGAAGATCTGAAACTCATCCTTGTGGATCCGAAGCGCGTCGAATTGTCGATGTACAAGGGTATACCGCATCTGAAGACCGATGTGATCATGGATGGCAAGAAGGTCGTCAATGCGCTGCAGTGGGCGGTCGGAGAGATGGAACGCCGCTACCGGCTCCTCGAAGGCGCGCGCGTCCGCGATCTCCCGGCATATCATGAGCTCTGCCGCCAGGGATACCGCAAGACGGAAGTCGATGAGCGTACCGGCGAGGTGCGTGAGGTGGAGCTCGAAAGTCTGCCGTTTATCGTCATTATCATCGATGAATTGGCCGATCTCATGTCGGCGCATGGCAAGGAAGTCGAGCCGCGAATCGTGCGCTTGGCTCAGATGTCGCGCGCGGTCGGCATCCATCTCATCTTGGCGACTCAGCGTCCGAGCGTCGAGGTCATCACCGGTCTCATCAAGACGAACCTCCCGACGCGTATCGCATTCCAGGTGTCATCGCAGATCGATTCGCGGACCATCTTGGATACGGGCGGCGCGGAGAAACTCCTTGGCAACGGCGATATGCTGTTTGTCTCATCGAGCGGCGATACGCAGCGCCTCCAGGGTGTCTATGTCTCGACCGATGAAGTCCGTCGGGTAGTGAATCACTGGTGCGAGGAGAAGAAGGCCTGGGGAGAGGATGTCGATAGCCTGGAAGACGATATCACCTCCGGAGGAGGCGAAGGTGGTCCGAATGGTGGATCCGGTGAAGGCGGGAGCGGAGAACACGATGAGTTCTTCGAACAGGCGAGAGACTTGTTTGTACGGTCGCAGAAGGCATCGACGACATCGCTCCAGACTGCTTTTGGCATCGGGTATCCGCGGGCAGCGCGTCTGATGCATGTCCTCGAAGAAAACGGCGTGGTGGGCATGGTAGACGGCAAGAAACAGGTCCTGATAGGCCGGGATATGGTCGCAGCGACCGATCCAAGCGAGGCGCCGCAGTATGGCGACGATCCGTTGCGTGATCAGGCCGAGCGCGATAAGTGGCAAGCATAGGAATCGAGACGTGAGAGGAGGGGCGTTTCTCGGATGTTTAAGAGATACTGCATATGACCGGGAGCGGATTTACGAGAAAAAAAGTCGGATCGCTGACATTGGGTGAGAAGTTGCAGAAATTTCGGACGGATCATCGGATGAGCCTGATCGAAGTATCGCGCGCTACGAAGATCCAAACGAAGTATCTGGAAGCGCTTGAGAATGGCGAATATGGGAAGTTGCCGGCGGAAGTATATGTCCGCGGGTTTTTGCGCGGCTATGCGAGGCATCTCGGCTGCGATGAAGAGGCGATACTCCGTCTCTATGAGCGGGAGCGGAATATCCAGGAGAGTCTCGGCAAGGGAGCGGCCGTGCTGGCGGCTCCGGCCGGCATCGAATGGCCGGCGTTCATCGTTACGACCAAGACGCTCTGGATCGCCTGTATCGTCCTGATTATCGGTGGCGCTTTTTTCTATCTGATACGTGAGTACCAGGCATTCGTCTCGGCGCCGCGGCTCGTGGTGACGGAGCCGGCTGATCAAGACGTCGTCTCCCAGTCTGATCTGGTGGTGCGCGGAGAGACTGACCGGGGAGCGCGCATCCTGATCAATGGTCAGCCGGCCTTTGTCAGCGCTGAGGGGGATTTTATCGAGAAACTTCTCCTGCAGCCCGGGCTCAATACGATCGTCGTGGCCGCGGCCAATCGTTTTGGCAAGGAGCGAATAGAGACGCTCCACATCGAAGCTGTATTTACTCCGGAACAGGCGCCTCTCGATGAGTCCGCGCTGGTGCCAGAGGATGAGCATCCGATCCGCCTGATCATCAGTGCGCCGGCCCAGGCGGTCAATGTCGTGGTATCGGCCGATGGCGTGAAAGTGCTGAGCGGACGGCTCGAGCCGGGAGAGAAGAAAGAGATTTCGGCTGACCGGGAGATCAGAGTGTCTTCGGACAATGGCAAAGAGACGTATGTCGAAGTCGGATCGGAGGCGCCGAGAGCCCTGTCTTCGGAAGAGCAGCCGGTGCAGGATGCCGTCTTCATTCCGGAATGAGAGGGGGTCCGAACGGTCCGGTGGCGGGAATAGAGGTGTTTGGCTCTCGGATAAATACTCGTTATAATACGAGGACGGAGGGGGTAATTCGGTGATATGAACAAATAGTATGGCCAAAGCGAAAACCAGTGAAAAGAGACAAGGAATCGAAAGCGTCGTCGATGAGATCAAACAGAAATTCGGCGAAGGCATGATCATGAAGCTCGGCGAAATCAAGAAGGTGGATGTCGAAGTCGTGCCGACCGGATCCATCTCGCTCGATATCGCTCTCGGGATCGGCGGTATGCCGCGAGGCCGGGTCATCGAGATCTATGGTCCGGAATCCTCCGGCAAGACGACGCTCTCGCTCCATGTGATCGCCAATGCGCAGAAGATGGGTGGAGTGGCGGCGTTCATCGATGCCGAGCATGCGCTCGATCCGGAGTACGCCAAGCGTATCGGCGTGGATATCAATGATCTGCTCATCTCACAGCCGGATAGCGGCGAGCAGGCGCTCGATATCGTCGAGACGCTCGTACGGTCCAACGCGGTCGACGTCATCGTCATCGACTCGGTAGCGGCGCTCGTGCCGCGGGCGGAAATCGAAGGCGAGATGGGCGATCAGCATGTCGGACGCCAGGCCCGGCTCATGTCGCAGGCGCTGCGCAAGCTGACCCCGATCATCGCTCGGTCCAACACGATCGTCATCTTCATCAATCAGCTGCGTATGAAGATCGGTGTGATGTTTGGCAATCCGGAGACGACGACCGGCGGCCAGGCGCTCAAGTTCTATGCTTCGGTACGCGTCGATGTGCGCCGTGCGGCCCAGATCAAGCGGGGTGAAGTCGTAGTCGGCAATCGGGTCAAGGCCAAGGTCGTGAAGAACAAAGTTGCTCCGCCGTTCCGGATCGCGGAATTCGATATCATGTACAACGAAGGGATCTCGCTCGCGGGCGATCTTCTCGATACGGCGGTGCTCTGCGGTGTCATCAAGAAAGCCGGTAACTCGTATTCCTATGGCGAGGTGAAGCTCGGCGTCGGTCGTGAGAATGCCAAGAATGGCCTCAAGGCTGATCAGAAACTTATCAAGGAGATTGAGAAGGAAACCATCAAGAAATCCAAGGAAATCGTCCCAGATGCTGGTATGGCTGCGGAAGACGAATAGTCTTGTGCTCGTGTCAATCTAATGAGCAAAGAAAAAAGCGGTCCTCGATGGGGCCGCTTTTGCTGCGTCTGTAAATTACGGATGCAGCGAGAAGGCAAACGTGTCAAATTCTTGACGGTGATTCGGGAGAGCTGTGCGATAGGATGATGGAACCATCGGAGCGGAGGGCTCTTTGCTGATCGCGATGAGCTCATGCGTATCGACGTGATACATGAACGACCGGACGGATATGTTCGGCATATCCTGTTCGGTGAAAAACCCGGCGGCTATCGAATGGATAGCGAGTTCGGCTGCGAGAAGGCCTTCATTCCAGAACTTGTGCTCGCAAAACGCTGGATCATCCGGAAACAGCTCGTGCACTTCGCAGTGACGGCAGGTACCGGTGTGACCGATGAGCACGTAATGGAAATAATGCGCCTTGAGGAACGAGGTTCGGAGCTGGCGTTCCCAATGAGTGAACTCGGCTTCATCGGAGATGCCGATGGGGCCGCCGTAGGGACGCAGGATCTTGTGAGGTGTCTGATTGAGATGCAGGGCCTGCTCCAGGGTGGTGAGTTCGGTCTGACGCGTGTCATGACAGGCGATGATACAGGTCGGGGTATCGTCTTGGATACCGAGGGCTTGTAGGATCGTTTTCACGTGATTCTCCTTGTTGTTGTGGTGCAGTTGAAAAAAAGGACTCAGATACTGATACTGCCACGGAATCTACCCTGGAAAAGGAGCTTTCCCAAAGGAAATCGGGTAACAGTACCAACCGGTCTAGTATTATCCCATTCCGGTGGCTTGTCAATGCAAAACAGTCCGAGAGGGGTGAAAAAGATGGTATACTAGGAACGTATGCTGACTCGAAAGAAAATCATGGCTTTTTTCGGTATTCTCGGGATGCTTGCCACCTCCGCTGGTGTTTTGTTATTCCCGACACCGGCGGCGCTGGCAGTCGATGAGGGTGATATCCAGGATGATATCAAGAAGACCGAGAAGAAGCTCGAGGAAGCCCAGAAAAAAGAAGCAGCTCTCAAGCAGGATCTGAACAAGATCACCGGCTCGCTCACGGTGACCAAACAGGTAATCGCCAAGACCGCGAGCCTCTTGTCTGAGACCAAATCCACCATCAGCCAGAAAGAGGCTGAGATCGAAGCGATCGAGCTCGAGATACTGCTGCAGAAAGATCTGCTGCAGGAGCTGATCCGGAATCTGTATGAGAATGGCAATACGCCGCTCGCCGAGCTGGTGCTGGAACGCGAAGATATGCGGCTGGCATTGGCGGAGGGGGACAATCTGCTGACGCTGCAGGACAAGATCGGTATGATCGCGGATGAGCTCCGGATTTCGCGGGGCAATGCCACGGGAGAGAAGATAGCCCTGGAAGATGCCAAGGTCGAGCATGAGCGCCTGATACAGCTGAAGAGCGCACAGGAAAAGTCGCTCGTAGCAGCGAAGAATGAGACGCAGTCGGATATCGAGAGTCAGCAGCAGATCATCAGCCGTCTTTCGAAAGAACTCTCGGAATTACAGGGAGACCTCTCTCAATTGACCGGCAAGTCGTACGACGCGAAGGATATCCGCGACGCGGTGGAGTTTGCGAGCGACAAGACGGGCGTGCCGGAAGGCGTGCTGTACGGATTCTTGAAGATGGAGACGAATCTCGGTGCGAATACCGGCCAGTGCACCTACAGCGACGTCGAGAAGGGGGCAGTCGCGCAGTACAAGTCGCTGCTCAAGAAGAACAAGAAATGGCAGGCATCGATCGATCTCCTCTACAAGCGCCAGAAGCTGTTTTACGGGTTGGTCGATGATCTCGGCTATAGCAAGAGCAAGAAAGTGTCATGCAATCCGAAGAGCTATATCGGACAGGGTGGCGCTATGGGCATCCCGCAGTTCATGTCAGATGTCTGGATAGGCTACGCTTCGCAGATCGCTGCGAAGACCGGGCACAAGACGCCGGATCCATGGAGTCTGACGGATGGTGTGATGGCGATGGCGCTCAAGTTGAAGAAGGCCGGCGCCACCTCGAGCAGTCCGTCGGTGATCAAGAGCGCCTCGATCAGTTATCTCGGCGGTTTTAGCTCCGGCTACTACAATGGTATCGTCTATTGGTCGAAAAACTACAAATTGTTGTTCAAATAGGAATCGGGCTTAAGTTCAGGTTAATACGCATACCTATGGAAGGTGTACAGGAATCGGTCAGGAAGAAAGTCTGTATCGTGGATGATGATCAGGATATACTCGGGATGTACAAGCTGCGCTTCGAGCAGGAAGGATACGAGGTAGTGACCGCGATGGATGGCGAGGCGGGTCTCGCACTCATCCGCACGGCTGATCCGGATATCATCCTCCTGGATCTCCAGATGCCGAAAGTCGATGGTATGGGCGTGCTCGATACCCTGAATCAGGATCCGAAACTCAAGGTGATCCCGGTCATCGTGCTGAGCAACAACAATACCGACCAGATGTTTGAGAAGATCAGCGAGCTTGGGACCGTGCGCTACTATATCGTCAAAGCGCTCACGACGCCACAGAAGGTAATCGATATCGTGGCGGGCGTGTTTTCGGGCGAGTCGACGGTGGAATAGAACAAGTAAGACGGAAACCTATGGGAGAGTTGGACAAGATTGTCGTCTGCATCATCGATGATGATCCGAGCATCCAGGAGATCTACCGGATGAAATTCGTTCAGGAAGGTTTCTCGGTGATTTCGGCGGTCAACGGCGAAGAAGGGATCGCGCTGGTCAAAGCGAAGCGGCCGGATATCGTGTTTCTCGATATACAGATGCCAGTGAAAAACGGTGTCGAAGTGCTCGAGGTGATGAAAGCGGATCCGGAGCTCTCACGGATCCCGGTCGTCATCCTGAGCAATCAGGACGATCAGGCGTGGTTCAAGCGGATCGGCGAGCTCAACGCGACGAAATTCTACCTCATCAAAGCGCTCACGACGCCGCAGAAAGCGGTGGATATCGTCCGCGAGGTGCTGCATCGGTCATAGCGAATCCTGGTTTGAAAAGAGATAGAGAGGCTTGGGAAAGCCTCTTTTTTCTTGTAAAAAAGGCTGGAATGCGATAGAGTGGCCCTATCCTAACAACCCTACGTCTATGCAGAAAAATTATCGCGCGCAAGCGATCGAAAAGAAATGGCAGAAGGAGTGGGAGCAATCCGGTACCTATCGGCAGTATGCGCGGAAGCAGCAGTTCTATGTGTTGGATATGTTTCCATATCCGTCGGGTGCCGGCCTGCATGTCGGTCATCCGCGCGGCTATATAGCGACCGATGTTATCGCTCGGTTCAAGCAGCTTTCGGGATACGGAGTGCTCCATCCGATGGGGTGGGATGCTTTCGGTTTGCCGGCGGAACAGTATGCGCTCAAGAACAAAGTGCATCCGGAAAAGGCGGTGAAGGAGAATGTCGCGATGTTCAAACGGCAGCTGGCCAAGCTCGGTCTGACCTATGATTGGGAGCGCGAAATCAATACGACCGACCCGGAGTATTATCGTTGGACACAGTGGATTTTTCTGCAGATGTGGAAGCAAGGCTTGGCTTATGAATCGAACGAGCCTATCAATTGGTGTCCGTCCTGCAAGACGGGTCTGGCGAATGAGGATCTTGAACAGGGGAAATGTGAGCGCTGCGGATCAGCTGTGGAAAAACGGCCTCTGCGGCAGTGGGTGCTCCGCATGACGAAATATGCTGATCGGCTTTTGAAGGATCTCGATAGCCAAGAGCTCGAGTGGAGCGAATCCATCAAGGATCAGCAGCGGAATTGGATCGGACGGAGCGAGGGAGTAGAAGTCGTTTTCTGTATCGCTGATTCCGAAGAAGAGCTCCGTGTGTTTACGACGCGTGTCGATACGATATTCGGCTGCACGTATGTCGTGGTGGCACCGGAGCACCCGCTGCTTCAGAGTATCGAGCAGAGCATATCGAATATCGATGAGGTAAAAGAATATATCAGGCAAGCGGGATCCAAGTCCGATCTGGAGCGTACTGAGCTGGCCAAAGAAAAGACCGGCGTGAAGCTTGAAGGGATCGAAGTGGTGAATCCGTTTACGGGCGGGAAGGTCCCGGTATATGTTGCGGACTATGTGCTTGGAAGCTACGGAACAGGAGCGGTCATGGCGGTACCGGCGCATGATACGAGGGATGCGGAGTTTGCTCTCAAATATGGTTTGGATATAAAAACGGTGATTCTTTCTGATCAAACGAAGCATATCGAATATCGAATATCGAATAAGGATCAGGCAGTGTTTGTGGATGATGGAGTGCTGGTTGATTCCGGAGAATTCACTGGTCTGAGATCGAAGGAAGCGCGGAAGAAGATGTCGGCGTGGCTTAAGAAAGAAGGGCTTGGTGAAAAGAGGATCAATTACAAAATGCGCGACTGGACATTCAGCCGGCAGCGCTATTGGGGTGAGCCGATCCCGCTTGTCCATTGTGAGAAATGCGGTGTCGTACCGGTCCCTGAGAAGGAGCTGCCGGTGCTGTTGCCGAAAGTGAAGGCTTACGAGCCGACCGATACCGGGGAGTCGCCGCTGGCAGGGATTGCCAAGTGGGTGAATACTGAATGCCCGAAGTGTCAGGGAAAGGCTCGGCGTGAGACGAATACGATGCCGCAGTGGGCGGGTTCGTGCTGGTACTATCTGCGCTTCATCGATCCAAAAAATACCAAGACGTTGGTTGATAAGAAGAAAGAGGCGAAGCATATGCCAGTTGATCTCTATGTCGGCGGGACCGAACATGCGACGCGGCACCTGCTCTATGCACGTTTCTGGCACAAATTCCTGTTCGATATCGGTGTCGTTTCAGGGCAGGAGCCGTTCAAGAAGCTTGTGAATCAGGGGCTGATCAACGCTTCCGATGGGAGGAAGATGAGTAAGCGCTGGGGAAACGTCATTAATCCTGATGATATAGTGGCGGATTTCGGCGCGGATGCTTTCCGCTTGTATGAGATGTTCATGGGACCATTCGCGCAGACGATTGCCTGGAATACGGATGGCGTAGTCGGAACACGGAGATTTCTTGAGAAAGTCTGGAAGCTGGGTCGGAAAACAATCAGCGGAAAACAATCAGCGGAGAATGAGAAGCTTGAGAGTCTGCTGCATCAGACCATCAAGAAGGTGACGGAAGATATCGAGGAATTCAAATTCAATACGGCGATCAGCGCGCTGATGATACTGGTCAACGCTTTGGAGAAAGAAACTCATATTCCATATTCTACATTCCATATCCTATTGATTCTTATCAGTCCTTTCGCGCCGCATATCGCGGAGGAGCTGTGGCAGGAGATGGGCGAAAAGCAATCGATTTTCCTTGCCGGGTGGCCCATGTGGGACAAGAAAAAAATTGTGGCGGAGACGGTGAATATTGCTGTTCAGGTGAACGGCAAGGTGCGGGTGGTACTCACGGTGGACACGGGGAGCAACGAAACAGAGGTGCAGTCGCAAGCACTCTCAAACGAAAAAATTAAAGCGTTGGTAGTGGGCAAAGAAATTCGCAAAGTGATCTATGTCCCAGGAAAAATTCTGAATATCGTGGTGGGATAATGAAAACGCCAGCGATCATATGAAAGCTGGCGTTTTTTTTTTGGGTGGGAGTTATTCTTCCCACCCGGCGTAGTTGCTCGCGATGCGAGTTACTGCGCGTCGCACGGTAATGGCGTCAAACGCCTTGACCGTGTTACCGCTCTCCCCAGCGTCAGCGACGCGGTGGAGAACTTCAGAAGCGATGCCTCGATCGAGTCCATCGTGGCGGGCGGCTACTGCACGGACGAGCTCCTCGTCCGTGAAGGCTTCGAAATCTCCCTCGAAGCGGGGGATGGTGCGGTAGGCCATTGATGGTCTCCTCATAAAGTACCGGAATATCCGGCGGGGGGGGGGTGAAAGAACTGACAACTTTACATTATTGCATACTTTATAATATTTGTCAATAGCACGTAACGTATGAAAAAACCAGGATGTACGGGACATCCTGGTAAATGAGGGCATGGCGTCACGGGGGCGCCACCGCGAAGTACTCGGTGATACACCAGTACTTGGCCTCGGTTTCGGACCCCGAGCAGGAAGTGCCGATAAAGCTCTGCGGAATTTTTCCGCGGGGCAGTCTCCGCAGTTCTTCCACCTTCTTGCTCACCTGAATTTCGGCGGCGGCCTTTTGACTGGCCTGGAGAGCGGTGGCGCCCGACATCATGGCACCGCGCCGATCAAAACGATAATCGGCACGAGCGGCGTTTGCTTTCACAATGCGGCAGCTCCATGTGAGCTGATACATCGTGCGGCCATCCCTCCGAAACGTTTGAAGCGAGACCTTCGGATCGAGCACCTGGCTCGGGTACTGAGATTTGAGCGCATTTCCGACTGCTCGCGCGAACGCGTTGGCGCTCAGATGCGCCTCCGCAGCGTTCGCCGAGGCGAACGTGAGTTCGTGCAGGTCGCCATCGACCCGCAGCTCACCCCCAAAAGCGGGAGCACATGTCGCTACGAAAGCGACGAAAAAAGCGACGAGCTTTTGCATGACGATCTTCTCCTGTGGGAATGAACTAGAATATACATTTTAGCATAGAGTATATATTTTGTCAATAGCAAACGCTTGGAATACAAAGATGGTGAGTACTGAAAGAGGGCACGTGAGAAACAAAAAACACCCATTTTTGGGAAGTGTAGCGGAGGGAATGGAGAAAATGCATATTCTGTGCGAGAATAGGGAATATTGAAAAACCGTAATCTGAAGTCGCTATGCAATCCACGATCCCGCAATTTTTGCCCCTGGCCCGGCCGCTGATCGTGTTTGATCTCGAGACGACCGGATTGTCGGCCGGGGAGGACCATATCATCGAGATGGCCTATGAGAAGATCATGCCGAACGGCGATGTCATCGCGTACTGCCAGCGTATCAATCCGGGCCGGCCGATTCCGGAAGACGCGACCCGTATCCACGGTATCCGGGATGAGGATGTAGCGGATATGCCGAGTTTCGCCTCGCTCTGCTTCGAGCTGTGGAACGCCTTCGAGGGCGCGGATGTCGGCGGGTTCAATATTACCGGTTTCGATCTACCCTTCCTTAAGGGGGAATTCGCGACGGTCGGGAAGAACTTCGATTATGCCGGCAAGCGGGTGCTCGATGCCAAGATCCTCTACCACAAGACGGAAGCGCGCGATATGATGAAGCCGCGGACACTCTCAGCGGCCTGCAAGCTCTACTGCGGTCGGGAACACGTGAGTGCGCATACCGGAGCCGGAGATGTGCGGGTGACTGTCGAGATTCTCGAGAAGCAGCTCGAGAAATATCCGGAGTTCCGGAACTGGGAATATATCGCTGAGCTCCACGGCAACAAGAGACTCCTCGAGTCAGCCAAGACCGAGCACGCGCCGCTCATCTCAAGTCAGCCGACGGGAACGTTGTTTTAAAGAGTGCATATGGATTTGATTCATGCGATCATCCTGGGTGTAGTCGAGGGACTGACGGAATTTCTCCCGGTCTCGTCTACCGGTCATCTGATTCTCGCCGGAGAGCTCTTAAAACTGCCCGAGACGGAGTTTCTCAAGACGTTTGAGGTCGTTATCCAGATCGGGGCGATCTTGGCTGTGGTGGCCGTGTATTGGCGCAAGCTCTTGTTTGATCGGGAGATTATCCGCCGCATCATCATCGCTCTCTTGCCGGCACTCGGAGTCGGGTATCTGTTCTACCAGACCATACGACAGATGCTCGGATCAGAGGTGGTGGTACTCTCCGCGCTGTTTCTCGGTGGTATCGCTATCATCCTGATCGAGCGGTTCCGCCAAGAGCCGGTCGGAGGGGGGATTCAGGATCTCCGTATCCTGCCGTATCGGACCGCTTTTCTCATCGGACTCTGCCAGGCGCTCTCGGTGATACCGGGCGTGTCGCGGGCAGGAGCGACGATCATGGGAGGACTGTGGCTCGGGCTGTCGAGAACCGCTATCGTCGAATTCTCTTTTTTGCTTGCGGTACCGACGATGGTGGCGGCGACGACACTCGATATCGTGAAGCATGGGGCTAGTTTCTCATCAGCCGATACGGTTGCGCTCTTGGTCGGTACCATGACCTCGTTCGTCGTGGCACTCCTCGCTATCCGTTTTTTCCTTCGGTACGTCGGTACGCATACGTTTGTCGCATTCGGTATCTATCGTATCGTTGCGGCTGGCGCTTTTTTCCTCTTCATTCTCTAGATGCCTATGCAGCTTCTGTACGGAAAACCGGTAGCCGAGAGAATCCAGGAGGAGATCAGGGGACGGGTAGCCGGCCTTCCGATGCGTCCGGGACTCGGGGTCGTGCTCGTGGGTGATGATCCGGCCTCGCATCTCTATGTCGATCTGAAAGCCAAAGCCGCTGCCGCTCTCGGAATACGTCTCGAGCAGCATGTTTTCAAGGTGACTGATACTGAAGCCGCAGTGCTCGAATGTATTGATGCGCTCAATCATGACGATACGATCCATGGCATCATCGTCCAGCTGCCGTTGCCGTCAGGCTTCGACACGGATCGAGTCATCGCGGCGATCGATCCGGAGAAAGATGCGGACGGATTCCATCAGTCGAATATTGAGGCATTTCTGACAGGGGAATCTTCGTCCGCCCCGGTCTTTCCGGAGGCCTTGATCGAAATGCTCCGCTCATCGGGCGAGGTGCTCGAGGGAAAACAGGCACTCGTAATCGCGCATTCGGAATATTTTGGCGGCGTGCTTCAGAAAGCGTGTGAAAATATCGGGCTCCGGGCCGACGTGCTGCTCTCATCCATGCTTGATAGTCAGAGAGAAAAAATCAGTGTCGCAGATATCATCCTGACGGCCTCTGGCATGCCAGGCAGTATCGACGGATCAGTAATCGCTTCCGGGACGATCATCGTCGATGGCGGTATCGCCAAATGGGACGGACGAGTCGTCGGCGATGTCGATGCGGAGAGTGTCGCAGACAAGGCTGGATTCCTTTCGCCGGTGCCCGGCGGTGTCGGACCGGTGACTATCGCCTGCCTCTTGCGTCGGGTCGTCGCCCTGGCAGAGGCCAAGAAAAAATCGGCGTAATGCCGATTTTTTTGTGCGAGGTAGGAATATCTGGATCCCGGGTCAAGCCCGGGATGACAAGTATGTAGGGATATAGTCTCGTGGCTTGCCGCGAGGAGGTTTGTTGTGCCGGGAGAGAGACTCGAACTCTCATGATATCGCTATCGCGGGATTTTGAGTCCCGTGTGTCTACCATTCCACCATCCCGGCGATCGCTTCGAAATGCTATTTTGAATTCATGCCTTTTTCAAGCCACAGAATGCTCCCGTAGCATAGAAAATTGAAGTGAGCTTGTCAATCGGATATACTAGAGGGAGCAACAGAAAACCAGGAGGGGTTGCGGCGGCGATCAGACTCGCTTCAGGGTTCGGTTTTGTCGGTGGTCGCACGTATCAGTCGGTATTTTTCTCAGCATTTTTTCTATGGCTCAGATCATCGGGTTCGTCAATCAGAAGGGCGGTGTCGGCAAGACGACATCGACGATCAATGTCGCCCGCTATCTGGCTGAGTTTGGCAAGCGTGTATTGCTCGTCGATCTCGATCCGCAGGGCAATGCCTCGTCGGGACTCGGTATCCAGAAAGACGGTATCGAGAAGAATCTCTACCATGCCATGATCATGGGAGTGCCGCCGCAGGAGATCATCTACGCGACCGATACCGAGAATCTCCATATCATTCCGGCCGCCCAGGATCTCGCCGGGGCCGAGATCGAGATGATCCATCTGGATGGTCGCGAGTTCCGCCTGCACAATGTGCTCCGGGTGCTCCGGCCGCACTATGACTATATCCTCATCGACAGTCCGCCATCGCTCGGACTCCTGACCATCAATGGTCTCGTGGCGAGCGACGGGGTCATCATTCCGGTGCAGACCGAATACTACGCGCTGGAGGGGCTCTCGCAGCTTCTGGGGACCATCGAGCTCGTGCGTGAGCGCTTGCAGCCGAATCTGCAGATTTTCGGAGCCTTGCTCACCCTCTATGATCGGCGCAATCGTCTGGCGCGACAGGTAGTCAACGAAGTGCGCGCGCATTTCCCCGGACCCGTATTCGAGAATGTCATTCCGCGATCCGTACGTCTCGCTGAGGCACCATCATTCGGCAAGTCGATTCTCGATTTCGATGCCTTTTCGAAAGGAGCGAGATCATACAAGGGTGTAGCCAAAGAAATCATCGCCCGAGAACCGGCCATCGAAGAGACGGAAGAAGAATCACTCGCCGCGGTCTAAATTTGGTGATTCGTCGGTTCCGATTTAAGATTGAGACATACGAGTATCTCTATCGCACGCGAGGTCGTGCGCGTATATATAAACAAAGAGCGCTATGGCACAGCAGTATGGATTAGGACGGGGATTGTCTTCGTTGATACCACCCAAGAAACCTGCGGTGGTGGATGAGTCTCGCGAGGCGACCGGACCGCAGGCTTTCACTTCGCCGTTTGTCATCAATCCGGTACAACAGCGGGTCTCAGTGACTCCTCCGGTGGCACCGAGTCCCGTCGCGTCAGCACCGGTAGCCAAGCCGCCCGAGCCATCGGCCGCTGCTCCGGCTGCGCCTGTGTCCACCAAAACCGCTGATCCGATGGCGAGCATCGATCGCGACAGCGTGGTCAAAGTACCGCTTCACAAGATCGCTCCCAATCCCGAGCAGCCGCGCGTGCAGTTCGACAAAGAGAAACTCGCGGAGCTCGCGCAGTCGATACAGGAGCACGGTATCCTCCAGCCGCTCGTGGTGACTCGCAAGGGGGAGAATTATGAGCTCATCGCCGGGGAACGGCGCCTCCAGGCTTCCAAGCTCGCCGGACTCGCGGAAGTCCCGGTCATCATCCGCGACGCGGACGAGCGGACCAAGCTCGAGCTCGCCATCATCGAAAACACCCAGCGCCACAATCTCAATCCGATCGAGGAAGCCAAAGCCTATCTTCGGCTCATGGAAGAATACGGCCTGCATCAGGAAGAAGTCGCCAAGAAAATGGGGAAGAGCCGGAGCGTGGTCGCCAATACCGTCCGTCTGCTCCACCTGCCGGTTGAGATCCAGCGCGCGGTGATCGAGGGGAAGATCTCAGAAGGGCATGCCAAGGCGCTGCTCGCTATCGAGAATCCCGAGAAGCAGCGGGCGCTCTTCGAGATGATCATCAAGTCGGGCCTCACGGTGCGCGAGACGGAGATGCAGGCGCGGACGGTCTCAGTGCGTACCCATGCCCGCAAGGAGACGACCTTGCCGCCGGAATTGTCTGAGCGGATGGAGAAGCTCCGCGAGAAGCTCGGGACCAAGGTGAAGATCGCCCAGGCCGGCAATGGGGGCCGCATCATCATCGAATACTATTCTCCGGAAGAGCTCCAGGAGATGTTTCAGCGTTTCGGACTCTAACTGTTTTCTCTCTCATCATCGGGTATCGGAATTTTGATGAGGAAACCAGCGCAACGTCCAGTGGATGCGTCGCGCAATTATTGATCCGTATTGCATAGGGAGAATGAGGGGTATTTCTGCAGATAAATGGGTTGTCATATGTCATCGACGCATCGCTATACCGTGATCATGGCCGGGGGGACCGGTACTCGTCTCTGGCCGCTTTCCCGGGTGTCCAAGCCCAAGCAATTCCAGGCGTTTACTTCCGAAAAAACGCTTATACAAGAGACTTTTGAGCGGTCACTCGGCACGGTGCCGCTGCCGAATATCTTCGTGTCTACGGGAGACAAATACGCCCGTTTGACGCAAGAGCAGCTCCCGGATATCTCGGATGAGCAGCTCATCATCGAACCCCTCGCGCGCAATACCGCTCCGGCTATCATCTACATCGCTCTGGTCATGGCACGACGGGATCCGGAGGCGGTGATCGCGACGCTGGCATCCGATCATGCTATTGAAAATCCTGAGGAATTCACGCGTGCGATCAATCTGGCATTCTCCACCGCGGAGAAGCATCCGGATGCGCTCGTGACCATCGGTATCAATCCGACGCAGCCGGACACGAATTACGGCTATATCCGCATGGGTGAGGAGGCGGTGTCGGACGAGGGGGAACGGGTATTTCATGTTGAGAATTTCAAGGAAAAACCGGATCGGGAAACAGCGGAGGAATACCTCGCTTCGTGGGAATATTTGTGGAACGCCGGATATTTTGTGTTTCGGGCAGCGGCGCTGCTCCCGTGGATCGATGCGCATGCTCCCGAACTCTCCGTATTCGCCCATGCTCTCGATGATGCCGTGCGTGATGATGCGTTGACACCGGAGCGTCTGCAAGAGATTTTTTTGGCGGTCGACAACGTGCCGATCGATACGGTGCTCGCCGAGCGGTTGCCGGCGGCGCAGCGTTTCGTCGTGCCGAGCGCGCTCAAGTGGAGCGATGTCGGCGGCTGGCACACGTTGTATGAATTTCTGACCGAGCGGCATCTCTCGAGCGAGGTGGTCCGCGGACAACATATCGATCTCGGGAGCAAAAATTGCTTTATCCATGGGGAAAAACGACTGATTGTAACAGCGGGATTGAAGGATATCGTCGTGATCGATACGGATGATGCGCTCTTGGTCGCTGATCGGGAGACGCTCTCGCGAGACATGAAAAAATTGCTGGCTGCGTTGCCAGATGACAAGCGGTAAAAGTCGGCCAGCCATCGTGAGGATCTAGTAGGGTCTTTTTCTAAGGGGGGAACAATTTTTTCTTGCCCCAGGACTTCCGAGGCGATAGCGAGGAAAAGATTGTTTCCCCCTTGGAAAGAGATTTCAAACAGAGGGAGATAAGGAAAACTGCTTTCTTTTGCGGGATTTTTTTGGTATACTTCACCTGTTATCTCTGGTGATATTTCTGCCGTTTATGGCAAGCGAAGGGTCAGAGGCTTTCAACGCTCTGCAACCGATTACGACCGGCAATGATCTGGCTTCGACAGATACCGCGGGTAGTCCTTGGCAGCCGCCTCAGAAAAATAAAAAACGGGTGATGTGGGTGCTGATATTTTTATTCCTCTTGCTGATAGGGGGAGGGGCTTTTTGGTTTTTCAGATATGGTCAGCCGATCGAGCAGCCAGCGGAGGAGGCTGTACCGACCGAAGCATCCAAGCCGGCGGCGATTCCGGTGACCGCTGCTCCAGCGGAGACTGATCCGGCACCACTCTACGGCGATGCGAATTACTGGAGCGAGCACTATCGGGTGGGCGATATCGCTATTGGCGGTGAGGCGGAGTTCTTCCTGTCCGATGATGACCCATCGCCGCTTGAGATCACCGATGTTCGTGGTGATGCCTTTACCGAGAAGAACAAACAGGAAGTGCGTCTGGTATTGACCTGGCGGACCAACAAGCTCGCCAAGGCGGATGTCGAGTATTCCAAAGGCGTCGGCCAGACGCCCAAGGTTTCTTCGGAAGATGAGTATAGCTTGAATCATAGCCTTATCATTTCGGGGCTTGATCAAGCCTCAACCTACGTCTACACCATCAAGAGCAAGGATCGGTTCGGCAATGAAGAGGCGAGTGATCCGCACGCGGTGTACACGGGTTCGCGGACGGTTTCGCTGTTTGATCTGATTGCGGATGCGGTGGGTGATGTCTTCGGTTGGGCGGTGAAGAAAAAGTAGTCCGGAAATCGATGGGATTCGGGGTCGGAAATGGGAGTGATTTCGGAGGAAAAAATGATAGGCGGATGACGACTCTTGACACTCGATAAAAACACCGGAATAAGCGGACGAAAGGGGTATTGCAAAGAGAAAATGTATGGTAAAATAAAAGGGATATTTCGGAGGAAAATTACATGTCATCGTATGTAAAAAATAAAAACCGAAAAACAGCATATTTCATCCTGATGATCGCACTGGCGGGAGGGATGCTCATGGGGTGGTTGAGTGACTCACGACCTGTTTTTGCGCAGTCCATCAAGCAGATTCCGCTTACCGCATCGCTCTTCGACGCGGACAACAAAGTGATCACCAATGGCTCATACGAGGTCCGTTTTGCGATGTATACCGCTGATCGGGCTGAAGCGGATGCATATCCGTCGAATACCGATGCCGGAGCCCGGCTCTGGGAGGAGACTCGGACGATCGAAGTGAAGAACGGTATGTTCCGGACTTTCCTTGGAGACGTGACTCCGCTGCCGGCCTCGCTGGATTTCAATCAGGGGAGCTACTACGTGGGTATCCGCATCGGGACGGATTCGGAGATGATCCCGCGCAAGCGTCTCGGCTCGGTGCCGTCGGCGCTCAACGCAGAGCGTATCCAGGGACGGATCCCGGGTACGGGCACGGGAGATCTCCTGGTGATCGGCAACAAGGGCAAGATCGATATCAAGCAGCTGCCGACCGGCAAAGGAGCGAAGCAGCTCGTGCTCGGCAATGATGCTCGTCTGCATGACCAGAACACCGATATCGGGACGAACTCAGAAATCTTCACGATCGGCGATGGTGGCTCGATGACCGGGACCTATGATCTCCGCGTCGCGGATGCGGTGAGCGGTCCGGCTCTCCGGTACAACGGTGCGGCTGGAGCGTGGCAGGTGTCCAATGACGGCACGACTTTTTCCAATGTGCTGACGGCGGCCGGGACGTTCTTGCCGCTGGCCGGCGGGACGATGACGGGTAATATCGTTTTTGCTCCGGCCCAGTCGTTTGCAAATCTGATCAACCTCGGGGCTGATACGGTCGGGAATTATCTCGCGACCTTGTCGGCGGGCAATGGTATCTCAGTCTCCGGCTCAGGTGCGGAGAGTGCGACGCCGACAGTGGCGCTCGATATCCTCGATGCGGCCGATGGTACCGGGGCGACCTCGAGCCAGTCGGGTCTGGAGTTTGCTGGAGCCGGGCCCAATGAGCTGGCTCTCTTGCAGGGATGTGCCAATGGTCAGGGCATCGCCTGGAATGATGCGACCAATGTCTGGGAGTGTATGAGTTTCTCAGCCGGTCTGACGGGTATCGGGACGAGCGGCTATGCTGCGTACTGGACCGGTGCTGGATCGTTGGGGACGGAGCAATATCTCTCGCCGGTGCGTGGTGGGACCGGGGTCAACGGTTCGGCTGCCGGCGATGGCCAGCTGCTCATCGGCAACGGTACGGGGTACTCGCTCGCGACGCTGTCTGCTGGATCGGGAGCGGTTTCGATCGCCAATGGTTCCGGTACGATCACCATCGGCGTCGATGTGACGACCGCTGGCGTGACGGCGACGACCTCATCGAATTCCGGATTAGAAATCGCGGCGGATGGTTTGCGGATGATTGGTGGTTGTAGCAATGATCAGGTGTTGGCTTGGAATTCTGGATCAAGCGTCTGGGTGTGTTCCAACAAGACAGGGGGTACGAGTGATTGGACGAGTACGGGTTCTGTGACCTACTTGACCGATACGACCGACAACGTCGCCTTCGGCGGCTCCACCAGCACCAACGCCAGTTTCTACTTCGATGTCACCAATGGCAACCAAATCGTCTTCGAAGGCACCGGAGCCGATGATGCCAATGAAACCACTTTGGTCATCAGTAACCCCACCGCCGACCGCACCCTCACCCTTCCGAACGTCG
>JAGOBM010000003.1:0-70023 GCA_017983435.1 Candidatus Moraniibacteriota bacterium
ACACCACCTTGGCCTTTGACTGCCTGATCGCCTCGGGAATGCCTTTGACAAGAAGATTCGGCACGATGCTACAATAGTGATTCCCCGGACCGATCACGATCAGATCCGCTTCGAGGATCCGCCTGATAGCCAGCTGGTTCGCCTTCGGCCGAGGATCGAGAAAGACGCGTTTCACACCGACCTGCTCGACCTTCACGCTCGTATTGATCTCGTGTTCGCCACGCAACAGCTTGCCGCTCTTGAGCTCCATATAGAGCTTCGTATCGGTCTCAGTTACCGGGATCACTTCGCCTTTGACGGACAGTATCCGCGCTGCTTCCGTCACCGCCTCTGAAAAATTTCCTGTCACCTTCTCGAGCGCCGAAAGGAACAGATTGCCGAAACTATGTCCCGCCAAACCGCCTTCCTCGAAGCGGTAGTTCATGAGCTTCCGGAGCATCTCCGAAGAATCCGACAGCGCCGCCAGACACTGCCGCACATCGCCCGGCGGCAGCACCCCGAGCTCATCGCGCAGGATACCAGTGGATCCACCGTCATCCGCCATCGATACGATAGCCGAGAGTTCGATCGGATAGCGCTTGAGCCCGGACAAGAGCATAAAACTCCCCGTCCCGCCTCCGATGGTTACGACTTTCTTCATAGGTGCTTGATGCGAGCGGAAAGGGCTGCGACTATGCCGCGTTCTCATCCTCATGTGTATGCTCCGGCAGCACCAGCTCGACATCGGTCATCGTGAGCTCGCCCGAAGTAGCATCCAGCCAGCGGACATGCTCCGGTTCGACACGGAACATTACGAAGTCCTCAGCTCCCTTCACGTAATATTTGCTCGGATTTTTGGATTCGAAAAAACGTAGCGTCTCCTCCGTCTTGTCCGGAGCGATAAAATGCACCACTCCCTGGACCTCTACGACCCGGAGCGGATCAAGCGCCTCTTCGGCGACCGCGAGCGAGACCTGGGCATTCTCCTGCATCCAGGCATATTTCTTGAACGCCCGGCGCGTACCGAAATAGAAATGGAAATTCTCATCGATCGCGTAGAGCATGAGCGAGACCTTGGGCCGATGGTCCGGTGAGACGACGGCGAGGAGCGCCTTGCGATGCCCATTCAAGAAATCCAACACGATCTGGTTGAGAGGGGCTCTGTCCATAGCACTGCTGTTATCGATGATTATATTTTGTGAGACAACTAGCTCCCTGCGCGGGAGGACCGGAATATCTCTTCTTGTCGGGGCACTCGGAATCGAACCGAGACTAAATGGTCCCAAACCACTCGTACTACCACTATACTATGCCCCGATATTCTACTAACCAACAGCCTGAAATCACACAGAATTCCAAACCACTCGTACTACCCGCCTCGCGTCGATGAGTCCGCGAGTCGAGGCGGGCCAGCCTCGACGGCTAGGCGGGCCACTATACTATGCCCCGCCCTGTCTCCTAGGCCCCGCAACAAAAGGGCTCCCCCGGAGGCTTTTCCTAGTCTACCTGGATGATCGCCACCCGTCAACAAAAGCAACATCCCGCTTCTGGCGGGATGCAGCCCTATCTTTTCCGTCCAAGACGGATCCGCCTTGGGCGGAGTATTTCACAAAAGATACTTATTTCACAGCTTCTTTCAGGGTCTTCCCTGCGGTGAACTTCGGAACCGTCATCGCTGGAATCGTGATCTTGGCTTTGGTCTGTGGGTTGATACCCTCGCGAGCCGCGCGATTCGAAACCTTGAAGGTGCCGAAACCGGTCAGCGTAACCTTGTTGCCCTTGCGGAGCTCAGCGGTCACGACGTCGATCAGACACTCGAGAGTCGCCTCCACGTCCTTCTTTGAAAGCTCGGTCTTATCCATGATCTCATGGACGAGCGTATCCTTGTTTACGTTTTGCATATTCTTCACCTGCCTTCCTAGGTTATGCTATTTTCTCCCTTACCGTAGCAGGTTCCGGAAAAAGCGCAAGTTATGTACCCCCTCCTTTTCGCTATTGTAAGCCCTTTCAAAAAATATGCAAGTTTCTTTTGGCTTGAATAAAGGAAGAAAAATAAGAAAAGTCCAGGACACTTCAAAAGAGGCTTTCTTTCGCCTTTTGTAGGATTTTTCCGCCGCCATCTTTCTTCTCGCCGGGCACCGCTCTTGGCATAAGCGCCGGTACAAAAGATCCGTGACGCGAGTCTTCCGTAGCGGACAGGAGATTGTGTCGGTGTGATGCCAGGGAGCGGTCGGAAGAAGAAACTGGCGGAGAAAAATTATACAAAAGGCGAATACGAAAAAGAGATTTGGCATCACACTATCTTCCTTTGAAACAACAACCGCCCGGACCAGAGGCCCAAGCGGTTGCGATGATTTCTTGTCTTCTCAAGACGAGCTACCGAGCGTACTCGACCGCGCGGGTCTCGCGATAGACATTGACGCGGATTTCTCCCGGGTACTGCAATTCTTCTTCGATGCGCTTGGCGATCTCTTTGGCCAGATTCATCGCCCCGAGATCGTCGGTCTTCTCCGGGCTGACGAAGACGCGTACTTCGCGACCCGCTTGGATAGCAAACGACTTCTCCACCTGCGGGAAGGAATTCACGAGTGCTTCGAGCTCCTGAAGCCGCTTGATATATTTCTCAGCAGTCTCCTTGCGAGCGCCTGGTCGAGACGCCGAGATAGCGTCAGCCGCCGTGATAATGAAGGCTTCGAGTGTCTCATGCGGATACTCGTCATGATGGCACTTCATGGCATCGATGACATCCTGGCCGATATTGAATTTCTCAAGAATGCGCATGCCGATCTTGACGTGCGTCCCTTCAATCTCATGATCGACCGCCTTGCCGATATCATGGAGGAGCCCGGCCTTCTTGGCGACAGCCACATTGGCCCCGAGCTCAGCCGCGATGGCTCCCGAGAGGTACGATACTTCGAGCGAGTGTAGGAGGATATTCTGCTTATAGCTGTATCGATAGCGCAAGCGCCCGAGGATATAGAGGAGTTTCGGGTGCAGTCCGGCCACGCCGGCATCATAAGCAGCTGCCTCTCCTGCCTCGCGGATTTTCTGATCGATATCCTTCTTCGCTTCAGCCACCGCCTCTTCGATGCGGGCTGGGTGGATACGACCGTCTTCGATCAGCTTCTCAAGGGCGATACGGGCAATCTCACGACGCACCGGATCGAACGAGGATATGATGACGGATTCCGGCGTATCATCGACAATCATCTCGACACCGGTCTCCTTTTCGAGGGCACGGATATTGCGCCCCTCTTTGCCGATGATCTTCCCTTTCACTTCATCCGATGGGATCTGGACCGTCGAAGTGGTGAACTCCGAGACATGTGAACGGGCGTATTTCTGGATTACCGTCCCCATGATGGAGAGCGCCCGCTTTTCGAGCTCTTCGGCATTCTCATGCTCGAGTTTCGAAAGCCGTTTGACGAGGACATCACGACTCTCTTCCTCGGCCACCTTATAGATACGCTCCACAGCCTCCTCTTTGGAAAGACCGGAAATCTGCTGTAGACGGACCAGCTCGTCCGCCTTGAGCCTCTCGACTTCTTCCTTGATCACCTTGATACCCTCGGCTTTCTGCATGAGCGTCTCCTCATGCTTTTCAAGATCATGACTCTTGCGATCAAGCTGTTCTTCGCGCTTCTCGACACGCGATTCCTGATGCGCGAGCTTCTGCTCCCGCTCTTTTTCGTTCTTCTTGGCTTCCTCGAGGATATCGACTGACTTCTTCTTGGCTTCCAGTACGGTTTCCTCGGCCTTCCTGGCTGCTTCGCCGAGGATTTTTTCCGCCTGACCTTCAGCGGTTTCCAGCTGCTTCTTCGCTATATTCTGACGGATGAAATACCCCACCACCGCCCCTCCGCCAAGGAGAACGATGCCGATAAGAAGATTGGCTACGCCGAACATATGAGATCACCGCATATGACCGACAGACAGGCGAAAAAGCGCCTGATTTCAGTATGCGCAATGGAAAGAAATCCGATAAGACATCGGAAAAATAGATAGTGTGTGCTGATGAACAAATGGTTTCATCCCTGTATTCTTTTCCAAAAAGCATCCGATTCTGCCAGAGTGCGGTTAGAATCAAAAATTAGATGCACAGCTAGTATAGGCTCGAGAGACCTCTTTTGTCAAAGTATAATTCGTGGTACACTGCGGATTGAAAATGCGTTAAACAAAACAAAAATGCCCTATCGACCTATCGTTCTCGTCGTCCTCGACGGCTGGGGACTTTCCAATAATGTCGCTGGCAACCCGATTCGCGAAGCCAAACTGCCGACTTTCGACAAGCTCAATCGCTTCTACCCGATGACCACCCTCCAGGCATCGGGCATTTCTGTCGGTCTTCCTTGGAATACTTCCGGCAATAGTGAAGTCGGCCATATGACCATGGGCGCCGGTCGCGTCATCTATCAAAACCTGCCACGCATCGCGCTTTCCATCCAAGATGGGACGTTTTACAAGAACGAGACCATGCTCGCCGCCGTCAATCACGTCAAAGAAAAGAAGAGTAACCTCCATATCATGGGCCTGGTCAGCTCAGGCGCCGTCCACTCCCATCGCGAGCACCTCGCCGCGATTCTCCGCCTCGCCAAGCAGGAAGGCCTCAATCAGGTTTTCATCCACGCCTTCACCGATGGCCGCGATTCGCCTCCGACATCCGGCATCCAGCACATCAAAGAGCTCGACCGGGAAACCAAGCTCATCGGCATCGGTACTATCGCTACCCTTTCTGGCCGCAACTTCAGCATGGACCGGAACAACAACTGGGATCGGATCGAGAAATCCTACCGCATGCTGACCGAAGGTAAGGCAGCGGAAACCTTCGAAGATCCCTTAATCGCTCTCGAAAAGTCCTATACCAAGGGCATCACCGATGAATTCGTCGAGCCGACCATTATCGCCTCGGACAAGCAGCCGTTTACCCCTATCAAGGACGATGACGCCATCATTTTTTTCAACTTCCGAGAAGACCGGGCCCGTGAGCTGACCAAGGCCTTCGTCACACGGGAATTTGACGGCTTTGATCGTGAGTATCTCGAGACTTTCTTCGTCACTATGACCGAATACGAACGAAACTTACCAGTGCATGTCGCCTTTGCCCCCGAAGAAGTTGAGAACAGCCTCGGCGAGACGCTCTCGCTCGCCAGCAAGACGCAGCTCCGCATCGCCGAGACCGAGAAATACGCTCACGTCACGTACTTCTTCAATGGCGGCAAGGAAAAACCGTTCCCAGGAGAAGACCGCATGCTCATCCCCTCCCCGACCGTCTCCCATTTCGACGAGGTCCCCGAAATGAGCGCGCCCGAGGTCACTGAGAAGCTCGTCGAGACGCTCGAGCAAGACGCGTACGATTTCATCCTCGTCAACTACGCCAATGCGGATATGGTCGGTCATACCGGCAATGAAGAAGCGACTATCATCGCCTGCCAGGCCGCTGACAAAAGCCTCTCTCTCCTGATTCCTGCAGTACTTCGGCGCGGAGGCGCGCTTTTCATCACGGCCGATCACGGCAACGCCGAAGAGCTCAAGAATCTCGAGACTGGAGAAATCGATACCGAACATTCGACCAACCCGATCCCTCTCTGGTTCATCGCTCCCGACAACCATCGCGAGAAATCCGCCGACGAAATGGTCCGAGAGCAAAACGAGATCCGAGGCCTCCTCTCCGACGTCGCCCCGACTATTCTCGACCTCATGGGTGTCAAGAAACCGGATGAAATGAACGGTGCTAGCCTCCTGAAAATCCTCCAGTGATCGATACTGGCCCAGCCGAAATCATGGTATAATAAGAAAGCTGGAGATAATCAAGATAAAAAACGTATGCAAAAATTCATGCATCAAGGACTCTACTGGAGCAAAGTGGTGGTGCTCGGCGTCATCCTCGGCATCGGAATACAATTCGCGGAAGCCTGGACCAACCCAACTGTTTCCCCTCCAGGCGGCAACATCGCTGGACCACTCAATACGGGAATTATAGATCAAATCAAAAACGCCTCTCTCGGTCTCACCGGAAATTTAGTGATTGGTGCCGGAGGAGGAGGTAATTCCCTTTGCCTCAACGGAGACTGTCGTACCACTTGGCCGAGTGGAGGTGCGACTATTTCAAATGGCAATTGTGCTGCTGGACAGGTAGTCCAATCTATCAGTCCCACCGGTGTCGTCACTTGCGGTTCAGACAATACCACTATTGGGTCAATCGTTGCTGGATGCTTCGGACAATGCTCAATGATAATCAATAATCCATCCTGCTCTAACGGACGTCAGTGTTGGGGCGGTGCCACCTACGGCAGAGACGGGATAATAACCTGCCCATCCGGCACAAGTGTCATAAGACAGCTTGTGACGATTCCGGATTCTGAAGGCGGCTCATACTCAGCAGATGGTTTTTGCATCAAGCGGTAACCTTAAAGATATCCAGCAGAAATCAAAAACACCCTTACGACGGGTGTTTTTGATTTCCATTCTTGCATGCATTCTTACCCGATCATCCGATCGACGATGCCGTATTTCACCGCCTCTTCAGCTGACATGAAATAATCCCGGTCCGTGTCTTTCTCGATCTTGGCGATCTTCTGGCCGGTATGCTTGGCTAGGATCTTGTTGAGCCGATCCCGAGTCCGGAGTATATGCCGGGCATGAATATCGATTTCCGTCGCCTGCCCCTGTGTCCCACCAAGCACCTGATGGATCATCACCTCACTATTCGGCAATACCATCCGTTTCCCTTTCTGGCCGGATGCCAGGAGGAGCGCCGCGGCCGAAGCGGCCATGCCGACGCAGATGGTCTGCACGTCCGCTTTCACATACTGCATCGTATCGTAGATAGCGAGCGCTGATGTCACCGAACCGCCCGGACTGTTGATATACATCTTGATATCCTCTTTCGGATTCTGGGAATCCAGGAAGAGGAGCTCAGCAATCACCGTATTGGCGACCGCGTCATCGATCGGCGATCCGATGAAGACGATACGATCGAGCAGGAGACGCGAATAGATATCGTACGCCCGCTCGCCGAAGCTCGTCTTCTCGACCACCATGGGAACCAAATAGTTGTTGTGCATAGACATATCCTACTATTCAGGGATTAGGAAAGACATTGGAGATGCGAGATATTTCTCTGTCGTCGTTTCCTTTCGGGAGCCGCTTTTCACCGAAGCGGGCCGGTTTTCTGTTCGAAGAACAGAAAGAGCGCAGGTGAAAAAAGAATGAGCGGAGCCGCTGGGCGGAGCGAGTGCGCTCCCGAAGGGAAATGCGACGGGGAAATATCCTTTCCCCCTGCTCAATAGAACTACAGCTTCTCGAGCATCTCGAAGACCTTTTCGTTGCGGAGACGTCCGCGTGTCGAAGCATAGAGCCGTTCAAGATCGATATTCTTCTCGGCATCCTTGACCCGCTTGTAGTACTGAAGCGTGTTATTCATCTCTTCCTCGACTTCCTTCGAATCGATCTCGACCTCATCCTCATCTGCGAGCTTCTCCAGAATGATACCGGCCGAGAGCCGCTTCTTCGCCTGTTCATTCCAATCCTTCCGAAGATCATCCAAAGACTTCTTGGAATGCTCCAGATACTGCTCAAACGGAATGCCCATCATCTCGACCTGAGACTGGAATTCCTGTGTCATACGATTAAGCTCTTCGGCGACCAGGATTTCGGGAAACTCGATAGTCGCCTTGCCGACCAGCGCATCCAAAATCGCAGTCCGTCCTTCTTCCTTTCCTTTGTGCTTCTTCTCTTCCAGGATGCCTTCCGAAAGCGTCTTCTTGAAATCCTCGAGTGTCTCGAAGGAGCCGAGGCTCTTGGCAAATTCGTCATCGATAGCCGGGATCTGGCGCTCCTGCACCAGCCGCAGCTTCACGGCAAACTCAGCCGGCTTACCTGCCAGATGCGTCGCGTGATAATCCTCCGGAAATGAGAGCGTCATCGTTTTTTCTTCCCCTTCCTGCATACCGACGATCCCTTCCTCAAAGCCCGGGATAAAGACACCCTTACCGAGCACGAGCGGGTGCTTCTCGCTTTTCCCGCCTTCGATCACGACACCATCCTGCTTGACTTCAAAATCAACTTCTACGCTGTCCTCAAGCTGCGCCGGACGCGCGACAGTCACGAACTTCGCCCGCATCGTCGCCAGCCGGTTCAATTCATCCTCGATCTCTTTCGGTTCGACTGCGAGCGCAGTCATCTTCTTGGCGTGAGCCGCGTTGGCTTCTTTGACAGCTTTCTTCCATTCGGCGAGCTTCACTTCCGGCATCACCGCTGTCGTGATCACATAAGCCAGAGATTCACCCTCCTTGACGGCTTCAAGCTTCACTTCCGGCTGTCCGATCGCATCGACTTTCTCCTGTTCGAGCGCCCGCGCATACGAATGAGACACCGCGTGCTCAGCAGCCTCCATCAAGAGAGCCTCTTTTCCATAGCGCTTCTCCAGCACATCGCGAGGCACCTTGCCTGGACGAAACCCGGGGATCTTCACATCTTTGGCCATATGTTCCGCAGCGTGATCCATCTCCTTCTTCCATTCATCCCACGCGAGCGTGATAGAGAGCTCCGCCTTCGACTGCGGCAATTTCTTTACGACGATATCCATACTCAGCAATCAGCAATGACGAATTATTTGGAAAACTTCTCCTTATACATCTTGAGTCCTTTCTTCACGGTAGCGATAGCCGCTGCCTTGTTCTCGACGCCCTTCACGACTACCTTCTTGCCATCCTCGATCGTCTTGTAGGTCTCGAAGAAATGCTGGATTTCTTTGATCGTATGCTTGTTGATATCGCCGAGATTGATGACATCATCGAAGCGGGGATCACTCTTCGGCACCGCGATAATCTTGTCATCGCCTTCACCGCAATCGATGACCCGCATCACCGCGACCGGCCGGGCCTCGACGAGGATACCTGGGACGAGCGGCGAGGTCGTCAACAGTACGACATCGAGCGGATCATTGTCTTCCCAGAGGCTCTGCGGAACGAATCCGTAATCGAACGGGTAATCCTGGCTTGTCTTCATGGCGCGATCGAGCTTGATCAGACCGGTTTCCTTGTCGATCTCGTACTTATTCTTCGAGCCTTTCGGTATCTCGACGATCACATTGATGATATTCGGAACATTCTTCCCGCAGGAGATTTCATGCCACAAATTCATAAGCTTGCAGATTGAAAAAAATTATTCGGATACGGAGATGATACAGGTAGCTGCTTCGTTACTCCGCTTTCGCTTCGGATGCGACTTCCGCGGCCGATTCAACGCCCTCCGCTACCGTCTCTTCCGAGATCTCGATCGGAGCCACTGGCTCAGTATCGCTCATCACCGGTTCGGCATCTGCCAAAAGCGTCGCCTCATCTCCAGCTACATCGATCTTCCAGCCCGAAAGCTTGGCGGCCAGACGCACGTTCTGCCCACGCTTGCCGATAGCGAGCGAAAGCTGATCCTGAGGCACTTTTACGAGCGCGCGCTTCTCTTCTTCGAACAGCTCGACGGAGAGCGCCTTAGCTGGTGACAAAGCTGCAGTAATGAATTTCTTCGCGTCATCGCTCCATTCGATGATATCGATCTTCTCGCCTCCCAGCTCATCAATGACCGCCTGGACGCGCGTACCCTTCTGACCGACACATGAACCGATCGGATCGACTCCTTCTTCGGAAGTCGAGACAGCCAGCTTGGTGCGAGACCCGGCTTCCCGGGCGATCGCCTTGATTTCCACCGTTCCGGTGAAGATCTCCGGCACTTCGAGCGAGAACAGGTGGCGGACCATCTCCGGATGCGTGCGGGACAAGAGCAGTCCCGGACCGCGGGTATCAGCTTCGACACGGACGAGATACACTTTCAGATGCTGACCGATACGATAATTCTCGCCTTCGACCTGTTCGGAAGGAAACAGGACACCGATCGACTTACCCAAATCAATGAAGACATTGCGGCCTTCGATGCGCTGGATGATGCCGTTCACGACCTGACCCTCCTTCTCCTTGTATTCTTCATACATCGTCTCGCGCTCCGCCTCACGGATGCGCTGGATGACGACCTGCTTCGCGGTCTGCGCTGCGACACGGCCGAACTCCTCATGCGCCTCAAGCGGCAGCTCCAGGACATCTCCGACCTGGGCATCTTTCTTAATCAGGCGAGCCTCTTCGAGCGTCAGATCGCGCTCGGCGTTGTACCGCGGCAGACGATCTTCATCACCCTCGACATGCTCAGGCTCTTCATGCTGCGAAGCCGGCGCGCCCTCTTCGAGGATTTCCTCCTCCACAAATTCGCGAGTCGTCTCATCGACCACTTCCTTCACGAGAAAATACGAAGCTGCCTTCGAAACCTCATCGAATTTCGATTTGATCACCTGGCCCTTCTTGCCATAATCCTTCTTGTAAGCAGCTGCCAGCGCCGCTTCGACGACTTCCAGGACGCGATCCTTCGAAAGCCCCTTCTCATCGGCGATCTGCATGACCGCGCTGCCAAATTCCCCGAGACGTCCCGAAAGACTCTCTCCGGCATCTACCGGTTCTGCGACTTTTTTGGTCGGCATACATTTCTTCTTAATAATGACTTATATAATGAGTGAAACTATGGTTTTGTGCCATATTTCAAGAAAAAAAGCCCGCTTACGCGAACTTCATCCCTCCTTCACTGTACGCTCCCAGTATAGCAAAAACCGGACCGGCCGTCAATACAAGATAAACGCTAATACCCATTGTCCTCAAGCCGGCTGAAATACATGTCGACATCGCTGATCCACTTCTTGACGCTCTCCCGACTATGACCCTCACAGGAAAACCCGCATTTCCAGAGAATCATCTTTTCTGGCGTATTGAGCTGCTCGGAATAGACGAGCTTCTCGATTCTTCGCGCGACCGTATCGACCGCATCCTTGCGACTATTGAAACAGGTATGGCCTCCAGTCCCCATCAGACGCCGCACTCCGCGATAGCCCCAATAATTGAAGCAGTCCTGACCCTCAAGCACCGGGACCCGCTTCCCCCAATTGCTCTCCTTTTTCGCGATGCTCACCAAGAATGCCGCAACGGTCCGGTCTTTCTCGAAGATATACGGAAGCATCGGTTCGATTGGATATCCCTTCACCATCTCGGTGATCTTGGTTCGGTATTCCTCTTCCGCCACTTCGCTGAAATATTCCAAAAAGACGTCTTCCTGCGAAGCGGAGATAGTAGCGGATTCATCTTCGAGAAAAGTCTCGGCCATAGTCTCGGCGGCATCCGGCTTCTCCTCGGCCAGCGGAGCGGTCTCCTCCTCGATCGCAGCCATATCAGCATCCGACTGAGCCAGCACTCCATGATCAAGCAGCATAAAAGTCATCGCCGTCATGAATACGCCGAATGCGACTCCACCAAAAACAGAGACATAGAAAGTTTGACGGGAAGAGAGCGCCAGAGCCGGCGTATGCGAGAACACTCCACTATCAAAAGCTCGGGTCCGACGCCAGAGCCCGAGAATGTACGCTCTGAGCCCGCTCCACCGATCCCTGAGACTCCGACGTGGTAGCGGATCAAGAGTCAATTTTTGTGCCACAACCACACCATCCAGCATACGTTGCTGGACCCGTGTTCGATCGATAGATGTCTGCGGCTGCGTCGGAGCCGGATGATGCCGATAGGCGATAGCCGGTCTTTCTGACCGTATACCATCCATACCCCCCTGACGCCGTGCTTTGATGTCCATTTTCTGTCTTATTTTGTATTCTCAGCTCCGGAAGATACCACTGACATATCCAATCCGGCTTTTTCTGCCAGAACCTTCTCGACACCAGGCTCGCCAATGTAGCACTGTCCATCCGCATAGAGGAAGGGCACCCCGATCTCTTTCGAATCAAGATTACATGCCTTGGCACGGCGTTCCATTTCCCTGGCATTCGTCCGATCTTTCCAGGTCTCTTTCTTCACGAATTGCACCTTCTCTGCGATCTTATTCGTCTCGATGAATTCATCGACTTTCTTGCAGTGTGGGCAGCCATCCCCCCAGTACAGCGTCATCTGCTCATCGAGCGGCCCATCCTGATTCGCTCCAGGATCCGACGACACCCCCCAGTAGATAATACCCGCCAAAACGCACGCGAGTAGGACAAAAAAAAGAGTCAGTTGTTTCATGTCGGTACAGTTATAATAGTCTTTCTATTATACCATATCCCGATACTTCCCCCGGAGGAGCCACAGAATCACCCCGCCCAGACCGATCAACCCGAGAGAGAGCCATTGTCCGAGTGAAAATTCGAAGGCCAGGAGCCCTACCTGGATATCCGGCTCGCGGAAATATTCCAACAGAAAACGTACCCATCCATAGAGGAAAAGAAACCATGCCCCCATCTGTCCAGACCGAGATACGACATAACGACGGAGCAGGCTCAGGACAACGAAGAGTAACACACCCTCGCCGAGCGCCTCATAGAGAGGTGACGGATGCCGCAGCACGCTATCCGCCAGAGGGAAATAGACTCCCCACACCATTTCCGTTGGACGCCCCCAAAGCTCGCCATTCATGAAGTTTCCGATACGCCCGAAGAATATCCCCAACGGAACCGCGAGAACGATACGGTCTATCCAGATCAGGAAATCCTGCTGCTGTCGCGCCGTCCAGATGAAACAAGCGAGCGCGAGACCGACAAGCGCTCCATGGAAACTCAGTCCGGAAAATCCGACGTACCCTCCGGAGAGAGGATCGAACGGCGAGATGAGGGCCAGCGGATACTCCAGGAAATATGCCGGGGCATACCAGAGAGCGTAGCCGAGACGTGCCCCTATCAGAGCACCGATCAGCATGACGAACAAGAACTCATCTACAAGCGCACTGCGAGCGCCCCCGAGATGATGTTTCTGATCTCTTTTGAGCCAGAGCCACACGGCGGCGATACCCAGTAGAAAACAGATACCATACCAATGCACCGACAAAAAACCGATCGAGAACGCGACCGGATCGAGCCATTCGAGAAGATGCTGCCACATGCCGATCATGCTCCGGTTTTCGCTTCGTTATAAGCCTTCAGCTGACGATGGAATTCGACCATGTAGATTTCTGACAACGCCATGAACAGTGCCACGATGATCGGTCCGATGATGAACCCGGAAAGACCGAACAATGAAAGTCCTCCAAGCGTCGCGAAGAAGACCAGGAGCGGATGCATATCTGTGTCCTTGCCGACCAGTTTCGGACGGAGCACATTGTCAATCGTCGATATGACGCCGGCTCCGACACCGAGGATGAATATTCCCTCCCAGACATGTCCCAGAAGCAGCATACTCACGCCCGCCGGGACCCAGACAATGCCCGCTCCGACCATCGGAATAACCGAGAACAGCACCATGATCATGCCCCAGATAAGCGGCGACGGCACTCCGGCCACCCAGAACATCAGTCCTCCGAGCACACCCTGTACAATACCCACCAAGAGCGTCCCCTTGAGGGTCGCGCGGCTGATGGAGACGAATTTGCGCATGAGCAGCTTGTCATGCTCATCACGGAGCGGACTGATACGCATGAGATAGTCGAGCGCGCGGTGACCATCGATGAGAAAATAATAAAGCGCGAAGAACATAACGAAGACCCAGAGCAGGAAGCTCGCGATACCCTGATAGGCTGCCTGGAGCAATCCCAGAGCATTCTTGCCTATCTCGCGGAGATCCGCGGAGAAGGTATCGATATTGACGATATCCGGTCCAAAAGCCGGGCCGATGACCGGTATCTGATTCACCTGCGCTATGAAAGAGCGGATCGATGATTCGAGAGACTGTCCTGATCCGGCCGCGTGATAGAGGTCATTCGCCTCATTGACCGCAAAACTGAGGGCCGTAAAGATAGGTGCGATGATGACGACCGCCACGATCAGACAGGTGATGAGAGCGCTCGTCACCTCGCTACCTCGCAGCCACCGGAGCAATCGCTGATAGGTTTTCTGGAAAAGCACCGCGAGTATAGCCGCCACGACCATCGCCGTAAAAAACGGCAGGAAAAGGAAGATGACTCCGACTCCGACAATCAGGAGCAGCAGGAAAAAGAAAGAGATGTTGAAATGACGTAGTTCCATAGTGATTCCATTATCGCATGAGATACGGAGAGAAACAACTCACTTCTGGGTAACTATCTCAAACCTCACCATGAGGTTTGAGATAGTTACTGATCCAAAAACTCCACGAATGCCTTTTTCTCATGTCGAGGAAAAGAGGCCTTGCCGGAAAGGATCTGTACATTGACGAGTATGACTCCCCGTCGCATATCTTTCTTAGGCGGTCTTACCGAGACACTGAGACCGAAGCGGCGGAGAAACCAGTCTTTGATACCGCTCCGCGACGATGCATAGCCTTTCGGCAGGATAAACGGCTGATAGCGGTCGTTCCGTGAAGAGAGATACTCGCGATGCCCCTCATGCAGCACGATATATGTCTTGGCACGCGACCAATCGACGGATGAGCTCGCTATTTCTTTCTCGACGCTCTCGCCTACACCCTTCTCCCGTCGATACCGGCAGCGCGCTGCGAGCGGGCAGGCGCCACATTTCGGACGGCCGGTGCAGAGACTACTTCCGAGATCCATGAGCGCTGCGTTGAGCTCCGGCGCGGCGAGCGTCAGTCGATCTTCCACATCATAGACGTCCGCCACTCTCTTGCTCCCGAAAAAGAACCGACCGATCACCCGCCGAAGATTTGTATCCCAAGCGATGATCTGCTGTCCATAGGCGAAACTGAGAATAGCAGCGGCCGTATAGGGACCAATACCCGGAATATTTTCAAGCGCCTTTCTGTCCTGAGGAAATATTCCCTGATACTTCTCCATGATCAAAACCGCCGCCTTGAGCATGTTTCGGCCGCGCGCGTAATAACCCAAACCCTCGTAGTAAGGCAAGAACTCCTCCCACGTCGCTTGCGCCAATGTCTCCAGAGTCGGGAAGCGCTCAAGAAATCTCGTATAATAAGCGATGACCCGCGAGACCTGGGTCTGCTGCAGCATGATCTCGGACACCCAGACCTCATACGCCGTAATGTTTTTCTTCCGCCACGGCAGATGTTCACGACCGGCTTTATGGAAAAAGTCAGCCACGGTCTGTTCAAAAAAATCTACCTTGTCTTTCCGAATCAACATAAGGGTTCATCATCACTGCTCCAGAATCACGCCGCCTCCGAGACAGTATCCGCGATCATAGAAGACGGCATACTGTCCGGCCGCGATACCTTTGTCCGGCTCAGCGAGCCTGACGGTCGCCGCACCATCCCGGTGCAGCACGATTCGCGATCGATATACCTTCTCTCCGTGCCGGATCTTCACGCCGAGATTCCGCGTCTCCGGCAGACCGGCGATCCAATTGATCGCGACCACACGGAAAGTATCCCGCACCATATCCTCGCTCCGATAGAGATTGGAAACGAGTATCTCATTGGTCTCTGGCCGCTTCCTGGCCACGTACCATGGACCACCCGAAAGACCGATACTGCGCCGCTGCCCGATCGTGTAGTACCAGAACCCGTTGTGCTCTCCAAGCTTTTTCCCCGTCTTCGCGTCGATGATATCCCCTGTCTGATTGCCCAGATGGTACTCGAGGAACTTATCAAAGGCGATCTCGCCGAGAAAGCAGATTCCCTGACTATCCTTCCGTGAAGCATTCGGCAATGCATACCGCTCAGCCAGCTTCCGTACCTCTGGTTTCTCGAGATGTCCGATCGGAAAACAGGCACGCGCTATCTGCTCCTGTGACAGCTGAGACAGGAAATATGTCTGATCCTTGATCGGATCGGGAGACATCTTGAGATAGGTCCGCCCGTCCCGCTCTTCGGTCTGTGCGTAGTGCCCCGTCGCTATCGTGTCGAAGTCTTTCCCAAACGCATCGGCGAAGGCTCCGAATTTGATCCGGGCATTGCAGAGCATATCCGGATTCGGCGTCCGACCCGCACGCACCTCGGCGATCGTATGCGCGACGACTCGCTCCCAGTATTCTTTCTGAAACGGCACGACCGAGAGTGGGACTCCCGCCTGCTCGCACACCGCCCGGACATAGGAGAGGTCTTCTTCCCACGGACACTCACCCAGAAAAGCCAGCTCATCCTCAAGCCAGATTTTCATGTAGAAAGCCTCGATCTCATGCCCGGCATCCTGAAGCAGCCGCAACGCGACCGAACTATCCACACCACCAGAGATAAGCATCGCGATTTTCATGAAGCAAACGTGTTTAAAAAAAATATCCTACTGCTTGTGTATTATTTCAGGCAAGACAGTCTTTTGTAGGATTTTTCCGCCGCCATCTTTCTTCTCGCCGGGCACCGCTCCTCGCATAAGCGCCGGTACAAAAGATCCGTGACGCGAGTCTTCCGTAGCGGACAGGAGATTTTGTCGGCGTGATGCTCGAGAGCGGTCGGAAGAAGAAACTGGCGGAGAAAAATCCTACAAAATGGCTGTCTGATTCCAGAAATCATTTGAAACGTCAGTCATCCACTCTCTCGCATTTCGAGGGAAAAATCAATAGGTGGAGCGCAACGCATTGACGATGACGACCACATCGATCACCTCCTGAAGAATAGCTCCATAGACCGGTGGAATGAAGCCGAAAAAGGCGAATATCATGCCGATGAGAGAGAGTCCGATGCCGATGATAATGCTCTGCCTGGCCACCTGATACGAACGGCGGCCAATATGCACCGCATCGCGGATTTTCCAGGCATCGCGGCCGAGAATCGCGACATCCGCCGCTTCGATCGAAGCACTGTTCTCAGTACCGGAAAACACGATGCCCACATCGGCGAGCGCCAAGGCTGGCGCGTCATTCATACCATCACCGACCATGCCGACCAGACTCCCTCCCTGCTGCTGTCGCAAGACCAGGGCTGATTTCTTGGCTGGCGAACACTCCGCATAGACCGGGATACGGAAACGGCCGAAAAGCCGATGGGCATTGGCCCGTTTATCCCCGGTCAGGATGCCAATCGAATAATCTCGTGTCCGGAAATATTCGAACAACTTCTCGACATCTTCCTTGATCGTATCGTCAAACGAGAACCGCGCGATGACTGTTCCTTCACAGGAAAGCTCCGAGATGATGCCGCTACCGGCATGTGACGCATCCGATTTGCCGATGCGATAGCGCTTCCCATCAATGACACCGTAGATACCGTCGCCGATCTTCTCTTCGACATGCTTGGCCGAAAGCAGTGCTCCTCCCCGGTCCTCATTGGCATGCACGAGACTCTTGGCTACCGGATGAAGAGAGCTCCATTCGAGCGCCGCAGCGATCTCGAGCACCTGCCGCTCAGTATAGAAAGCCTGCAGCACCTCGATTCCCTTGAGCTCCGGCTCGCCGAGCGTCAATGTCCCGGTCTTGTCGAAGAAAAGTGTCTTCGTCTTGGCGAGCGCCTCGAGGACAGACGGACTCTTGATGACGATGCTATTGCGGGCTGCCCGACTCAATCCCCCCAAGAAGCTCACGGGGGCTGCAATCAGGAGCGGACAGGGCGTCGCAATGACGAGTACCGCCAAGAAACGTTCCCAATCCTGGAAGACTATCAGCGCACCAAAAGCGAAAATGAGCGTCACAAGCGTAAACATCCAATTCGATCGTTCAGCCAGCCGCACCAGGGGCGACTGCTGCTGCTTGCCGCGCTCGACCAGCGTCAGGATTTTCCGATAACTCGAGTGCTCAAAATTCCCGCGAGCCTCAAGTAAGATCACCGGCCCGAGATTGACGCAGCCGCTTTTGACGAATTTCCCCTTCCGATATTCGACCGGTTCCATCTCTCCGGTCAGATTTGCCTCATTCAAAAGCGCATCATCCGCCAAGAGCGTCGCATCAAGCGGCACCATCTCATTGGTCCGAACCAGAAACGCTTCTCCTTCATTCACCTCCTGGATAGGTTTCGAAAGCACGCCGCTCTCGGTCTGCATCAACACTTCTTTGGGAAACTTATCAAACAGCCCTCGCAGCGTTTTCTCGGCACGGCGTGTCCCAAAGGATTCGAGTGCCGCGCTCACAGAAACCATCAGCGCGAGAACAGCTCCGGAAAGCCATTCCCCGAAAAATGCAGCCGTGAAGAGCGCCAGGAAAGCGATATAATCCAGATTCCATTTATGTTCCCGTATCCGCTCCCATGATTCGATACAGAGAATGCCGAGACCGACTGAGACCGCCAAGGCGCGCAACATATCCGGAGCGACGAAAAACGAAACGCTCCCAAGCAGCACGATGATGATCGGAGCAAGAAACTCACGGCTGGAGAGCGCGGTACGCAGAGTATCCATACTTTTTTTTGGGCCATGACAGCTATTATCGCTTCGTATCACGCACACGGACAGTGATACGCTCTTCGCCGTATTTCTTCTCATGCCGCTTCCGTTCATCATCATGGAGACGCTGCCGCAGACTGGCTATCTCCCCCTCTTCGCGACGTATCTGCCGGACCAGCCAAAAGAGCGCTGCTCCAAAAATAGAGGAGAGGAACAGTATCGCCCCGAGCAAGGTCGCCATCGGAAGATCGATGCTTTCTGCACGATCCTTCACCATGTCCCACCGGGTATCGAGAGCCTGTCCGTTCGCCTGTATCGAGCGACAGCGCTCACGATACGGTTCCATCGATTTTTCCAGGGAAAAAATCTCATTCACGGACCCAGCCTGATGGAAATACTCAAAAGCCTCTCCACACCGCCGATGCTCATAGGCATCGATACCCTGAGTAAAGGCCCTAAAAATCTCATGCCGATCGAGTGCGAGTCCGATTTTCTCGGCTTCTTCCCGAATAAGCGCCGCTGGCAGGGCAAAAGCGAAATTATCGCCTGATGACCGCTCGAGCTCACTCGTCTGAAACGTGACCAACCCGACGACTTCCCCAAAATCATTGAACAGCGGCCCGCCGCTTGATCCCTGCGATACTTTGGCATCGGTCTGATAGATCGGAAAATCTTTGCTGGCAGCCGTCTTGATAGCGCTCACCACTCCGCGGGTAAACGTCGCTTCAGTCGGACTCTTGCTATTGAACTCGGCAGTCCCAGGAAAACCGAAAACATACGCCGTGCTTCCCACCGATAGCGTGCTTCCGGAGGCGATCGGCAGAGCTGGCAATCGATCCAGATCGACCCGGATGATAGCGACATCCCGATCATCTTCCATGAAGTTCTCATTCAGGCTTTCCACGCTGGCCGGAAACGCTTCGCGCACCAGATCAGCCGGCCGTTCTTTGATGGATCGGGGATCAAGCACAAAGGTCTCGGTCCGGAGATCGAATCGGCTATTCTCAATCACGGTCCGCAAGACTTGCTTACCGAATGCTTCGGCCCCGTCCGATTGCAGGAACGATTGTGCCTCCTCGTCCGAAAGATACAATACATTCTCATAGAAGGCCGCCATGGCCGATTCGGAGGCCAGCATCTGCTTGATCGTCTCCTGCGAGACGACATGGGCATTGGTCGCTATATATCCGTCCGGATGGATGATCAGACCGCTGCCGGAAATATACTCATCCACGCTGATCTTGATTGGATCGACCGATGTATCGACCGCGATCAGTCCTTGGCGGACATCCACCTTTATAGAAGCGATCTCAGCCTCGCCGGCCGTATGTGTCATGATGCGGGCCACGGACGGCTTGACGAGATTTGCTAGAACTTCAGGCGCATACGGACCAGCCGCGTGCACCCGGACAACCGTGCCGCAAGAGCCCAATAGAAGCAAGAGAACAAGAAGGCGTCGCATGATTTTTTCTTTTGTTTCAAAAACCGCTCACGCCAGGATATTCTCCAGCGGAACTTGCCTTTCATTGTATCACAAAACAGTCGTCTTCTCGTTGACCAGAGCCTCTTTCTATGGTAGCGTGAGGAGAATTTCCTCTGCCACCAGAGGCAGTAATAATTCTTTTATTCTGAGCTGAATTTTATCCTATGTTTACCTCTCTCTCGACACGTTTCCCTTGGATTTCCCGCTGGCCGTTTTTTGCGATCATCACGCTATCCGCCGCTCTCGGCATCAGCGTCTATTGGTCCGCTTCCGATACATCATCCCTCGAAGACCAGACTGAAAAAAACGCGCCGACTCCTCTCACTGTCAGTACCAGCCGCGTCTCCGAACAGCATTCGATCGTGTTCGATTTCTCTGCCGCCGGTACTGTGGAACACGAAAGCGAGGCTCATCTCTCGGCCTCTATCAATGGCACCGTCGTCTTCGTCGGAAGCGATCTCGGCCGCATGGTCGGAGTCGGTCAGACGCTCTTCCGGATCGATGCGCCCGGCAGCAGCATCCCCTCGAATCAGGGATTCCGGAGCAGCGAACTCGAGAGCGCCGCGCTCTCGCTCGCCAATGCGAAAAAATCCTATCAGCTCGCCAAACACGATGACGATCGGGATGAGACGACTGCTTCAGAAATAGCCAAAGACCAGGCCCGCAACGATCGCGATATCGCAGCACTCGCCTATCAGGCGATACTTGATCAGCATATCGTCAGAAGCCCGATCGCCGGCAGCATGACCGCGCGCTTCGTAGCGCCCGGCGACACGGTCTCAGTCGGCACGCCGCTCGGCACCGTCAGCCGCGGGAAGAAACTCATCCGTTTTTCGGTCAATGATACCGAACACGCTCTGCTCTCTCTCGGACAGTCGCTATCCTTCTCCAAGACATCCGATGGGAAGAATGCGCTCTCCGGCCGCATCATCCGTATCTCGCCGATCGCCGATACGGACAGTCGACGCTTCCTCATCGAGGCCGAAAGCAGTGATATCGCTTTCAAAGATATCGCTTCCGGATCTATCGTCACGGTCTCGGTCTCAGCATCGAAACAAGCCGGGGCAGGCAATTTCTTTCTGCCGCTCTCAGCTGTGTCCCAGGATCAGGATGGCAGCGCCGTATTCATCTACGAGGACGGTCAGGCCCGAAGACAGACGGTGACTCTCATCAATATCGATGGAGAAATCGTCGAGTTGTCCGGATTGGATCCCGACACCCGCATCATCACGACCGGAGTGAAGCGTCTCAAGGAAGGCGATGCCGTAACTCTCGAGTAAACTCTCTCCCTTATGACCGAACCAGCCCCCAAGGAATCATCATCAGACTCCCGCTATCTTTCCCGGCTCTCTTTCGATCCGGCGCTTCGCAACGGGTTCCTGAATTTTTTCGTCACCCACACGCGCGTCATCGTGCTCCTGCTTATCCTGCTCTCCGGCTGGGGTACCTATGCCTACCGTACGCTGCCTCGCGAATCGAATCCCGAAGTGAAGCTCCCCTACGTCATCATCACCACCGCCTATCCCGGAGCATCACCGAGCGATGTCGAGGAGCTCGTCACCAAAAAGATCGAAACAGAAGTCTCGTCGCTCAGAGGGGCTGACAAAGTCACTTCGACGTCCGCGAATTCCATCTCGTCCATCAGTATCCAATTCGCATCCGGCGAAGATATCGAAGATGCCACCCGCCGGGTCCGCGATGCGGTGGACAATGTCCGGCCGGAGCTGCCGGAAGAAGTGAGTGATCCGACCATCTCAGAGATGTCCTTCGATGACCAGCCTATCCTGACGATCGCGCTCACCGGACCCTACGACGGATTTACGCTCCGCGAACATGCCGAGACGCTCAAGGATGAACTCGAGAAGATCCCTGATGTCCGTGAAGTCAGACTCTCCGGCGGAGACGAGCGGGAATTCTCGATCGCCTATGATCCCGCCCGACTCTCCCGGTACGGTCTCTCCGCTGAAACCGCCAACCAAGCCGTGCAGGCCAGCAATATAGCTATGCCCGGAGGCAATTTCGATGGCCGATCCTTCGTCTATCCGATACGTTCGGATGGACGGTTCTTCGACGCGTCGACGCTCGCCCGGATCTCGGTCGCTCGCACAGCCGACGGAACACTGATCAAATTGAGCGACATCGCGACAGTCGAAGAGCGGGCTATCAAGCGCACCATGATATCCCGACTCTCCATCGATGGCAGCCTGCCAGAAAACGCTGTCACCATCGATATCATCAAGAAAACCGGTGGGTCGATCATCCATATCGTCTCTGCCGCCAAACAGACCGGCGAGTCGCTCCTCGCCGGATTCCCGAGCGGCATGCGTATGGATACGACGGTCGATTTTTCCGATGCCATGCGCAAGGATTTCGAGCAGCTCGGGCATGACTTCATGCTGACCATCGCGCTCGTGATGATTACGCTCATCCTCGTCATCGGCATCAAGGAAGCGATCATCGCCGGATTGACCATCCCGCTCGTCTTCTTCGCGACGTTCGGCGTGATGCAAATGACCGGCACTTCACTCAATTTCCTCTCGCTCTTCTCCCTCCTGCTCGCGCTCGGGCTCCTCGTCGATGACGCTATCGTCGTCGTATCGGCGACGAAGCAGTACCTCCGGACGGGGAAATTCACGCCAGAAGAAGCGGTGCTGCTCGTACTGCGCGACTTCAAGGTCGTCCTCCTCACGACGACGCTCGCGACCACCTTCGCCTTCCTGCCGCTCCTCTTGGCCACCGGCATCATCGGCGAATTCATCAAATCCATTCCTGTCACCGTATCGGTCACGCTCATATCGTCGCTCATCATCGCGATCATCATCAATCATCCGCTCGCGGCCGCACTCGAACGCATCCGCTTCACCCGCGGCATGTACTGGCTCGCACTCGCCGGGAGCCTCGGTACTGCTCTCTTGTCCATCGGATATCTCGGAGGCATATCGCGCTTCGCTCTGGCAGCTTTCGGCTTCGGCATCGTCTTCTGGCTCGCCCGCTTCCGCTATCTCGCCGGCGGCGATGTCATCCTCCTGGCCAATGAGCGCCTCGTCGAACAGGAACGAGAGGATGACCAGCTCATCAAGGACAAGCTGGCGCATCAGATCAGCGATGAGGCCGGCTTTCTGGACCGGCTCATGCACGGCATCGTGCATATCGATCACATCATCCCTCACTACGAACGCCTGCTCCGCTTCGTGCTCTCGACGAAGAAACGCCGAGTCATCACGCTCGTATCGACGATCGGACTCTTCATCGGGACACTCCTCCTTCCCGCAACCGGCATCGTGAAATCAGAATTCTTCCCCGCATCGGACGAGACGATGCTGTTCATCAATATCACCGGACCGATCGGTCTCCGGCTCGAAGAAACCGATACGATCGTCCAGGAAGCCGAATCCGCGCTCGTCAAATACCCGGAAATCAAGAATTTCTCGACCGTCATCGGCGGACAGGTATCTTCGCAAAACAGCGCCGGCGGTTCCTCAGGCAGCGCATCGCACACCGCCGGAATCATCGTCACCCTGGTCGATCAGAAAGAGCGATCAATCACTTCATTCGACCTCGCCACCAAGATCAGACATGAGCTCTCGGCGATACAGACTGCCGATATCACTGTCGAATCGCAGCAAGGAGGTCCGCCGGCCGGAGCCGCTTTTGAAGCCCAGGTCCGTGGAGAGGATCTCGAAGAACTCGGGCGGATAGCGAGCGACCTCAAGGACATACTGGCGACGATCCCGGGGACTGCCGGCATCGATACTTCTCTCAAGGAAGCCCCAGCTGAATATACTTTCACCCTCGATCAGGACCGGCTCCGGATCTACGGACTCTCATCCGCCTCGGTCGGATCGACGCTCCGCATGGCCGTATCAGGAACCGAGATCACCAAGGTGATCCGCGATAATGACGAGATTTCAGTCGTCGCCCGCTTCGATGAGCGCGCCCTCGCGACACTCCAGTCCCTGCAGAATATCGAGATCACGAACCAATCAGGCATCCCGGTCTATCTCAAGGACGTCGCAACCATCGAACTCATCCCTTCTGTAAACGCGATCAAGCGCGTCGATGAACAGCGCGTCGTCTCGATCACTGCGGGTGTCGACGGCACGACGAGCGGACAGACGGTACTCTTGGCCTTCCAGGACAAACTATCAGCTGGCGAATACCGGCTGCCTGATGGCTACGTCATCTCATACGGCGGCGAGAATGAAGAGAACGCCAAATCGGTGCAATCGATACTGCAGGCGATGATCATCGCCGCGCTCCTCATCGTCTCGACACTCGTCATACAGTTCAACTCATTCCGCAAATCGCTCCTCGTGCTCGTCACGCTCCCGCTCGCGCTCATCGGAGTCTTCGTCGGCCTGGCCCTCTTCGGCGTACCACTCTCCTTCCCCGGACTGATCGGCATTCTCGCTCTCTTCGGCATCGTCGTGAAAAATGCGATCATCCTGGTCGACAAGATCAACATCAACCTCCGCATCGGTATACCGTTTGAGGAAGCCATAATCGACGCCGGAAAATCGAGACTCGAAGCCATATGCATCACTTCGCTCTGTACCATACTCGGTATCATTCCGGTCACCCTCTCCAACGCCATGTGGCAGGCGCTCGGCTCCGCCATCATCTTCGGACTCATGTTTTCCTCGTTCCTGACGCTCTTCATCATCCCGGTCCTCTATCGCATGCTCGCCAGCCGACAGGAGCGACACTCGTAATCAGACCCCGTTTCTCGCAACGAAAAAACACCCGGGAAACCGGGTGTTTTTTCGTCTCTTTATGCTTACACGAAAAATTCCACGGCTGGCCGATGATCCAAATACGGCGCGACAGCCGCATGATCCACCTTGCCATCAAGAATGAGTTTCCCAGCTGAGTGTTCGAATGTGAGCATCCCCTCATCGGCTGACATGGCAATAGTATTGACAAGCTGCGCCACGTCACCGTTGCGTACCGAATTTTGCACCGCATAATTCGCCACCAGCATCTCAAATATGGCCACGCGACCACCATCGGTCGAGCGCACGAGGCGCTGATTCACAATACCAAGCAAAGCATCAGCCATTTGATTGAGCACCATGTCACGCTCTTCGGGAGGAAACATACGCGCGATACGATAGAGCGTCTGCGCCGCATTGGTCGCATGGACAGTCGTGATTACCAAGTGACCCGTCGCCACGAGATTAAACACCGCTTGGGCTGTTTCGCGATCGCGCACCTCGCCTACCACGATAATATCCGGATCCTGACGCATAGCCGCCCGGAGCGACTTCTCAAACGAGAGCGTATCGGTATTGAGCTCCCGCTGGGAGACCATGCACTGCTTACTTTCGAATACGTGTTCGATCGGATCTTCAAGCGTCAAGATATGATCATGACGTGTTGCGTTGATTTCTTCGATCATCGCTGCCATCGTCGTCGTTTTTCCGTGACCAGTCGGTCCGCAAACCAAAATCATTCCTTGGCGTTCCCGGATCAATTCGTGCAATTTCTCAGGCGCCCCCAATTGATCGAGAGTCGGAATGAGAGTATTGATCCGACGCATCGCAATCGAAAGATTATCATTTTTGTAGTACGCGTTGCACCGATAATGCACGTGATTCGTATGCGTAAATGAGAAGTCGAGCTCACGCGTCTGGCGCAATGTCTCCCGATCGCTCGCATCCGTAATCATGCCAAAGATAAGTTCTTCAGCGATACCAGAGGCGATAGCAGCATAGGGCAGGAATTCAAGCTCACCATTCACCCGCAGCGCTATTCTTCCTTGTCCAGAAAAATGAATATCTGAAGCCCCGCATTCTGAGGCCATCCGGAGAGCGGTATCAAAAGCAGCCCGATCAAACACTGCGAGTGCTTCAGTCGGTACCAAAACCTCCTCTTCTGCCTCCAATTGACGCAGCATGGCCTCCAGATCAGTGACCGGAGCCACATTGGCTGGAACAGTTGCAACATTTACTGGGTGCATACGAGCATGTCTAGGAATAAAATTATGGCTACATTGACGAACGTTTTATGGTATCATACTTTTAGTATTATGTCAATACTCTATACAACATAAACAGCTTAAATAAGCCATTTATAAATAAATATCAGGTGCGGATTTGGCCGGTCTGCTTGACTTTCCGCCCGATCGAGCCCATACTCACAAGATTCATTTATTCAGCCCTATGCCGAAACCGAAGCCCATCATACCAGCACCAGCGGACCCTTCCGCCCCGATGCGTCTCAACCGCTATCTCGCGCTGCATGGCATCGCCACCCGGCGTGAAGCAGATACTCTGATCGAACAGGGGCGCGTCTTCGTCAACGGACAGAAGGCCGAGCTCGGCATGCGCGTCACCGATGCCGACGATATCGCCGTCGAGGAGGCCAATCGCCGCAAGCTCGTCTACATCGCCTACTACAAGCCGCGCGGCATCATCACGCATTCGCCCCAAGGCGTCAAAGAGCGCGCTATCACCGACATCGTCGAGATGCCAGGCGTCTTCCCGGTCGGCCGGCTCGACAAAGCGTCCGAGGGTCTCATCATCCTGACCAACGATGGCCGCATCACCGAGCGACTGCTCCATCCCCGTTTCGCGCATGAAAAAGAATATGAGGTCGTGGTCCAAGAATCATTCGATCCAAAAAAGCTCGCCGCCCTCGAACAGGGCGTCATGGATCAGGGAGAGCTCCTGACCGCCAAAAAGGCTTTCATCACCGGGAAAAATACGCTTTCTATCATTCTGACCGAGGGCAAGAAACACCAGATCCGCCGTATGCTCTCGGCCATCCACCTGACCGTCGTCTCGCTCAAGCGTGTCCGCATCATGCAGGTCCATCTCGGAGCGCTCAAGCCTGGACAATCGCGTCCGCTCGCCGGCATGGCCCGCGCATCTTTCCTCAACGATCTCGAACTCCGATAAAAATTTGGAGCTTCTTTTTCTTGTCTGATATGCTCAGAGAAGCAAGGAGAAGAAAGATTGCTTTCGGCATTCCCTTGTCTTCCTGTGGATTCTCAGGCATCCAACGGTCGCCAATGAAACGACCGAAAGCAATCTTTCTCACCAAAAAACAAAATCCTATGCTCATACACATATTCGGCAATCCCGATCTTCCCTGCGACGCGCTCCCCGTCCTGCTTTTGCCGCGCCTGGCGGAAGCCTTGCCGCAGTACACCTTCCGTTTCACTGATCCCAACGAGCTCGACCTTCCCCGAGAAGGCGAGGACTTCATCGCCATCGATACGGTCGACGGCCTCAAATCGATACGGGAGATAGGTATCGAGGAGATCGCAGCGCTCAAAGCCAGAGCGACGACCCATGATTTCGATCTTTCATCTTTCCTCTTGCTCGCGAAGAAACTCCGCCCGGGCATCAGTATCCGTATCATCGGCGTCCCGATGCAGAGCGAAGCGGATACGGCCTTCGCGACCCTAGTCCCGATTCTCGAAACCCTCTAAAAACCTGCAATAGAAAAGAAAACCGCCTATCCAGGCGGTTTTTCTGATACTTCATACTGCGTCTCCGATCAGATCTCCCGTAGCTTCAACTTGAGGAAGTGCGAAGCGCAGCTCATACACGGATCATAAGCGCGGATAATCTTCTCGCACTCGATACCGAGCTGGTCCCGATCCATCGAAAGATTCGCCTCGATGAATTCCCCGAGGTCCTTCTCGATCGTAATCTGATTCTGCCCCGTCGGAACGATAACCTCGCCCTTGATCACGATCCCCTTCTCATCGGTCTCGTACTTATGGTAGAGCGTCCCGCGCGGTGCTTCGACGACGCCGACACAGACCGCTGCCTGAGGCTTGATCTGCTGGAGCGGCTCTTTGACGAAGGTTGCGTTCGAGAGGATATCGATCGACTCATCCACCGAATGGAGGATGGCGATCGCCTGGGCCAAGCCGTTGTCATGCACATCGTGCGATGGGAACCGCTTGAGCGCTTCGGCCGCATCGCGCTTCGTGTTCGGATGAAAAGCGTCCTTGTTGAGATTGACACGAGCCAGCGCTCCGACCCGGTAGATCTGGCCATCAAAAGTATAACCAGAAGCTTCGGAATACGGGATGACGACGTGCTCAAGATGGCTCCGGTATCCGCTCTCATCGCACACCTTGCCATTCATATCCCAAAGTTCCCCCTCGAGATAGGAGAACGGATCCGACTTGAGACCGATATAATTCGTCTCGCGGACCAGTGAGAACGGGCAGTGCGCGAACAGCTCGATGGCGCGCAGTACGGCCGGCCGGATCGCCTTGAGCTCCTCAAGCGATTTGTCCATCTCCGCCTTCTCCGGCACCTTGGCAAATCCTCCCGGCATGAGGAACGGCGCATGCACACTCCGCCCACCCGCCAAGATGGAGAGATGATTGCCGACCGACTTGATATCGAAAGCATCATGCAAGACATCGTGCTGCTTCGGATCATGCTCATCGAACTCAAGCAGAGAATCCTTGCCGAAGAAATCCGGCGCGACGAAGACGAAGAGATGGAGCGCATGATCACGGATGATGAGTCCATGATACGCCAGGGTGCGGAGCAGCTTGGTCTGCTCGGTCGGCACGAGCCCGAAGCCTTTCTCAACCGCTTCGATGCTCGCCGCCAGATGCGCGTTGGAACAGGTGCCGCAGATACGCGCGAGCATCTGCGGGATAGCGATGATCGGCTTGCCCACCATCGCCTGGGTGAAAAACCGCTTGTATTCATTGATAGCGAACTGCACCGACGTCACCTTGCCATCCTCGATCAGGACATCAAGACCGGCCGATCCCTCGATCTTCGTGATCTCTTTGACGCTGAACGAGCTCATTTCCGATACCTGATGCATAGACGAAAAAGTTACAAGAGACAAATTACAATCCTGAATTAATCCTTTGTTGGAGCCTCCACGACACCGAACTCAACCAGCGCGTCATTCAGAACCTTGATAAACGCTTCCTCGGACATCGGACAGCCATTCACTGTGGCATCCACGGTCACCAGCTCATCCAGCTTCTTGGCTTTCTTCCCATAATGGAATTTTTCCAGAAGAAAATGAATCTCTTCCTGCACTTCCGGAGGAAACTCGTTGCGCTGAGTCGAAAAATTGCCAGCGACAGCGCAAGACCCGATCGCCACGAGCTTCGTAGCGAGCCCGCGGATCTCAAGCAGCTTTTCTTCCTGCTCCGGCGAAGCGATCGCCCCCTCGACAAAGGCGACGTCCATCTGATCGATCACGTTCTTCGATTTGAAAACCTTGGCATAGCGGATATCGAGGAGCGGCAGCCATTCCTGATAATGATCATTCAGATACTCCGCAAACATGACGGTACTATCCTCGCAGCAGGAGAACGAGAACCATCCGATACGCAGTTTTTTTCCGGTAGGCATACAGGTTCGACGATTAAGCGACTTGATTACGCTTACATTCTACCACTTCTCTTCGGAGCTCACCATAAAAATACTTAAGAAAAGCTCCTGGGCTACGAAAGCAGATTTTTCCCTTGCTATCGCCTCGGAAGTCTCGGGCATCAGGAAAAATCTCTTTCGCAGCCCAGGAGCATTCGCTTCAACCGGACCAATACATCCCTATCAGTCATCGCATTTCACGCAGAGACACCCTTCTTTCGTCAGTATCCCTTCAAAATAATCCTTGCCATAGTTATAGGTCAGCTCTTCACCAGCCTTGATCTGCCGACGGGACACGATGAATATGCGCCCGCGACGATTGATCGCCTCGCAGTTCGGCCGGCAGGAATGGTTGATATAGCGGGCCGTGTTCCAGCGCGGACTCCCATCGATATCGACACGCGTGCTGACATTGAAGACATAGCGATTATTGAGCGTATCGCCATGGCTCGAATGCAGACGATGGCCCACATATTCGATGATGGTCTCCCCCTTTTTGATCGCCTCGAAGGCATAGAGCCCGAGACCGGCGCTCGACCGCTTCACTCGGACATCGAATTTTGATTTCGTCGCTTCCATACATTTAAAAAATATCACAGATAAGCACAATCACCGGGTGCGGAAGAGGTTTTTCCTGATGCCCGAGATTTCCGAAGCGATAGCAAGGGAAAAATCTCTTCCGCACCCGGTGATCCCCAATAGATCTTTCGTTATCTCGGAAAGCATACCTCCGCCAGGTATTCTGAAAAGATACAAGGGCCATTCTATCAGTCATCTCCATTCTTATCAAGAAAAAACGAGACCATCGGAGGATCCCGTTTCTTGCATGACTGCGAATGAGAGTGATTAGATCGCCATCTATTTCCTCTTATTGCTGTACCGGCATCCCGGCTGGCAATTCGAATGACTGCGCATCCGGGACCGATCCCTGGTTCGGTATGACTGCCTTCATATCCTTTGGCATCTGTTTCATCAATTCCGAGAGATCGGTGAATTGCACAGCCGTCGGAGGTGTGAAGTCGGATTCGGACACGGTCGTCGCGTCGCAATCATATGTGACCCCCGAAGCTTCGAGCGATCGGGCCCATCCCTGCCAATCTTTTGGATCAGTCTTCGACTCCCCCGCTTGCGGCGGCATCACGGATGTGGCGGGTGTCAGAGCGATCTTCATCCCCTGCGTCCCGCTCCACATATAGGCATACTGACCATCGTTGATCATCGTACCGGAAGACATCCCCGCTTTCGGATCAGCGGCTGGAACCTGGATCCCTTCGATACGCGCGCGCTTACCATCAGTCACCACGGTATACTGACCATCCTTGCTCGTGATAGCGCACTTCGCCGCTCCGCGCGTCGTCAAGAAATCCAAGAGCCCGGGTGTATCTTCGGCGGGCATCGATTCGGTCTCGAGAGTTGTCTCTCCGGGAACCGCGTCTCCAGCCGGCTGCCCTGATACCGCCGGCGCATCCGCCTGCTTGACAGCGAAAAAATAGACTCCGCCAGCCACTGCCAATGCGATAATTATACCGATCACTATTTTCCGATTCATATATTTTGGCTATTCCTCGGAAGAGCCAGTTAAAAAATAGCTAGAAGAAAGCCTCAGCGAGAGACTGAGGCGATTTCTTCGTCCGCGGAATCACAAGCCTGGACCGTCACGATATTGTTCTCATTCACCTGCACCGAATAGCGGGTGTGAGACTCGGAACCTTCTTCCGGATCATACGGCATCATCTTGAGATACTTGGCCAGCGATCCGGAAAGATCGACGCAGTCCCCGCTGCCCGATACATGACAGATATCAGTATCGATACCGCAACCGGATCCGGATGACGCGATCTCACGCTCCGTCGTATCGATACCCGCCGGCAACGCGCCGCGGTTATCCACGATGGACTGATGGATAGCAGATAGGATGCTCTGGATATCCGAGAGGCGGCGGGCATCTTTGGCATTCTGAAAACGGGTCGCCGGATCCAAAGAGACCGCAACCACGGTCGCCAAAACAGCGATAATCCCGATGACCAGCAAGATCTCGAGAAGCGTGAACCCTGATACTTTTGTATGTGGAGACGTCATAGACTTGGACAAGACTATTGTATCACGTATCGCTCGGAAGAATCACAAGCTTTGACGACAATGCGATTCCCCGCGGCTTCGCGCCGTATCGTGTACCGGGTATGCTCGGCCGTACCCGTATCCGGATCTTCCGGAATCGCCGGGAGATACGATCGGAGCGCCGGGCCGAGATCGATGCAATCCCCATCCCCGGCCACGGAACAGAATCCATTATCGATCGAGCAGCCCGAGGTCCCGGTCCCCAGCTGGCGCTCTCTTTCGTCGATACCTTCCGGGAAATCACCCTTCTTATCCACCAAATACTGATGTGCTGCGCTGCTGAGCGCGCGGATATCCGAAAGACGGCGCGCTTCACGGGCATTGCGAAACCGCTCCGCCGGATCAAGCGTCACGATGATCAGCGTCGCGAGCAGCGCCAGCACGCCGATGACGATCATCACTTCGAGCAGGGTGAACCCGGATCGATGCCGATAGATGGAATACATAGATTCGTTATCAAAAAAAATTTCTATACCATGGCCGCGGCACCGCATCAGAAAAATCAAGTGTCGTATCGTCACGATGCCACCGAGAAGCCAAAGAAGCTCCCAATAGAGGATCCAGCGTCATATCCGCTACCTCCCACTCCGCTGGCAACTGGCCCAACGATACACTCTCAAATCCCGAGCAATATATCTTCGTCACCAGCTTCTGCTTTTTCTGCTGGCAGAATTCGAGAAATCCGGTGATATCCGCTCCCGAGAAATCCGCTTTCTTCATCAGGACCGAGGCCGATACTTTTCCGGATTCGCAGCAGACCAAGAGCGTCGATACGGCATCCTTCCGATGAATGATCAGTACCGGTTGCTCCTCATGCACCAGGGCGGCCAATGCCGAAGATTCCGGGATGATGCTCTCAAAAACCAAGCCCTGTGTAGCCGACAAATCCGAAAGTGTGTCACGCCACGATGCCTTCATCTCAGTCACCTCAAGCAGACTCTCGTGTTCGCCCCGCGAGATGACCCGATAATCCCACAGTGTCATCTGGCTCGACTCTGGAAAACAACTTTGCAAAGCCTCCTCCACTTGCGGCCGAGCGAATATGCCCGACAAAGGCAACGACACCGCAAACGTATACACACCCTCTTCCGCCACTACCAGCCGAATACGTCCGTCGCAATCATGGCAGGCCTCCACGACCGTTGATTTCCCTTCAGGACTGAACGCGCATTTTTGCTCGTCCATCAATGTCCGCTTGACGCCACGCGCCACCAGACGCGCCACTCGAAGAGTCTGCCCGTCAATGAATCCGACCCGCTGTTGTATCTGAAACCATTGCATATCCGTATTGTACCCTATCGAGATATTTCCTTCCATGACTGCACTGCGATCCCTTCCGGGAGGCTTTCGAAACGCACTTCTAGAGTCCGCTCATATCCTTCCCGGATACCGGTCACCGTCATGATCCGCTCCGTATCCTGCCGTTCGATACTGATCTGACATTCACCCCCCGGCAAGCCCGATACGGTCTCCTCGGATTCCGGGTGATCGCGCAGCCACAGCAATTGCTCCTCAGCACAGCTCTGGGCCAACAACCGGCTCTGCAGCCCTCGATACGCAGCCACATCCATCTGCGCGGCATTGAGCGATGCATCCAGCACGGAGAAGGAAAGCACTGTCCCCATAACCAAAAACGTGAGGACCATAAACATTGCCGCAAATCCCTTCTGTGTACGCATATGACTCTATTCCCATGTATTACGGAGTGTAGCTCCGCTTCGGATATTCAGATTCTCTCCTTCCCCCGCGGTTTCCCAATCGGGCCGCAGCGTCAGCAGAAACACTATCTGCTGCGACCGGCCATCCGAAGTATGTGTTTCTTCGAAGCGCATATCCGCTCCCCGAACATCCGAGCCGAGCAGTGCCGATACGCTCGATCCATCATCGACCAGGATATTTCCCTCGCTGAAATATATGGCCGTCGTATCGCTCGAATCAGGATCGCCCAGCTCTATCCGGTCAGCCGAAAAATATTCCAGACTATCAGCATGACGGATGATCGACCCCAGCCGCTGCGTGGCAACCCGTGCCTCAGTGGCGACCGACTGCATATGTCCATTGCGTTCGCTCACGCTCGTGGTATTCCAGAAAAACACCGACAACGCCAGACCGAGCAGCGTCATCAGACCGAGATATATCAGTATCTCGATCAAAGTGAATCCCCTCTCTCGGCGTAGACTCTTCATAGGACTGGTTCCTCCCAAAATGTGATATATTCGGAAAATTCGACCGTCTCCGGCTGACCAGGACTCGGCTCCCAATACACTCTCGACGTGACCTTCAATGTTCGCGTATCTTCTGTACCGTCATCAGCGATCATACTACCACTGTCACGGTGAGCGTATTCGATCGTCAGACGACGCTCATACTGTTCAAACCGATCCCCGCTCTCGCTGGTGAAATCCCAACCGTCCGATCCGTTCCATGCGATAGTCCCCTCATGCACCGTCTGCAACGAGGCAAACCCATGCTGATGGATCGCTCGCACGAGTTCCAAACCCTCTTCCGCATAGGCGATCGCTCCCATCAGGTCAGCATTCCGTCTCCCGCTCTCAAGCGACTGCAGCAGGATGCCCGCTAGTGACGCTGAAAAAACGATGAAAATCGCCCCGGCCAGCACCACTTCCACTATTGAAAAACCTGATTGTTTCCGCATAACGGCCAGAGTATTTATTCCGATCTTTCCACAGCTCCCTCACGATTCACAGAGAAGACGACCGGCGTGCCGGCACTCTGAATACTGATTCCAGAGAGTATCTCCGGGAGTCGCCCGCTCTCCCGTTCAAACACCACTTCATCGAACCCGGAAAGCGTCGCCCCTCGCGGAAGTGTCACTCGCTCATCAAACGCAGGGTCCCGATGGGCATATTCCGTACCAAGGAATACAATCAGTTCATCGTTCCGGAGGGCTACCCCCCACATCGTAGCGTTCTTTCCATTCATCGAATAGAGTTGGGCTTTCCTCAGATTGGAACGCAGCATATAGAGCACCGCTTCGGAAGAGGCTGACCCCAAAGTCAGGTTCGGGATAGTCATAGAAATCGCCCCCACCACCATGATGATAGCCAGGACCAGGATGATCTCGATAAATGTGAAGCCAGAGCGCTGTACCATAGGGATCTCTTAGCGGTGGACCGAACCGGTGAGCTGATAGATCGGGGACAGGATAGCCAGCGCCAAAAAGATAACGACTGACGCGATGATAATCAGGAGCGCCGGCTCAAGCACGACGGTAAAATTTTTCGCATTCCTATCCACTTCTTCATCCAGGAAATCCCCAAGGTAGAGGAATGTCTCGCTCAATCGCCCGGACTGCTCGCCGGCAAAAATCATCTTCGTCACCACGGAGGGAGCAAGCGAGGCATAGCGGCCCGACAGTTCCGCTGACAGTGTCCTCCCCTCGAGAGAGGACGTATGGAGTCCTCGGGCCATATCGGCAAATACCCAGTTCTGTGCGGCTCGCTCTTCTACCAGCAGCGCCTGGGATATCGACAGCCCGCTCCCAAGCATCACACCCATATCCCGGAAAAATTGCGCCAGATAGAGACTCCGAAGAAAGGCTCCCACCACCGGCAGACGGAGCAGGACCCGATGCCAGTACGGACGGATTATCGGAAGCAGCGTCACTCCGCGAAAAACAACTGCTAGAATACCTATCATCAAGAGCGCTATGACACCGTATTCCTTCATCAAAAGCGAGAACGCGAGCAATATCCGTGTCGAGAGCGGAAGCAGCATATCGAAAGACGCGAAGAGCTTCATCAGTTTCGGCAATACAAAAACACTGATCAGCCCGGTCAGCGTCACCGAAGTCGCCAGTACGATCGCCGGATAGAGGAGTACGCTCTGTATCTTCTTTTTCAGCTGATAGGTTTTTTCCAATTGCAACGCAAGGAATTCCAGATTCTTCGACAGCGCCCCTGAACGTTCGCCTATTCCGACCAGACTGACGAAGAGATGACTGAAGACCTTCGGATGCCGTTCCAAGGCATACGCAAGCGGCTGCCCATTCTCGATATCCTCGATGACCGTCTCGATCACGCGCCGCATCGAAGAGAATTGCGACTGCTCAGCAATCGAGACCAGCGCCTCGCGCAAAGGCACACCGCTTTTCAGCAGCACCGAAAGCTCCCGGGTAAACAGCAGTTTTTCCACGTTCTGTATCATACAAAAGTATCACCGACAAACCATCTCTCGCCCGCTGCCTATTCCCGGGACACACGGAAGATCTCTTCTATCGTCGTCATGCCATTCTTGACCTTGAGCAAACCATCATCGAGGAGCGTCGTCATACCCGCTCGGCGCGCGATCGTCTCTATGTCTCCGGCATCCTTCCGTTCCAGAATAGCGTGGCGCAACGCGTCATCAAGCACCAGCACCTCAAACACGCCGGTCCGCCCCTGCAGTCCGGTGCCGTGGCATGCCGGACAGCCCTTGCCATGATACATACGCACTTTCGCATCAGGAGCCAGCTCGCCGAATACCCGCTTCACGCTCTCCGCACCGACCCGATCGATCAGCTCTTGGACCGGGACTTCCTGACTGACACGACAGGCCTCATGGATTTTCCTGACCAAGCGTTCCGCGATGATCGCATTGACCGTCGAAGCGATCAGAAACGGTTCGGCGCCCATATCGACCAGCCGAGGAATCGCCGTCGCGGCGTTGTTGGTATGCAGGGTCGACAGGACGAGGTGCCCCGTCATCGCGAGATTGATGGCGATACCAGCCGTCTCGGTATCCCGGATTTCTCCGACCAGGATGATATTCGGATCCTGCCGGAGTATACTCCTCAATCCCGTCGCAAATGTCAGATTGGCGTGCGGATTCACCTGGATCTGATTGACTCCTTCGACATCGTACTCGACCGGATCCTCGATCGTCATGATATTCACATTCCGACGATTGAGCAGCTTGAGGAAAGAGTAGAGCGTCGTCGTCTTGCCGCAGCCGGTCGGCCCGGTCACAAGCACCATGCCATATGGCTTCTGATACGCTTCCTGTATCTTCATCAGATCCGCCGTTCCGATACCGAGATTGCTGAGCGAAAATTGCCTCGAACGATCCGAGAGGAGACGCAGCACGAGTTTCTCGCCGTTCGTAATCGGGATGATCGAGACGCGGATGTCGATCTGCTCACCATCGATATCCGTCTGCAGCTTGCCGTCCTGGGGCGCCTGATGTTCATCCGTCCGCAGCTGTGCCAGGACCTTGATACGGGAGACGATCTGGGGATGCAACGCTGCCGGCAGCTTCGCGATATCATGCAGGATGCCATCGATACGGAAACGGATAAGCGCATCATGATCACGCGGCTCCAAATGGATATCCGAGGCTTTGTTCCGATAAGCATACCCGAACAAAGCGTCTACCACCCGTATGATCGGCGGATCGATAGGCGTACCGAGGCCCTGCTGAGCGGTCTCAAGATTTTCCTTGAGAATATCTCCGAACGCTTCGGTCGCATTCTTCCGATAGCGATTGAGCGCTTCGCTGATATCGCGTTCCGTCGCATAGTGCCTCCGTACCACTATGCCGGTCTTCCGCTCGAGGAAATTGAAAAATTCGATATCTGTCGGATCAGCCGTCGCCAACGCGATACCCTCCGTGTCCACAGAAAACACGATCGCCTGATGCCGCTGCGCGACCAGCTCAGAGATCTGCTGCAAGACATCTTCGGGAATCGCCTTCTCTCGCAGGTTGACGAACGGGATACTGAAATACTCCGCCAACAATTTGCCTATCTCCTCATCGGACAGGAAATTGTGCCACAAAATCGCGCTCCGGAGCGTCGTCTCCTCAAGGTTGGCTCGCTCCTCGGCCAGCTTGAGCTGATCTTCGGACAACAACCCATAGTCGAGCAACATTTTCCGTAATGCCTCTGACGCGATGATATCTGATTGCATAGGAGTGATACGACTGATAACTTCAAATACGATCGAGCTTTTCTTACTTAGAATTTACCATAGAACGACTGCTCCGACCATGCTCAAAAAGATGGAAAATCACGCCCTGAAAAAAGCGTGATCGGAAAACTCATATTTCTCTCCCTGTTATTCGTACCGCAGCGCCTCGATCGGATTGAGCTTCGCCGCGCGATGCGCCGGATAATAGCCGAATACGATGCCGATAGCGGCCGAGACCGCAAAGGCCAGTATCACGGAACCCGATGAGACACTCGCGGCCAACCCATACGCATTCGCCCCGACGGATACCAGCCAGCCGAGCAGGATGCCGATGGCTCCGCCGGTAAACGTCAGCACGATAGCTTCGAAAAGGAATTGCTTGCGGATATCGCCACCCTGGGCCCCGATAGCCTTGCGCAGACCGATCTCCCGGGTACGCTCCGTCACGGTGGTCAGCATCATATTCATGATGCCGATGCCGCCGACGATGAGCGAGATGCCTGCCACCGCGCCGAGCAGCATGGTAAACGTACTCGTGACCGATGAGGCAGTCGAGACGATATCTGCCTGGTTCATGATGGAAAAATCAGCCTTTGCCGCATCGGTGATGCCGTGCGCCGCAAGCAGCGCTGTCTTCACCTCAGATGAAGCGGTATTCATATCAGCATCGCTCTTTACCTGGATATTGATAGATGAGAGATACTCATTGCCGGTAAAGAACTGCTGTGCGGTCGAAAGAGGAACGTAGATCACATCATCCGAACTGCCGAAACCGGTGCCTCCGCGAGCCACCGTCACGCCGATGACCGTGAAGTCAGTGCTGCCGATACGGATTTTCTTGCCGACCGGACTGGCGGCATTCTCGCCAAACAACGCCGTCACGACATCCGGACCGAGTACCGCGACTTTCGACATCTGCTTCGACTGCATGGCGCTGATAAAAACGCCATCCGCTATATTCACGTTGCGCACCGCCGCATAGGTCTCGGTCACGCCCGTCACGCTCGTATTCGTATTGTTTCCCTCCGCCGTCACCTGCCTGCTGCGGGCTGAGACTTCCGGAGCGATTGATCCGATAGCCGAGACGTCCGCGGCCAGCGTTTCCAAGTCACCGAGCACGAGCGATTGTGCCGATCCCTGCGCTCCCACGACCGGCGATCCCGGCCCCCGGTCAGCCCCCGGGCGCACCATGAGTAGATTCGATCCGATAGCCTGGATGCTCGACTGGATGGAGCTCTGCGCTCCGCGGCCGATCGACACCATAATGATGACCGAAGCGATACCGATGACGATGCCGAGCACGGTCAATCCGGACCGCGATTTGTTCACGGTCACGGCGGTATATATTTCCTGTGCGAGATCGGAAGCAAGCATAGCAGTATGCGAAAAATTAGACGGCCTGGCGGTTATTCCGGGTATCGTTCACCAAGAGACCGTCACGGATCAGAAGGGTACGGTCAGCATGGGCGGCCACTTCCGCTTCATGGGTGATGAGGATGATCGTATGGCCGTGTTCCCGGTTGAGCTTCTCAAAAGTCTCAAGCACATGCTCGCCCGTCTTGGTATCGAGATTGCCGGTCGGCTCGTCGGCGAGAATCAGCGACGGATTATTGACGAGAGCCCGCGCGATAGCGACCCGCTGCATCTGACCGCCCGACAGCTGATTCGACTGATGCGTCCAGCGTTCTTCGTCGAGTCCGACCGCCCGCAAAGCCGCTTCTACCCGCTTCTTTCGTTCCTCAAGAGGGGTTTCCTGATAGATGAGCGGCAGCGTGACATTGCGGATGACGCTCGTACGCGGCAGGAGGTTGAATGACTGAAAGACGAAGCCGATCTTATCGCGGCGGATCCGAGCCAGCTCATCATCGGCCAATGCCGACATATCCTGGCCATCGAGCAGATATTGCCCGCCGGTCGGACTGTCGAGCGCCCCGAGTATATGCATGAGCGTCGATTTTCCCGATCCGCTCGGCCCCATGATCGAGACGAACTCTCCGTCGGCGATATCGAAAGAGACGCCTTTGAGCACTTCCGTGTCGCCGCCTTCGTTATGATAGGTTTTTCTGATATTCCGACAGCTGATCATAGAGGTATATCCGATATCTATCGGCGATTGCTTCCGGTGCCTCGAAAGAGCGAGCTCAGGATTCCAGTGCTTTGTGTCGCCGTCGTTTTCGTCGCGGACACGGACGGCAGGATTACACTCTCACCTTCTGAGAGCCCGCTGGTGATTTCCGTCATAGCATCATCCGTCAGTCCCGTCTTCACTCCCTCCACCGTCGAGACGCTCGTATCTTTTCCGGTCTTCTTCACCGTTGTCCTCCCTTCTTTGACCGTCAAAGCGGCATTCGGTACCAACACCACATCCTCGCGTTCCGCTACGACGATCTCCGCACTGACACTCATACCTGGCTTAAGCGAGGCATGCTGCTGATCCAACTCGATTTCCGCCTCATACGAGACGACATTTGAGCTGATCGTGCCGATAGTGGCGATTTTCGAGATCTTTCCAGATACTTCCATCTCCGGCAGCGCATCCAGTGTCAGCACCGTACGCGCTCCCTCGGTCACTTTGGCCGCATCCACCTCATTGAGCGTGATGACGACTTTCATATCGCTCGTGATCACCGAAGCGATCACCGTCTCACGAGACACCGAGTCGCCCGCTTCGACATCGAGGCCGGTCACGATACCGTCGAATGGCGCCCGGATAGAATAATCCGCCAATTTTTCCCGAGCCTCAGCCAACGCGATACGACGCTGCTTCACCGATATCTCCTGTGTCTGACGATTCCAGCGATCTTCTTTGGTCTCCCGATCGTACTGATCATCCGTCTGCTTCTGCTTGAGCAAGGCACTCTCAAGATCGAGCTCCGCGCTCGCGATATCGCGCACCGCATCGCCGGTATCGAGCGTCGCGATGACCTGATTCTTCTTGACCGCTTGATTGTTCTTGACCCAGACCGATACGACGTCGATACCATCACCGGCAATGACCGGCTGAAGATCGACCTGCGAGACCGCTTCGATCTGGCCGCTGCCCGACACGGCAATCCGGAGATCTCCCCGTTCAACCCGAACCGTCTTCACGATCGCCGTCGCATCCGTATCGCCCGAACTGCCACCGAAATACCAGACAACGGCGCCACCGATCACCAGGGCGACGACGAGTACCTTCTTGTGCCGATCTGCCCACATCATGAGATCTTTCATACAACTCTGCATCTCTGCTTATAAATATACGGCGCTCTACCGATCCGGTCCGAAAGGAAAACGCCTATCATCGCCATCCATGCGCGGCTCCAGCACGCGGACGAAATCCGCTACGACGGCGCCATCATCACCCGGCTTACCGACCACGGCAATCTTTTCGCCCGCAACCAGCTGACTGACCTCGATCCGCTCACGCTGCTTCATGATGACCGTCTCTCCGCTGATCCGCACTGTCGATTCCTGGTTTTCCCAGTCTTTCATCAGCAGCGTATCTCCCGATACGGACACGACTTCACCGAGAGCGCCATGCGGATTACGAAAGCCTTGTCCGTCCGGGATACCCATGCCCCGCATCGGGCCCTGCCCACCCATGAAACGCTGCTCATATTTCTCTCCCCAGGCATAGGAGAAGCGCGCCTTATGCAGGCCGACCGCCACCCCGGAAGCGAAGCTGACCAGAGCGACGAGGAGCACTCCCACCACGATGACTCCGGTCCGAAACGTCTTCGACTGCGTGTATTCTTGAATATTCATAATAATATGTGCGATTAGGCGATTACGAGAGATGACTGCTGAAAATGGTAACGCTTCTCAACTGAAGCGTGCATACCGATCGATACCAGGAGGAGAAAAATCGGCGCCAGGAAGAGAGCAAGCGGCCATGCCGGAAACGTCTCCAAGAAAAACCAGAGGAGATTGCTGCCAGAAGCGGAGAGCCATGCTACGTCCGACAGGAAGACCGAGAGCAGCTGCACGAATTCCGACCCAAGCAGAGCGGATCCCGCGAAGAAGATTCCCGAAAGGGCCAGTACGAACGAAAGGGCCAGCCTGGCATATGACCAGACGAGCGCCCGGCGCGCCTCCTGCTGTCGCAGCTCTGCGAGACGAGCCAACACCTTCCCCTCAAGTCCTGATGGCATATCAGGCTCTGGAAGCTGCTTATAGAGTGATGTGAGTGGCTGTGGCATAGAGATATTGTGAGTACGATAGTATCGACGATTCCGACGCTCATTCGGAAGAAAATGCTTTCTTAAGCGATAGTATTGCTCGTCCATGCCGGCTCTTGATCGTATTGTACGGCTCATCGAGTATCTCCGCGATCTCACTCAGTGAAAAATCCTCCCGATAGCGCAGCTCGAGTATCCGGCGAAAATCCTCCGGCAGACCGGCGAGCTTCTCCCCGAGGAGATGGGCCGTATCCTCCCGGATCAGGAGCTCATCCGCGAGCGGCTCTTCATCCGCGATCCGATCCGCCCATGACTCCCGACTGTCGTCCTCATCGGCTTCCGCAAAGGCAGAAAATAGCAATGCCTTCTTTTTCTTCAGCGCGTCGTAGGCGGTATTTTTGGCAATGGCGAATATCCATGTCTTGAAACTTCTCGAGGTATCGAAGCCATCCAGATGCTTCCAGGCCTTGATACAAGTCTCCTGGGTCACGTCTTCCGCCATCGGCACATCATGCGTGATCGAGAGCGCAAAAGCATACACGGGTCGGATATACCGTAAAATCAGGCCCTCAAAAGCCTGGTCATCGCCCGATCGACTGGCCCGTATCAGTGCCGATTCGCTCTGTATCATAGTATTCATGCCGCACGGATACTCTTCTGGAAATCACACTACAAAACCGGATCCGATAAGATCTTCCCTCTTGTATACGAACTCACCCCAGAACGCGACTCACTCATACGCGAATTTTTTGCGAAAAATCAGGATCATCCCCGTACTCACGCGCCCGATCGTTGATCAAATGCTTTTTCCGTAACTGCCTGAAAGGGAGCGACTGGTCGAGCAAACCGATCGAATAGGCCAATTCATCCGCCAAAGTGGCTATGAGCAGCTTATAGCTCCACGGAATCCGTTTGGGAGCAATCGCATTCGCATGCGCGACAATATTTGTCAGACAGGTATTCGTAAACGGATTGTAGAATTCCGGCTCTTGCTGTAGGCGCTGCGCCCGCTTCAGCATATCCACCAACAAAGCCTGCGCCTGGGAAGGTGTCGCCTGGACCGGATAGAGATAGACCGTATCCTGGCGATAATTCGTCCGGAGCCGAATCAAGTCCCGCTCATCACCGATGACATAGACCAGCTCATGCCGGCGCAAAAAAAACAGCACCGCCAGCTGAGAAAAAACCTGCCCGACCGTCTTGCGTATCTCAACAGAAATCGCGATATAGGTGCCATCAGAAAGCCCAAAACTGACGAGCGTATGAGCTGCCACGACCGAGAATGGCTCGACCATGAACCAGACCGTCTGGATATCCGACACCGCAAACGTCCGGTCATAGTAGCCCGGCGTATAATCAGTCACACTCCGGTACGTGAAATTCCGGATAGAACGTATAGTCACGGTACCATCACTCCCAAACGTAATCTCGGGTAACCGAACCAAATCTGGCGACCAGTTCCGATCATTGGTTGGCCGGCGAAAAACCAACACTCGCAAAAGGGCGCGACCGAACCAGCGTGCATGATCCAACATATTTGAGACGTTTCAACGATACACTCCTCTTCGTACCTATCATACCATCCCACACGACACACAAATAAAGAGGCTTATCTTAGCCTCTTTATACTGCCATAGGGAAGGCAAGCCGCGTACCAGCAGAAGACTATCAACTGTCCGAGAAGACCCAAGAAAAAACGGCCGCTCTCATTGAGAGACGGCCGTCTGCTTTGCGGTCAGGCTTCACGCGGAAGCCGGACACACCCTACTCGCTTGATTCCGGTATTCAGCGTAGGCTTTCGGAATATCCGAGAAGTGCTGCCGCTGAGCGAACAAGGATTCCCAAAACGGCATATCCGTATACTGGGCGAGATCGAGAAATATGACTCCTGATTTCGCCGGATGGAAGAACCAATGGCGGAAACGGCCTGAGACTGACAGGTCTCCGCCCTCCCATTCGCAGAGATACCGATTGGAGGACTCACCACGACTAACATGGACGTCTTCCGCTTTTGGATCAGCATTCGGAAAGGCTTTCTGGATCGCTACAGCAAAGGCTTGCCGTGCGAGCTCTTCGAGCTTTGCGCTTTTCATGCTTGAAACTCCTCTATTTGTACTAAAGAACGGTTACGGTACTACAAATATATATGGTAGCACAAAAATAGAATATAGTCAATACTCCACTCCTGAGCACCTGTGCTATGATAGCCTTATTCAAGCCTTGAATCAAGAATCTATGCCCACCACCAAACCCATGCCTGTCCTCTTCATCGGTCACGGATCACCGGACAACGCTTTTGAAGACAATGATTTCACCCGGGAATGGCGCCGCCTCGCGATAACCCTTCCCAAACCCAAGGCCATCCTCGCGATTTCAGCTCATTGGGTGACCGAAGGAGCGACGCTCGTGACCGGCATGGCGCAACCGGAGACTATCCATGATTTCTACGGCTTCCCTGAGTCTTATTCCGCGTTCCGCTATCCGGCTCCAGGCGCTCCGGAGTTCGCCGCACGGATCAGAGAGCGCATCACGACCGTTCCGGTACGGCTCGATGATTCTTGGGGACTCGACCATGGCACCTGGTCGATCCTGACGCATCTCTATCCGCAGGCCGACGTCCCCGTCATCCAAATGAGTATCGACTCTCGCCTCTCCGCACAAGAGCACTGGCTGCTCGGCCAGGAAATCAGTGTGCTCCGCGATGAAGGCGTCCTCATACTCGGCAGCGGCAATATCGTCCATCACCTCGGTATGATCCGCTGGGGCGGCGAGCCATACGAGTGGGCTACGGAGTTCGATGCGACCGTCAGACAGACACTCCGCCATCAAGACGCTCCGGCATTGATACGCTATCCGGAACTCAAGCATGCTAGCCTAGCCATACCGACGAGCGAGCACTATCTGCCGCTGCTCTACATCATCGGCGCCTCACGCGGCGAGACTCCTCAGTTCTTCAACGAATCCATCTTCGCCTCGTCTATCTCCATGACCGGAGTTGTCTTCGGTTAATCAATCAAGGCGACCAATAAAAAGAGGTCCGCAAGGACCTCTTTTTATAATACTCTTCTGACTACTCACCGATCTTCATCACGATACGTCCATCGATACTGCCCTGTTTCATGCGATCAAAAATATCGTTGATAGCATCCATGGTCTCAACTGTGATATTTGCCTTCACGAGCCCTCTTCCGGCGAAATCAAGACATTCCTCCAGATCGAGCCGCGTTCCGACGATTGACCCGCGAATCGTCTTCCGATTGAGCACGAGGTCGAATATCGAAACTGGAAAATCTCCAGGCGGCAAACCGACAAGTGACAGGGTGCCACGGCGGCGCAACATTCCAATCGCCTGTTGAAATGCGGAGGTTGAAACCGCGGTGACCAGCACTCCATGAGCACCGCCGATTGTCCGAGTGATTTCCGCTACCGGGTCCTGTTCAGTTGCATTGATAACGATTTCCGCTCCCAAGCGTGTAGCCAGATCCAGCTTGCTCGCTACCGTATCCACCGCCACCACCCGCAGACCCATGGCCTTGGCATACTGCACCGCCATATGCCCCAGACCACCGATACCAGAAATAACCACCCACTGCCCCGGCTTCGTATCAGTCTCTTTCAGTCCCTTATACACCGTCACACCCGCACACAGAAGAGGGGCCGCTTCCTCGAAGGAAAGGCTGTCCGGCAAACGCCCAACGTATTTTGGATCAGCAAGAGCGTATTCCGCATATCCTCCGTTCACGGTATAGCCAGTCATCTGCTGCTTAAGACAAAGAGTTTCCCAGCCTGACAGACAATACTCACAACTCCCGCAAGAAGTATGCAGCCAGGGAATACCCACCCGATCTCCTATCTTCACTTCCGTAACTCCTTCACCGAGAGCGACCACAGTGCCTACTCCCTCGTGCCCTGGAACAAAAGGCAACGCCGGCTTGACTGGCCAATCCCCGCACGCCGCATGCAAGTCGGTATGACAGACGCCGGTGGCGGCGATTTTCACCAGCACTGTCCCCGGTTTGACCTCAGGAACATCAATCTCCTGAATGCGGAGAGGCGCGCCAAACTCCTCAACAACCGCCGCCTTCATCTTCTTGGGAATCTCCTCCATAAGAAAGAATAATATAGATTACTTTTCTATCTTACTCCTCAAAAGAATGGAAAGAAAGATTCTTCTCTCTGCGTCTTCATTATCTTTAAATCAGACACCCTCAACGACTCCGTCCTCGGTGTCTCACGCGGTGAGATTCCTCAGCTTTTCAACGAATCTATCTTCGCCTCTTCCATCTCCATGACCGGGGTACTCTCCGACTGATCCGGAATCGAAAAAATCCGGCTACCAAAAAGAAACAACATACCGAAAACACCGAGTGTGCCGATGATACCGGAGAGCGCTGTCGCTAGCCGCTCATTCTCTATACCCGGCATCTGGTGGTCCGGCATCAGCCCGGGCAGATATTGCGCCGATCGATCGATGAAGCCCTGCTCCTGTGCGACTTTTTCCAATCCGTCCGGCGATGACGAAGCCAGAAGCGACAGGCCCCCACCAATCACCACGGCTAGAGCCAATACCTGCCACCACTTATTGTTCGTCTGATGATTCATCTGGAAATGCCGCTACTTTGAAATGCCGCTGTATCAGAATCGCGAGGACAGCGACCGTAATCGCGCCTTCGGCCGCACCGATCACGATATGCAAGAGCGTCATCGCCGGCAGCACCGTCGAGAGCGGCTCTGTCCCGGAGATCGCCATTTCGAGTGCAGCCGCGATCGCGGCACCGATGACCGATACCCAGGCCGCTACAAAAGCGCTGCGCAAGAATATCTTCTTCTTATCTTTGGCCCCACGCAGGAGAAACTGGAAAAAAGCGTAGCCGCCGAGAGCGCCGACCACTCCCATATTGAAAATATTGGCACCGAGTGCCACGATACCACCGTCGCCAAACATCAGGGCTTGCATCGAAAGAATGAGCGCCATGACAATGAGCGCCGCAAACGGGCCGACGGCCAGCGCAGCGAGCACGCCGCCGAGCAAGTGTCCGGATGTCCCATCCGCCACCGGAAAATTCACCATCTGGGCCGCGAAGATGAGCGCTCCCGCGACCGCCATCCGCCAGACCTGCTCGCGTCCATATCTCGACAGCCGACTCTCCAGGCTCATCCCCGACTCTCCGCCGAAATCAGGAAACGATGCCAAACGCATCTTGAGCACCGGTATCTTTTCCATGAATGCCTGTCGGACCTTGTGCACGGCAAATCCGACCATGGCCGCGGCCGCACCGGCCAGACTGGCTGCTGCACCGCTATTGATAAACTCATCCGGAAGATGCATACAGTGTTCTTACAAAAAGTTATCGTTCCATCCTAGGCATTCTGCAGCTGTTCGATATCCAGCTTTTTCATACTGAGCATGGCAGCCATGACCCGTCCGGCCTTCGCTTTGTCAGTATCAGCCAAGAGCGTAGCGAGTATCGTCGGCACGATCTGCCACGAAACACCGTACTTGTCCTTGAGCCAACCACACTGCTGCGCCCGCTCATCACCACCCTCCGAGAGCTTCTCCCAATAATGATCTACTTCTACCTGCGTCTCGCAATTCACGACGAAGGATACCGCCTCAGTGAACTTGAAAAGCGGCCCACCATTGAGCGCCGTAAACGGCTGCCCCTCGATTTCGAACTCTACCGTCAGGACGGATCCTTCCGGCCGACCAGAGACCTCGGCAGATGCCTGATCATACCGAGTTACCTGCATGATTTTCGATTGTTTGAAAATCGAGACGTAGAACGCAGTGGCTTCCTCCGCCTTCGTATCAAACCAGAGACAGGGAGTGATTTTCTGCATAGGTTTCGCTGATGAAGATATTACCTCTGCAGTATACAACAAAAAAAGACACCTCCATCAGATGTCTCTCCCCTGTTGATTGCAAAATTTCCTCTGCCTCCCCTACACTGCCAATACGTGCTTCTTGAAATTATCCAGGATAGCCTGCCAGCCTGCCCGCTGGAGCTCGATCGGATTGGTCTCTTCCGTCTCAAAGGTCTCGACGACCCGGCAGCCGTCCGGATGCGCTGCAAACTCGACGCTTACTTTCCTCGCATCCTCCCCGTCCATGACGTATTCGATCCGCTGCCGCTCCTCGACGACAGCATATGTCCCGCTGAAATCAAATCCGGCGCTCCCATCCCGCGCTTCCATACGATAACTGAAACGGCCCCCGACCCGGAGATCATTCGTGGCGCTCGGAGCATGCCAGTCATCCGAGGCGAAGTTCCAATGCGTGATATGCTCCGGCTCGGCCCAGCACATCCAGACCTTCTCGATCGGCGCAGCGATGACGGTTTCTACAGTAACGGCGGTTTTCATATGACAGCTTTAAACGATTTAGCTTTCGGACAATACTACGGTCTCTACGGCAGAGCACCAGGCATCCACTGTCTCTCTGGACTGATCGGAAGCCCGGATGCCCCGGATACCGCACTGCGCGGCAGCCTCAAGATTTTCCATCCGGTCATCGATGAAGAGCAGACTATCGAATCCGCAGCCCAGGTTCCGCTTTACGGCATAGAACATCTCGTGCCCCGGACTTCGCTTCGTCGCGCCGATCGCCTGCGAAAGGATGATACGCTGCTCGGGAAAATAGCGATCGAGCTCGAGCCGCCGCCACTGCTTCGCGAACCAGAAATCGACATTGTTGCTGCAGATACCGAGCGACATCCCCTTTTCCAGAAGCCTCTCCAGGGTCATCCGTATCCGCTCCGGCTCGATCGGCTGGATATACCTATCGGTCTCGCGGATAAGATACTCAACTGTCAGCTCTTCGGGATGCTCCGGCAGAGCTGCCAGAAAATCCATCCACCAAGCTTCTTCCTGTTCGATCAGCGGATGCATCCATCTCGAACATTCGTATTTCCCGCACAGCTCGACGCCGATCCGAGCCACGTCTTTTCGAGACAGATGGAATCGGTCAGCGATGTTGTCCTCCGCACGCAAAAGCATCCATTCCCACGGGTCACGGATCAGCACGCCTCCAAGATCAAATACGACCGCCTGTATCATGTTTTTGATGATATCATGATCTCGCCCTACTCCGCATAATCCTTGTGATCATGCTTTCTCAGATCCTTTTTTGCTTTTTGGATGAATTTCCCGAAACGGCGGCTTTTCTGCTTTTTTTCCAGGGCGGTCAGCGCATAGTGACCAGATTCTTTTTTTAGACTGAGCGAATGCATGTATCTCTCCTTATTCAGAGCTCCTGACGCGAGCGCCGAGAGGACCGCGCACCCCGGCTCTTGCGTATGTCCGCAATCCGTAAACCGGCACTGTGAAGACAAAGCAGCTATCTCATCGAACAAGCTCTCGATACCGGCTTCCACATCCGTCACCCCGACCTCTCGTACTCCGGGATTGTCGATGACGATAGCACCGCTCTGCAACCAGTACATCTCCCTCGCGGTTGTCGTGTGTTTCCCTCTGCCGGAAGACGATCCGATTTCTCCGGTCCGGAGCTCATTCCCGCCGAGCAGAGCATTGATCAAGGAAGACTTGCCGACACCGGACGAACCGAGGAAACAATACGTCTTCCCAGACTCCATGAAGCTCCGCAGCCGGTCCAGTCCCGCTTCGGTCACCGTGCTCGTCGGAATGATCTCGATATCCTTGAATCGCTCCCTCATCTGGGCCAGCTTCTCATCGAGCTCTTCCGGAGCGATCAGATCCGTCTTGTTGAAGATAACCGCCGGCACCACTCCGCCGTCGCGCGCTATGGCGAAATACCTTTCGAAGCGATTCAGACTATAGTCCCGGTCGGCCGATTCGATGACCAGGGCGACATCGACATTCACTGCTATGATCTGGACATCATCGTGCTCGCCGTATTTCCTCCGTACGACGGTCTTCCTCGGCAGCATACCCTGAATCGTCGCCTGCTCCGCATCCAGTACCGTGATCAGCACCCAATCGCCGACTGCCGGATAGGCCTCTCTGGACGAGGCGAGAAATGTCTGCTTACCGGTTATTTTGGCCAGATATTCTCCATCGACCGCCCTGACCCGATACGCGCCCCGATGCTCGGAAACCACTCGTGCAACCGCAACACCCTCCGCTCCGGCCTTCACCCGAGCAGCTTCAAAAAAATCATTATACCCTAGATCCTCGATAGTCATAGGTTCTCTGCCCATATCTGCTACCTTACCATACTTCATCCTTTAAGCACGCTTCGATGCACCGAGCAGAGAATGGATGGCCGTCGCCAGGATCGACCAATAGAAAACAAAATAGATACCGACAAACGGAGGAGGTGGATCTTCCTTCAAGAAATTCACCTGAGGCAGAGCCAATGGTCCTATCAAAACAATTTTGAGAGGCAATATGATCACAGATGCCGTCCTCTTCCAGGCGATCAGTGAGTCACTGCCGGTATTCAGGATAGAATCGGGCGAATGAGGGAAACCCCGAGGGCCCGTTGATCCCAGAAGCGTCGTGGTGATAAACATGAAAACAAACCCGGAAACAACAAAGAGGATGACAAATTTTTTTCTTGAGATATTCATAAGCATCCAATACTCACTCTGTACGCATATCAAGAGAAGGTAAATGCGTATACCGCTGTCCCGGGTGTTTCAAATTCCAGACGCAGCGTGTGTTCACCAGCCACCCCGTTCCCATCAAAGAGCTCATAAAGCTTCTCAGCATCTACCGACACCCTTCCGTCAATGACATCCCCGCCAGACAGATCCCGCTCAATCACGTTCTGATCCAGAAATACCTTTACACTCCCCGATGAAGTATCATCCGACGGAGCCATGACCAGAAATACTTTCTTTCCATAAAAATGAATGCTCAGAGTGGCGTTACTTCCGGCGATGGCTCTTTCAGATTCCACCTTCCAGGCCCCGCTATAAGCAAAATAATGTTTCTTCAAACCAGTCGGCAGAGTAAATGCCTGCATCTCTCCGGTCACTCGCTCCGGCGATTGGAACCGCTCCATACGGTCGCTCCCCAGATACGTTTCCGGGGTCTGGCTTCTCCCGGGCGTATCGGCCACTATCCCGGTCAAAGTATCAGAACCCACCGTCCTCCCTGCCTCCTCCAAGAGACTCTGGATCGCTTGCTCTGTTTCTTGATAATTTCCCTCACCGAAATGATATTCGCGTATCCTTCCTTCGCTATCTATCAAATAATGCGCCGGCCAATACCGATTATTATAAGCTTGCCAGGTGCCATACCGGTTGTCCTGAGCCACGGGATAATTGATTTTGTATTGCTCCAGGGCATCAGTGACATTGGCCGTCTTTTTCTCAAACTCAAACTCCGGCGTGTGCACTCCGATCACCACGAATCCCTGGTCTTTGTACTTCTCATACCAGCCCGTCACATAGGGGAGGGTCCGGATACAATTGATGCAGCTATATGTCCAGAAGTCGACCAATACCACTTTGCCACGCAATTTATCCATAGTCAGTGCCGAGTCAGTATTGAGCCATTGCTCTATACCCACAAACTCCGGGGCTTGCCCGTACTGAGGAAGATTTTTTTTCATATTTAATTTCGGCTCTTCTTTTTTAAGAAGCGGATTTTCTCCATCAACGCCCTTGAGTTCATCGAGTTTCTGTTTTACCGTATCGTTTTTTTCCAATCCATTCAGAAAGCTCTCATAATTCGGAAAGGTATCCAAGAGCTTCGTCTGGAGCGCCTTATCATACCCAGTATAGATCGCTCCTGCCGCCAGAATCATAATCAGACCGAATACCTGCTGAATATACTTCGTATATGGTGCCAGCACTCTGGTCTTCGTCAGTATCTTTTTCCCCAACACAGCCAGGATAAAGAGTGGCGATGCCACGCCGATCACGAACGCCACTGTGATCAGCACCACCTGAAAGTTGACAGCCTGGGTCGCAGCCAGAGCAGCGATCGTCGCCAGGATAGGACCAGCACAAGGCGACCATACCAGGCCTAAGGCAAACCCCGTCAGGAAACCGCCCCAGAAACCAGTCCCAGAACTTTGCGTCCACCGTCCGCCGAAAGAAGCGAAGCGGCTGACCATCCCTTCCAGTCGTGCCCCGAGAGCCGGGATAACAAGGGTCAACCCGAGCAAAGCTATCACGAAAACCGCGAACAGACGCAGAACATCAGGATCAAAAGGAATGATTTGAACCACCCAAGCGAGCGCGAGCGTCGCCAAGAGAAAACTCGTAGCCAGACCCGTGACGATACCGAGCGGCTTCCGCTCCCCGCCGGTCGCCCCGGATGATAACACGATAGGCAGTATCGGCCAGATACACGGCGCAAAAATCGTCACGACCCCTGATAGGAAGGCAAAAAGAACGAGAATGGTCATATAGTGTTTTAAAAAAATATTACCAAGAGGAACAGCTCTGCAGAAACTGTCCCGGCTTCGTACTACTTTCTACGCCAATAGCCTCATTATTTCACTTTGGTAAGCAACTCGCTCAATCCCTCGCTCCCAGACCATTTCGCGATCATATTTCCAGACGCGTCAACCTGCACCAGTGTGTGCTGATAGGTGACACCATACTGTTTCTTAAGATCCGCATTCTTGTCGTAATCCACATCAAGAATCAGCACGTTCTGCGGAATCCGACTGAGATTCGCTTTGATATCGGCATCCAAAGCACGACAGGTCGGACACCACGAGGCACGGAAGAAGAGCACTACTTTGCCATCTTTCGCAAAAGCAATCTTTGATGCGTCATATGAGGCATATTGCCCACCCTTGATCATCACATCGCTTTGCTTCATCATGGCATCTTCTTTGACCATCGTCTCCGGCTTTTTCTCCATCATGGCCTCAGGTTGCTGCATAGCCTCTTCTTTTTTCTCCATCGCTCCTTTTTCAGCCGTGACCTTTTCTTCCATCATGGCCTTGTCTTGCATAGCCTGTTGATTGGACGTATACCACCAGCCGCCAAGGGCAACAGCTATTCCCAACACAATCACTCCCATTATCATTTTATTCATATCGTTTCACCTCCTTTCATATGTTGATTTATACTCGAGTCATTTTTATATCTAATAGTGCTTCTCGGCATAGTAGCGTCCCAGTATTTTCGCCAATACCATCCCGGTCAGAACCAGCGGCAACCATGGATCGATCTTATGTGAAAGCGCCTGCACAATAATTCCCGTAAGCAGGAGTGTCCCGCCAGCGGTGTAGGCGAATCGAGTACCGATAAAGCGATGGAGCTGCTCACGCTCATCCATCACACTCTCCTTCCATAAAAACATAGCAAAGATCGAAAACAGAGTGACGATCAACCCGAGCAGCGTCATATGGACAGCGTCCGTCATCCAAAAACCGAACGGGTTGACAAACCACACGAGAAAAATAACCAGGAGCACTGACACGATTTTTTCTGAAAAGATCTTCGACAACATACTTATGCTTTAATGGTAAATATCTTCTCCATGGGAACACAAAAATATTTTGCTATCTTGAGCGCCAAGAGCACCGAGGGAGTATAATTCCCTTTCTCGAGAGCGATAATCGTCTGGCGCGTAACACCCACGGCCTGTGCAAGCTGTTCCTGGGTGAGCCCTCGCATCTTCCTCAAATCTTCTATTCTATTTTCGACCATTTCCTGCATACAATATGTAAAACTGACTTTACATATTCATTCTAGACTATTCACACACAATGTCAAGCTTACTTTACATATTTTTTCTCTCAAAATTCACGTATATCTTAGATAACAAAAAAACCGCCCTCATTACTGAGAGCGGCTACGTGATTTTAAGCCAGTTCTTTATCCTTCTACTTCAACCTTGAATCCACCATAAGCCATGCGCTTCATATCGACAGGCATCACCATATCTTTATATTCTTCCGCCTTCTCGCCCATCTCTTCCATCACCTTGGCATTGACTTCGTCTCGATGCTCTTTGGAGTTGAAGACGATAAATGAGAACCAAACCGTCTCATCACTGGTTGCTCCAGTCATTTCAGGAAATGCGCGTGTCTTTTCGTCACCCATTTCCTGAGGAGCAAGATCATCTCCGCGGCACTCATAGTATTCAAGTGCACCATATTTCATCCAGGCATCGCGACCACCTTCTGCCATTTTCTTGTATTCTTCAGCTTTGTCTTTTGGAACCACCAGCACGAATCCATCCACATATTTTCCTTCGTTCATACGCTTAACGCTAAAAATTACCTTTCTAGTATATCAGGCCTCCTCTATGGTGTACAAAAAATAGGCTTAAATAAGCCTATTTTTATTTGCTTCGACGGCTGGAACACTCACTGCTCTCCGCCAGCTGGCGGATGCGCTCTATAGGGCTTTCCACCTCGGCTTCGCCTTAGCGAGACGGGCCGCCCTTCTAGTCCTCGGAAGACCTCGGTCACCCCAAACGGGAAACTCCTGTTTCCCGACCCCTGCCTACCGGCAGGCAGGCCTTCCCGTTCGAATCCAACCGCTTTGAATAAATACAAAAAAGGCGCCCCAATGGACGCTCTTTTTGCATATGCTCCGAGCGATGAAAGAAGTTCGAACCGCCATCAAAAGCTCTACATTCACTACTTTCTAAGCAGATCAAAAAATGCCCTATGGAAATAAAGTCTTTCTCTGCCGATTTTTTCACTTTTGAGCAGGCCTATCCTTTCAAGCTCTACCAGATATTTTCCTGCAGTTTTTTCTTTCACGATTCCAGCATCGACAAGAAACTTTCTCTTGGAATACGGCAACTGAAAGAGAGTGTTTACCAGTTCTTTCGAATAGATATTCGGCGCCTTTTCTTTGATCATCTGCTCAGTCGATTCCATTAGAGAGCAGATATCATGGATCTTTTGCTCTGTATACTTTGCGGTCTGCTCCACAGCGTCCAGCATATATAAAATCCACGATTCCCATTCCTCTCTTTCCGTCACTCCGCGCAACTTCACATAATAATCACTCTTATTCTCCAATATATATTTACTAAGATACAGGATAGGATGTTCCAAGAGACCCGTAAGAACGAGGAAGAGGATATTCAAAATACGTCCCGTCCTTCCGTTTCCATCATGAAAAGGATGAATAGACTCAAATTGATAGTGCAGAACCGCCATCTTCACCAAAGGATCTATTCCGTCCTTCTGATCATTTATGTACTGTTCCAAATTCTTCAGTTTCTCAAGAATAACAGCCTCTCCTTCCGGTGGCGTGTACACAATCTCTCCCGTGGCAGGATTGGCAATTTTTGTCCCAGGAATCTTTCGAATACCTCCGTCCGTCTGTTTGATAGCCTGCATCATCTCTATGAGAACTCTAGCACTGATAAATCCGTTCTCGCGTATAAAGCCATAGCCGTACCACAATGCTTTCGGGTAAGAAATAACTTCTTTTAAATTTGGATCTGTGACGCTTTCCAATGCTAACGACTGGTAGAGCTCATCATTCGTGGTGACAATATTTTCAATTTCCGAACTCAACTTCGCTTCCTGAAGAATAACCGCATTCGCAAGCAGAGATTCATTTGGCAATCTTTTGTTCGATGCATCAAGAGCAGCGAGAGCGGCTCTAGCCCCTATCGCTTTTTTCAAAATAGCTGCGGTTTCTAATTCCTTCAGGGGCGGAAGGAGTGGTAAATCGTTATATGGTTTCTGACGATCAAAAGACATATATTTCTTTTAATACTTATAGGGTTCTTTGCTATTTTGATAATAGTACATACGGGCAATAAAGTAAAGTAAATGCCCGTATTCGTTTAATACGGGCATTCAATGCCCCTACCATAAAAATGCAGGCATTTATACAAAAATCATGCCTCAATCAATAAAAATCCAATGACGTTCGAACTGATTTTATAGCATAAAAGAGCCAAAATATGGCTCTTTTATGAACTAGCTCCCCTTAGTGGATGAACTTAGAACTTTAGATTGGAGAAGGATTGGGAAGATGGTAACAGAAATGGAGCGGGTTTTAGTGTAAAAATTTTTGAAGCCGCTGGGTGATACCATGCGGCCTCTGTATTCGCGCCCCGTTCGGACGCCTAGTTGGTCTTCATCTTGGCCATGTAGATCATGGTGCTGTGGCCGTTGATGCCGAACTCGGTCTGGATGCGGAAAGTAACGAATCCTTCACCGAGCTTCTGCTTGATCGTCTCTTCCCAGCTGGGGCCAAAGTAGCCAGCCCAGAACTCTGCCACCTGCGTCAGGTCCAGGTTCTGGTTTGCGATGATCGTGAGCAGCTGCTCGGGATTTTCGACACCACCGCGCAGAGCTTGTTCGATGACTTCGCGAGAAACGCCTTGCATGTTCATCTCCTTGTGAGAACTTTCCCTTTCAGCCGGGAACGTGGCCGTTGCTCAGTCAGAACTTGCAACTATGAAGTATAGCACCTTTCACGTCCGGTGTCAATATAAAAACATAAATAGAGGCTCATATAAGCCTCTATTTGGAACTTGCTCCGCCTACTGAACACTATTAGAACCTCTATCCAGGAAGACAAGGCGTCAAAGCTCTACTACTTTGGCTTGAAAAGGTTTATGAAATGAATTACCTCGCAGCAAACTCCGAGGAATTCTCTTGAATTAAGGGCGGCTCTTATCCGTATTTTGTACCCCCCTTCAGAGTACCGTATTTTCATATCGCCTATTTTGTATCTTTCACTAGAGTTGATCTATAGCGCTCTTCATCTCTGCGACAAGCGCCCGGACATCACCCTCGGACAGTACCGTACGGACCGTGTTGGCATGATTCAAATCGCCCAGCCGCGTATTGGGAATGAGGTGATAGTGCAAATGTTCCACACTCTTGGCTCCACTTTTCCCCTCCCGAACCATGAGAGAAAAGTCCTCATATCCGAGATAGCGGAGGATGCGGGAACTTTTCTGAACCAAATCCCAAATATCACCCCACTCCTCCACTCCGATATCGAAAAAGGATTTCCGATGCTCTTTGGGAATGATAAGAAGATGGTGTTTGTGATATGGAGCGATCGCATAGGTGACATAGGCTGTCTCATTCTCAATCAACCGACGATCATCGGAAGCACAGAACGGACACGTCCCCACAGGAAGTGCTTGTACGTATTCGGCGTACTTCATACTGGAACAGTCATACTAAGAGTGTAGGGTATCCTTCGATACATTTCTAGTATACCACTAGTTTCAACCATTGTTTCCATGAGCAGAGAACCATTGACCTTCGCTGCTCTTTTTGAGAACTTTGCCCGTCGGAATAGAGGCGGAGTGGTAGAAATAATCAAAAACTTTGCCAAGGGTAATGACAGGAACATCGGGAATAACATGCGCACGGACCAGAGGAAGATTCCCAAACGGCACTGATGGCAACAGGTGATGTTCAAAATGATACCAGGTATGATGGGGCAGAAATAAGGCCCGCTGCCATACAGTGGCATAAAAACGGTGCGTACCCGGAGTGCCGACATGTTCAGTCCAAACCCTCAGTCGGAAAACTGCAAAACAGGACGTGAGGAGAGAGAATATCCAAATTCCAAATACCCAAAGCATACCAGCGTACCAGAAAACACCCAGAATAAGCCCCCAGTACAGAAACATCTGGCTCTCTATGGGAACGTCTTTGCCCCCTTGTCCAGAAAGCGTGTCTTCTGTCTTGGTATCGAGAGCGCCATGAACATACCTCTTACCGAAAAACTGCAAAATGGTTCTTCTCTTATACCATACGATTCCGATACCCGTTAAGTCGCTCAGGATGATGCCTAGGAGTCGGACAGGCGAAATGGGTATATCCCAGGCTGGCGCCTCCAGAAACTTGCTCTCCAGCTCTGGATCTCTTTCCGTACCAAGGAATCGATGGTGACGGAAGTGATACTCCCGATATTCCCCAAGGGGGAGAAAAATCGGCCAGCTCGCCAACGCTCGTGTCAAAAAATCGTTCAGCTTCAGATTATTCGTTATGAGCCAGTGGGCACCATCATGGGAAAGAATGCCCAGCGCGTGTTGGCGTGTACCGATGACAGCAATCGCAAAGAAAGCCGCCCACCAGGTCTGAAATGAAAACACAAAAACATAGGCCATGAGAATGACAGACCAATCGAAAAATACATTTCCGAGCCAGCGCCAGATATTCTTGTGGCCTAGCTGAGGCTGAGCAAGAATGGAGTCGCCCGATAATGACCGCTCTTTCATACGTTATCCGCTATTCACTCTGACACACTGATTTTAGCTGCTATCACAAAATGACGCAAAGGATTTCAGAGGAGTAAACCAGCTTATCGTAGGTTTTCACTTTCATGCAGCGTAGCAACAAAAAACAAGGCTTCCGCCAGCTGGCGGATATGGCCTTGTTTTTAACTGCCCGCCTAGATTACCCCCTTCAGTATGCCGGGTCTCGCCTTCGCTTTTTTATATGCTAAAATACGCATATGAATACTATTCAGAATATAAAAAATGGTAGTACTCTCCCCGAAGAAAAACCGGGAGCGCCTATCTACCCTGAAGACGTTGGCCTCGGCAGTATTGGGGAAGAGGCGGCCAGCAACCTTCCCGATCATCTTCAAAAAATAGAGGGGAGAATGAAGAAAGATAATGTCTGGTCGCCTGTTCAGACAGAAAGCGACACCCGATTTATGCCACTTCCTGAGTGGATAACGCTTGTGATGGTTCCAAGGGATACAATGAACTTAGAAAAACTTCTTCTACCGGGAAATTATTGTGTCGGCGGCATGGCAGCATATGAACAAAAAGCCGGGGCTTTCCCTAACCTATCACCAGAACTTATGAAACTTTTTGAAGAATATGAGGAAATGCTGGCAAACCTGAGAAAAATATGAGTATTTTTTGAGCAACAAAAAACAAGGCTTCCGCCAGCTGGCGGATATAGCCTCGTTTTCTCAGCTCAACTTGTTGGATGCTGTTGAGAGTCCACTGAATCCATTTCCAGTTGGAGAATCCCCCAGATGTATTCTAGCGACGATTACTCATTTGGAACGATGCACGCAACCGGCCCAACAACAGGGTCTGCGCATGCCAGACTTGAGTTTTGAAAGACCCACTTCGATTCGACGCTTTCTTGTTTCCTCCTTCTTGGCATCGAGAATCCAACAAATCCACTCATTACGTGCGAGTGGCGTAATATCCTGCCAGAGAGCATGCGCCAAAGGTGTCGCCGTAAGTGCTTTCCGCCAATCTGCCGGCACACTATGCACCATGCCCTCGGGAATTTCTTTTTTGAACTGACGCATAGTTGAAAGTATTCTTCTTCATTGTGAGTATACCGCGCTTGCATCTTTCCCATCCTTTAAGGACGTTCTGTTTTTCCGAAGAAATGACGGATAGTTAAGGCAAGGATAGTCCAGTAGCAGACGAGATAGATACCGATAAACGGCGGTGGAGGGTCTTCTTTCAAGAAATGAATCTGAGGCAAAGCCAAGGGTCCTATGAGGACGATTTTTATAGGCAAGAGAACTGTGGACACGACACGCTTCCAGACGATCGGTGAGTCGCTACCGGTCCTAAGGACAGAGTCGGGAGGCTGAGGAAAACCTCGGGGTCCTGTTGTTCCTAAAAGCGAGGTGGTGATAAAAAGAAAAGCAAATCCAGAAACGAGGAAGAGGACGACGAATTTTTTCCTTGAAGTGTTCATATCGATCGAACACCGAATCCCTTGCGTTAGTTACAAGTATCGGGTCTGGGCTTCCATCTCAATCTTATCACACGTTCTAACCCTCACTTTGAGCAACAAAAAACAAGGCTTCATTAGGCCTCGTTTTCTTAGCTCGCCTGGCGGGACAACTTCCGAACTTTTGACTGGGAGAAGGCTTTCCCTGATCCGAATGTTTCACTGAGAGAAATACAGGGATTACTAGCTCTTCTATAGCTGATATTTCCCCCTCACTATTTCTTTTGCAACGTCGTCTCTTACCTGCTTTTTTGGCGACTTAAACATCAGGCTACTTATTTCCTCCAAATGACCCGACTCACCGTTATCTAACGCTATTTTCATAGCCCGAATGACATCAACCATTATCCCAGCACTATTCGGACTATCCTCAACACTCAACTTTAAGTCCACTTCAAACGGAATATTTCCAAATTGACGGCCTTTTATGTTGATATAACAGACTTTATTATCCTTCAAATGTGGTATAAAATCGCTTGGTCCGATACGAACATCTGCCAGACCCCCATCAAGAATAGAGGTCACCGCCTGAGTTTTAGATTTCCTCTTACTCAATAGACGATTCTGATCGAGCATATTTTCAAAATCTGAATTCCCACCGACATTCAGTTGAAATGTACTGTCAATAACTTGTCCCCGATCTTCTATGAGTCGCGATAATACCCTGTGAATGATTGTGGCTCCGACTTGAGACTTTATGTCATCACCAGCGCACGGCAATCCTTTCTCCCTAAATTTATCTATCCACTCATCGTCAGAACAAATAAACTCCGGTATGGCATTGATAAAACCGATACCAGCATCAATAGCTGCCTGCGCATAAAACCGGGCGGCTTTCGCGCTTCCAACCGGAAGATAGCATATGAGCATGTCCGCTCCGGAACGCTCCAATTCACCGATGACATCGCATTCTTTTTGCGACTCATCGACAAGAAAAGTCTGTCGCATATGATCAGCAACACCATCCAGAATTGGCGCCTTCTGAACAATCACTCCAGTAACCGAGACATCGCATATCTCTTTCGTGCAGTTCGATCCAGCATTGATCGCTACAGAAAGATCATTCCCAACTTTTCTCTTATCGACATCAAATGCGGCAACAAACTCTATGTCACTTACGTGATATCCACCAAATTCAGCATGAAGTAGACCAACGACTGGATTATCCTTATTCGTATAATACACACAGCCCTGTATCAATGAACTTGCACAGTTGCCGACCCCGGCTATGGCTACCCTTATCTTTCCCATATGTATTACTCTTTACCGAATTCATTCCGACTGAGGTACGAGGAGACACCAACATGCAATGTAGCCTCCTTCATTTCTCCACTCTTCATTTTCTCTAATAACTCTTCGAGTGACATCCTTATCAAACGAATATTTTCACTCTCATCCTGAGAATAAGAATTTCCCGTGTCCTCTTTTAATTCTGTCGCGAGAAAAATATGCTTCGTACATGTCGTTCTTCCCGAATCGGGATAGTACGTAAGAAGTTTCTCCATATGATTCGCCAACATCCCGGTTTCTTCCGCTAATTCTCTCCTCGCGGCATCAATCGGTTGTTCGCCCTTTTCGACACCGCCACCGGGCAAATCTATCGTAACATCCCCAACGGCATGTCTATACTGCTTTACTAGAAAGACATTGTTATCTCTATCGACAGCCAGAATCGCAATGAGCTCCCCTCCTTCCACCGTATAAAAATCATCCAATATCTTACCATTCGGTAACTCAACTGTTTCTTTCTTCACCTTGAGCCACCTCGTATCAAGAGCATGTTCCGATCCCAGAGACTTCCAAAATAGTTTTTTGTCTTCCATATAATTTTGACAATTACTGATAAATAAGTTCCAAAGATTCCAATTGTTTAGCGAGGGAAAATTCAGATCGGATAGAGCGCTTCCCACCACTTACCAGTATAGCTGACAAAACACTGTCATTCCTAATACGCAGTATTTTATCGGCCAGATCCTTCGGATCCATTGGTTTTGACAACAACCCGTTGACCTCATCCTTTATGACCTCATCTATACCGAAAGTGTTGCTCCCGATTACTGGAATACCAGCGGCCATTCCCTCAAGCAAAACGATCCCCAGCCCTTCCACGTGTGATGGCAATACACAAACATCACAATTTGCAAGAACATGTGGCATAGTCTCCAGACTTTCTTTGTCTACAACAATTTTTACCCTATCGAGAAGTCCATTCTTTTCTATATACTCATTGATCAGCGTCAGATACTCACCAGATCCATTCTTCACAGATGTGGGAACAAAAAGCTTTATCTTTCTATCACCAAGAATTTGTATGGCTTTTATAAGATCTAAAATACCCTTTCGACGTATCATTCTCGCTGGACACGCAACGATAAAATCATCCTTCTCGTAACCGTATCGTGTCCTCCACGAGGGATCTTTTTCTACCGAAAAATCCTTTTCATCGATCCCGTGATAAACAAGCCTAGTTTTGCTTTCGTCAGCCCCCAACTTCAATGCCCAATCGTAGTAATAACGACTTGGGCACACAAGCGTATCATAAAACGGCAGTTTTATGATAAATGAAGCGAAAGCTTTCTCTACGCTGTAATCGGAAAAATGACCAATAATTTTCCCTTCTTCAGGAATCGGCGTGCTGTGAAACGTAAATATAGTCTTCTTGGTCCTCACTAAGGACAAGAGTGAAGCATAGGCAAGCCCTGGCATGAAGTTATGAACATGCACCACATCAAAGGTATCATCCGAGATAGCCTTCGCAAAATCATCGAGAATGGCGCGAAAAGAAGCTTTCCCTTTCTCGAAGTCCCTAAAACCTCCGATTCTTATCACGGAAAATCTATTTTCTTCATTCTCTGACTCTGAAAGTGCGCTGTCACCTCCGGTGATAACGGTAACTTCGTGTCCCCTTTCAGAGAGTCTGGTCGCCAAAAGATACATATGTGTTTCCCCTCCACCGATTTGTGGCGGAAAACTGTGATTGATAAGACAGATCTTCATACTGTTATGAATCTAAAAAAGACTCGGGTCCATATCTGGGCCCGAGCTAACCACTCATCCAAAACTCTTGGAAAAGAAACCCCAGATATCTTTTCCAAGTACCAAGGTCATCCCATTCGTTTCTCAAGATGTAGCATTCCCCACCGTGCTTCGCATACACCCATTCGACAATGTCTTTCGTCATATTATATGCGCCACCAATAGACAATTGGTCTATGCACTCTCTCAGCGCGTCAAACCGAAATATGGGAATCCCGGTATATGCCACTCTTGATTTCCGATGAAAAAACTTATGAAGCACTTTCTCGGAATTGAGTTGCACATCTATATAGTCATGGTGTGCCTCATCGCTATAGATGCCAACCATCAACAACGCGGGGGCGTTTCTTTCCACATAATATCGGAGTAAGTCCTGAACCGGCAGACGGACAAGATGGTCCCCATTCAGAACGATTACGACATCCGGCGCATAGTCACAAACTGTCTGCCAATGTTGTAGTACTGCCCCGCCGGTATCAAGTGCCGCCAGCTCAACAAGGACAGAGACATTCGGGTACTTCTCCCGGACATAATGCGCCACCTGTCGAGACTTGTACCGGGCAAGCACAACCGTCTTCCCTTCAACACCAGAGATGCCTCGGACATCACTGCTTTCGATGGCATAGTCGAGGATTTTCCTGTTGTTCATTGCTGGCAGAAGCGTCTTTTGGCTAAAAAACGTGGCTGGCCTAAGCCGAGTTCCTTTGCCACCAGACAAAACCAAAAACATGACTTTCATGGCAATCTCCCAAATATTTGAATGTGCTACCCCGACCGTATCATGCATAACCGAAATGGTCAACGGTTCGAATCCCGTTTTAGGTAACAAAAAACAAGGCTTTTGCAAGCCTCGTTTTGTTGGCTCCGACGGCTGGATTCGAACCAGCGACCAAGTGGTTAACAGCCACCTGCTCTACCACTGAGCTACGTCGGAAGGTAAATTATTGCCCTTTACGGCAACGGTCCTATGGTATCGAAAAGGGAAGAAAAAGGCAAGCCTCAGCCAGAACAAAAGAAATCCCCGACTCTCGATGAGAGCGGGGATGGTACGGCTATGATCAGCCGAAAGCAGCTGCGAAGCCGCTCGGTGATGCTGGGAGAAACCCCATATCGGCCATGAGCGCGAGGGTCTTCTCGGCTTCTCCGATATTGAGCTTCTGGAGCGCGTAGCCGACATGGACGATGACATAATCGCCGACCGCGATATCTTCGACGAGCGCGAGCGAGATCTGTTTCTTGACCCCGCTGATATCGACCGTCGCCATATCGGATCCGTCGTTGGCCAGCGCGACAACTTCCGCTGGGATACTGAGACACATAATGGACTCCTTTCGTAAAAAGAACTTGGGTGTTGAGCCCTGGCATTATACCAGGCCGGAGGCGATTTGGAGAGACGGCATCGGCTTCTCGAAATGCTGATAATCTTTGAAGTCTGACCAATGCCCTCCCCAGACGAAGCCACGATCGAGAAAGAGCCGGACGATAGGGGCGCCGTCGATGACCGTCCCGTACACGGTGGGATCGTAGCGCGACCCGAGCGGGGCGACATAGTTGCCGCTCCGGATGCACGGGTTGTGCCACGGATTGATATCGATAGCCAGCCCGTAGCCATGCCAGGAAATACGGTCGGTCCCGTCTATCAGACGATAGTTGAAACCGGTCGTATTGTTGTCATGCATCGACCGGTCATCGTCCCAGCCATACCGCGGGTCAGCCAGAGGGATCATCTTCGCGATGGGAAAATCGATAGCTAGGAGCGCGAGAAATATCTCCTCGACCTCCCGGGCAATCATCTCATGCACGACGATCTGACCGATGTGGCACCGCCCATCGAATGAGTGATACGGAACCTCTATCAGTCGCTGCGCTGCCAGGATGATTTTTGGACACGGCGGTATGGCTGGTTTGTGGCTTGTAGAAGAACTATGGCGAGTCATGACACTTTCCTCCTCATAGGTGATTCGCGCATACAAAGTAGCATATGGCGCCATAAAAGCAAAATCGGCGCCGGAATAGCGCCGATAATGCGAGAGAAAACCAGGTAAATTCCTTAGTAGTCCTTGAGCTTCTTCAGGTGATCGTGTTCACGGATCTTCTCGAGGGCCTTGGCCTCGATCTGGCGGATACGCTCACGGGTCACGCCGAATTCCTGGCCGACTTCCTCGAGCGTATGGGTCACGCCGTCCTCGAGTCCGAAGCGGATGCGGAGTATCTTCTGCTCACGCGGTGTCAGCTCATTCAGGATATCCGTGATGTGCTGCTTCAAGAGCTTGCGGGAAGCCGACTGGTTCGGCATCACCGTCTCGGTATCCTCGATGAAATCTCCGAGTACCGAGTCATCCTCGCTATCACCGACGCTGGTCTCGAGCGAGACGGTCTCCTGTGAGATCTTCTGGATATGGCGGATCTTGTCGACTTCGATATTCATTTCCGCGGCGATCTCCTCAGCGAGCGGCTCACGGCCGAGCTCCTGCACCAGCCGGCGGGTCACCTGGGCATACTTGTTGATCGTCTCCACCATGTGCACCGGGATACGGATAGTCCGCGACTGGTCAGCCAGCGCACGGGTAATCGCCTGACGAATCCACCAGGTAGCATAGGTCGAGAACTTGAAGCCTTTCTGATAATCGAATTTCTCCACGGCGCGGAACAGACCGATATTCCCCTCCTGGATGAGATCGAGGAGTGACAGATTGTGCGAGCGGCCGACATACTTCTTGGCGATCGACACCACGAGCCGAAGATTGGCCTCTGTGAGGCGCTGTTTGGCATTGAGATCGCCCTTCTCAATCGCCTTGGCGAGCTTGACCTCCTCTTCACCGTTCAGGAGCGGCACCCGGCCGATTTCCTTGAGATACATCTGGACCAAGTCGGCGGACACTTCATCCTCGCCCATGTCGATCAGACGCTCCTTGGCTTTGGCAGCTTCCTTGGCGCTCTTGTCATGACCATACTTCTCGCCTTCTTTGACAGTCTCGATCTTGAGCATCTCCTCCGATCCGACGATACGGATACCGCCGGTCTCGAGCTTCTCATAGAGCGCTTCGAGACCTTCGAGATCCTGCTCGACATCCGGCAGGATATGAATGATCTCATCTTCCGTCACGAAGCCGCGCTGCTTGCCGCGAGCCAGGAGCTCATCGACCGCGTTCTTCTGAGCGGCTGCTCGATTTTCCTGCTTGGCGATCGCTTTCTTCGAAATCGGCTTGACGACCTTCTTCGGTGCTGGCTTGGCAGCCTTTTTCGGAGCGACTTTCTTCGGCTTGGCAGCTGGCTTCACCACTTTCTTGACCGGCTTCTTCGCTACTTTCTTCGGTGCTGGCTTGGCAGCTTTCTTGTGAGCGACCGGCTTCTTCGCCGGCTTGTGCTTCACGGCCGGCTTGACCGCTTTCTTGGCGGCTTTTTTGACAGCCTTGTGCACGACCTTTTTGACCGGCTTGTTTACTTTCTTCGCCGCGACTTTCTTCTGTGCCATACCGTTGTTTGCTTACGACATTATTTTACAAAAAAATACGGACCGACTGCCGGCCGCCTCAATACTCATGAGTGGGGAGCATACCAAAGATTGATAAAAATTGAAAGTCTGTCCCCTCAGAGACCAATGAGGTTTTTCCTGCTGCCTGACTTTTCCAGAAAGATACAATAGACTTTTCCCTCGCTATCGCCTCGGAAGTCTCGGGCAGCGGAAAAAATCCATTGTATCTTTCTGGAATCTAATCCGTTACCGATTCTCCCGCGAGAGGAGCATGAACCGCGAGAGGAGCTCCTTCTCCTGGTCTTTCTCCCCTGACTTCCGGGCAGCCTCGATGGCATGCTCGAGCGCGATGAGCTCTTCGCTCCGGATGACTTCTTTCTTGATATCCCGGGTCAGCTGATCAAAAATCGCGATCGCTGCGGCTGCGCGCTCCTCCTCGGGAACCGCGGAAAAATCCGGACCGTCGAGGATACGGAACAGGAGCTTCCCCGCGAGCGACTTAAGCTCTTTGTCCTCGACCAAATCGATCGGATCGCTGTCATCGCCCGCCTGGACGATGAAGAAATACAGCGGATGCTTCTCGAGATAGCGGAGAACCGTCTCGTCATCGAGCTCGATACCGCGCGTACGCACCGCACCAAACGCGAGCATGAGACTGATCATCTCTTCCCGCAGGCGCTCGCTCCGCTTGGTATAGAGCGTCGTCGTTTCTTTGAAAGGATCTTTCCCGTCGGATGGGAGATTCTGCGTCCGCTTCTCCCGCTCGACACGGGCACTATGTACTACACCGTGGAGATGCTTTTCTTCCACCCGGATCGCCTGGGCGAGCTCCTTGATCCAGTACGACCGGTCGATCTCATTTTTCGCCGCCCCGATAAACGGTACGAATTGCGCGAGCACTTCTTTCTTCCCGGCCGGTGTCTCGATATCGTGCCGACTCACGAGCTGCGCGAGGAAATATTGGAGCGCCGGCTCCGGATGAGCGATCGCATCACGGAGCGCATCCGGATGTTCACGGGCCAGATCGGCCGCATCCTTGCCCTCCGGAATCGAGATGATGAGCGCTTCGATATCCTGTCCGAGCGCGAGCTCCGTGCTCCGGCGGGCCGCTTTCTGCCCCGCCTCATCCATATCAAAGAAGAACCGGATTTCCTTGCCATAGCGCCGCAGGAGCGCGAGCTGCTCTTCGCCGAGCGCCGTCCCCGAGGCCGCGACCGCGTTCTCGATACCCGCCTGATGACACGCGATGACATCCATATTCCCCTCGACCAGCACCGTGTAGCCCTCCTGTTTGATCGCCTGCCGGGCATACGAAAGTCCGTAGAGCACCTGGCTCTTTTTGTAGATCGGTGTCTCCGATGTATTGATATATTTCGCCTGGGTCTCATCCGCTCCCGGCCGGACACGGGCCGAATACCCGATCACTCGCCCGATCGTATCGGTGATCGGAAACATGATCCGATCCCGGAACCGGTCATAGTATCCGTCGCCATTCTCCTTCTTGAGCGCGATACCCGCCTGGGCGAGCTCGCGGGCATCGAATCCCGACTTCACGAGGAAATCATACAGATGGCGCCACCCCTCCGGAGCGAATCCGAGACGGAATTTCCGGATACTCTCATCCGACAAACCCCGATCACGCAGATAGCTGAGCGCGAGCTCCTTGCCCGGCCCCTCCCAGAGCTGCTTCTCATAGAACTTCGTCGCAAGCTCGTGGATCTCATAGAGCCGAGACTTCTCGTCGCGGGCTTCCTGATAGCGCTCTTTGGATTCCTGACTGTACTGCGGCAGCTCGACATTGGCCCGCTCAGCCAGCATGATGAGTGCCTCGCGGAAGCCGATACCCTCCATTTCCATGACGAAGGCAAAGGCATCGCCACCCTTGTTGCAGCCGAAACAGTGCCACATCTGGCGCTCTTCATTCACCATAAAAGACGGCGAGCGCTCGCGATGAAACGGACAGCACGCCTTCCAGTGGCTGCCTGATTTGTCGAGCTTCACATAGCCGGCGACTACGTCGACGATATTGAGCCGAGCCTTGATTTCTTCGGTAGGAGAAAGCATATATTTCGTCTTTCGACGGTAGCACACAATCGCGTATCCGTCATTACTCAAAACCGAGAGGGGAAACCGCGTCATCGCTTAGCTTCAAAGGAGTTTTTCCGATGCCGTGTTCCGACGCCAAGCAAGGAAAAAATTCTTTGAAGCTAAACGATTCCTGGACAAAACAAAAACCGCCTCGCGGCGGCTCTGATCAGTCTATTGTTTGGCGGCTGCCGGTGCCGCGCTATTACCGATGACTACCAGGATATCTGTGCCTTCCGGCACCGTCTCTCCGGCCGGCAATGAGCCGACCGTCCCGCCGATCGCCATGGCGACTTCGCTTGCCTTGATCGCTGCCCGACCGGTCACATCGGCGATGATAGTGCCGACATAGTCGCTCTTCGAGGCTTTTTCCTTGGCCGTCACCGTTACGCCATCAGGATAGGCAGCCACGAGCCTATCTTCCGCAGCCTGCGTCACCCCTATCTTGGTCGACCCGTTGAGAAAGACCACTTTGGCCGGCTCAGCCACGGCGGCTGTCTCTACCGGTGTCTCCGCTGGAGTCTCTTCGGTCACCGGCACTGCTTCCGGAGCGACCGGCGTCTCCGAAGGAGCAGCACTCTCCGGCGTTTCCGATGGTGTCGTTTCGTTTTGGATATTGATTGTCGTTACATCGACGATCTTGCCGCTCGATGGACGATAGAGTACCGCTCGGCCGGATTCGGTATAGATGAGGATCTTGTCCCCATTCTCCGCGTTCTTGAAAAACGCCTGCTCAGAGAGCTTCTCCTTGTCAGCCACCGTGGCCAAAGTCGGCGTCTCACCCGCTGGGAGCTCCATCAGCCGCTCGACTTGCCCAAGCACCTCCGCGAGCTCATTCTGCTGCGACCCCTTCTCGGAGAGCGCCGTCCGATACTGCGTATAGAAGAACACCGCCGCGCCAAGAGACAAGAGAGAAATAACCCCCGCCACCCCCATGAATACTGTATGGGTGCGACCAAAAGATCCGCCTGCTACTGTTTCTTCAGAAGACGCCATAGGATAACAACATTAGAGATATACCAGCAGTATACCAGATTCTTTGGGACCGAGGCTTATGACCCGTCACGCTCGATATCGATATCGCTCGTCATCTCGATGATTTTGCCCGTCGATGGCCGATAGAGATAGGCTCTTGATGCATGCGGGTAGATAAGGATCTTGTCGCCCTGCTCCGCTTTTTGGAAAAACGCCTGTCCATCGAGCTTCTCGCGATTCGTCACCGTCGCGAGCGTCGGTCGCTCACCGCGAGGCAGCATCACTCGCTCTCCGATGACGGTCACCCAGCGGGTCACCTCTCGCCGCTGCTGCGCTTCAGGAGAGAAGAATGACTGGTACGCGAAATACGCCGCGAGACCGAGCGCGACGACGAGAAGCCCCGCCATGATGACAAAAGTGCGTCGCCGCATGACACAACCGATCACTAAAAATACACCACTCCCACGACGATGAGCGCCGCTACAAAAGCATCATCAAAGAACATGAAGAAATTGCTGTTGCCCGTCGGACCAGCGCCGCCTGAAAGGGAGATATCAAAGGTTGTCGATCCATTGTCCCGCAAAGCGATATCTGCAAAGGCCATATAGAGAATGTAGAATATAGAATGAGGAAGGAAAGACCGAGAGTGTGTCATTGCGAGAGTCGATGCTTCATCGACTCGTGGCAATCCAGTCTTTTTGAACTCCGGATTGCTTCTCCGCCAGCTGGCGGATCGCAATGACAGAAAAAGACCAAATTACCGACTTCCTTGCAATGACAACCAAAACAAACCATCACGCGGCTGTACCCGTATCGGAGCGCCCGACGAGGGTCGCGCTCTCGTAGGCCTCAGCAAAGAGACTTTCAGTATCGTCATACCATGTTGCCGAATATGTGCCGTTACCGGTGCGTGAGGTCTGAAGGAGCTTCTCCCCGGTGTCGGGGCGCCAGATGCCAATCGTGATTGATCCGCCAGACGAACCAGAGACCGTCCCGGAGACCGTATAAGTGATGGTGTGATAGGTGAAGACAATACTCAAACTGATCCAGCCAGTCACCGCAGTCGAACCATTGATATGTACCCGGCGGCGACGCGCCGTCTCAAGATCAACCCGGTTCCCCGCATAACTATCCCCCGGCCAACGCTTAAACATGGTGCGGGATTGGGAATAGGCGAAGAAAATACCAATTTCCGCATCCGTTTGTGAGCTATCCATATAAGCCGCCTCCCACTCGATACCACCTTCAGCGGCCAGCCGCTCGACCAGGATAGCCAATCCTGACAATGCCACTGTGCCGCTCGGCTGCACGATCATCTGATTACCAAGCGCTGAGATGAAATAATCCGCCTCGGGGATGACGGGAGCAGTCGCAGCAACTGTATAGCTAGATGCGGCCGCAGCCGTACCATTCTGTTGGATCCCCCACTCGACCGTATGATTGTGCGCGCCCACACCGGCGGTCGCCTTGCCGCTCGTGTAGTTGACGATCCAAAAACCGGAGAGATTCCAACCGAAGTCAGCGGCGTCAGAGCGATAGACATCGAAGTTGAGCGTATTGCGGCCGCGGGCCAGGGTGAAGGCCGCGTCATTGCGTACCATAGCGGCATTGGACCCGGCCAAGACAGAGGCG
>JAGOBM010000003.1:70123-109230 GCA_017983435.1 Candidatus Moraniibacteriota bacterium
ATTCCAACCGAAGTCAGCGGCGTCAGAGCGATAGACATCGAAGTTGAGCGTATTGCGGCCGCGGGCCAGGGTGAAGGCCGCGTCATTGCGTACCATAGCGGCATTGGACCCGGCCAAGACAGAGGCGGTGTCCGTATAGGCGACGAAGGATCCGGTCCCGATTCGGAAGTTGAGCGTGGAGATAGCGGCAATCTGCTGCCAGAAGACATAGTAGGCCACCCGGCTCGTCGTGATGGTCGTCGGCTCCTCGATGAAGAGCTCCCGCGTCCCCCGCTGATAGTCAGCCGAGGTCGTACCACCCATCGGTGAAGCGAGGTCCATTGGCAGCATGACGGAGTTCATAATCGTCGACGATGAACCAGGTGCGAATTCATACGTCACCACCAGATAGGCCTGGGAGTGATTGACACGAGCGACCGTCGCGGTCGGCTGCCAGGTCTGGGTCGCGGCTGTACTCGGATAGGCGGTCGTCGCGTTCCAGACGTAGCGGAAAAAGCGGTCGGTCGCGAGCGCCCCCTCATAGTTGCCCGTCGTCACGGTTGCCGTGCCGATGCGGAGCGTCATGGTATGGTCAGTCGTCGCGGCATTGCGGTGCTCGTTCCCCTGTATGACTACCGAAATATCTCTATACACTTTGCTTGCCTCTGGCAGGTACGTATCCAGTACCGGGATGGTGTCATAGGTCGTGGCGGCGGTCGCAATAGCACCGACCGGCGCATTGAGCGGAATCATCACCGTCTTCACATGCGTCGTCGACGTATCGTCGTACTCGTAGGTGATGTCGAGTGTCACACAGACATTGACCATACCGGTCGTGGTACCAGTCGATTGGTTGATCTGCAATTGGAAATCGCAGGTCATCGATGCACCAGTCCAGTTGGTCGTGAAATGACTCGTATAGTCGGCCGAGAGCCAAAAAGAAGCGTTTTCACCGGAGTTGGTGAGTGTGTTGGCATTGGCGATGCTCGTATAGGCCGCCGCGCCGACCCGGCAGTTGAGGGTCTTGGTCGTGAGCGAACCGCCCGTCGCCGTAATGATGTCATTCATCGTGATATGCGCTACCACGGAGCGAAATGTCTTGGTCCCGGTCTCCGGCAGATACACGGTGATCTGCGTCAAAGTCGTCAACGTGTTGTTCGTCAACGCAGCCAGGGCCGGAAAAGCATACTTCACGGTTTTCAGTCGGGTGGCCATATCCTAGGTGAAGTTATTGAGGAGCGCAATCAGATCCCATTTGGTATCGGTCGTATTGTAGATGAAACCGCAGTAGAGCGTCTTCGAGAGGACCGTGGTCGATGGCAGTGCCAGATCCGAGCTCGCTCGATAGACGGCATTCCACCCGAGTGTCCTCGCCGTGCCGTTGTCCTTGATGCGGACGATGAGCTGCTGCCCCTGCGTCGGCGTCCCGGTCGGCGCCGCAAAGGTCGCTCCGGCAGCCAGCGCCGTGATGATGTGGACATCGGTCGTATCGGCATTCGGAGTCGGTGTAGCGTTGGACGCTTCGGAGGTGATGCGCTTCGGGGCTTTGCGCGCGTAGTGATAGTCGATGCAGATCCAGTTGCCGCTTCCGAGCGAGAGGAATTCTGCCGTATCGCCTGCCACCGTCACGATAGAGACACCGCCCGGCAGCATGAGCGAGGTACCATTGTAGGTCAGCGTGAGCGCGGCCGCGAAGCGGACATTGCGCCGGATGCCGGCCGCGACCGTATCAAACGCGGTAATCGTCACCGATCCGGTGATGCGGATATTGTTCGAGAGCGCCGCCCCGATATTAGTGGTCGCCGCTGAAGCGACATCGACTTCCGCCGCCATATTGAGCGGGATACCAGTCAGTCCGACGCGATTTTTGGAAATACGTATAGCCATAGACTAGAATTCCTCCTTATCGATGACCAAGAGCTCATCGCCTTCATCATCCGTCACCCGCAGCTGGCGGCCAGTCTCCGTCACTTTGAAATTCTGAAACGTCTGCTCAGAGAGCACTGTATCGCCGCGCAGCAGATTGACCAGCGGATTCATATATTTGCCCGCCATAAATACCGCCCCGCCGAACAGCGCGTATTTGAGGAACGCCCGCCGACGATCATCGATGACCAGGATATCATCCATCGAGACGCCCGACTTCCCGGTTACCCGCTTGGCGAGCATCCGACACCACGCGACCACTCGCTTCGGAGCAGCCCGCTTGACGGCTGATCGAACAGAAAGACAGGCTCGTTTCCCTGTATGAGAAACCAGTGATTTTCCTGCCTTCAATCTCCACTTCCAATCACGCATCGGTTTGTCTTTTTTTTGTATCCCGTCTGCTGCCTCTTTACTGACCTTCCTTGTCTGAAAGATCCTTGAGCTCCTCTTCGACTTCCTTTTTCCCCTTCTTGAATTCACCGGTCACGCGGCCCAGTGAGCGCGAAAACTCCACGATTTTGCCGCTTCCGAAGAACAATACCGCCACCACGAGGACGATCACGATGATCTCCGGCATTCCGAGTCCGAACATATGCATGCATTAATGATAGGTTGAGACTATTATAGCATACGAAAAAAGCCCCGGAAAAGCCGGGGCTCGCACCAAATCTCTTCTATTCGCCCTCCGTCGGCTCGGAAACTGTCGGAGTTTCTGCTGCTTCTGCGGCTATCGGTGTTTCCGCCACGGTCTCCTCCGTCGTATCGCTCGGACTCACGGTATCAGCCGGCACGACGATCGGCTCCGGCATGCTCGTATCGACGGCGAGGAACTCTGCCACCGCTTCGACGATAATCGCCCGGATCTCCGCATCCGAGAGGCCGGTCGGCTGACTGACTGTCTCCTGATCATCCGCCGTATCGGAAGAATTGTTCGAAGTAGAGGCATCAGCATCCGTCTCTGTGGCGCTCGCCGTATCGCCCGCTGCCGGCTTCTTGACCGGCTGACCGACTAGTCCGGCATAGCGCGATGAAGCCGTCGGAGCGGCGGCGACCCGGACCGCGGCCTGCGCTTCCCGGAGATAGGCGACTTCACGGTCGATCACCTGGCCGATCTGCTCGGCAAGATACGTGCCGAGATCCCGCTTGCCCAGCAATTTCTTGGGAATATCCATCTTGCCCGTCTTGCGTACCGGCTGCCAGGCTCCGCCCGCGACCGCGAGTGTCTGATACGCATACACCGCATGATATGCTTCAGCATCTTCGGTAATCGCATCAATACGCAATCCCAGATCAAAACGCTTCATATCCTCGGCCACAAGCTGCTTCGTATCGGTTTTCTTGGGTAGAACCGGAGCACCCGTATCGGCCGGAGCGAAGACCGCCTGCCGCAGCTCAGGGCTCGATGCAAATGCCGCGCCGGTGCCCAAGAGCACCACCGCTACGATCAGTGGAAACGCGTTGTTGTATTTGATGAAGTCGAGAATCTTTCTCATAGAGTCATCACTAGTATATCACGCGCCCGCATCATGCACGGACCGCGACGAGCGCGCCAGCTATGTACAGGCCCATCAGTGGTACAGAGAGAAACGCCATAGTCACTCCGCTGCCATCCGGCGTGATGATAGCCGAAAACACGATAGCGGCCACCACAGCGCCACGCCAGTGTCCGAACCAGAACCCCCGAGGGATCAGGCCAATACGCGATGAGACAACCATGCCCACCGGCAGAAGGAAAGCCGCACCGACCGAGATAGTCAGGAAAAAGACAGACGAGATGAAATCATCCAGCGCGAAGAGCGGCGCGACTCCCATCGGCTCAGCAAATGAATAGAGCAAAGCGAATGTCTCCGGAATGATGACGAAATACGCGAGCGCGGATCCAGCATAAAAAAGAGCGAGCGCCGGAATCAAGGAGCGTGTCAGGATCCGCCGTTCGGTATGCCGCAGCGCCGGCCGCAAGAACCGGACGATCAGGAAGAGTCCGTATGGAAACACTGCAAGAAGCGATACGAGCAGCGCGATGACGATCGGCGCGACAAACGGACTGACCGGTCCGAGCGCGACTACCGGTACCTCGGCCGGGATGAGTCTCGATTTCGACTCGAGAAAGATCTGCGTCGCGAGCGAAGGCGTCCCCGGGTGGAGGATCGGCATCTCGATCCCTCGTATTTCTATCGTCCCCGGGGAGAGCGTCAAAAGTCCGATAAAAACCATCAAGAGGACAACCGCGAAACGCACGATCATCCTCCTGACAGCTTTGAATTCTTCAAGCGCGATATGACTCATATATTTCGATAGGATTCCCGGGCCACGAAAGCAGATTTTCCTTACTAACTGATGACTCTTTCCAAGGGTGCAAGGCAATCCTTTCCTCGCTATCGCCTCGGAAGTCTCGGGCATCAGAAAAAATTACCTTGCACCCTCGGAAAGAAATTCTATCTCTGAATTTACTTTCGTAGCCTGGAGAGACAACTCAATGTTGTTTGTACGCTCTTCAATTTAGAGCTCATCGAAGACGAGCATAGCGTTGTCATCGTTGTCATAGACGCCGAGCTCCGTCGCGGAATCATTCTTCATATAGACTCCGTTGCCGAACTTGAGCACGTTCTCGACGAAGATATTGCCCTCGCCGGTAAGCGTCAGCGCCGGACATGCATCATTATCGCAGACCCAGACGTTCTCGGAAAGCGCCCGAATATCGCCGCCGACCGCCCCCGCGAGGAGATCGCCCACGGCATCGACGGTGAATTCGCTGTAATACGTCAAATCTTTGGAAAGGCGCAGCTGCGGCGCTGAAGCCGCTTGGACGATATCCAAGATGCGATTCGGAGCGCTCGTGCCGATACCGACATTGCCGGAAGCATCTACGACCATCGGCGTCGTATCCCCCGCCTCATCATTGACACGAAGCGACAGTCCGGCTCCCGTATTGGTCGAGAGGATCTCACCGGTTGAGGTGATACCGCCCGAGGCGATAGAGATACCAGTGGTCACGCCCGTACCGATAGAGATACCGGTCGTGACGCCGTTGCCGATAGTGATGGCCGTCGTGATCGTGCCGGCGGTCTCAAGAATCTTGATCGCGTCCGTCATGGTGCCCGCTCCTGTGTTTTCTACCAGGAGACCGGTGCCGACGGTCTCGTTGGCATCACGATTGTCTACCTGCAGAATAGTCTCCGTCGTACCGGTCGCGGCGCTATCATCCTTGTTCGCCACTACAAAAGCCCGCTGGGTAAGAATATCCGTCGCGGCATCGTTGGTAATGGTCACCGAAAGTCCATCCATAGCGATGGCCGTCACGTTGTTGGTATTCCAGTCCATCGTCTGAGACCAGTCGCTCATCGCGATCGCGCCGGTCGTGCCTGCATCACCGATCGTATCCCAGGTCGTGCCACCGCCCGTACCGCAGCCCGCGTTCGTCTCATTACAGATGGTTTTGGTCGTCCCACCTTCATTGATCTTGAATTTGCCCGCCGTCGAGTCATACCAGATATCACCTGCCGCCGCGCCCGATACACCGGCCACCGAGGTCGAAAGGAAATCGCCGGTCGCGACTGCTACCCGGCCATTGCCCGCATTGAGCGTCAGCGCGCTCGCTGCACCGGAAGCGATGGTCAGCGCTCCGGAATCAGTAATTGTGTTGGTCGTAAACGTCTGTGAACCGATCACCGTGCCCGTAATGAAGTTCGCGACACCCGCGGCGGTCACCGACCAGTTGTTGTCCACGATAGAGACCCCGGTCGAAGCAGCATTGCCGATAGTGATGGTGTCGGCACCGGCATTGCCGATGGTGATGGTGTCGGCACCGGTCGAGCCCAGGGTGATCGTCGTGGCAGACGTCGCAGTGAGTGAGGTACCAGATACTGTGAGCGATCCAGTCGAGACTGAATCATTGAGGTTGATGATACCGGCCCCGTCAGCCACGACAACCAGGTCCTCACCGGTACCCGTCGTGATATCGGTCGTGGCTCCCGAGAACACCAATCCAGTCGAGCCGATAGTCTTGTTGGTCAGGGTCTGGATCGTCGTGGTATCGGCGAGAGTGATGGTCCCGGCCGGCAGGGTCGCGGTGGTGCTCGCGGTCGAGGTGAGCGTGAGCGGAAAAGCGCCGGTCGTCGAGAAGGCATCCGCAAAGGAGACCGTCTTGCCGTTGGCGATGGTCAGGGTACCGGTCGTATCGGTAACCGTGAGACCATGCACCTTGTCGGCATTGAAGGCGTACGGCACCGCGGTGAAGCGGATGAGCGGGGTCATCTGGCCATTGCTGTTGAAGTTCACCCCGAGGTAGATGTTGTCGGTATTGAAATCGACTGAGCCGGGCAGCGCGGTCGTGTCACCGAGGCCCGTCTGGAAGACACCGTCGGTGACGGTCAAGCTCTTGGATTCGCGCCACACCGCGTCGTTGTTGGCCCCGGCGGTACACGCAGTGGCCGGACTCGCGGTCGTGTAGAGACAGAGCAGGAAGTTGTAGCTCCCGTTGGTCACGTTGGTCCCGTCGGTGTTCACGACCTTGCCCTGGAAGTTGATCTCCTTGTTGATCCCGGCCGCTGCCTCAGCAGAAGGCGCAAACGCGACAGAACCCGTGATCATCACGAGTGCTGCGAGCGCGTATTGCATTTTCCCTCCCTGGGTGCGAAACATAGTTTTTGTTTTGGCAAAAAAGAAAACGGATGTCGGTTTCCCGACCACCCGTTACTTTTATATACATCTATTATAGCAGCAAAAAACCCTTTAGTCAAGCCATAAACAGCTATCATGGCAGTTGACTTTCCCGAGGGGCCCATGCGAAGAGCGCGAGGATTTCAGAAAAATCACCGATTAATTTTTCCGGCGTCTCATACGCGGAAACGATGGCTACTGAAGCCACGAAACGATTCTCATGCGGCAGATAGGCGACGATCTCGTAGACCGCATCGAGTTTTTCAAAAGCGATGACTTCCTGGTCGTGCCAGCGGATCCGCGTCTCGCGATACGCTTCCGGATGCGTCTTCCGTAGGGTGTACGAGGTCAGCTGCGAGGGACTGATGCCCGGCGCTTCATCGATGGTCACCGCTACCTTGCGCAAGTTGCCGGTCGCATCGCTCCAGTAGGCCTGCTCGCGGAGCGTCGTCCCGGGAGCGATGTTCGTCTCGCGCGCCTTGTCTTCGTAGCTCTCGGGCAAGGTGATTTTGAAGTAGCCCTTCACATGCTCGGCGAGCACCGGTGGCAGATCGGGATTGGCCAGATCGGCTTTGGGAGCGATGACCCGGACTGAGCCTTCAGCCGGTTGCGAGAGCTCCTGATAGAGATACCACAGTCCGAAGCCGAGCAGATGGAGCGCCAGGAGGATCAGCGCCTTTTTCCCCAGCTGCCGTCGCTTCGGTGTTGTGGACACCGTCGTCGTAGTACTGCGAATCTCTTCTTCAGTCAGGCTATCAGTCATAGTGTTTCGGCTTGTTTTGTTTTTCTTCTGAGAGCTCGGATTCCGATCAAAATGGCACCGATACCCGCTCCCCACCACAATGCTACCCCCCAGGCGAATATACGCATCTCTGGCGCACTCTGCGATGCTTCCTGTCCATCAAAACGATACTCTGCTGACAGCGTATAGAATCCCGGTATCAGACCCGGGATGAGCGAGGAGAGTTTTGAGTGATAGATCCGGAAGCTCTCCGGAAACATCCGGGACGAATCCTCATTGATGATCCCCTGGGCGACCAGCCGATCGAGCGGATCGGTGAGGATGATGCGCCCGCGCGGCGTGAGATCGACATTGCCGCTATTCTGGAAACGCAAAGCTGTCTTGCTCGGCAGACCTGAGAGAAGCGAGGCACTCTCGACCGACCACTCCTTGAGGGTGAACTCCCGCAGGATACCGCCTTCTTTTTTGGCAAACACTAGCGATGAAAAGGTCGAATTGACCGAGACAACAGGATCCTGGATCACCGCATCCCCTCCCTCCGGCTCGATAGCAAACAACACCGCCCCATAGTGCCCTCCCGGTGAGAGGGATTCGCGGTTTTCGATGGTAAACTTGAGCTTTTCTTCGGTATCTGGCAAGAGAGTAACGACATCCTTCTCCGGAGTGATCCAGGAAGCCAGTGCGTACCGATTGGTCCCGCTCGCATCCTTGCCGAGAAAGGCGATACCGCCAGACTCATTGAGCGAACCAAAATCGACTAGTGAGAGCCGAAGCACAACCGGCTCAGCCGTCGTATTGGCCACAGTCAAGAAAAACTCCTGACTCTGCTCGGATGCCTGGAGAGCCACATCCGTAAAGAGTGGGGAAACAGAAAGAGCCCCCTCTCCTTCCGCCCGGGCGGAGACTGGAGACAAGAGGCTCAACAGAAGGAAGAATCCCGTAACAATTACGCTGATGTGTGTGTTTTGAATACGCGGCGCCATATTTTTTCCACGGTTGACTTGATACCGACGAGTGCGAAGAGCGCGACAAATACTCCACCGATCAGGAGCCTCCACGGCATCACCCAGAACTCGACTACTCCCTCGATCGGCACATCGCGCTGGCCATCATCGTAGATCAAGAGAAGCTTGGCTTCGTACTTGCCGAAACGGAGCTTGGACGCGTCTTTCCAATTCCAGATAAGCTCTCGGACTGGTTTCCCCTGTTCATCGAGGACCACGTTGTCATCTTCAATCTTGTTTTCGTACACCGGGAAGCCTTCTGTCCAACTGGCTTCGAAGAGACGGTTTGAATCAGGGAGAATATTGCCTTTGCCAAGGTTCACTTCGACGATGGTATCGGCTTTCTTGCCCGGGCGGCCGATGAAGAGATTGCCCCGGGGAGCGATATGGACATTGCCGGTATTCTTGAGTTTCACCGTGAAGGTCGCTGGGAGGAATTCGTACCACTTCCGGTCAGCGGAGAATGACGTGACAGTCACCTCGCGCTTGGCATTGGGCACTTTGGCTTCAAGGAGGACGAGGATGGCGGTGCCACCAGCAATCTGGCTCTTGCCTGCTTCGGCTGTCACATCAGTCGCCCGGGAGAAGACGATAGCGTAGTAGTAGCCGAAGGCGGCGGTCTCTGGGACATCAAAGGTGGCATTGATGGTCTTCCACTGATTGGAAGATATATCGAAGGTGTCTTCTGAGAAATGCACCCAGTCGAAGAAATCATCCCCCGGCTCGCGATCGAGCGGTAATGGAGCTCCGCTCTCACCATCCGCTTTGAACTTCATCAGCTCGATCTTGAGTGTCTCCTTCTCGGTACCGTCGTTCTTGATACGGAGCTGGGTCGAAACCGAGGAGCCTGGCTCGACGGAGAGATTGATCGGGAGCGGTGAGGTCGTGAGACGAAGGCCTGCTTCGACGCCAGGCGAGCCTCCATCGGTCTGGGCTTGAGCAGGGGCAGCAAAGAGGAATATGGAATAGAGAATAGCGAATATGGAGATGGAAAACAGGGAGACGGGGACGACGAACAGAGAACGAAGGGGGCGGAAGGAAAGCGTATGCGTCATAGGGATCCCGAATCAGGAAAATATATTGCCCTTAGTATACGCCTCTTTTGCAAACTTGGCGAGAAAAAACCCGGGGATTACCCGGGTTTTTAAAATATTCACCAGAAAAGCCTGTCTTAGAACCGCCCCGCCGCCACGACGGTCAGCGTATCAGTATAATCAGTCGCTGCTGCCTGGACTGCAGAGATTCTCGCCAGAGCTTTCAATGTAACCGTATCATTATCAGTCGTACCACTGGAAGCAGCTATCGGCTGAAATGAGGTCGAAAGCGTTCCGCCAGTATTGCTTGAGTTACCATCGTACTCCTGGCCGTAGTTGGCGGCCTGAGTCACAGTACCTGTTCCAGTGCCGCTATCCGTAAACGTTACATCCAACAAATAACCGTAATTAGAGGCTGTAAGCGCTGTTGTGGCATTATCCACTGATCCAAGCGTAGCGATAGTAGCTCCGGTTGATACTGAATTCAAAGCGGCATTTGCACTCTTTACCCAGGTTACCCAGCCAGACGCCGCGTTAGTAGCCACTGTTGCCGTCACGCCATTGGATAACTGTGCCGTCGTAGACAGATTACTTGCAAACGTATCGGTATTTCCGGAAAGACTAAAAGTAAATGTCGCCGGAACCGCAGCCGTAATAGCTATCTGGTCATCCGGAGAAGAAATGATCGACGTAGCATATGCGGAAGTATTGCCTCCACTTGCTATAGTACCCGTTTTGTCATTTCCAGCCGTACTAGTCGTCACTGCAGCAGTGTTAGTCCAGTTGAAACAATACAGGGTATTCGCTGTCAAGTTGGAACTTGGAAAAGTGACTACCTGACTAGTGACATCAGTCGCTGTTCCGATACCCAACCATCCTGTTGCTCCCGAAGGAAGATTTGAAGTATCAACAGTAAATGTAGCGGCCACCCCCAGCGTAAAGCCCGTAGGAAAAGTCACTACAACGTTTGATTCGGTCACATCCGACACCGCTGTCTTCACACAAACTAGCCCCGTAGTCGCCGTAGAAGCTTTCATTCTATCAAATCGCACCCATGCCTGCTGCAAACTCGCTGCCTTAGCTGTATTCGCCAAAAACATCGGAACTACCAACGAAAAAACAAAAACCAAGAGTGTTACCAACCCCGTAAAACGATTCTGTCTCTGCATAGATTTTTGTATTTTTACCATCGATAGAAATATTATACCATTCACATTTTTTCACTGCAAGCAGATTGTCAAGAGTCGCCTTCCAAACAGACATCTAAAACCGGCCAGCAGCGATGACCGTCAGGGTTTCGGAGTAGTCGGCGGCTGATGGAGTCACAGCTGACGGCTTGGCCTTGAGGACAAATGATCCGCTCCCACCCGTAATCGGTCCGACCGAATCAAACAGGCTCCGGATAGTCGTATCGATGATACCGACCACATGGCCCGCCACCGTATCATATGGCGCCACCAGCGTCAGCGGCCCACCCGCCGACTGCGTGACCGAGACACCCTGGGCACCGAATCCCTGCCCGAGAGCTGCCAAGTCGCCTGACACTGAGGTAATCGTATGACTAGCCGTCGCACTCGAGAGACCGGCATTGGAGCCATAGATATAGACGGTGCCGCCGCTTGTGGCATTGGTCGCGAAACTGACATCCACATTGGTTGGACTGCTATTCACGGTATTGACCGCCAGGCTGCCAAAATTAATCGTATTGGTACTCAGACTGAATGAGAGCTGAGAGCTGACCGTCGCAGCTGTCGCCGTCGGCCCATAGCCGCTTTCACTGAATTTCCCCTGGAAAGCCTTGATCTTGACTTTGTACGTCGTACTCGGCGCAAGACCGATGATATCGAACCCGGTGGCCCCGCCCCACGCCGTGTAGGTCTGATAGTCTTCGATGCCGAGCGTGGCTCCGACCGTATGGTCATTCTGGACATAGTTCGTCGATACAAAATCATCCGTGCTGATAGCGATGGCAAATATGGTATCGGTCGCATTGCTCCCCGGAGCGACGACGAGGTGCAGCTTGTTGTAATAATTACTCGGGTTGATGAAGGTCGGGGCTGGCGGCACATCGGCCATGATCTCAAACGAGAGCCCCGCTCCGAGATCATAGTTGGTCCCGGAGAGCTGATCATCGCTCACCTCACCGGTGATCGCATCCGCCGCGTAGTTCGTCGAAGACATATTGTCCTCCCCGCCGCTGCCGAGTCCATAGCCTTCCAACCGATATCCCGTGCTGGCCGGAAAAGCAAAGAGAAAAAATCCCATGAAACAGGCAGAAGTCCCTCTCGTGAACAGCGTTTGAAACATAGTGATCCTCCAAAAACAACCCAAGAATACTCTAGTCCCATCATTATATCACGCGGCAAAAATTTCCGAAGCGATATCGACGTGCGCTAGGGGCTTTTCCTGCCAGAATTTCCTTCCCGGAGTACACTCATCCCGCCCAGCGGCGGTATTCGTTCACTTTTGTCCTTGCTCTTTCTCTTCTTCGAAGAGAAAACCGGCCCGCTCCGGACAAAAAAGCCTCCTTGGAAGAAAAATCAGGCAGGAAAAGCTGCGTTTATGAAAACGCTTTGGCTTCCAGTACGCAAGCCTCCCTTTCTGGGAGGCTCTTTTTGTCTGAGCGGGCACGGTTTCCGTACAGAGTACGGAAGAGCTCAGACAAAAAATGAGTAAGCGGAGCCGCTGGGTGGAGCGCACGTACTCCCAGAAAGGGAGGCTTGCGTACTGGAAGAGGTTGTCCCATCCTGTCATCCAAAGCCAGCTATTCCGGCTTCTCGAGCTCGCCGTCCTCTTTGCGCACGACGTCGCGCACAAAATAGATGCTGGCGAGAAAGGTCACTCCGAATATCGCCCGCAGCACATCGCCCGCTATCGCCGCCTGCTCGAAAACTATCGGCGAGAAAACCCGAAGCATCTCAGAAAGCAACAGTACGACGACCGATACCGAGAGCAATTTGTATGACAGATCGAGCTCGCCTTCTACCCGCCACACGACACCGATAACATAGACCGTCGAGAGGAAGAGCGAGGCGAGGAGTATACCCTGCAGAATGATGCTGATTTCCATACTTCTATGCGAATAATTGATTATATGCTGATACTTACGCTGATTCTGAAATCCAAAATCCAACAAGTGCTTATCTAAAACATTTCTCTCTAATAATACCCGGCCTTGTGCAGGTCATGTCCATCGATATGCCGCTCAGATTGGGAGTAGAGATAGTACTCCCGGAGGAACAAGAGGAGCCACCAGAAAAACAGGAAGAGCGAGACGAATGAAATCCAGCCCACCTGGCTCACCGCCTGCTCGTAGGTCACCGTCTCCCCGCCGAGCTTGAAAAGCGGGAGCTCGAGGACTCGAAACGCCGCTTCTCGCACCGATCGGTGTCCCTCGGTCGATATTTCGGCTACCAGACGATACTCTTTGCCGGTCATGCCATAGGGGATCCGGAAACGCTGTTCGATGTCGAAACCAGATCGCAATACGACGCTTTCTGTATCACGATCGATCACTTTGCCATCGCCATCGACGATCATAAACGACACCACTGCCTGATCACCCACCAAATCTGCGGAAATCGAGGTGATAGAGAGTGTCGCTCCGAGCCAATCCCCCGAGTGAAACTCCGTCCCGGATACGGAGAGCCCTATATCAATAGCTGAGCGTGTCTCTATCGGCTTCTCAGGAGTTTGCGGTACTGTGGTCGATGTTTTCGGCTTGCCTGAGGCGTCAAGCTCTTCTTTTTCGATACTGATTTTGACAGTCTGGGAAATGGTCAGGGCGCTATCAGCGATATCCGTGGCCGTAAATGTCACATCGTACGGATCAAAATCGAGACGGCCAGCATAACTCCACGCGAAATACCCATTGCTATTGGCAAAGACCGTCGCTTCGATCGTCTCGCGATAGCTCGTCGCCAGGATATCGATACGGGCGCCTGGCAGATTGGTCACGCCAGTGAAGCGCGGGTTGCGATCCGTCGTGTGCTGACGCTCCGTCTCACCGACGATATTGCGGCCCATAGCTGTCTGTATCTCTATCGTCGGAAGGATATCTGAATCACATCCTGTAAGAGCCGTCACGCTCACCGGATCAGAGTCATTGAATCCTGGTCCCATAGGCCCGAGTGCCGTCACGACATAGGTAGCGGTCTGACCGAGAGCGACTGTGGTGTCGGCATAGCCGGATACGACGACCCCGGTCGAGAGCGGCAGGCTGTCGCGGGCGATATCATAACTGAGCGAGTTCTCATCATCCGCCCAATCCAGCACGATAGCCGGTCCGCCGCTCACACAGACGCTCTCCGCCGTGACAATCGGCTTGACCGGCGGTGCCAATACGCGAGCGAAGACGGTCAACGTATCCGCAATCGCACTCACCTTCTCCCGCACATCGCTCACGAGGAATGATGGGTGAAGGAAGAATCCGGCTGCAAAATACACGCTGAATATCAGCACGGTCAACAGACCATGGGCCCGGGCAAGCTTGCGGATGCGGAGGCGCCGCTTCTTTTCAGGAGTCATTGTTCGTGACATAGGAATATATCGCTAGTATATACCAAAAAAGCGCCCCTGGCGCTTTTTGTCTGGATCTGTCTTCAAAAAACCTGCCTAGAAATACTTCTTGATACGCTCAATGACTTCCTGCAGAGGGACATTGGACTTGATGAGGTATTCGGTGGCTCCCATATCCATCACCCGCTTGATATCGTCATCCTGGCTGAGATTCGAGAGTACGAGCACGACGACATCCTTGAGCGTCGCATCAGCCTTGAGCTCCTGCAGGGTCTGGAAACCATCCTTCCCTGGCATGATGAGGTCGAGCACGATCACCGCCGGTTTCTTCTCCTGGGCCGCCTTGATCGCCGCGGAGCCATCATGCACGATAGAAGCCGGGATACCTTCCGCCGCCATCTTCGTCTTGTAGATATTCGAATAAAACGAATCATCCTCGACGATCAGGACATATTTTTCGTCAGCCATAGATGTTCTTTCACGATTTATAGACTACTGCTGGTCAGCCTGATGGATCGGCAATCGGACGATAAAGGTCGTCCCGACTCCCTCCTGACTTTCAAAGGTAACCGTACCGCGATTCTCTTCTACGTAGGATTTTACCACAGAAAGTCCGAGGCCACTGCCATCGGTAAACGACCGGACCGCATTGCCCGCCCGGAAAAACTTCGAGAAGAGCTTCGACTGGTCTTCCAGGGGGACACCGATACCTGTATCGGTGATGCGGATCTCGAGCATATCCTGGACTGATTGCACCTCTATAGTGATCGTGCCGTCCTGGCGATTGTAGCGTATAGCATTGGAAACGAGATTCTCAATCGCATCGAAGATATGCTGCTGGGTGATGTGGATCAGTGGAAGACCCTCCGGCGGAGCATACGTGATCACTACTCCCCGCTGCTTCGCCTCTCCATCCAGGGTCTCGATCACTTTGTTGATCAGCTGGGTGATATCTGAATCCTGGGCTTCTTCCTGGGCCCGCCCCTGATCGATGCGCGATACGTCGAGCAGATCATTGACCAAGCCGAGCAGCCGGGTGCTGTTGTCATAGAGCTGCTGCACCGCTTCGGAAGCGCCTTTCGGGAGCTTGCCAAAATCACCGTTCCGCAAGAGCTCCATACTCCAGCGCATGCTGCCGATCGGCGTACGCAGCTGATGCGCCGCCACCGACAGGAAGCGGTCTTTCATCTGCTCGAGCTCATACTTCTCAGTGATATCCTGAAAAATAACGATGACACCCAAAAGCTTCTGCGTATCATCGATGATCGGGGAGGCCGTACCCGTCACCGGCAGTTTCTTGTCATCCTTGACTGCAAAAGTATGGTTTGGAAAAATGACGGTCTCCTGATTCTCCAACACGGTTTGGATCGGAAACTGCCGCTCAAGATCCGTCGCATCACCCGCTTCAAAGATGAAGTGATCCGACGTATGCGTCCCCATGATCTCTTCCGGTGACTTGCCTATATATTCTGCCGCTGTCTTATTGATAAAAATGATTTTCCGATCCGCATCCGTCGCATAGACCGCCTCGCCGATCGACTCGAGGAAACGCAGTATACCCTCTGCGCGCTCCTTTTCCGTCCGGATCAGGACATTGGCCTCTTCGAGCTCTCGGGAATGCCGTTCGATATCATCCTGATGCTGGCGCTCCGCCGTGATATCCCGCTCGATACCGATGAAGAACTTCACCTGACCCCGCGCGTCGAGAATCGGCGATGTGTTGATACTCGCCAGATATCGGGTTCCGTCCTTGCGACGATTGGTCACTTCACCCAGATAGGGACGCTTCTCTTGTTTGAGCGCATGCCAGAATGACTCATAAAACTCGCGTGACATCTGCTTGCCCCACAACGCCGGCGTCTTCCCGAGCATCTCTTCGATGGTAAACCCGGTCAGTTTCTCAGCGGCCTCATTCGCGTACAGCACATGACCATCAGGATCGGTGATAACCGTATGATTGAAGCTGTTGTCAGCCGCGAGCTTGAACTTATCGAGCTCTTCTTTCTGGGCACGCAGCTTCTCCTCCGACTCCTGAATATCCTCCAGGATATTGATCATCGCACGCTTATTACGCTCGAGAAACCGGTTCCGCTCCTGCAAGAGTGCCAAAGCTTCCTCCTCCCGCGAGAGCGGTTCGAGGAAATCCGGAGTCGACACAGAAGCATCCGGCTTCGATGCCTCCGCTCCGGCCTTCTCCGATGATACTCCTTGTGATGCCATACCTCTGTATTCAGGATTTTTTCGCCCGTAATTCACGCAACTCCTCCTTCATCTCGAGCATCTTTTCCTCACGAGCCATCAGAAGACCATTCATTTCCTCGAGCTCCTGTGTGAAGGCCTTCGTTTCAAGCTGTATCGATTTCTCCTTGTGAATATCGACGACGATACCCAGATACCCAACCAGCTCACCGGTAGACGCGATGTACGGCACCGCCGACTCCGCTACCCAGCCATATTCTCCACCCTTCCCTCGGAACCGATACTCCAGACGGAACGGGCGCTTGGCCTCACGCGCTTCACTCATCAGACCTTTGCGGATACCTTTATCCTCGATAAATACTCTTTCTTCCCAGTTGTTCTGCCCCTCCGTATCACCGATGAAGTCCCGCGCGCTCTGATTGAGGTAGGTGTACTGACCGTTCTCATCCGTCATCCAGATCATGACCGGCGCGATATTGGCCAAGACATCGAACTGGCTCTCGCTTTTCTTGGTCCGCTCGATCATCGACTGCAGCATATCGAGCATCGCGTTGATATCTTTCCCAAGCGATGCGAACTCATCCCGACCAGTGACTGTCACTCGCGCCTGCGCATCTTTCTGTTCAGCGATGTGATTCACCTCCGACTCAAGCCGAAGCACCCGTCGCAATACCAGCCATTCTTCCAGGAGAACAATGAACGCGACAAAGACGAAGGACAGTGCGATCATCGCCCGCATGAACAGTGCAGACTCCGCGACGCCGCGCGCGATAATCTGGCCAGGATACCGGGCCTGCAGCACGAAAGACGGGCGGGCGGAGGAATCTGCCAGCACGTGAGAGGCATGCACTTCATGACTGGCTTGATCGATATCGATGTATACTTCCTCACCCTGGACGATTGATCCATCAGCGTACGGGTCCAGCATCAAACTGACTCCAGCCATTGTGCCGATCTCATCGAGGTATACCTGATCCAACATACGACCGAAATACAGGCGCCCACGCGGCTCACCAGTACCATCACTCATGATGATCGGCTGTGCCATCACCAGCAATGGCTGTCCTTCATACGCAACGATACCCGAAAAATCCTGTTCCGCTGACACAGCTATACGAAAACGCTCATCCTCAGCTAGAAATCTGATCAATGGTTCCGGTATTACGGAAGACCCCTGTCCAGTCATGACCTGCTTACTAAACACGACCCGATTATCCCTATCCAAAAAGAGCGCTATATTCACCCCGAGCGCATCAAAGGTCTCATCATTCAGATTGGACTCGATATACTCCGGATCAACCGTCTGCATGAAATCATACGTATCATCCCAGCGTGACCAATCAAGGCCCTGGACTCTGAAGTTCTCAACATCCCGAGCGATGATACCATCCACCACACGGATCTCTTCGGAAGCGTCCTCCCGCTGCGCTTCGACGAAACCCCGCATCAGACGGGTATCGATAAACCAAGATACCGTATTGAACAACACGAGCAATATCGAGGAAACTATCAACAACACTTTGAGACGGAGGCCCATACCACGAGATGTTTATTTACCGATGATAACCACGATAGCCCCAGACGATGCTTCAGCATCCGTCTTCGGCGCTTCCTTGCTCACAGCTTTCGGATACTGTTTGAGCAGCGATTTGACTACAGCCGCCGCAGAGAGCGCTTTGTCAGCAGCGTGATAGACCACGACTCCCGTATAATCCTTCGTCGTGTTGCCCGTCGTCACTGTGACATATCCGTCCTGCTTCAACAGAGCAGCTACTGTCCCAGCGCTCCCTTTGATTCCCCCTCCATTCAATACCGCTATGGTCTCCTGTTTTACATCGGACACCGCCGTCGCTTCCGACGCTACCGGAGCAGAAGGCATAGCTACCGGCACGACCGTTTCTGACGTCTTACCGGTTTCGGTCGCATCTACAGCGATACTTCCTGAGAGCTCTCTGATAGATGATTTCTCTTCACGCGCTTCAAGATACACCCGTGTATACAGCCACCAGAGCGAACCCCCGACGAGGAGACACCCGAGCAATACGACACCGCCGAGCAGCCCGGCTCCATACCACCCCTCTCGAGAAGTATGCCGCTTCGCCGGGTGATGATCTCCGGCCGCTATCACGTCATCTTTCGATGCTAATTCTGTTTCCTCCATAGAAAAAAATATTCGTTTTCAGTATACCACGCACCACGAAAAAAGGATGCCTGATGCATCCCTTTTCATCTCTCTGCTTCTGTGTCCGCTACCGGATAGCCGACGCTACCGCCTTGGCGACCCGCGGATCAAACGTATTCGGAATGATAGCGCGCGCCGTCGGCCGCTTCACGAGCGCCGCCAGCTTCTTGGCCGCTGCCAAGAGCATCTCATCAGTGATATCGCGCACGCCATGATCAAGCGCCCCGCGGAATATACCCGGGAAACCGAGCGAGTTGTTGATCTGGTTGTCGAAATCCGAGCGTCCGGTCGCGATCACCGCCGCCCCGCCGGCTCGCGCCTCATCCGGCATGATTTCCGGCACCGGGTTGGCCAAAGCAAACACGATCGGCTGCTTGTTCATGCGGGCGATATCATTGCGATTCACCGTGCCTCCCTTGGAAACCCCGATAAAGACATCCGAACTAACAAAAGCATCCTGCAAGGTCCCATTGCGATTCTCCTTATTCGTCAGCTGCACGATCTCGAGTTTGTGTCGGTCGAGATCCCGACGGGACGGAGAGAGTATCCCCTTGCTATCCACAACCAGGATGTCTCCGACGCCGAACAGGAGCAAGAGCTTGGTGATCGCCTGCCCCGCCGCTCCGGCACCTGACACGACGATACGGATCTGATGCGGATGTTTCTTGACCACCCGGAGCGCATTGATGAGGCCAGCGAGGACCACGAGCGCCGTCCCATGCTGATCATCATGCATGACCGGAATATCCAAGAGCTCCTTGAGCCGAGTCTCGATCTCGAAACAGCGCGGGGCCGCGATATCCTCGAGATTGATACCACCGAAACCGGGAGCGATATGTTTGACAGTCTCGATGATAGCCTCCGTATCCTGCGTCGAGAGCACGATCGGAAAGGCATCGACCCCGGCCAATGCCTTGAAGAGCATCGCTTTGCCCTCCATGACCGGCAGCGCAGCCTCCGGACCGATATTGCCGAGACCGAGTACTGCCGAACCATCCGAGACGACCGCCACGGTATTGGATTTGATCGTATACTCACGCGTCTTGTCTTTGTTCTTGGCCAAAAACGACGACACCGCACCGACACCCGGCGTGTAGTACACCGACAGGTCCGCTTTGCTCGCTACCTTGGCTTTCGGCGTAACCGCGATCTTGCCCCGGAGTTTCTTGTGTATGCGGAGCGATTTCTCACCGATGCTCTCCGCCGCTGTTTTTTTCTTCGAAACGGGCTTGATTGACTTCCGGACTGCTTTCTTCTTGGTCGCTGGTTTTTTAACAACTGTTTTCTTAGGAGCAGCCATAGGTTATTTCTCTTTTTTCTTATCAATATTTTCAAGACCGAGCCCCTTCACACCAAAATACACGACCGCCGCGATGACCGCAAAATCGATCATCACCGCTAGGAAATCACCCCACAGGATGGCCGTCGTACCGATTTCGAGCTTCGCACTCTTGAGACCCTCGGCTGCCCCGAGCACGACACCGAGTATCGGATTGATGATATCCGTCACCAGAGCCGAAACCACTTTCGATACCGCACCACCGAGGACAAAACCGACCGCCAACCCGACCACTCCCTGACTCCTGATGAATTCCATGAACCCCTTCATAAAGGCTTCTCCGTTACTTTTTACCGCTCCCAGTATACACCTTTCACGCCAGTAGAAAAAATGGCTGAAACATGCTACCATAGCAGTAAATCATTCATTAACGCTACCACTATGGAAAGTCTCGATTTCACCGGAGCCATCCAAGAACATCCCAAAACGCCAGCCGAGCTCGCCGAAATCCTCCGCAAGCAGGGCGAGGAATTCCGCCAGACACAGGCTGCCGCCACAGAACTCGATTTCACTGCTCATGAAGCTGCTCTGAAGGATGCACGTCAGGCGGCTGAGCTCCTCGAGAAAATCAAGTCCATGCCGGATGATCGTATCGTTCCCGATGAAGATGATCCCTACAGCAAATTCGGTGATCAGGCCAATCGGCGCGGGATCCACTAGATCCTATTGTTCTACCGGAGCAAAAAACAGTCCTGATATCAGGGCTGTTTTTCTTTTTCTTCCGCTCTATTGTCCTTCCGTGATTTCGACGGTCCGGATCTCGACCGGTGTCACCGGCTTCGAGCCTTCTCCACCTGGCTGGGTCGGCGCCTCAGCGATCTTGTCGACCACGTCCATGCCAGCCGTCACCTCGCCAAAAATCACATAATTCTTCGGCAGAGCGGCATTGGCATGCATGATGAAAAACTGGCTGCCATTGGTATCCGGACCAGCATTGGCCATCGCCACGATACCCCGCGTGTACTCACCCATAAACGGCTCATCATCGAAGCGATACCCCGGGCCACCCATACCGGTGCCAGTCGGATCACCACCCTGGACCATGAAGCCCTTGATCGTCCGATGAAAGATGACATTGTCATAGAACTTCTCCTTGGCCAAAAACACGAAATTGTTCACGGTCATCGGCGTCTCGCTCGCGTGGAGCTTGATATCGATATCGCCGAGCGCGGTCTTGAGCGTCGCTTTGTACTGCTTCGTGCTGTCGATCTGCATCGCCGGAGCGGCCGTATAGGTCTTTTTTCCTTGCATATCCAATGTCGGAGTCACTTGATTAATCGGTTTGGTGGTCTGTGTACCCTGTCCGGCCGCCGAGGATGATTTCGCATCCGCCGCCGTCTCTGCCTTCTTGTTGTAGTCGATCGTCAGACTCTCGCCTTCACCCGTTGCCTTCTGCTTCACCTCAGCCGTATCCATGGAACAGCCGGAGAGGAGGAGGGCGCTGCCGACGACGATCCAGTGCCATCGTTGCATAGACTTTTCTATTACATTGTCTTACTCATTCAGTATACCAGATACTCTGTCGCTCACTCGATCACTTCGATCGCCCCGCGATACATGCCCATAGAGCAGCTGAATGGGATTTCTCCCGTCTCCGTCGCGGTGAACTCAATCACATTTTCCCCCGGCTTGAGAGCTTCACGTACCCCGATCTTGGGAGCGACAAAGCTGACCGCACAGGTATACGAATCCTCGGAATCGATAATCCAGCGCACCCGCTCGCCCTTATGTACGACGAACTTCTCCGGCGAATAGCCGGTAGCGGTCTGCTTCATATGGATAGTCCGCACCGGAGCCTCGGCATCGACCGCCACGGCCGCATCGCTCTGTGTCCCGAGCGAGAAGATATTGTTTGCATTGACGATATTCCACAGCGCGAGTCCGACCACGATCAGACCGGCAAAACGGAAGAAGTAGCGGCCGAGACTCCCTCGCGCTACCGAAGCAGCACTCCCGATCAACAAGAGCCCCGGGGTCGTCCCCAGAGCAAATGCCCCCAGCAAGACCGCACCGAGCCACGCACTCCCCTGGCTCACCGCGTAGAGCTGCACCGCCTGCGTGAATCCGCACGGCAAGAAGAACGTGAGCGCACCAAGCAGCGCCGTCCGCCGCCGGCTGTACGCCCGAGAAACATGCGTTTCAATACCGAGCGCCCGGGCCAGACCCTTCGGCAGCGAAAGTCTCCACCCCGAAAGACGCGGTGAAATCTCGAGCAATTGCAATCCGACGAGCAACATGACGAGAGCGACAAGGAGCGTCAGCGAAGCCAGTACGGATGAAGACAGCGTCAGCCAAGAGCCCGCATACCCGATCAAGGCGCCGAGCAGAGCGAAGCCGACGATACGGCCGAGATTGAAATACATCTGCGGTTCCAATCGCCGACGTGACGAGGCTTCCGGATGCCGCTCGGCGAATCGGGCCGCGATACCGAGCACCAACCCGCCGATCAGCGCCATGCACGTCGACACTCCAGCAGCCAGACCGAGCAAGAGCACCGAGCCGATGCTTCCCAAATCGTCCACCGTGCCAAATGAGATACTCGTAAATCCGCTAGCCGCGAGTACGAGCCCGAGTACGACTATCCCGCCCAAAGCGAAAAGCGTTTCTACGTAGATACGGATATCTGTCGAAAACCATGGCAACCGTACCTCTCCATCGCCACGCGCGTACCCGAGCGATCGGATTGTCGCAGAGAGCTGCTCATCATCCAACGATCCCTGATGCTCGATGACGATACGGCCAGTCCTATGATTCGCTTCGACCCGGCTGACTCCGGAGAGCTTCTTCATCTCACTTTCTGTCCGGAGTTCGCAGGAGCGGCAGTGCATCCCGCGCAAAAATATCTCTTGTTTATCCATAATAGTTTGAAAATGGTCAATAGTGTCTAAAATCCGGACGTCTCCATATGATAGCATGACTCACCCATCTTGACCGACGCATTTTTTTCTGCTATACTAAGAGTGTTGAGGAATGCGAAAGCGCGGGTGATCTCACCCGCCTTTTCTTTTTCTCAGCGTAGTTGTTTGAAAATAATTATTAATACCAATTCTATGGCGGAAATCCGCATGGAAGAGGGCACGACCGAGACAGTCGCCTCACAGGAGGGAGACGCCTGTCCGCACTGCGCGAAACACGCGCAAGAGGCAGCCGAGAATCACGAGAGTTCTCTCGCGTTTCTTCTGGCACTGATGCCGCTGATCGTGCTCACATTTTTTGGTCAGGTAGGATTGCTGTAAAAATAAGCAGCCCTCACCTTAAACCAAAATAAAACAAAAAGCCAAGCTTTACCGCTGGCTTTTTTGCTTTTCTAAGCAAAGCATCAGCGCTCACCCGAAATGGCCGATGCAACACAAACCTACGATCGAAGAAACTTTCAGGAGGGTGCGGGGAAGATTTTTCTGATGCCCGAGACTTCCGAGGCGATAGTGAGGAAAAGTGTTCCCCGCACCCTCCTGAAAGTTTCGTTATTTTTGAAAGACGAAAAAACCGGATTGCTCCGGTTTTTTTCTTTTTTTTATCACATACTCCTTTGTTTGTTTTTTGTTTTAATGGTTAGAGCTTATCTCAGATTATGAATCCGTCTCGGGTCGGACTTTGTGATAATAGTAATCAACATCTTGAATCCACTTCTCGACCCCGGCCGCATTGTGCCCCGCACAGGTCCAGCCACATTTCCACACGACGATCTCACGCGGCGTGTTGAGCTCATGCTCGACCACCAGCGTATCAATACGGTGTCCGACGGTCCTGATCGCCTCCTTCGGCGAATCGAAGCAGGTATAGCCATCCCAGGTCACACGGTCTCCGCCCCCCCGATAGCCCCAATAGTTGAAACAATCCTGACCATCTTTCTTCGGCACACGTTTGCCCCAGTTACTCTCTTTCTTCGCGATACCCACGATGAAAGCCGCTGTTTCCTCACGCTGCTCCGATATATAGGGTGTCATACGCTCGATCGGAAAACCTTTGACCAGCGTCTTGACCCGCCGTTCCAGGACAGCGTTACCTGTTTTGGCCTTGGGTGGCTCAATGGCTGCGTACTGATCCGTTATCGACTGTGCATTCTGCATCAGGAGCCATGACAGCCCGAGACCGAGCGACAGCACGAGCGCGAAAAAGAAATCCATCGACACGACGGTTGACTCGCTCAATATATCGGTCTTTGGGACAGGCGACTTGTTTCCGATTGTATTTGTGTTGTTTTTTGGCTTCATAATGAGGTTTTACATACAAAAAGGCGGGAGCCGAAGCCACCCGCCTTCTCATTTGTACTTCCATTATAGCACTTTTTCAGCCTCAAATCAAGCCTTTTAAGCGATTTTTTAGTTTCTTGAGCGTGGGAGAATGTCTTTTTATACGATATATTTTCAAGCCACCTCATACGCATACTGATCAGTCTGCAAAAGAGGTTTTTCCTGCTGCCCGAGACTTCCGAGGCGATAGCGAGGGGAAAATCTACTTTTGCAGACTGATCAGTGCCTCTTTTCAAGGCGATAGTGAAGCATAGCTCCACATACCCCTAAGGTAATCTATCCGCTTGAACTAGGCTTTTTTTGGTTGTGCGAGATAATGTTTTCTCGATGGTTCTGGCAAGCGCTCGATAGCATACCGCAACATCGTACGTGGCATACGGGCGGCATGCTGATCGAGGAAGCCCCGAAGCAGCTCTTCATCACAGCGCTTCCCGACTTCGCGCAGCATCCAGCCGACGGCTTTGTGCATGAGATCCTGCTGATCACGCATGAGTATTTTGGCTAATTCAAAGCATTCTTTGTGCCTTCCGCGCCTGATGAATGCGAAGGTCGACAGGATAGCGATTCGGCGTTCCCAGAGCGAATCTGAGACTGCGAGCCGCTTCAATACCGAGCAGTCCCGACCGATGAGATACTCGCCGACGATAGTGGGCGCCGTCGCGTCGACCAAGTCCCAATTGTTGATCCGCTCGGTCTGACTGAGATAGAAATCAAATATCTCCTGCCGCTCGCCCTCTGATGCTCGAGGAAACCGATAGGTCAGGATGAGGAGGCCAGTCAATCGATGCTCATGGATCGAGCTGGCCAAGAGAGCCGCTACGGCATAGAGCGGAAGCGACTGGTACTTTTTGGCTATAATGCGCTGTTTTGGAACCGTTACCCCGATAAATCGGTCTCCCTCACCGTATTCACCTGGTCCCGTCTTGAAAAAACGCTGATAGACAGCGACTTTTCCATTATCTGAGGCTTTTTTAAGCTCTTTTTTGACGTTTTCAGCAGTCATATTGGCACACAAAATACTCTTCTGGACCAGTATAGCACAATCATCCCCTCTTTTTATGGAATATTACGCCTCATATAAGCCACAAATAGTTGTACCTGTCATATTGACTTTTTTAGTGTTTTCTGCTATAATAGAGTGTTGCAAAATCAAGAGGCCGAAGGAGAAATCCGAAAGCCACCCATCCACCGTCCGCGCGCTAGCAACATCGCGTTTTGACAATCAAAGAGGAGAATCATCATGGCAGGTATCGAAACCCTGTTGGTCGGCGCTGCGAAAGCTATGAAAGCCGGAGAAGCGCTCAATCTCGCCAGTATGGCTGGCAAAGCTCTCGGCATAGGCGTCAAGAAGGAAGAATCGGGCGGCGGCGGAAGCCAAGGTCCGGACAAATCCATCGAAGCCAACCGGGCCGGTGGACGCGATGAAGAGATGTATCTCTTCCTCGATGCCCTCTTTGGGCAGCTCCAAACCGCGGATCTCAGCAATGAGATCACGAGTGAGGAGCGTCGGCTGTTCGGGAAGTTTCTACAGGCTCTCACGCCAGCAGAAGCCAATCTGGTCATCGGGGGTGTCGCTAAGCGTGAATCCGATATCCACATCAAAGAGCCAGTCGTGCTCAAGATGCGGAGACGGAACAAGCAAGGCGAAGAGCAGGAAGTCGACGAGAGATCCTTCAAGGACTTCTCCGTCAAAACCAATGCTCGCGGTCGCAGTATCGTCCGCGGCATCGCTCATCACATCACTGAACAGGTCGCGGCTACCCACGCCTCAACCAGCGAAGCAATCCTCGAAGCGGAAAACCAGGCTGTCACAAGCCTCGTCGCTCTGCTCCGACACGCCCAACTGGTCCGGAACGCTGAAGATATAGGGAGCGAGCTCTTAAGAAAGGGCTCAGAACAATTTACGGATGCCGACATCTTCTTCTCGGAATGTATGGCCGCGTGGCTGCTCGGAAAAGCACCCTATGAGCAGATACAGCGTGACCTCGCTCTCCAACGAGCAACCTACGAGACCGCTGAAGGCAGCGACAAGAAACGACTCGGGAAAGAATACCTCGAAGCGCTCTACTTGGCTGTTGACGGCGCACTCAAACCGCAGGTTGAACATGCGGAGCCCCAGGTTGAAACTGAAGTCAGTCCGCCTCTTCCTCCGAAAAAGAAACGCTTTGGAAGATGGCACTACCTCGGCATCGGATGGACACTTCTCATTATCGCCATCATTGCGACGGCCTGGTACTGAGAAGCACCGGCCGTCCCCTATCGAAAGGATCATCATGTTCCGTTTCATCCTCCTCGGCCTGCAGTCAGGCAATCTTACCACCCGTTACGCAAAGGCACACGAAGGCTGGTTTTTCTGGGCTCTCATGAGCTCGCTTATCTACCTCGGACTTTGCGTCTTCGGACTGTACTGCAATATCGCCGGCGGACAATGGATCAACTTCATTTTCGCCGGACTCTTCCAACTCGCGGCTTTCCTGTTGCTCTTCATGCCTGGCAATGTCATAGCAGTCGCAATTATCGGGTTCCTCCTCGGCCAACCGGGCAATACCCCTGGTCTGTCGATCAGCGATGGTGTCAACCAATCGCAAGACATACTGAAGAAGTTTGGAGGTATCGCTGGTTCGATCATTTTCTATGGATCGATTCCGTTTGTCGCGATGGGCATCTTCTCGTTCAAGGGTCATGCTTTTGCGGCCATCATTATGCTGGCACTCGCGGCCCCGGTCGCAATAGCTGCTAGTCGAATCTTCAAGGAACCCAAGCTCTTCATCACTCTGGTCTACTGGGTTGAAGTCATCGTCCTTATAGCCGCCCTCGGACTTACGTTCAAGGAAACCTACTGGACATATGCCGCTGATGAGCGCGACCAAATCGTCCGCGAAATCGACGCAACCTATGAAGGACAGATCGCTGAAGCTGACAAGCAGATTCTCAAAGGGATTCTCAAGAAAGCGGAGAAAGGTATACCGCTCTCCAAGAATGACTTCCGGATACTTGGGAAATACCAAGAACGACTCAATGAAAAGTCACCTCAAAGTATTGGGAAACAGATCGGTGAGACAGCCGTAGAAATCGCTAAGAGCGGAGTATCACTCGCTGCGAATGGTCTCGACACTGCCAAAGCTGAGACACTCAAGGCCTGGAACGGAGAAGAGCTGACCTACCAGGTCACGGTCTCCTCCAAGGGCATTCCTGAGGTCGACAAGATCTGCAATCTGTCTATCGGCAACTACAAGGTCTCCGTCAGAGATGTCACCGCTCCCTCCATTGTCGACGAGAAAGGCGACGACATGGGAGTATTTGATCTCTCGAATACCGGCCGGCCTGGAACGCAGTTTGGACTCACCGTGGGCGGCAAGCGCGTCGGTGAAACCGTAACCGTCTCAAGCAAAGATAGCTGCCTCACAGTAGCCGTCAGTATGAATGGTCCGACGCGCGCGTTCTTTACGAACGAATCAAAATACAAATTTGTCGGCGAAGCCACTCCGGCCGCCACCCTCGTGCTGACACGGTAACACCCGTAGATGCATCAAGAGCAGGATACCCATCCTGCTCTTTTCTTTTTTTATCGACAACCTTTGGGATGCAGAAAAGATTTTCTCTCGCTATCGCCTCGGAAGTCCTGGGGCTAAGAAAAACCTTTTCTACATCCCAAAGCCCCTCCCTAGGCAGTTCTTCTTTCTTTAGAGAAAGAAGATCGATATCTGACGGACGAGAATGAGCGAGGCGAGCGCGAGTGTGAGACCGATGGCCGCGTAGGTCGCCATACTCTTGGCGGTCTTAGCCCGACCCTCATCGCCGCCGGAACTCATATAGGCGATACCGCTCACCACCAGCATGATGATGGTCAAGATACCAACAATCGACAGGAGGAACTTGAGCACATTGAGCGCGATCTCCACGAGCGTCGGCCCAGCAGCAGTCGTCGAGACACCGAAAATCGTATAGATCTCCTGGAGGAAAGTCGGTGCGCCGATACCAAGCGCGAGACCGATAAGCGCTGCGGTCATCGCCGCCTTGCCTTTCTTGATATTGCCTTCATCGGCACCGCCCATGATATACATGAGGGCCCCGATGACAAAGAAGACGAGCGCGAGCGTCACGATGACTCCCTGGAGCCAGACCAAGATACCATTGGTCAGGAAATCTTCCACCGTTGAGAAGCCAAGCGGGTTCGGGATAATAATATCCGCACTGCTCGTCGTGCTCGTAGCCGTAGTTGTGGCTGTCCGACAACAATATTGCCCAGGTATTGAACACGCAACACTCGACACGACCGTTTCTGTGGTAATCGAACCACACGTTGCTTTGCATACAGCGCCCGCTGCCACGCAATCAGCGTCCGTCGCCATCGCCGAAAAACTCGGTATTCCCAAGCTACCGATCAAGACCGCCCCCATGAGAAATCGTTTCATACAGTCATCATTAAAAACGAGAATATCCGGCCAAGAGACCATCGACCGCGTAGATCACCACCATGCCCGACAAGGCGACGAGCACTCCGATGACCGACCACCTCACATGATTCTTCGCTTTCTCCAACGCCTTTGGTTCTCCGAAAGCCATAAGATACTGGAAGCCAGCCAGCACGAACGATATGATCGCGATGAGACCGATGATCGAGAGCGACCAGTTCATAAACGTCGCCAGCACACAGGCAACCGGTCCCGTCGAGCAAATGAATCGTATCGAAAGCGTAAAAAACGCGATCGTCGTGGAGAGTATTGTCGTATCACCTCGTGACAGACCGGTGCTCGTAGGGATGCAGATGCCATTTTCCAAGGCCGTGCCCATCGGACACGTCGCTGCGCCTCCGCCGGCCGTCGTCGTGGTTGTCGAGCCTCCCGTACAACAGTCACCGGAATCACAGCCGGCATCCATATTCACGAAACCGGTGCAGCTCGAGATATTCTGACAGACACCGCTCGGATCGCTCGGACAGGCACCGCCGTTCGGCACCCCGGCCGAGACGCTGCCTGCCGAAATGAAAAGGCCACACACTACCATGAGGCACGCTGCTGATATGACGCGCATACGATAATCGTATTTAGATTTTTTTATTCTTGTTGCCAGTCTAGCATATTTTCATACCCGCGCCGAGACAGATCGAAGAAAAAGAAAACACCTGTTTGCACAGGTGTTTTCTGATAACGGCGATCCGGACTAAAAAGTCGTACTGGAACCGCCCAAAAGATTCTGAACCGCGAGCACCACAACCCAACCGATCAGAGCGACGATGACACCGGTGATGGACCACATCATCTGCGCCTTCGCTTTCTTCTGCTGACCTTCGTCTCCAGCAGCGGTGAGATACATGATACCCGAAATCACGAAGCCGATAATGGCGATGAATCCGAGAATTCCGAGCAACCACCGCATGATATTGCCGATGATGTCATAGATACTTCCTGTTGGAAGCGTCCTGGCACCAGACGGAGCTGAGGTCGTCCACTGTGCCAGAGCGGCGACAGGGGCCACAAGTACCGCGACGGTAGCTGCATAGAACATGTTTTTCATTTTATTCATATTCTCACCTCCTTTCGTTTTAATATTTTTGTTTTTCTCTTCTCTCTCCAAATGACTAGATGAGTTTGCCGATCTGCCTGACGATGATAAGCGCACCGAGCGCGATCAGGAGACCGATGACACTCGCTCCGGCATAGCGTTTTGCTTTTTCCGCCTGAGACGCATCGCCACCAGACGCGATATAGAGTACGCCCGAAAGAGCTAACGAAAGTATAGCAATGATACCAACAATGGACAATACGAAATCCAGTACATTGAGCAGGACATCGGCGAGACTCGGTGCATCCGAGATGACACCCGCCCATGCGAGATTCGGCACGCACGCTACAAATGACAGACTGAGGATCTTTTTCATCTCCGCTCTCCGACATGATTTAGCAAGCCGCCATGTTGCAAGCGTACCTCCGAATAGCGCAGGCATTGAATTTCGCCGTCCCCGGATTGATCGGGCAGCCCCACTTCGGAATCACCGGCCAGCCATCGGACGTACTGCAATCCACACTCTTGCCACTCTGTCCGGCACCGCCATTGTAGATAGCGGCCGCGAGCGCCTGTCGGGTCGTCGTGGAGCCATACGCTCCGATCATACTCGAGGCGGAACTGAATGCATTCTGCAAAATATTCGTCCCTTGGGTGATATTCGTATTCGGATCCAAGAGATTGTGCTTGGGACCCGTGCACGTCGTATTGCCGACGCTCGCCGGCTTGACCTGCATGAGTCCGCAATCACCGGTTGTCCCAACGGTATTCGGCTTACATCCGGACTCCTGCGTGATGATGGCCTTGATGAAATCTGCTGAAATCCCAGAGCTCCCCGCGGCGGTCGCTATCATACCGTTCCATGCCGTCGTATCGCAGCGGCTCGGACAGGAAAAACTTCCTCCAGAGCAGATCGTCCCTCCACCTGATAGCGCGGTCTTGAGAGCGGTAGGATCGGTACAGGTCGCGCCCACACCAGTCGCCGCTGCACCGCCTGCGGCCGCTCCGCCTGAAGCGGATTGATTCGTGCAAGAAAACGTATATCCATTGGTCGTGTAGAGTCCGACGATCGGATTCTTGGACGCATCGGTCTCCTGGGCGACCAAGAGCAGGAGCGTATTGACGATCAGCCACGCGCCGAGCATCACCCCCACGCCGATCAAGGATGTTTTGATACCGGACTTCGCGTTCTTGATCATCCCTTCATCTCCGGCAGAAACGATATACATGATACCCATCGCCGTGATGACGACGAGCCCGATAGCCACCATGACCTGCATTCCCCAATCCATGATGCCCTTGCCCATGATGACGATATGACACAAGGTGCACGGAGTATTGCTCCCCGATGTCCCGCACGGGACGAAAGCCGCCTCGACCGAAGCCATCGGGAGAGCGACCATCACAAATAGCACGAATGAAAAAAAGAAACGTCTCATGAGACTCGGGACCATAGTGCCGCTGGTTATTTATTTCAGGGTGTTGATACGATTCTGAGCTGACGACAGTGATTCTTGTACGGTTTCCTCGCCACGGTTCACCCGGCTGATCATATCATTCATAATCTTCTCGATCGTATCGGCATCCGACTGGCGGAAATTCTTCGCGACGAGATTGGAGACCGCAAATGCTCCGAGTACCGTATCGTTGCGCTGCTTCTCAATGAGATCGCGTCGGGCGGCTGGCTTCTTGGTCGCCAGGAGATACTGCTCGGTCGGATCAGTCGCCATTGCAAACGTCCCCGGATTGCCCGTCAGGCCATTGCGAAACGTGATCTGCTTGCTCGGATGCGGCAAAGCGAGATACGACAAGAGCTGCCAGGCTTCATGTGCCCGCAGCTTGTTCCGCACCGCTTTGTCCTGCGGCATCTTGGCATCTTCCTGCGCGTTTTCCAGGACGATATCGTGGTTCTTCGCTACCACATAGGTCCAGTAGTCAGCGTAGTTCTTCGGTGTCATACCGGTAAACTGCGGCAGCGGAGCGATCGCCATATTGAGCTTGGCATTCTTCTGCTTGAGCGTCTCATAGCGCCAGGAGTAGTTCACCATCATACCGAGCGTCCCCTCGTAGAAGGCATCGATCGAGTAGTGCATGCGAGGATTCCAGGTATAGAGGCTCGACCCGACACGTGAGAACTGCGAATAGAAGCTGAGTGCCTTGATCGGAGCATCTGTGCGGAACAGATTGATCTGCCCCCGTTCATCCTCGATCTCCGCCCCGAGACCGAACATCATCCCCAAGAGGATAGCCGGTGCACGATTGATATTGTCAGCTGTCCCGAGCGCGATAGCTGACTGCGTGATATTGCCGTACTCATCGATCTTCGTCAGACGCGGCACCAGGCTACTGAGTTCCTCCCACGTCGTCGGCGGTGCGGTGATGCCGGCAGCATTGAAGATATCCTTGTTGTAATAGAGCGCGAGCGAATCGACCGAGAGCGGGAGTCCGTAGATCTTCTTGTCGGTCTCTCCGATGAAATCATGCGCCACCACGTCGACAAATCCGTCACGGACCTCCTTCTCCGTCATCTGGTATTCCGGCGCCGGGACGATCTTGTCTTTGAATTCTTCGATCCACGAGTTACGGATCATGAATAGATCCGGTCCGTTGCCCGCAGCCAACGCATTGAGTATTTCCTTCTTGTAGGTCTCCTCACTGAACTTCCGATAGCTGATCTCTCCGGCATACGGATTCAATGCCTGATATTCTTGAAAAATCGGCGCGTATATATCCGAATCATCAAAGACTCCCCAGACCTGAAGCGGCATCGTATAGGGTGATCCGCCGCCAGAGTCCCGAAGGCCGCACCCTGACAGCAGTATTCCGATACTCACGATCAGTCCGCCGAAAATAGCTTTTTTATATCTCATATTTGTATTCTTGCTTCAGGCTTTCTTGGCGAGAAACGCGTAGTGATATCCGCCGGCCGGTAGATTGCGATCCGCTGATAAGCCGGATTCTGCCAGCAGTGCCTTGAGCGTTTCCGGGTCGATACGCAGACTCTTTTCTGGACCGACCGCGCTCGCCTTGGGATTCCACTCCATAATAATGGCGGATCCTCCTGGCTTGAGCACGCGCGAGACTTCCTTGAGAATCACTCCCTTATGCTCATTCTGAAACAGCATATCCTTCAGCACCACCCAGTCGACGCTGGCCATACCGAGTCCCGAGCCCCCTTCTCGCTCGAGATTCACCCGCTTCGGCGTGATATTGCCGAGATGAAGTATCTTGGCCCGGCTCGCCACCGCTTCGAGCGCTGATGGCAGGATATCCAAAGCGTATACCTTGCCTTCGGATCCGACGACCTTGGCGAATTCGAATGAAAAATACCCGGAGCCGCAACCGAAATCAGCGACTGAAGAACCGGGAGCTACATCTATCTGTCCGATAATCCTGGCTGGATCAACAAAATTCACTCCTTCTGCATTCATATGATATTCAGTTTCTAGCTTGCAAAAAATCCATTTCCATTGTACAACAAATCAAGGAATGCAAGAAGGATTCGCCGCTTTGTGCGGCTCGATTTTTTTCAAAAGCACGCCAGCAACGAAAATCTGGAGAAGTGGCCGAGTGGTTGAAGGCACCGCTCTCGAAAAGCGGCATACCCGAAAGGGTATCGTGAGTTCGAATCTCACCTTCTCCGCCAAAATTGAAAATCGGAATCGGAAGCAAAAATATGGTCGGCACGAAGTGCCGTCTGTTCTGAATTCCCCCCAAAAAATCCTGAATCTGCAAGGATTCGCCACGCTCCGCGTGGCTCAAAAAGTACGGTTCGAGCTTCAATAATAAAGTTCGAACCGACTTTTTTGAATAAATGAAGTTTCTCTTCATTTATTCTCTCGTTTGCCAATTCCATATTGAATTTCAAAAACTTTTCGGTAAGTTCGAACCGATTATTCGCTTTTTGCTCAAAAGCCGATAATTTCTCTTTGAGAAGCTGTTTTTCGTTTACTAACTTATTTTTCATATCGCGATATTCGTCTAGTGAAAGTGCGTTCTCTAAATATGCGTTCATCAGCTTCTCAATCTTAGAATCCAAAAGAAAAATATCGGCTTTCGTTTTGTCTGCAAAAAGCGTAGACGATTGGGATTCCACCAATTTATCTTTTTCGTTTTCCGCTAACATCCAAGAAGCCCAATCGTCTGGCAAAGAAACTTTTTTGATTTCCTTTTGAATTTCGGAAGTGATGATTTCCTCACGAGTATATTTTTGTGAGCAAGGATTTTTCCGTTTTGTACACCGCAAATAGTTATGACCTTTTTGCGTTTCGGTAGTGATAAAACAGCCACATTCTCCGCAACGGAAAAATCCTCTGTACAAAAATGGTTTTAGTCCTTTGCTATGAGGTTTAGATTTCCTCATCATCACTTCTTGAACGGAATCAAAAAGTTTCTTTGAAATAATCGGTTCGTGTTTGCCCTCGTGGATTTCGCCGTTATACAACATCAAACCCGTGTATATCGGATTTTTCAAAAGTTTTTGATAATTCGACACCGCAAGTTCCTTTCCGCTTTTTCGTTTCAATCCAAGTCCGTTAAATTTGTCGCGGAGTTGTCGCAAAGTGAAATTTCCAGTTGAATATGCCTCAAATGTTTTCTTGATTAAGGGTGCGATATTTTCATCGGGAACAATCTTTCTATTTTTGTTCACATATCCAAGCGGAGCCATTTGAGGCCATATTCCTTCTTTCACTTTGTTGCGATGACCTCGTTTTATATTTTCACTCAAATTGTCCACATAATACTTGGATTGCGAAAAAGCGATTGAAAGCATGAATTTGCCTTGCGGTGTCGGATCAAACCAAAAAGTTGGAAATTTCATTTCGCTAATTATTCCAGTATCAACGAGATAAATTATTTTTCCACCATCAACACTATTTCTCGCAAGTCTGTCGGGGTGCCACGCCAAAATACCAGACGCTTCGCCTTTTTCCGTTCTCAACATCATTTCGTTAAACACGGGGCGACCTGGTATTTTGGCGGTCTGTTTTTCGACAAAGACATCTACCACTTCCAGTTGTTCTTTCAACGCTAAACTTTTTAATTCCGATAATTGGTCAGAAATGCTGCGGACTTGTCTGTCTTTGTCGTCCGTAGACTTGCGAGTATATATGAAAAACTTTTTGGTTTGATTATTCATAGAATTGTATTGGCAAACGAGGAGCCACGCGGAGCGTGGCGAATCCTTGCAGATTCAGGATTTTTTGGGGGGAATTCAGAACAGACGGCACTTCGTGCCGACCATATTTTTGCTTCCGATTCCGATTTTCAATTTTGGCGGTGTTTGTTGGACAAAGTTCGAAACTATTTCGAGCAAAATCCAAATGATTAAAACTACTAAAAAGGACTCGGCAGGGCGAAACAATTTGTCTGGGGTTTTGGATTCGCCCTGCCTCGGCTGATTTCCCGCCCGCAGGAGGGGTCTGGGGAGGAATGCGGGCGGGTTTCGGAATTGCTTCTTTTTTGAAATTCGCCGAAACAGAAAAATTCTTGATATTGATTTGTTTGAAATTTTGGTGTAACATCATAGTAGTAACAGATAAATGGATACTCCACTATAATGTTAATCTTTTATTGATTATATGTCAAATAACCAAAATTTAGCAAACAACATAAAAAAATTGCGAGAAGCCAAAGGGCTTTCGCAGGAAAAATTGGCGAGATTGGCAGATGTCGCTAACAATACGCTTATAAAAATGGAATCTGGTGAAAACCAGAATCCAACATTAGTCACGCTCAAAAAAGTTGCGAAAGCTTTTGGAGTGAGCGTTGATGATTTAATAAATTAAAATTATGAAATTTGAAGGTCAACCACAACCAACACAAGAGGAAATAAAAGATGTTGAAAAAGAAATGCACATGAGCGGTCGTGCTATGCGTGTTGATGAAACACCAGAAGAATACAAAGCCGAGCGAGAAAAATCTTGGGCTGAAAAACAGCAACCAAAAATAGAACAACCAGAAAATCCAGAAGTTGAACAACAAATAAAAAGTTCGCTCGACACTGTTTCAGATTCAGGCGTGGTAAAAGTTTATGATAAATCAGGAAAATTTGTTTTTAGCGGTAATCCTGACCAGTTAATGATTTTTTGGAAAAATAAAGATTATGGTGCCGTTGAAGACATCGGGGGAATTTCTGACGAAGACGGGAAAAGTATATTTCGTTTTGGTGCGGGCGATAGTCACGGATTTACAGACAGAAAAAGAATTGAAGGATTATTCCAGCAGCTAGAAGGACAAGTTACGCGAAAGAAATCGACAGCACAAGATCAACAAAAAATTGTTGAGATACGACAGTCTTTGGGACAAGAAACATTGCCACCCAAATCTCAAGAAAAATCCCAAGAACAGGTTACGGAACAACCAGAAAACAAAGCAGAAAATCCTATAAAACAAGAAAGTTTATTTGACGATGAAAACGCAAAACAAATTTTAGAAGTAACTAAAGATTGGACTAAATATGGTGGAAATTTTTATGACCACCTAACTGGTAAAAGTATAAACCTACAGAGAGGTGTTGATTACAAAGTAAATCCAGACGGAACACCAGACATGGCAAGTTTCCGTGAAGCTAGACAGAAAAAAATTGATACTTGGTTGCAAGACCCAAGCAATCAGGAATGGATTGCGGCGGGACCGAAATTTGAACAAGACCATAAACAAGAATTGGGCTACGGACAAGAAACCGTAAAAGCAAAACAGCCAGACGGAACTTTTGCAGATAAAGAAAGATATACAACGCCATATTTTTACGAAAATGGTTGGCTCTATTATGAATCAAATTATTTTGATAAACAGACAGGCGAATTAAAACAGCCAGAGCGTGAATCAACAAAATATCGTGTATATTTTAATTGCGAGGGTGGAGATATACTGCCAACTTATCAAGGTGTTATTGAGCAATTAAGCCAAGACCCAGAATTACAAAAACTTGGTTTTCAAATCAAGACAGCGGATGTTTCAAAAGTAAGCCCACAGGAAATCGGGCAAATTATGAATCAAAAAGACCGTATCGTTTTGTATCTCGGAGAAAAAGGAATGGAAAAAGCTCTACCGATTTTGCAAAAATATGCGGAGCAAAATCGTCAAAAATTTAATAAGGAAGGAGTTTTGCTCGCACAACCACTTACGGACAGTCAAGGACAAGAAATATCTGGTGTTAGGGTGACTTCAGAAACGAAAGGAATGTCGCCAGACCCAACAGAGTCAAATAAAAAATATGCTTCATTTAGTGATATGCAAAGCAAAGTAGTTGAATCGTGTTTCCGTTCGATAACTGCTGGATTGAAAAATCCTAAAACACTTGAGTCTATGGCCGCAAAATATCCAGTTATGAAAGAAGCTTTATCAAAACTTCCAGCAGGTGCTTCGGTTGAAGATTATATGAAAGGAATTCTTTCTGATCCAAACGGTGAAGAATTTTTGACAAAAAATTTGAAAGCGATATATCCGCAGTGGTCAAAAGCGTTCGGTATGTCAGAAAAGAATATTGCTTTCAAAAAAGATTAGTTTCGGCGAATTTCAAAAAAGAAGCAATTCCGAAACCCGCCCGCATTCCTCCCCAGACCCCTCCTGCGGGCGGGAAATCAGCCGAGGCAGGGCGAATCCAAAACCCCAGACAAATTGTTTCGTCCTGCCGAGTCCTTTTTAGTAGTTTTAATCATTTGGATTTTGCTCGAAATAGTTTCGAACTTTGTCCAACAAACACCGCCAGATAAAACGCCGAGTCCCGCCAGAGTCGGGTAAAAACAAAAAATACCTCCTGATCAGGAGGTATTTTTCTTTTCTCTGTCTTATGCCAGGGTCAACGGAGCGACTCCGAGCATCAGTTTCTTCACGCCGGCCCGCTTGAAAGCGACAGTCGCAAGCGTCCCGGATACCGAGACGATCAGTCCTGATCCGAACTGGGGGTGCGAGACCATATCCCCCGGCCGCACTTCGCCGGCCTGCAACGGCTTCACGGCACCTTCGGTCGATGTGGGCGCTTCCATGAGCTTTTTCGGAGATGCGACGGCCCGATGATTGACCCGTCCGCCGAAAGACCGCTTCTGCATCATCCCTCCGCCTACCAGCTCATGCTCCTCGACCAGCTCCGCCGGAATCTCCGAGAGAAATCGGGACGGCGGATTGACCTGAGTCGAGCCGAAAATCATGCGCTGCTCAGCATAGAGGAGGTAGGCCTTCTCCTTGGCCCGCGTCAGGCCGACATACATGAGTCGTCGCTCCTCTTCCAGTTCGGCTGGCGAGACATGGCTCCGTGAATGAGGAAATACTCCTTCTTCCAAACCAATGATAAACACCACCGGAAACTCGAGCCCCTTGGCGCTATGCACCGTCATCAGTTGGACACCTTCTGTGCCGAGCTCATCGGTATCCGAAGCGAGCGATACTTCTTCGAGGAACTGCAGTATCGCTTCTCGGATCGGCAACGCATCGTATTTCTGAGCGACCGAAAAAAGTTCCTGGATATTCTCCACCCGGGCCAGCGCTTCCTGCTTCCCCTCCTCTTCGAAACTGCGCAGGAGCCCGCTTTCATTGGCGATTTTCTGCAAGAGACCCGAGAAAGGGAGTCCGTCGGTATGCTCGATATGTGCCTGCCAGCGGGAGAAAAGATCCGTGAACCCCCGTATTGCCAAGATTTTCCCCTCACGGAGATCGGAAGTGCTCGACGTCATCATGCCGGCGGCTTCGATCGGATTGACCCCTTCACGGAGAGCATAGGCCTTCCAGCGCTCGAGCGTCGTATCGCCGATGCCGCGCTGCGGCGCATTGGCCACCCGTTCGAGCGCGATGCTATCTGATGGATTGGTCAACAAGCGAGCGTAAGCGATCACGTCCTTAACCTCCTTACGCTGATAGAACTTGAGTCCACCGACGACTTTGTAACTCACCGAGTGATGGAGCAGGAGTTCTTCGATCATGCGCGACTGAGCATTGGTCCGATAGAGCACCGCGAAATCCGAAGGCCGGCGCCCGAGCTCGGCGATAGCGCGCTCTATGGTCTGTGCGACGAAGCGTGCTTCTGATTCCTCGTCCTGCGCCGGACACAGCGTGATCAGCTCACCCTCCTTCAGATCGGTCCACAGCTTCTTGTGGCGCTGATTGGCGTTGTTCTCAATGATGCCCTGCGCGGCGTCGAGGATCACCTGCGTCGACCGATAGTTGCGATCGAGCGTGATGACGACCGCGTCCGGATAGTCCTTCTCGAATTCGAGGATGTTGCGGATATCCGCCTGACGCCATCCGTAAATCGACTGATAATCATCACCGATCACGAAGACATTCTTATGCTTCCCCGCGAGCGCTGTCACCAGCCGATACTGGAGAAAGTTCGTATCCTGGTACTCATCGACCATGACGTAGTGGAATTGTTCCTGGTAGCGTGCCCTCACCTCGTCATGCTTCTCAAGTAGCTCAACCGTCAGGCGGATCAGGTCATCGAAGTCCAGCGCATTGTTCTTCTCAAGCTCTGCCTGATAGCGTGCATAGAACTTCGCTCCGAGTTCCTCATAGTAGCTCTGCGCCTGTACCGAAAGCTGCGCCGGTGAGAGCAGCTGATTCTTGGCCCGGGAAACAGCCTCCATCATCGAGCGCGGCTTGACCTGATCGGTACTGATCTCAAGCTCTTTCATCACTTTCTTAGCGAGTGACTGCTGATCCTGATCATCCAAGATATTGAAGCTCGTACTGTATCCGAGCACACCGATATCGCGACGCAAGATACGTGAACAGAGACTATGGAATGTCCCGATATACTGCGGCATCCG
>JAGOBM010000003.1:109330-112350 GCA_017983435.1 Candidatus Moraniibacteriota bacterium
TTTTTCGCCGTCGCTCTCTTCGTGATGCTGCCGATCATACGCTGGGCCGGCGCTCCGCACTGGGCCGGCGCTGCGCACCTCGCACTCTTCGGATTCCTCATCATACTCTTCCCACCCATCATCGATACACTGATCTTCCAAGGGCACGCTTTCTGGAGCTTCTATGAATTCGACGGTCTCCGCGGACTCATAACTCGCTTCTTCACGCTCTTTGGCGATACGCCGGATATCGGCATCACCTACGGCGTCCGCATCGAAGTCGTCCTCGTCACTCTCGGCATCGGTGCTTACGCGTTTCTCAAATCTCACCGGATCAGCCGAGCCGTGATCGCCGCGCTCTTCGCCTACAGCACACTCTTCGTACTCGGCACCTTCCCCTCATTCCTGACCTTCCTCGTCCAGGGTCCAAGCAAAGGGTTCCTCGCTATTAGCAGCACTGATATCGCCGGCCTCTTCCTCACGCCGGCTGAGCTCTTCTCTCGGCTCGCTCCCGATATGCGCAGCGCCCTCAACGCAAAAATGAGTCTCTGGTATGCCAGCATTCTCTCTCTCCTCATCGCGCACTTCGCCTTCTTCCATGCCCGACCTATTTTCCTCGCGCTCTGCCGCAATGCCCGGATTCCACAACTGATCTATCACGCTGGACTGCTCGCGCTCGGAGGACTGCTCGCCTGGCATTTCGCAGCAGCCGATATCACACTAGACGCCTTTCATCTACTCGGCATCCTTCTCCTGGTCATCGCGGTCGAATGTGCCTGGATTGCCTCAGTCATCGCCAACGACTGCTTCGATACACGCATTGATCGACAGACGAATCCTGACCGTCCGCTCATCACCGGCACGATAGATGGGGCAACCTATCGATTCATCGGCTGGATGTTTTTTGCAGGATCGATCTTTTTTTCAGCCCTTGTAAGCTTTTCTGCTGCCCTTCTCCTGGTCATCTACCAGGCGATCGCCTGGATCTATTCGGTCCCACCTTACCGGCTCAAGCGCGTACCGCTCCTCGCCACACTGATCGCATCGGCCGCCGGACTCATCGTCTTCCTCATCGGCTACGTCGTCATTTCTCCGGAGAGCGATTTCTCCACCCTGCCGCTGCCGATCCTTGCCTTCCTATTCATCGCCTACGCCGTCGCCCTCCCGCTCAAGGATTTCAAAGACATCCCCGGCGATCGGGCCGATGGAGTCTATACCTTTCCGGTGCTCCTCGGCGAAGAACGCGCACGTATCGTTTTCGGCAGTACTTTCTTTGTTCTCTTCATCGCCAGCGTCTTCGTTCTCCATCTTCCATCGGCTTTTTTCCCGGCCATACTCTGCGGCAGCCTAAGTTTCTTTCTCATGCAGACCGCACGAGCGAAGCATGTTCTCTTCAACTACCGACACCTCCCCTTCTGGATGCTCGGCATCATCGGAAGCTATGGACTCACGCTCCTCTGGCTAATCACTCGCTAAAGAAAAAACGGTCCTCTTATTGAGGCCGTTTTCTTTTCTTTGGATGAGAGTGCTATTCCTCTGGGATCGAATCGATTTCCCGACCTATCAGGTCAGCGAGGGCACGCCACTCAGTCACCGAGAGTTCCTGAGCCCGTATCATCGGCTGTATTCCGAGCGATGCAAATATCTGCTCTACGCGACCACGCTCCAGATGAAACGAGTTGGAAAGATTATTAGCCAACGTTTTCCGCCGCGCCGAAAACCCCGCTCTCACGACCCGGAAAACCCGCCGATCTTCCTGGCCATCATACACACGCTTCGGCACGAGACGTATCACCGCGCTATCGACTGCCGGAACCGGTTCGAAAGCCTGACGCGATACGAAGAGCTTCTTCTCGACATCCGCATAGTATTGCGCCATCACGGAGAGGAGCGACTGTGCACCGGGCGCCGCAGTGAGCCGATCAGCGACCGCGTCCTGCACCATGAGCGTGATCGACGACGCCTGCGATCGGAGCGAGAGCAGCGTGCGGATGATCGGCGCCGTAATATAATACGGGATATTCGCAACGATCTTGTACTGCTGATGCTCATATCCGGCATGCGCAAGCATCTCTTCGAGATGCATATCCAGGATATTGCCCTCGAGAATCGAAACATTGTCCGACGCGATAAAGTGCTCCGAGAGCCGACTGACCAGCTCGCGATCAAGCTCGACTGCCAATACATGCGCACCGGCACTCGACAAGACCTCAGTCAAAGCACCCGTCCCCGGTCCGATCTCAAACACCCGATCGCCCGGGTGGATCTCCGCTATATCGACGATGGAACGGAGCACCTCTGGATCTTTGAGGAAGTTCTGCCCGAGTGATTTCTTCGCCTTGGCTTCCATAGAGTAAAAACAATAATCATGTCCTTTCGAGCGTAGCGCGAAAGCGGATTTCTGTCATGCTGGTACGAAAAAAGATCGTATCAGCTAGTTGGTAATCTCCTCCATCTTCACATTGATGACCCCCGCCCCGATAGAGGCGATTTTCTGGAAAGCGACCTTATCAAGATCGATGATACGGCCCGGCACAAACGGTCCGCGATCATTGATGACCACGATGACGCTTTTGCCATTCTCGAGATTGGTCACTCTCACATAGCTGCCCTTCGGAAGCCAGGGATTGGCTGCGGCCATCGTTCCGGTCCAGGCATACCACGAAGCGGCTCCTCGATGACTCTTACCGACCTCGACACGCGTACCCTGCGTTATCTTTTCCGTCACCGGCTCTTTGGTGATTTCAGTCCCGATGACCTTGCGGCTGACTTCTTTATTGTCGTGATATGCGACCCGATAGGTCGTCGTCTTCGTACCCTTTTCACCCTTCACGCTCGTCACCTTCTTGCGCCATGACATCCCATCATCCTCCGTCACTTTCGACTCAAAAGGAATATCGGAAACTTTCGTCTCTTCGCGGATCTCGACACGCGTGACAGATATCCTCATATGATCGCTCACTTGGGTTTCGCGTGCCGGCTTCACGATATCATCCGTATCGAGAGAGAGACCTGCCTCGAGCAGAGCGCTCTCGACTGAG
>JAGOBM010000004.1 GCA_017983435.1 Candidatus Moraniibacteriota bacterium
CGATGAAGATACTTTTCCTGAATTACGAATATCCTCCGCTCGGGGGTGGGGCGGGCAACGCGACGCAGTATCTCTTGCAGGAGTATGCGAAGCAGCCGGATCTCGAGGTGCACCTGGTGACGTCGTCGATCGATGGATCCGCGCACGATGAATGCATTGGCGGTCGGGTATTCGTCCATAGCGTACCGATCGGCAAGAACGCTGAGAACTTGCATTTCCAGTCCCAGAAGGACCTGCTTATGTATGCTTGGCGCGGATACGCCAAAGCGGATGCTCTGCTCCTGGAAGGTGGCTACGAGGCTATCCATGCGTTTTTTACCGTTCCCTGCGGATACATGGCTCTGCGGCTCGGAAAGAAGCACGGGGTGCCGTATATCGTCTCTCTGCGCGGGGCGGATGTCCCGGGATTCAGTGAGCGTTTCACGCTTCTGTATAGCTTTTTGAAGCCGCTGATCCGGCAGGTCTGGCGTGAGTCGGCCCGGGTGATCGCGGTGAGTCTCGGCATGCAGCGTCTGGCGGAAGAGACAGCACCGACCCAGCCGATGAATGTCATCCCCAACGGTATTTCAGTCGAGGACTTCGTACCATCATCGGGAAGCACGGATGGGAAGATCCGGGTCATATCGACCTCGCGACTGACACCGCGCAAAGGTCTCCGTTTCCTGATCCAGGCTCTGGCGGAAATGAAGACGCGGCAAGGAGTGACTGATATCGAAGTGCTGCTCATCGGTGACGGGCATGAGCGCGAATCACTCGAGGATATGGCCCGCGAGATGGGCGTATCAAACCAGGTCCGATTCATTGGGCGGGTCGATCACGCAGAACTCAAGAGCTGGTATGCGCAGGCGGATATTTTCATCCTGCCATCGATGAACGAAGGCATGAGCAACGCGATGCTCGAAGCACTCGCTTCCGGATTGCCGCTCCTCGTGACGCGGACAGGCGGAGCGGATGAGGTGCTCGAGGAAGGCATCAACGGTTTTGCACTCGAGATGCGCTCAGCGGAAGATATCGCCGAGAAGCTCCTTCGTCTGCGCAATGATCGCGAGCTCCGGCTCCGGATGGCAGTGGCCAGCCGGCGCAAGGCCGAGGCGATGAGCTGGGGTAATGTCGCGTGGCAATACGTGAAGGTATACGGCTCGGTTATCAAATAGCTATGTCTAACAAGTGGTTTTTGTTAATAGGAATATTCTTTACAGGTATCGCATTGCGTGTGGTAAATTTCGGTGATTGGTTGGTGTTTAAATCAGACCAAGCACGCGATGCACTTCTTATGGATACGGTTTTGACTAATGGTTTTTCTTCTATTCCATTACTCGGTCCGCAGGTTGCTGGAACTGAACTGCGTCTCGGACCAGTCACTTACCTTTTTCAGTATATTTCAGGAGTCATATTCGGAGCATCTCCAGAAAGCTATGCCTATCCGGATTTGTTTTTCGGGATAATGACGCTGCCGATACTTTTTCTGCTTTTCCGTAGGTTTTTTTCATGGGGTCTTGCGTGTTGGCTTACTGCACTGGCGAGTGTATCTTTTGTGCTTATTACCTTTTCACGGTTTGCGTGGAATCCGAATAGCCTCCCATTTTTTTCAGCGCTATTCGCTTGGTTTTTACTTTCTGCTTTAGATGAACAGGGCAATCGCCGTTGGTGGCATCTGATAGGGTCAGCAATCTGTTTGGGAATTATAGCCCAGCTTCATCTGGCTGCAGCAGCGGGATTAATTTTTGGATTTGTACTATTCTTAATTATTTTTCGTCCATTGAAAATCCGAGAACTCATAGTCTGCATGGTGATAGTGGCGCTATCACATTTTCCTGTTGTCATAAATGAAATCCAGACAGATGGTGATAACCTGCATGAATTTGCGTTAGCGTTTGAAAAAAAAGGGACTAAAGATGATCAGCATGGGTGGTATGAAAAAGTATTTCGAGCATATCAGGATGGCTCTCAGGTAGTCTGGTTGGTGATGACTGGGCGGCAAGATGCGGATACGATTATCACGAAAGGTAAAGATATTCGATGTGATAGCCATTGTCGGGCGGCTCTGCCTTATTCGGTATCAGTGATGTTATTCTTCGGTTTGCTGATGATGGCAATGTTGCTTACTTGGCGAAGAGAAGAGAATGAAAAAAGACGCCAATCAATCGGTTTTGTGGTACTTTGGGTTATCGGATTCCTGTGCGTTACTATTCCGTTGGCATATCAGCTTGAAACGAGGTTTTATCTCGGTCTTGTTCCGATGCTGTTGATTATCTTTGGTTTTGGTATCGAACGATTGTTCTCATGGAGCGATCATCGATTTTTACGTATCGCATCGATAATTTTTGGCGTTGTCGTGGTAGGAAGCAATCTTTTGGTTGCTTTTGACTATCTTCAGGATTTGTCTCGATCGCAGATTTCTTCCGAAGAAAGTTCCTCGGATTTACGTTTTGGTACTGCTCCAAAAGTGACGCTGGGACAATTGCGAAATATCGCTGAAGAGGGTCGGAAGCGTCTTTCATCGAAATACCCGACAATCGTAACTGGAGAGAGCCTGCATGTAAAATCTATGTATTATGTACTTTCTTCAGAGTATGGATATTCCGGATGCTATATACGAGGCTATACAAAAGTACCAGAAGTATTCAACCAGATAAACATAGAATATACTCCTGACCAGAAGGCAGAAGTGGAATTTGGGACTTTATCGGCTACGTTTCGTCCGGCATCTGACGTAGCAGATATCCCGCTGTTGTTCCCAGATAAATGTCTGAATTATTAGAGAATATGCTGGTAGGGAAAAAAATCGGGATGCTCCTTGTGAAGCTCGGGGTCGGTGCGGGGCTGATACTGTGGCTGGTGGAGAAGGTGAATTGGTCGGTGGTGCTTGAGAAGCTCGCTGATATTTCTCCGGTCTTCATCGTGCTCTATATCGTGTTCCAGCTGGCAGGCAATGTCATCTCTGCGCGGAAGTGGCAGACTATCGCTTCACACAAGCATCAGGAGCTCATGTTTACGGTCAAGGAAGGATTCTTCACGTATCTGACGGGGGCGTTTATCAATAATTTCCTGCCATCGACGATCGGCGGCGATGCGTATCGGGGTCTCTGGCTGGCGCAGAAAACCGAGGCCAAGGCTGCCTCGCTCTCGACGGTGGTCTTCGACCGGTTCATCGGTCTTTGGACGACGGCTCTCCTCGCGCTTTTCTGTTCGATACCACTTTGGAAACACTTTTTCACCGATACGGCTTTCCGACTGACGATGCTGGCATTGGTACTGTTCCTGCTCGTCGACCTCTTTGTCACCTATGCCTATTTCCAGCCGTGGTTCCATCGGATGCTCGCCTGGCTGCCATTCAAGCTGCAGCGGCTCATCCAGGAAGTGATCGGATTCACCAAGAAGGGTATCTGGACGATCGGTAGTCTCTATTCTGTGCTCTTCGCTCTGGTCGGTATCGCGCTGTCGAACTGGATGCTCTTCCACGCGCTCGGCAGCCCGGTCAATTTCCTTTCGTTCCTGAGCGTCATTTTTCTCGTGACGATTATTTCGGCCGTCCCGCTGTCGATCAATAATATCGGCATCAAGGAGTGGGCCTACGTGACTTTTTTTGCGCTCATCGGAGTGAGTGCTGAGGTAGCGGTGACGGCGGCGCTTCTCTCTCGTTTTCTCCAGATGCTGATTTCTTTCATCGCGTTGCCGCACTATATCGCGGGTCGCCGACAGGCGGTCGATGATGATCAGCGATCGACTCAGTAGTCGATCTTGATGACTTTGACGAAGTTTTCCGGACGGCCTCCGATAAAGAGTTCCCAGTCCGGATCGGTATCGGCATAGGCTGCAGACATCTGCAGATTTTTCTTTTTGAGCCAGCGGCTATGCTCTGGCCGGTAGAGATTGCGTCCGCGGTGCGAGAGGACGGCATAGTCGAAGCGCTGCTGCGCAGCAGCCTCATATTCCATCGATAGACAGTGGCCCTTGAAGAATTCGCAGACGCCGTAGTAGTCGCTCCAGATGAGCAAGTGCTCTGCATTGGGCAGGCTGTTGAGATATTGGGCAGCTTCGTAGCCTCCGTAGCCCCAGGAGTGATGGACGATCTCTTGTTTCGGCAGGAGGAGATTCGTATAGTTGAATGCGAATGGCAGGGCCATGATGAGACTGCCGAGCGAGGCGATAGCGATGACTGCTCTGAGCTCGCGATTTCTCTGCCTGAGCAACTGGGAGAGAGGCGCGATAGCGGAAGCGGCGAGAATAGCGATGATGGGATAGAGCAGGATGAGGTAGCGGGCGGTGGCGAGCACTTCGGAGAACAGTATTGCGATCAGGAAAAAGAATACGAACATGAGCAGAGCGAAATTCTCGAAGCGAAGGCTCGATGCAAAGAGCTTCGGAAAGCGATCCTTGAGGAGAGAAGCAGCAAGATGCCAGCCGAAGAGGAGCAGTACGATCGGCGGAATGGAGAATATGAGGGGGTTGAGTTCGAGCAGAGAGGCTTCGGCGAGGTTGGGCGCATAGGATTTGTCGAGCTTGTCACTGCTATAGAGATCCTTGAGATCGAAAGGTATTTTTTCGAAGAGGGACCATTCGGGGAAGAATATCCGGCCGGCGATGAGTGCTATACCGGCGATCAGGAATAAGAGTGAGACGGACCGTTCGATATGGGAAAGAGCGCTGATTTTTTTGACGAAAGCTGAAAGCATGGTCATGAATCGAGGCTGCCAGAGAACGATCACTCCGATGGCAACGAAAGAGAGAAGCATCGGAAAGATCGGAAATCCGGCTTCGCCTCCGGCGAGGAGGTCGGCGAGCAAAGATGGCTTGAGCCAGATAGCCGGCAGGAAGAGAGCGATGACGAGCGTGCTGATACCGAGAATCGAAAAGAAAAAGAGCATGTTTCGACGGAGTATCAATCTGAGATTCTCGGGAGAAGTATCTCTCTGGAAGAGGATGTCGGTACCGATGAGAAAGATGAAGAAAGGCAAGAGGAAGCTTGCGGTATATTTCGAGAGTATGGCCATGCCGAGCAGGATGCCGGAGAGCACGACGAATTTCCGTTCGTGTAGCTTGAGGAGTGCGAGGAAAGACAGGAGTGCCGCAGTGCCGAATGACCAGAGGAGTGCATCGGGGTTGATGATCTGGGTCATGCCGACGAGAATCGGCGAAAAAGCGATGAGCAGAGCGGCTGCGATGGCGGTATCGCGTCCGTAGAGCCGGGCCAGCAGCCAGGCGATGAGTATGAGGAGCAACGCATTGGCTACCAGGATCGGAATCCGGAAGGCGAGCAACGTCGCTGTCGCTCGTCCGCTGTCGCAGGTCGAAATCTGGAATTCGTCTTCGGAACAGAGAGAAGCTGGATCGGGCTCGAAGAGAAGCCCGGTGCCGGAGAGGAGAGCGATTGAGACTCCGGGTTTGTCATTGATCGCGGTCTTTTTCCATTCGCCGGATTCCCATGCCTGCCAGTAGGCAGGGATGCGCTCGTAGATCCAATAGTGCTCATCAGCCGTGATGAATCGGCCGAGATGTTGCGCGCCGAAAAAGAGATAGGCAGCGACGATGAGGCCGATCGGGAGGGAGAGGGGATATTTTCGGAACAAGGAAGCGATCAAGTGCATAACCCGTTATTCCGAGAACGGATAGACGCGCACATACTGCGATGGCCGGTCATTGATATTGAGTTCCCAGGCCGGATCTGGCTGCGTGTAGTATTGGTCGAAACGGATGAGTCCAGGTTTCTGGCTGAGAATCTCGCCAGCCATCATCTTGGCGGTCCGGTTCTTGCGGTCAGATGAGACGACGATATAATCGAGCCCGTCGCGGCGGAGTGCCTCGTAGTTACGACCGCGCTTGCAGCGTCCGATGAAGAATTTGCAGACACCGTCCTTGTCGGTCCAGACGAGCATACTCTCCGCATTAGGGAGGGAATTGAGATACTGGGCGGCCTCATAGCTGCCAGACCCCATGTCTTTCACATTGGTATGCTGGTCGTTCGGAAGGAGCGAAGAGGCATAGGAGAGAGGAAATGGTGTCGTGGCGAGCGTCGCGGTACCGAGAGCGAGAATGAGGATCGCTACGGGGATTTCTGGAATCCGACGAAGGAACGCGAAGCGGGCGCCGAGCGTCTCCAGGAGCCAGGCGAGGGTGATGCCGGCGATGATGGCTGCGATCGGGAAGAGAATGATCTGATAGCGGACGATCATGGCGACGTTGTTGACCGTGGCGCCGAGATAGTAGAGGAGGATGAAGGCAATCAGATAGAGAGCGGCGCGACCGGCAGTACTTTCGAGGAAAGTTTTCTTAAACAGCGCCAAGGGGATGCTGAGGACCAGGAGGAGCGAAAGCGGCAGGATACCGAAGATAAGCGGATAGAAATTGGTGAGGAAAATGCCGATGAAGTCGCTCCTGGTGGCGATGGTTTTCGGTGATGATAGGAGTTCGGAGAAGTCGTACGGGACCAGGCTGTTCCAGGAGATGACGAGCGTAGCGATGATGCTCGCGCCGAAGAGACTGCCGAGAAGAATTACGAACGGCCGTTTGACGCGATCGAACGTGTCGATGACCGCGCTGATGATGCGTGCCCGATTGCCGATCTGGTCCACCAGGATAAAAGCGATGAGGATAAGGAAGAGCGGCGCGACTTTTTCGAAGGCCTGGCTGTAGATGGTCGAAGTCAGGAGTTTCTCTGGTTTGATCCAGACAGCCGGGAAGAGGACATAGAATGTCGCAAGCGCAGCGTAGGTGAGGATGCCGAGCTCTATCAGGGATTGCTTGAGGAAAGTTCCGAAGCGCTGGTGTTCTGGGCGGTGGTAGAGGAATTCGAGAAAGATGAGGCCGATAAAGAAGACGAAGAGGATATTGGCCACGTATTTGGTCAGGAGAGCGAGACCGAGAAAGATGCCGGAGAGGATGAGATAGCGAGCGAAGCGTTTCTCAAGGAAGATGAAATAAGAGAGAAGTGAGAGCGGTGCGAAGAGCCAGAGGAGTGAGTCAGGATTGATGATCTTTGACATGCCGATGAGAATCGGCGAAGTAGCGATGAACGCGTAGGAGAACAAGGCAGTCTTCCGTCCGAGGAGGCGCTCAAGGAAGAAGTAGAAGAGCGGAAGGAGCAGGGTGATAACGATGAGTTCCGGGAGCCGGAAGGCGAGAAAGAAGCTCTCGATGCTGTCCTGGTTGCGAGTATAGGCCTCTCCCTCGTATTTGGTCGTCTTGTAGGCTTTCGGATCCTTGAACCAGAGTCCCGGTCCGGTGGACAGCGCGACGGTGATGCCGGGCTTATCGCTGATGCTCGTGCCTTTCCAATCGCGCTCCTCGATATTGTGCCAGTATTTTCCGATGCGCCCGTTGTACCAGAGCGGCTCATCAACGGCAGCGAACTTGGTGAGGTTGATCATGGCGAAACTGAAGAAGATGAATGTCCCCACGAAGACAGAGAGGAGAGCGAATGACCCTTGGCGACGGAACCACTCGCGAGCGGTCAGGCTATCGGAGTGCCGCTGGCTCGAGCTTCGCAGGTGCGAGAGTGCGATTGAGGAGACGAAGAGTCCGGCGAGCATCATATAGCCGCTCTGCGCGATCTGGAAAACGTAGTGGAAATTCCTGGATTCGATGATGCCATAGGTCAGTACGAACCAGGCGGGGAAGGTAGCGAGGAGACCTTTCTTGAGCCAGGATCGCCACGCAGTCGGTCGGTGGTAGTAGAAGAGTATGCCGGTGAGAGTAATACCGAAAAAAGCGAATCCGGCGTAGAAAGGAGTATTGCTTTCGGCGAAGCGGAGGAAAATAAGAGAATCGGTCTGGCGGGCGATGAAAAAAAGCGTATTGATAGCAAGAAGAATGCTGATAGCTGAGAGGAAGCGGTTTTCGACAGTGGTCAGAACGTGCTCTAAGGGTTTCCCGAGTGTCATAGATGTTGTACCATTGGGTTAGACCAAGCTCCGGGTTGCGGAGCTGGTTCCGACCCCATAATAGCGCAAAACCTATGGATATTAAAGGCGATCACGGGCAATGGCGGACGGCCATTGTTTTTGCGATGCTACTGGTCCTGTGTGCTGGTTTCTTCCTCCGGAGCTATCATTTCTCCGATTGGCTGCATTTCGAGCTTGATCAGGCTCGGGATGCCCGGGTTATCGATGCGGCTATCGACGGTTCGGCAGCAGACTTGCCGCTCCTCGGTCCCAAGGCGGGAGGGACTTTTCTCCGTCTCGGGCCATTTTTCTATTATTTCCAGTATGCGACCGGACTGGTATTCGGCGCGGATCCGGCTGGCTATGCGACCGGGGTCATGCTGCTCTCGGTAGCGACGCTCGCCGTCTTCTTTCTGCTCGTTCGACGCTTCTTCATCGATCGGATTGCGATTGGGCTCACAGCGATTATGGCGGTGTCGCTGTTTTTCGTCATGTATGGCCGCTTCGCTTGGAATCCGAATCCATTACCATTCTTTGTCCTGTCGGGACTCTATGCACTCTTGCGGTCTGTCGATACGCATGAAGAGCAGAGAGGATGGTGGTTTGCAGGAGCCGTAGCGATGTTTGGTATCGCATCGCAGCTGCATTTCCTCGCGTTTCTTGCGTTGCCGGCAATACTCGGTGTGTTTCTCATCTTGCGACGACCGCGTTATCCGTGGAAGGCATGGATCGGAGCGATCGCGATGGTCGGGCTTCTTTATCTCCCAGTTATCCTGAATGAAATAGAGACTAGAGGGCAGAATTCACAAGAATTCATGGCGGCGATTACGGAAAAATCGACCAAAGAGGAACACATGTTGGCTGAGAAATTCCTGCGTGATGTGAGCGAACATGGCTTGGCAGCGCTCGTCATAACGACCGGTTTTGAGGGAGGAATGTTTCCGTCGTTGCGCATCGAGAATGGCGGTATCGGCAGCTATTGCTTCGGTCGCTGCGATGAAGGGAAATGGTACGGATTGGCAGCTGTGCTCGTGCTCGGTATGTCGATTCTGGCTTTTTTCTGGCTCTGGTGGCGAGAGCGCGAACGGATCAAAGCGGATTTCCTGCTGCTTATGGGCATCTGGTTTGTGGTTACTTTTATCTTGTTTCTGCCTTTGTCATATGGCATCGCTCCAAGATTCTTTCTCCTTTCCGGGCCGCTCTTTCTGATTTTCCTCGGGGCGCTCTGCGTCATGATCGAGCGGATACTGCACCGTCATCATATCGGAAAGATCATTGCTATGTCGGCGGTAGTCCTTCTCGTAGGGTCGAATCTTTTCTTCGTGTCGAAGCGTTTCGATGAGCTCTCGCGTGCGGGCAGTGAGGCAATAGTGAGCGAGCCGGATCGGGTACTCAAGGAGCGCATCCGAGTGACGCTGGAGCAGCAGACAGGGATCATTGATCTTCTAGAGTCTCGCTCAAAGGAACATGGATATCCGGTGTATATGTTCAGCGAGCCGCAGCATCGCCGGGCGCTCAAGTATCTGCTTGAACAAAGAGGAATTGAGAATGCCGTGCTCGGGTTTGACGGAGTGTATCGTCAGGGTGTGTACTATCTGATTCTGCGATCCCAATCCGATCACGAGGATGCGCTGAAGAAATATCGCGAGAGCTATATCGTCGGCAAGAAAACAGAATTCGGGACGCTGGTCGCCTTCGAACTTACTCCGAAGCCGGAGGCGATTATCGGAGAGCGGCAGGATTTCAGCATCAAAAAACCTTCAGATTCTCAGGCGCCGCCGCGCTATACCTGGCGTGAGTGGTTCGGTCGGAACCAGGCGGCATCGGTGGATAGCGATACGGAAGACACACTCGACGGACCAGAGGATGTGACTGATGAAAGCAATTAAAGATTGATAAATCTATGCGTATGGAACTGAGCTGGAAGAAAACATGGTCTGTTTTGGGCCTTATCCTCGTGCTTGGATTCGGCGCGCGCGCCTATGGTCTCGGGAACAATTCCTTCGTCGCGGATGAGTTTCTCGATATGAATTCCGCCTACGGGTATTTCCAGACCGGAGAATGGAAAGCCTGGGATTTCAATCACGGGGCGCCGAGCCAAGTGAATGCAAACGATGCACGTGATGAACGGGCGAATATCTACAAGTGGCAAGTGGCGCAGCTGTTCCATATCCTGCCGCCGACCGAGGCGACCGCGCGAATAGTGAGCGTCTTCTGGGGTCTCGTCTCGATGCTGGTCGTTTTCTGGAGCACACTCGTGTTTACGCGGCGCAAGGAGATAGCGCTCCTGGCGACACTCTTGTTCGCCGTATCGGTGGCTGGCATCATCTTCGATCGGCGATTGCGCATGTATGCCATGTTTACCCCGGTCTATCTTGCGTTGGCGACAGTCATCTATCAGAGCTTCGAAGATCAGGCGCGGATGCGCTGGTGTGGGTGGCTGCAGGCGCGGATCGGCGTGCATCCGCGATACGCGCTGCTGTCGGCCGTGCTCTTGGTTATCGGTCTTTCGACGCATCAGCTCTCGGCGATGGTCGTCTTTTCGGTCGCAGCCTATCTGATCGTCATGGGTATACGTGAGTATCGAGCGAGCGGTGTCTGGAAAAACCGCTACAGCGGATGGCTTGCGTTTGGTATCGCCGGAGTGGCAGCGCTCGGTATGGTGGCCCCGCAGTTCCTGACCTCATTCACGTCGGGACTCATGTGGTTCGACGATCATTATAGTTATGTCGGGTACGTGATGGAGGACTATGCACATCCGCTCTTGGCAGTGTTTCTCATGGGTTTTGGCGCGTATGTCATCGCTCTGCGTGAGCGGCAGACCAAGGCGGCCTGGTATCTCACGCTCTCATTCCTCATCCCGCTCGCTTTTGCTATCTGGTTCTTCCGTCGCAATGCTGGTCCGCAGTATATCTTTTTCGCGCAGTCATTCGGACTGATTCTCTCAGCAGCCGGTGTCTATGGACTGTGGGAGATTCTCAAGGAGCGTTTCTCGGGCTGGGGGCGGCATACGGCGCTTATCGTACTCATCGGTCTCGTGCTCCTCGTGCCGAATTTCGGTTATTTTCTTGAGGAAAACAATACGTATCATGAGACGTCCTCGGGAGGCAATCCGAACTATCGCAAAGTCTTCGAGTATTTCCGCAAGAACCAACTGCCGACTGATGTGCTGGTGACGCGCAATTTCCGCAATTATTACTGGAGCGGTACCGATGTGACGGTCTATGATCTCGGTGATGAGATCCATCGAGGGAAGCTCTCGCGTGAGGCGCTCTCGGCTATCGTCCTGCGGCATCCGAGCGGCTGGGTGGTGCTCTCTGATAATGACTATGATTACTTTTCCAATGAGGCTGAAGAGCTCATGAAGCGGGATATGGAACGGGTGAGTAATCCGTCAGTCCGTGGACCGATCGAGGTCTATCGCTGGGGGCACAAATAGGGATGGAAGACGTACAAAGAAAAGCCCGGCCTGCGTGGTGACGCGTGCCGGGTTTTTTTGCAATGGTTCCGTCAGTTGACGAAATGGCCATTGATGATGTGGTAATACAGGCCACGTATCTGCTCCGCGGTGAGTATCTCCAGCTGTTCGATCGCCAGGATGGCGAGTGGGTCGTTCTCTATCGCTTTGCAGAGATGTTCCTGGTAGCGATAGGCGATCCATTCTTCAGGCGAGAGATCAAACAGTTTGATGATCGCGGTCTCGAACATGTGAAAGTTCCTGAGGAATGCCCGGATATCATCGACCGCACTCTCACGGAGACTCACGCACTGGTAGGCGATGGGGATGAGCGGATGCTCGGCGACGAAAGCGCGATAAGGCGCCTTGTCTTCAGGAATCCAGCCGAAATGCCGGGTGATATCCCGTTCAGATCCTTCAAGCGGCATATAGGCTCCGGAAAATACCATATGCGCGTAGAAGTGCTTTTCTAGGCGGATATCCTCGGGAGTCGAGGCAGTGATAGCTGCGGCTATGGATGATGCGGATATATCCGCTTCTTCTTTTTCCTCAGCAGGATTGAAAAATGGCATGAACCAGGTGAACCAGTTCCAAAATCCGAAGAGATTGTCGAACAACAGACTATCTGATCCGGCGGCCGTTTTCATGATGACCTCCTTCCTCTCGAAGAGAGAGATAGAACGCGCGTAAAAGAACCCTGAGCGGAATTACCGCTTCACCGCTAGTATGCTCCGAAATATATTTTTTGCAAGACCTATGGCATGCGCCGCTTGATCAGCTTGGCAAATGGGGCAAGATCCTCGTCGGTCAGCTCGCCGGCGAGGCGGAGCAGAGCAAAATAGATGGCTGCCAATGCAGCACCAGAAAGGAGGAAGCTCCAAGTGTCATGCGGTAAGAAGCGGGAGAGAAAGACGATGATCGCTGAGGTAGCGAGTGAGAGAGCAAAAGTGCGGAAGGCGATATGGACGGAGAAATGCCGCTGGGTGTAGATGAGGATACCGATGGTGATTGCGACCGCGGTAAGAGCGGCGGCCAGGGCGGCGCCTTCGATACCGAAGCGCGGGATGAGAATGAAATTGAGTAGGGCCATGGCGATGAATCCGAAGAAGGAAAGCTTCATCGGGACCCGGACGAGTCCGGCACCGTTGAGCGCGAAGGCGAGGACGTAGAAGACGGTGAGGAATCCGACGCCGACGGCGAAGATGCTCATGGCCTGCTCTGCGCCCGCGTAACGATTGCCATAGAAGAGATGGAGGATCGGCTCAGCGTAGATGACGAGCAGCGTGATCATCGGGAAAAGCAGGAGGATCATGAGCCGGAGCGCCTTGCGGACCAGACTGGTGGTTTCTTCAGTGTTACGCTCAGCGGTCGTCTTGGAGATGGCCGGGAGCATGATCATGGCGAGCGCCGCAAAGAGATAGTAGGGGATGCGACCGACCGTGATGGCAGCATTGTAGAGTCCGGTCGCGTGGTCATCCTGGAGCAGGGCTTTGACGAAGTAGAGATCGATGGTGAGGAGGAGCTCGTAGAAGACGAGGAAGAGTGTCAGCGGTCCGGCGTAGGCGAGTATGGTTTTGGCGGGGAACTGGAAATCGTGGCTGGCATCTTGCTGGCCGATGCCGAGTCGTCGTTTCACATAGAGCTCATCGATGAGGATGGCAGCGGCAAACGTGAAGAGCGGGGCGAGCACGTAGCCGCCGACGGCGCCGTTGAGACCGAAGAAGATGGCTGCGAGAGCGATGAAGCCGACGCGGGCGATGGAGCGAATGATCTTGACGATAGCCTGAAGCTTGAAGAGGTGTAGCCCGGTGAAATAGTGATGGTAGAAGGAAGCAGCAGCGAAAGCCGGGATGATGAGGGCGGAGAGCTGGAAGAGCGGAGTGAGGGATGCGTCTCGGAGGGCCCAGGCGATGGCTGGTGCGAGCAGGAAGAAGATGACCGTGATACCGCCGATGATGATGACTTGGAGTCGGGCGGCTTGGCGTTTGATAGCAGGGATATTCTTCGGGTTCTGCTCGAGGACTTCGCTCAGGTATTTGGCCATGGTGGTCGGGATGCCGTTGCCGATAAGGACGATGACCATAGTGGTGAGCGTCACGACGAGCCCGTAGCGGCCATAATCAGCCGGACCCAATATGCGGCCAGCGACCGAGTGGACGACATAGGCGGCGATATTGAAGACGATTTCGGAGGCGGTGAGCCAGAGAAGGGCGGACGAGAATTTTTTCATAACCGGGACAATATTTAGGGGTCTGTATTCCGCCCCTCCTTTCCAAGGAGGGGATAGGGGGAGGTGGATTAGTTACCGCAGATGTTCTTGAATCTTTATTATAACCCCGTTCATATTTTCATTGATATCGTTATTCCAGAAGCGGCGCACAGAGTAGCCAAAATTCTTGAAGTACTCTGTTCTCGCGGTATCATAAGTAGTGTTTTCTTTGTGTTGCCACCCGTCGATTTCGATAATCAGTTTTTTCTCGGAACAACAGAAGTCCGCAATATATGGACCTATAGCATGCTGTCTCCGAAATCTGTAGCCGAGCGCTTTTCTTCTGAGTCGCGACCAGAGGATAGTTTCTTGCGGAGTCTGGTTTTTTCGGAGTGTTTTTCTGAAATCTATCGTGGATGAATGATTGAAAGTGTACATAATTCTATACCCCTCCCTACCCTCCCCTTGGAAAGGGGAGGGGGTTAGCTCACCATGTTTGTGATGTCTTTAAAAATAGTTTCTTTGTCGAGCGAGGCGTCGATGGTGATCATATCCCACTCTGAAAGTTTCTGATTGAAAAGCGACTGCTTGGTACGGAGGTAGTCAATGCCTTGCTCCGGGGCGCGGTCTCGGGACATGATGGCCTCGGGAGCTAGGTCAAAATAAAATGCAGCGTCTGGGTCGGGTAACAAATAACAGCTAACCGTTAACAATAGTCCTTGTTTCTTGTTCACTGCCGACGGCTGATTGTTTTTTGTTGACTGTTGATTGTTGATTGATCGGAGGTATTCGATATTTATGATCGAGTCGTAGAAGTACCGATCGGAAATCAGATAGTCGCAGCCTTCCTTCCGTAAGCGTGATAAGAGCAGGCGGAAGCGGAGGATATCGATGAGCAGGAATTTCTCGCGGAGCAGGATGGAGATATACGAGGCCTGGGTGACGGCCTTCTCCTGTCCGGGCTCGAATGTTTTTTGTCCCTTGAGGCAACGAGCCAGCTTGTTGGCCAGCGAGAAATCGACGGCATGAAAATACGAGACGGTGTGGCCCTCTCGGAGAAGGTGTTCTTTCAAGAGATCGAGCTGAGTAGATTTGCCAGAGCCATCGACGCCTGAGAGGGTGATGAAACGCATATGATAAGCCTTTTTCCTGATTTCTATGCTATTCTAGCATACAAGATGTCCCTCTGGTATGGATATGGAACGGACGTGGAAATATCTCCTGTATGCCTTTGTCGGTCTGCTGCCGCTGCAGACGGTGTATTTGCTGCGCGAAGTCTTCATCGGGGGAGAGAAATGGCAGTATGGGACCATTGCTGTCTATGTGTCAGATAGCATATTGTTTTCAGTTCTTATTCTCTTTTTTATTTCTGGTGATTACGCCGGGAAGATTTTTGATTTTAGATATTGGATTTTCGATCTAAAATCCAGAATCAAGAATCTAAAATCAGAATCAGTGCTGCCTATAGCACTGATTCTCTGGGCCGGCCTGTCTATCCTCTGGGCGCCGGATCAGATGCTTGCGGGATATTTCGTCATGAAGCTCGCGCTCGCGGTCGGAGTGTTTTTGATGGTGAGATCTTTGGATGAGAAAGAATCCAGGATAGCGGTTCTTCTCGTGGTTATCGGTGCGGTCTTGGAGGGCGCTCTCGGAGTATGGCAATTCCTCGCCCAATCGACATTCGCATCGACACTGCTTGGTATGAGCGCGCATGAGGCGGGCCAGGCCGGGACGTCGGTCTTGAAGCTCGGGGATGGCCGCTGGCTCCGGGCATACGGCACACTGCCGCATCCCAATATGCTCGGAGGATTCCTGGCGGCGGCGCTCGTGCTCGGAATCGGATACCTCACCCGTTTTGGAAAAGACTCTTTGTGTACCGTGCTGATGAGCCGTGCAGAGCTTCGGGAGAGCGGTGCTTCTCTCTGGGATCGATTCATAGATACGGTCCGGATGTCTGGTATAACTCTAGCCGGAGCGATGCTGCTACTCGGTCTCCTCCTGACGTTTTCCCGATCGGCATGGCTGGGTGCCGCTCTCGGCATCACTGTTCTCGCTACCTATTTCTTTTTCCAATCAAAATCAGCAAAATCAGAAAGTAACATAATTCCACGGCCGTCAGATTATGTAACATTTTATAAAACAATTTTTGTGCTGGTAGCGGTAGGGATAGCGTTTGTCGGGGTGTTACGCACACAGATTTTCCCACGATTTGATAGTGCGGTCATCGCCGCTGAAGGATCGGTCTCAGAGCGCGTGCAGTCGCTTTGGGATGCTGAGCGCGTCATCGGCGAGGGGAATATACTGATCGGGACCGGAGTCGGCAACTTCACGGCTGAGATGATGCGATTGCAGCCTGATCGGCCCGTGTGGAGCATCCAGCCGGCGCACAATGTCTTCGTGCTCATCTTCGCTGAGCTCGGCCTGGTCGGATTTGTGTTGTTTATCGGATTCCTTGCGCCTGTCATTCTGAGCGCAGTGAAGAATCCCGAGATTCCTCGACAGGCTCGGAATGACAAAGGGTATCGTGTGATGAGTATTGCTGCTCTTGGGGCGCTCCTCCCGAGCCTTCTCCTCGATCATTGGCTCTGGACCTCACATTTCGGTCTACTGCTTCTCTCTATGCTCCTCGGTATCGCCGCGCGGAAATACGGAAATCTTGCTTAAAATCAGCGAAGTTGTTAGACTCTTTTAGAAGAATATTTTTATATGTTGCACAACCATTCCATAAAAACCTGGTCGGGCTTTGTCGGTAACCACGCAATTCTTTCCTGATTGAGCGGTGGTTTTTCTGTGTTTGATTCGATACGCCACCTCTCTCAGGCGGTTTTTTGTTTTTTCAAAGGAGAAGAGAAATGTCTGCTTCGGAATCCGGCATCAAGATTTCCAATCGTGATTTTTCCATGGTTCTTTCACATCAATATCCGGCAAAAGTGATTATATCCGTCCCGCATGATGGGTCAATCAGGGATGACTTTTCAGGAATATTCCGGAGGTCATCTGGCGTGACTGTGCGTGATATGCACGTGTGGTTAATCGTCAACGATATCATCCAACGATGTTTGCGGTTCGGAACAAGAGTCGATGCGACCCGTTTTCTCATGGCACGTACCTACGTGGATGTGAATCGTGAAAGGCTAGGAGAACCGAATCTTTGTCCTGATACTCTCGGGCAGGCGGCTTTCGATGACCCCGATCTCGAAACGGTATACGGGCACTATCACAGTGAGCTTGTTCGGCTTTTAGACGCATCAGTCCGAGAATATGGAGCAGAGAATGTCTTATTTCTCGATATGCACGGTTTCAGCAAGCAGCCACTGTCTGTCCATGGTCAGGTCGCTCAGAACAGAATTGATGAGAATCCCATATATGCATCGTATGATCTGATACTCGGAACCGCCAATCGAACGACGATCAACCACGGAGAAATAGATCGTCAATTTGAGGATTTTATGACTCGGAAAAGTTATGCGGTATTTTTGCCCAAAGAAAAACCGATATCTCCAGAAGGTGATCCCTATAGCGCCGGACATATTACCCGCCTTTATGCCAAAAAATACAGGATAAACGCGATCCAAGTAGAGATTGACGCCCGTTTTCGAAGAAGTGAACAAGCCAGGGAAGCGGGTGAAAAATTAGCTTGGGATATGGCGGAGTTTTTGTCCGAACACTACGCATAACATGCATCAAAAAACCGCTTCGGTCTATTATGACGAAGCGGTTTTGATTTTTTGCTGACTGTTAATTGTTTTCTGTTTGCTGATTTCCCTAGTACATGATCACCGAGATCGGCTGCATGCGGGCGACGGGTTTTACGATCTGATTCTCGATGACGCTTTCGATGACATCGTCAGAGCGTTTGTAGTGGGAGGAATCCTGTTCGATGACTTTGGATGATCGGCCGTTGTAGAGACGGACGCCTTTCGCTTCCAATTTCTTATCGAGCTCGGCTTTGTTCTCTGGGATGACGTCTTCGGTCTTCTGGGCGGATTTGCCGGCGCCGTGATTGCAGGAGAAGAAGCTCGACTCATTGCCGTCCTGACCCACGCAGAGGAAGGCCTCGGTCGACATCGAGGTTGGGATGAAGGCCGGCTCACCGGTCTCCTTGAAGAGCGGGTGATCGCTCATGCGGGACGGACCGTAGGCGCGGCTGGTGCCGTTGCGGTGCACCCAGATCTTCTTCCCGTAGTGTTCTTCCTGGGAGACGAGGATATGCGGCATATCGTAAAGGAGCTCCATGCCGATATCGCGGCCGAGGACGCGCTTAGCGGTCTGGGCGACATTGTGCGCGATGACAGCGCGGTTGGCATGGGCGAAGTTCGAGCAGGCGTTGCGAGCGGCCATGTAGAGCTTCCCATCCTCGCCCTCGCCATCAAACTCGATAAGCGGCTCCTGCTTGCCAAAATCAGACTGGCGGATCTTTTCGGCGATGGCCTTGACCGTCGCTTTGTATGGCGTGCGCCAGAAGAAGCGTCCGATATTCATGAGGATGGCGGTCGAGAGATGCTCGCGCTTCTTGGCGGTATACATGTACATCGTGTACTGGCCGAGTATGCCGGAGCCGCAGTGGACCATGAAGAGGTAGTCGCCGTTCTTGACCCCGAGCTTCTCGGCTGTGGCCGCGTCTTCGATGCCAGTGACCTTCATAAGATCGAGGAAATGATTGCCGGCAGCACCGAGTATGCCGGAGCGGAACTGGGCGAAGAAGAGGAAGAGCGGAGGGATGACATCGGTGATCTCTTTCGAGGTCATCTCGCGATCGAAGAAATTACCGCGGTCAAGGGAGTTCTCAACCTCATGCTTGGTCTTGATACCCAAGTGGTCGATGAGCGGGCGGATACCTCGGCGGCAGATATCGACGATGACGCGGAAAGGGAGATAGGTGCCGACATAGGCTTTGGTCGGGACTTCCGGGACGAGTGCTTCGAAGAGCTGCTTGAGCTCTTCCTCGGTGATGTTGCTCTCATTGAGATTGGTGCGGACGAGGCGCATACCGCAGGCCGGGTCGCTGTCATTGAGCTGCGAGAGGATAGCATGCTCGGACGTGACGGTGGTGCCGGTCGCGTTCTTGCGGCCCGGTTTGCTGTGTACGTCGGCCATCGCCGCGATATGATGGAATATCTGGCTATTGCTCGCGACGCTCTCGAGCTGGGCCAGGGTCGACTCATTGGGCATGAGCTGGTCCTGGACATGAAAAACGACCGGGACTTGCATCTTTTCGGTCTGCATCTCGCTCCGGTAGTCGGATATTTTTTTGAGAGGATAGGTCATATTTTTTTAGAGTGATTCATAAATAGTTTCGTACTGCTTGACGGTATCTGCCAGGTCAAAGGAGCGTTTGACAAAGGCGCGCGCCTGATGGCCTAGGGATGTCCGGGTCTCGGGGTGTTCCTGGAGAAATGTGATTGTTTCGGTCAACGCCGTTTTTGAACCTCGTGGTATGGTAACGCATACATCGCTTCCTGAGAACTCTTGAAAGATCGGTAGGTCGGAGAGGATGACCGGCTTGCCGCAGGCGTAGGCTTCGATGATGACGAGCGGGACATCGAACTTGCCGCGCATATCACCGACTGGGAAGGCCATAATATCGGCGAGATTGTAGAGCTTCGGCATGTCGGCGTAGGTGTCGGTGAAGCGGATACGGTCGAGGATACCGGCGGCTGCGAAGCGTTCGGTGATTTCGACTTTTTTCAGCCGGTCGTCCTCGTGTTTCACGCGGCAGGCGAAGACGAATTTCAGAGCGGAATCCGGGTGGGTATGATAGTACTCGATGAGCCACTCGGCGAGCATGTCGGTCGCTCCGAGGCGGACGTATTCGCCCGGGTACATGACGATGAAATCATCCGGGGTCAGATTGAAAAAAGCGAGAGCCTCGGCGTCTTTGGGCTGCGGTTGGTAGAGCGAAAGATCGATTCCCGGGTAGATGCGGGTGACATTGTCGAAGCCGACGCGCTCGAGGATATGTTTGGAATGGTCCGAGTAGACGATGATGCGATCAGCGAAGAGGAGCTGTCTCCATTGTTTGGCACCGTAGAGATCCTCGCGCAGGGTAGCGATGGTCTGTATGGTCTTGCCGTGCGTCGGGCGGCTGAAAAAGTTGATGAGGGAGGTATTCTTGCGAGTCGGCGTGAAGAGATAGTGCGTGATATCGAACTTGTTGCGGAGGCCGCGGAGAGCGGACAGGAGACGGAGCTTCTCGGAAAAATCCAGCTCGTTCTTGGTGTAGCAGGGGATCTGGGTCACGTTGGCTGGTAGATCAGGCAACCAAGTCGGCGTCGTCAGGATGCTGACGTGATGGCTCTCCATCGACTTGGCGAGGAAATAGGCGAAGTTCTTGGAGGCCTCATCCCAGGGCGGGACGAGCGGGCGGGTCGCAAGGAGAATCTTTTTCATAGGCGATGGGAGAGCGTATTGGTGAAGAGATACGTCTGTATTGTACCGCATTTTCAGCCGATGAGAGAAATCCGAGCCTGGATGCTTGTATGAGCCGTCAGTCTTGATTTTTTCATGGAAATGTGACAGATTGCTGGTGAGTTCTTTGGTATCTTTCTGAGTACTTTTTTTTTCGAAAGGAATTATCATGCCATCTTTGATCGCATTATCCCAGATGCAATGGTCGGTTCTTGGTATCAGTCTCATCCTATTTTTCTTTCTGTTCCAGCGGTTGAGAGTCCGGACGGCTGTCGCCCAGCGGCAGCACGATGGTTGGCATGCATTGCCAGAGTCCAGCGGTATAACGAGCTATCGGGCCAGTGGCTGCGAAGATCACTTTATCGCTGATCTGACGGATCATTTTCCGGGGAGGTTTTCGGATGAGGATCGGCAGTGGATGCGTCTGTTCCTCGAGGGACTTCCTGGGGACATGACCATATTCTTGCGGTTGGCACCGGTGCGTATCCATTCTGAGTCTCGTGATGCGGAACCGATGCGTACGGATTCTGCTTTGCCTCCGCTTCAGGATTTCTGGATACAATCGCTCTCAGTGAAGGGGGCGATGGCGTGCTATGAATCGGTATTCACGATTCCTCCAGTGCATCAGCCCGATAGCCAGCGGCTGGTGTTCGCTCGTCCGGAAGAAGACGGAAGAGACGATACCATCCTGGTATTCGTGCCCAAATATGTGATGCGATAGCATGCAACGCCAAAGCAAAAGCCCCCCGGTGTCAGAGACATTCGGGGGCCTTTTTTTATTACCAAACGAAGTGAGTTATTTCCGGTAGATGGAGAAGATATCTTCAGGGTGATCGGTCGGCCAGACTCGGATTTCGGCAGCGAGAGCCGGTTCGATAATCCGTTCTGTCCGGACCGGGACCGATATGATATGCGTTTCAATCGGAGCATCGCCGTTTCGGAGCTCATACGTGAAGGAGGATGATCCGGTGTGGTTGACGATGATGAAGCGGCTATCATCCGCATCGGCCGGCGCGGCAAACGCGAGGGTCCACCAGCTCTTCCGATAGTCGGGATCGAGCTCACGGTCATTTTTCATGAAGAGGAAGGCCGCCGAGAGGAAGAGGAGTCCGGCGATGATGAGGGCTGAGACGTGGCGTTTCAAGGGGGTATCAGCGGGCATAGATGTGGATCTTATCAGATGCGTAGACACGGGAGAATCCGGGGGATTTCTCGAATTGAGGGGCATCGAAACGGGGATTGACGATGACGTAGTTCGTACCGGTCCCATCGAAACATTCTTGGCCGCGGGGGGTATTCGGGATGGCGATCATATCGAGAGTGCAGCGCTCGCGGTCGCTCGATTCATAGCGGCTGAAATAACCTCGGGAGAGCGGGAAGAAGTAGTCGCGCATAAAGAAGTGCTTCATCCAGGCATCGGCGACGATATAATTGTGATCTTTGAGCACGACGTCGTCGGTATCGGTGCGGTAGGCTAGGTAGCGGGAGGCGGCGAATGTCTCTATGGCTTCGGCGGATTTCGGTGCCGCGAGGAGTGATTGGCCGTTGTCGGAAAAGCCGGAAGCGATGGTGAAGACGAACATGATCGAAACGAGCGGGAGAGCGAGCGGATGGCGCTTCTGTCGGGCTGCGAGGATGATCAGCCAGGCGAGGCCGATGCTCGCAGCGATGCCCATCGGGAAAGAGAAATACGTGCCGATGCGATTGGACGGGATATTGAGGAAGAGCCAGTCCGGACGATAGGCCATCAGGAAGAGCATGCCGGTCCAGCCGAGGAGGAGGCTCGCGGTGAGGGAGCGATGGAAGATCATAGCAGCGAGGATGAGTCCGACGATGCCGATGGCGAAGCGGGCCTCGCCGGCCGTCGAGGTGATCTGATCGAAAGAGAGTCCGATCCGGGTGACTTTGGTCGGTGTGCCGAGCGCGGTACCGACGGCGTGCGTCTCGATATAGGTCGGCATGGCGACGAGAAAGAAGAAGCAGATAGCGATGCCGGCAACGATGAGCGGAACCGGTTTCAGGCAAGTGGCGATGATATCCCGGCCGAGCGACCGGAGTGATCTGAGGTGGCTCGCGACGACGAGTACCCCGATGCCGGCGAGGGCGTAGAGCAGTATGAGGGTCGAGAGATGATGAGTATAGGCGAGGGCAAAGGTGAAGACGAATCCGAGTCCGAGCAGCCGGGGATTCTTCTCCTGGAAAGCGCGCAGGAAGAGGAGCAGGATGATTGGTATGAAGAGATTGCCGAAGATATTGCCGATGACGCCGCCTGAGACGAATTTGGCCTGCGGCGATGCCAGCGTGTAGAGCGGGCCGAAGAGGAAGAGCGCTGAGAGGGCAGCGAGCTCTGGAGAGACCAGGCGCTTGAGCGAAGAGCCATCGACCAGCCGGTAGGCCAGGACGACGAGCGCGAACAGGCTCATGATATTGATGATGAGCAAGAAGACGATCGGGAAAGCGGAGAAGAAATCCTCTCCGGTCAGGAAAGCGATCGCTGCGATTGGCAGATGTTCGCCGATGATGAAGTCGGCGATCGGCGCCGGTTCGGCGATATGGATATTGCCGGGCTCATCGATTACTTCACTCTCCCGGTAGTCCGGCAGGGCCTGTGTCTCGACTATAGTCTTGGCCCAGTAGAGATGGTGGCCGAGATCGGTCGCTGTCGGGACGATGGCATCGGAGAGATAGAGCGTCTTGATGCCGAGGGTGAGGGCGAAAAGGAGGATAAAGAGCGTGCGATGCCGTTTCGACCGGGTCAGCGGAAGGACATGGCGCTCATCGAGGAGTGGCGCGCGCGGATGGAACCGCTTCCGGTAGGCGATGCCGGCAGCGATCGGGATAAGGAGGGTGAGTGCGATGACGATACTGCCGAGCGGTATGCCGGCCCGACCGATCGCGATCATCGAGAAATCGACCAACGTGATGCCGAGCACGAATGAGAACAGCAGAGCCTCAATCCGGAGGTAGGATTCTTGTGCGACGAAGAAGAGGCGCCAGACAACATAGCCCGCTCCGAGTATGAGCGAGAGGGCTATGAAAAACAGGAATGTGTGGAATATCGGAGTCATGTGCTAGCGCGGATCTTTTTCCCTGGCGGGATACCTCTCTAGTATAGCATCTATGAGGAAGATTTCTTGGAGAGTTTCTCAAGCGTTTCGATATAGCGCTTGGCGATCATGTTCCAGTGAAAAGTATCTTCGATGAAGCGCGCGGCCTGATCGCCGAAAGCGCGGCGCTCGTCTTCGTTTTCTGCAAGCTCATTGATGGTCTTGACGAAGCCTCCGGTCTGCTCCGGTTTGACGAGGAACCCATTGTGCCCGTGCATGATCGCGTCGCGCAGCCCCTCGAGATCGGAAGCGACGACCGGAAGGCCGGCCGCTCCGGCTTCGATCACGGCGATGCCGAAACCTTCCATATCTCCTGGGACACGGATATTGGGCTGGACGAAGATATCGGATGAGTGGAGGAGCGTCAGCATGTCATCTCCGGAGACACGGCCGAGCAGGATGACGCGATCGTTCATGCCGGCAGTAGTAATCGCTTCGAGGACAGCTGGCTCGTCGGGTCCTGATCCGGCGACGGCGTAGAGGATATTGCCGTTCAGGTGCGAGAGGACGTGGCGGATGAACCAGGCGACACCTTTGCGCTTCGCTAAGCGGCCGAGCGTGAGGAGGACGATCTTGTGATCGAGCGAGCGGCCGAGCAGGGTCTCAAGACGGTTTCGGTCCCGATCCCCAGCGAAGCGCTCCGTCTCGACACCGTTGGGGATGACGATGCACTTGCGGCTATTGATGCCATGCTCCGTCGCCTGCGACCGGGTGTGCTCGCTGACGCAGAGGTAACCATCGAGACGGCGGAAGCATCCGCCCACCCAGAAACGCTGGTAGATCGTCGAGGTATAGGTGATATCGAGGCCGTGGAGCACCGTGACGACGGTCTTCCAAGGAAAACAGAACTTGAGGGCGGCACCGACCGGAGCGAGTACGCCGTCGCCGAGCAGGAGGACGTCCGAACGGAACATGAGAAAAAAGGCCTTGAGAAAAGCGTACGGGAGAAACCAAGGGAGTGCCTGCTTGCCGTGACGATTGACGATGAGTCTCGTCTCAGCGAATCTCGGCAGCCATTCGGCGAGTGCGGCATTCTGGTTCTCGATGCCGCCGGTGATGGGCGGGAAGGCTCGGGAGATAAACAGGATTTTCATACCGTTCGCGTGCTCATTTTCAATCGAAATCGAAAATGATGGTTATCGGGAATACTTCTCTTTTTTCGCGAAGTACATCATGTCTTCGGTGAGCCGGCGGTTGGTCTTGATCATATCGGCCATGAGGGCGAAGACGAAGAATTGGAGCCCGATGACGAAGGTCGCGAGCGCGGAGATGAGATAGTTGCGATACGGGGTGATCTTCCAATCTTGGAAATAGTGGACGAGGAAGGCGGTGAAGAGTCCGACAGAGATGAGCATGAGGATGAGCCCGGGGATGCCGAAGAATTTCATCGGGCGCACGTCGCGGACCGCTTTCAGGATGATACGGAAGCTGTTGTTGATATAGCCGAAGACGCTCTTGACGACGCGCGACTGCCGGTCAGCAAAATAGGTGACCGTCACCGGCACGAAGGCGAGCTTGAGATTCTTGCCGAGGGCGTCGATGATGACTTCCTGGGTGTAGGTGAAATCGCCGGGCAGATTGAGCCGGAGCAGGGTCTCTCGGCTGTGGGCGCGGAAACCACAGGTGAGGTCCGGTATGACGGTGTTCATGAAGCCGCCGATGAGACGGGCGGCGAAACGATTGAGCACATTTTTGATCCATGGGATATTCTCGGCGGAAGACTCGGTGAAACGGTCGGCGCTCACCATGTCGGCAGTCTGATCGAGTATCGGACGGATGAGTTTCTCGATGTCGGTCGGGTCGAACTGTCCGTCGGCGTCGATATTAACCATGATATCAGCCTGGTTCTCGAGGGCGCGCTCGACGGCATGGCGGAAGGTCTTGCCGACGCCGCGATTCACGCCGTTGGCATAGACGAAATCAGCGCCTGCCTCGCGGGAGACTTCGATAGTCCTATCTTTGGATCCGTCATCGATGACCTGGACGAGGACCTCGCTGATACCCTCGAAGGAGCGCGGGATGCGCTGGATGGTCTGGCCGATCTTCTCTTCTTCGTTGTACGCGGGGATATTGACGATGAGACGCATAGGGCGACGTTAAAAAAATCAGAGAGCTGCTGCTTCAGACATTGTACCAGAAGAAGGCTGATCTGTGGTCGGAGCGGACTCTTGCTTCCGGATGAGGAGTTTCGGGTCGATGTCCGTGCATTTCCAATCGCAATTCTGTTTGACTCCTTCGAGGCCGGTGCGGATGAGGTCCTGCCGGCACTGCGCGAGCTCGGCCTCGCAATCGGCTTTGCGCGAATCGAAGTAGTGCCAGTTGACATCGTAACCGACGTACTTCATGACGAAATACGCGACAGCCGCGATATGGATAAGCCAGAGGATGTGCTTGAGCAGAGAGAACATGTATTCAATAAACAGTTAACAAAAAACAAACAACGTATCTGCATTATGCGAGTGATACTGAAGAAGTTCTTTGTTAACTGTTATATGTTGACTGGATCGTGAGTTACCGTCCGATACCCTTGTAGCGGATGCCGGCCTTGAGGAAGGCGTCCTTGTCGAGGCAGTTCTTGCCGTCGATGATGGCCTTGATCTTGTGCTTCTTGAGGAGGGCTGGGGTGATGAGCTCCTTGAATTCCCGGTGATCGGTCGCGAGGACGAGCGCATCGGATTTCTTGAGGATGGCATCGAGCGATTTGGCCGTCGAGAGGCGGAGGAGGTGTGGATCGTAGGTGATGACCTTGGCCTTGTGCTCCTCGAGGTGCTCGATGATATCGATAGCCGGCGATTCGCGGAGGTCATCGATGTTCGCTTTGTAGGCGAGACCGAGGACACCGACCGGCGTACCGTTGAGAGCGACCTTGGCATCGTTCAGGAGATCCTGCAGGAGCTCGACGGTGTAGGCCGGCATGGAGTTGTTGATCTCGCGGGCGATCTTGAGGAAACGATGATCGAAACCGGACTGCTTGGCGCGTTCGATCAGATAGTACGGATCGACTGGGATGCAGTGTCCGCCGACGCCGCAGGATGGGAAGTGAGGCATGAAGGAGAACGGTTTGGTGGAGGCTCCCTGGATCACATCTTTCACGTCGATGCCGAGTACATCGAATGAGCGGGCGAGCTCATTGACGAAAGCGATGTTGATATCGCGGAACGAGTTTTCGACGACCTTGACCGCCTCTGCTTCGCGGATCGATTTCATCGGACGGATCTCGCCGTCGACGATAGCGCGGTAGAATTCGAGCGCCATCTTGAGACCCTTGGCATCGAAAGCTCCGACGACACGCGGAATATTGGTGACGTTCCATTTCTCATCGCCTGGGTTGATACGCTCCGGGCAGTGGGCGATGAAGACGTCCTTGCCGAGCTTGTGCCCGTGCTCCTCGAAGATCGGGCGGATGACTTCTTCGGAGACACCTGGGTTCACGGTCGATTCGAGCACGACGAGCGCACCTTTCTTCAGATGTTCAGCCGAGACGGTCGCGGCCGAGATGACCGGCTCGAGGTCTGGATAGTACATCTCATCGACTGGAGTCGGCACACAGATGAGGACGATATCCGCATCCGCGAGACGGGAGGCGTCAGTCGTCGCCTCAAAAGGGAATTTCGGGATATTGTCGATCAGGTACTGGTCTTCGATCGGACTCTTCTTCTTTTTGAGGACCTCGACTTTCTCCGCGTGCGTGTCGAAGCCGATGACCGTATATCCACGTTCGACGGCGCGTACGGCGAGAGGGAGTCCGACATACCCGAGACCGATTACGGCCACTGTCTTTTTCTGTACTGTTCCCATAAGGGTGATCATTTAGGATAACGCCCCGTATTATACGGAAGAGCTCCCTTTTGGGCAATATTTTCCATAATTCTGGAAGATTGACAAAAGGATAGGGAGGGTAGATGGTTTGCCGAGCTACAAAAGCAGTTCTTCTCCTTACTGTTGCCTCGGAAGTCCTGGGGCTAGGATAAGAACTCTTTTGCGGATCAGTAAACCGTGATACTTGTTGTTTTTCAATCGGATGGAGTAGTATGGAGTGAAGAAAAAATCTATGATACTTACTCCAAAAATCGAGAAGGCTATTACCCGGTCCGCCGAGCTGCACCGGCATCAGGAGCGCAAGGGCAACGGCGCACCCTATATCGTGCATCCGTACGCGGTCGCTTTTCTCCTGGCTCACTATACAAATGATGAGGATGTCATCTGTGCCGGACTCCTGCACGATATTCTTGAAGACGTGCCAAGCTATGGTGCGGAGCGGATGCAGGCGGAATTCGGCGAGCGGGTGTACCGGATCGTCAAAGAGGTGACCGAGGATCGTGATCCGACCGGCGGATGGAGCCTCTTGCCGAAGAAGAATCATTGGCGGGAGCGCAAGGAGCGCTATATCGAGAATCTCAAGAACGACAGCGAAGAAGCGCTGCTCATCGCCTGCGCTGACAAGATCCAGAATCTCCGCTCGCTCGTGGATGCCTACGCGCTCCGGGGTGATGCTCTTCTCGCTCACTTCCGGGCGGGCAAGGAGGAGATGCTCTGGTTTTACGAGACGGTATTTCAGGTCATTTCCGAGCGTTTCCATCATCCATTGGTGCATGAGCTGCGCCGGTCGCTTGATGAAGCCAAAAAACGGGTGTTTTTGACCGTCTGAATTGACTCTATACAAAAAAAGTGGTATAATATATTAGTAAGTGGCCGCGAGTCGAAAGGTTCGCGGTTTTCGTATTCCTTGGTACAATAAGCAGGTATGAAAATAGGCATCAACGCATCGTTTCTTCGGAAGCCTGGGACCGGTATCGGACAGGTCACGGCTAACTTTTTGGAAAAGTTGGCCGAATATGGAATGCAGAATATCGAATATCGGAAAGAATCCGAAAAATCTACATTCAATATTTCACATTCCACATTCATCCTGTATACCCAGGAGCCGACCGATATCGCGCTGCCGGAAAATTTTGAGGTGAAATCGTTCCTGCCGCGCTGGTGGAGACGGGATGACGTGCCGCGGCAGCTCCTGTGGGAGCGCGAGCTCGCCAGTCGAGCCACTGAAGACGGCTGTGATGTTTTTGTATCGCTCTACCAATCCGCAACGATCTTTCCAAAATCCAAAATCCAAAATCCAGAATCGTCACTTCGGCATGTTATGGTGGTGCACGATATCATCCCGAAGCTCTTTCCGGAGTATCTCGGGTCGCTTTCCCGACGCTGGCACTGGCGCGGCATCGAGCGGGGTATACGGAGAGCGGATCATATCATCGCCGTATCGCAGTCTACAGAGGAGGATATAGAGAAGCATCTCAGTGTTGTGCCGGAGCGCATCTCAGTCGCGCACCCCGGACTCTCGCCGATTTTTGCCACTCCGGCTTCGGATGAGCAGGTGAATGAGACGCTCGCCCGCTATGGTCTCGAGCGCGGCTATATCTATCATGGCGGAGGGCTCGAGATCCGCAAGAATACTCAGGCAGTACTCGAGGCCTACGCGCTCCTGCGGGGCGACCCGACGGTCGCTCATATGCCGCCGATCGTCATTTCCGGACAGATACACCCCAAAACCAATCCACTCGCGACCGATGTCGTCGGTTTGATCGAATCGCTCAGCCTCAGCCACGCGGTCTATCTGCTCGGCCGTGTCCCGGAGGCGGATCTGCCGGCGCTCTATCGTGGCGCTTCGCTCTTCATCTACCCGTCGTTCTATGAGGGATTCGGATTGCCTCCGGTCGAAGCGTTTTCACAGTCGACCCCGGTGATCGCCTCGCGCGCTTCATCGCTGCCGGAAATCTGCGGCGACGCGGCACTGTTCGTCGATCCCGGAGAGCTGGATGATATCGCTGCGGCGCTGCGGCGGCTGCTCAATGACGCGGAGCTCCGAGCCGAGCTCGGCGAGCGGGGCTACCAGCGGTCGCAGGATTTCTCCTACGAGCGTTTCGTCGAGACGATAATCAAGCGATGCCTCTCTCTATGACCATGACCGATCTGCAATCATCTTTCTCCGGCGCGATAGGCTATGTGAGACGCCATCGGATCAAGTTTGCGCTCCAGGCGGCAAATATCGTGTTCGGCGTTCTAGCACTCAGTCTCGCTCTGTCGGGGGTGCTACCGATGAGTCTGGTGAATTTCGTCTTCTTCTCTTTCCTTCTCCTGCTCGTTGCGCTCTATCGTCCGGTCTGGATATTTCTCCTCCTCGTCGGCATGCTGCCGTACGAGATCGTCAATCTGGCTCCGGCCGAGGTCGGCTTCATGTTGCGACCGTATCAGTGGCTCATGATTATCCTCCTTGGAGCGGTCGTCATCCGATGGTTTGTCGGGCGTCGGGCAGTGCCGAATCTTCGCTTCGTCTGGATCGACGCTCTGCCGGCCGTGTTTTCCATGGGCGCGTTGATCGCTGCAATCGGGGCGCATCCGTCCGGACCCGCCTTCCGGCTCGCGCTCATCCTCTCGAGTTTCGTCGGGCTGTATTTCGTCGTGAGGCTGTTCATCCGATCTGCCAAAGAAGCGGTCCACGTCGTGCCGTTCCTCTCGGCATCGTTTGCTATCGTTGCGCTCTGGTCGCTCATGCAGAATATCCTCTTCGCTCTGGGAGGGGCACATTTCGAGGTGATGGCCGGTCGACCCAACGGATCGTTTTCTGAGCCGGATTGGCTCGGCATGTATCTGCTCTTCTTCGTCGCGCTCGCGCTCGCCTGGCTCTATCGTCATCTGGTGCTGCGGCAGCGCCCGATCCTCTCCATCGCTCCATCACTCCTCCTTTTCCTCGCCTCGCTCGTGCTTTTCCTCTCGATGACTCGCAGCGCCTGGATCGGCCTGGCAGCGATGGGAGCATTCTTCGCGCTCGCGGTGATGACGGTCTCTATGAAGCTCGGTGAGCCGAAGCGGGGAGCGCGGCTCCTCGGCCAGTCGGCGGGTATCATCGTGATCGCTCTCCTCTTGATCCCGCTTCTCCATCTGTCGCGCTTCGATATATTTGATCGGGCGGCCTCGACCGGCGGCGAGCAGAAGATCACCATCGCATGTGATGGAGACTCGACCCTGCCGGTACGCCTGGAAAAAATCGAGAGCCTGGATCAGCTGTCTGCGTGGCACTGCCGGCATATCATGCTCGAAGATATCGCAATGGAGCAGGCGGCTGGAAGATCCATCACCACGGTCTATCGCGATGATCCCAATGTCTCGATCCGGAAATCGATCTATGAGCGCATCTTTGCATCCGGATCCGAGCGTCCGGTCCAGGGCATCGGGTGGGGCAATATCGGCACGCGGCTCGGATCGGATGAGCGCGGTGCGGCTCTCAACGCGAGCAATATGTTTCTCGAGTTCTGGCTCGGCAGCGGCCTCATCGGCCTCGTCGCTTTCTCGCTCCTGTGGTTCGTGCTCGGTTTCCAGTCCGGACGCCTCGCTCTGTCGGGCGGGCAGGAGGAAGTAGCTTTTCCGCTCTTCTTCCATCTGGCCTGGATCGGCTGCACGGTTTTCAATCTGTTCAATTCCGGTATTCTGCTCGGGTTCTTCTTCTTCCTGCTCGGGCTCGGAGGACTCTTGTTCCAGAGACGATCATAATCCCGTCGGATATTTCTCATACATATGCAAAAAACGATAGCGATCGATATCCGGCTCCTCGGCAAGCGACGGACCGGAGATGAGATGGTCTTCCGGCATCTGACCCGCGGAGTGCTCGCGCTCGATCGGGAGAACCGCTATCTCCTCCTGACTGATGAGACCGATCGGAGCCGGCTGACGGCGCTCTATCATGAGCTCGATATCGTCGGACGGGAGCATGTCGAGATCGTCACGCTCTCCGGACGCAATCGCTTCGTATGGAACCTGCTCTCCGTGCCGCGCTTCCTCATGCGACAGCACATCGATGTCTTCCATACGCAGTACATACTGCCGCTCTTCGTGCCGCGCCGGACCCGGGTAGTCCTGCATATTCATGACGTCTCATTCCGCGCGATGCCGTGGATGATCGGATGGAAAGACCGGCTGTTCCTCTCGGCACTCATACCGCACGCGCTCCGCCGGGCCGATACGATCGTCGTGCCGTCGCAGTTCACTCGCGATGAGATCGTCGGCTACTACGGGGTCGGATCGTCGAAGGTCGCCGTAGTGCCCAATGCGCTCGGAGAAGGTTTCGATCGGGAAGCGACCGATGCGGAAGTAGGAGTAGCCCGCGAGCGCTACGGACTGCCGGAGCGATATATCGTCGCGGTTGGCACGCTGCAGCCTCGGAAGAATCTCCCGCTCCTGATCCGGGCGGTCGCCAAGCTTCGTGAGCGGGACCCGTCTCTTCAGTTGGTCCTGGTTGGCAATCGGGCTGGCCATCATTTTGATAGCGAGGTTGATCATGCGATTGCGGAGACCCGCCTCGGCGATGCCGTGGTATTTCCGGGATTCGTGGCGGCCGGAGATCTGGCAGCGGTGGTGCGAGGCGCGCTCGTCTATGCGTTCCCGTCCCGCTATGAGGGTTTTGGTATACCGCTCCTCGAGGCGATGAGTCAGGGGGTGCCGGTCGCGGCATCAGATATCCCGTGCCTCCGGGAAGTGGCAGGGGACGCGGCTGTCTATTTTGACCCGACCAGGGTTGATGCCTGCGCGGAAATCCTGTATACTCTGACCATTGACTCTGACCTGAGAAGCCGGCTTATTGGAGCTGGAAAGTCGTGCATTGCGCGGTATTCATGGGAGCGGAGCGCTCAATTGTTAGCAGAAATATATGCCTGAGAATAATTACATGAGAGGAGTTTCGACCGACCCGAATATCGGAAGGCCGGCTCCGCAGAAGGAGAAGCCGAAGCGGAAGAAGTGGCACGTCGCGCTCATCATCCTCGTACTCCTCGCGCTCGCCGGGGGAGCTTTTATGTGGAAGACCGGGACTCTTCTCAACAAGATCTCCGGCGGCAATGCCAATATCTTCACGAGCCTGGTCAAGAATCTGCCTGGCGTGGAGAAGAAGCTCGAGGGTGAAGAATCCGGCAAGATCAATATCCTCCTCCTCGGCATGCGCGGAGAGGGTGTCGAAGGTGGCGGACTGCTTGCGGATACCATCATGGTGCTCTCGATCCATCCGAAGCAGGAGGGCAATGACGCCGATCAGCCTCGCGCATCGCTCGTCAGCATCCCGCGCGACCTTTATGTCAAAGTCCCGGGTCAGGATTGGCAGAGCAAGATCAACGCGGTCTATGCCGAGGGCGAGAAGCGCGAGCTCCACAAGGGCGGCATGGATGATATGCGTACTATCGTCGGCGAGATCAGCGGTATGGATATCCCGTACGCGGTGACAATCAATTTCCAGGGATTCAAGGATCTGGTCAATGCGCTCGGCGGAGTCAAAATCACGCTCGATCAGCCGTTTGAAGAATCGCTCCAGTTCCGTGAGCCGCAGGTCTGCGATGCGTATACGTTTACGATTCCGACCAAACCTCCGCAGTACCAGTACAAGTACTACACGCGCTCCGAAGGGACACGGTATATCTCCAAGGTATATCCGCTCTGCTACAACCCGAACGTCGAGTGCGGCGGGGATTTCAAATTGGCAGCTGGCGAGAATACGCTCGATGGCGACAAGGCACTCTGCTATTCCCGCTCCCGCAAGACCTCCAATGACTTCGAGCGCGCCAAGCGTCAGCAGCAGGTGATCTCGGCGCTCAAGAAGCAGGCGCTCAGCACCGGTACGCTCACGAGTTTTGACAAGATCACCGGCGTCATGGACAGCCTCGGCAACAACGTCCGCACCAATCTCGAAGCCTGGGAGATGCAGCGTTTCTTCGAGCTCTACGTGAAGTCAGGCGATGTCGAGCCGAAGTCCAAGGTGCTCGATACGACTGATGAAGGACTGCTCTATTTCCCGGAGAAGGACAAGTACCCAGGTGCTGGTTCGATCATCCTGCCGCGTGGCGACAACTATGATCAGATCCGAGCGCTCTTCCAGACGCTGCCGTAGTCTCGATCTCTCGTCTCTCTTAAGCAGAATCGGATGGAACCGCTCGTCTCTATCGCTGTCAACGGCTACAAGAATCCGGAGCTCCTCCGGCTCTGCCTCCAGGCGCTCTATCGCGAGCTCGAGGGGGCTCCGTTCCTGTATGAGGTGATTGTTGCCGACAGCGCGACCGAGGAGGATACTGAGCTCATCATGCGCGAAGAGTTTCCGGAAGCCCGGTTCTTTCCGTTTACTGACAATGTCGGTTTCAAGAAGCTGTTCAATACTTCGCTCGAAGAAGCGCGGGGCAAATATGTCTTCCTCATCAACAGTGATATCCTCATCAAGCGCGACACGATACCGACGCTCATGCGCTACCTCGAGGAGCATCCAGAGACCAAGCTCGTCGGACCGAAGCAGATGAATTTCAACGGGACGCTCCAGCTGAGCTGTTTCCGCTACTATCAGCCTGAGACGATACTCTATCGCCGCACCTGGCTCGGCCGCCTGCCATTTGGTCGTCGGCATCTCGACTGGTTCCTGATGAGCGAGTATGACCACGCATCGCCCCGAGGAGTCGATTGGATTACCGGGTCGGCGATGTTCGTCGAGCGCGAGGCAGCGCTCACGGTCGGGCCGATGGATGACCGCTTCTTCATGTATATGGAGGATGTCGATTGGTGCCGGCGCTTCTGGGAGCACGGTTTTCGCGTCGTCTATGATCCGGAGGCAGTCGCCTATCACTATCATGCCAAGGGCAGCGCGCGCGGAGGGATACTCGGACTCTTCTTTAATCGGCTGACCTGGTGGCATATCGCGAGCGCCTATCGCTATTTCATGAAATATCTCGGCAAGCCGGTACCAGAAGTCCGGTAGACCACGGAGAGGGATAGCAGCTAATAACACAGACAACAAAACTATGGATACGGCACAGACGAGCAAGACGGAACAGGAGCGCGGTTTCAGACTTTTCAAACAGTTTTTCCTCTTTTTCGTTGTCCTGGCACTGATCGGGTTGGCTTTCTTCAGTGGGTATGAGCGCGGTCGCGGATCACTCTCACTCGGCGATGACGCGGCGCTCTCTCCGGCCGATGCCATCATGCTCAACAAGAATCCCCGGTCGGAAGAAGTCGATTTTGCGCTGTTCTGGAAGGTCTGGGACATCCTCAAGGACAAGTTCGTCGACAAGTCGAAGCTCGATGCCAAGCAGATGCTCTACGGAGCGATCGACGGCATGCTCGCCTCGACCGGAGACCCATACACGACCTTCTTCGATCCCAAGGAGAATCAAGAGTTCCAGGAAGATATCTCCGGCAACTTCGAAGGCATCGGAGCGGAGATGGATATCAAGGACGATATCCTGACCATCGTCGCACCGCTCGAGGACACACCGGCTGAGCGAGCTGGTCTCCTCGCGGGGGACAAGATCCTCAAGATCGACGGGGAGCCCACGACGAATCTCGATATCGACGAAGCGGTGCATCGGATCCGCGGCAAGAAGGGGACGAGCGTGACGCTCAATATCTATCATGTCGGCGATGAGGAAGCTCAGGATATCGTCGTTCCACGGGATGTCATCCACGTGAAGAGTATCCGTTTTGAGATGAAGGATGACAACCGTGTCGCCTATATCCGTCTCAACCGTTTCGGCGAAGATACGGCGGTCGAGTTCGAGCGGGCGGTCCGCTCGGCGCTCGAAGCCAAGGCGAGCGGCCTGGTGCTCGATCTGCGCAACAACCCGGGCGGCCTGCTCGGGAGTGCGGTCGATATCGCGAGTTTCATGTTGCCAGACAGGATGGTCGTCGTCGTCGAGGAGAATGACAAGGGTGTGAAGCGCGAGCTCAAGACGACCGGAGGCGACGTGCTCTCAGGTGTACCGACAGCGATACTCATCAATGAGGGTAGTGCAAGCGCCTCAGAGATTCTCGCCGGAGCCCTGCGTGAGCAGCGCGACAATGTCCGGCTCTTCGGCAAGAAGTCTTTTGGCAAGGGATCGGTCCAGGAGCTCGTCAGTGTGACTCGGGATGCCTCGGTCAAGATCACGGTCGCCAAGTGGCTGACTCCGAAGGGTAATCAGATCCACAAGGTCGGCATCGCTCCGGATGAGGAAGTCTCGCTGACCCGTGACAATGTCGCCGAGAAGCGCGATCCGCAGCTCGACAAGGCGATCGAATGGCTCGGGAGCGTCCGCTAGCCAGCCTTGCCAGGGAAGTCAAGCGCAGTAACGAGTTCTGACTCGTTTGGGCGTCCAGAGCTTGCTCTGGGATATATGCCTGTTATAATTATGAGTGCTCCGGTTAATCAGTAAGCGAAAATCATATGAAGAAACCGAATATCAAGCCGCTCGGAGAGAACGTGCTCATCCTGCCGGAACAGGCCGAAGAGAAGACCTCAGGAGGTATCTTCCTGCCGGACACCGCCCGCGAAGAGCGCCCGCAGCAGGGCCGCGTCATCGCGATCGGCGATAGCGAGAAGATCAAAGTCTCTGTCAATCAGAAAGTAATCTACAACCGCTATGGCGGTACCGAAGTGAAGGCCAACAGCGAGGAATACCTCCTCGTCGCCAGTAAGGATATCCTCGCCATCATTGAGGCAGCGTAGATCCTACGAAGACGCAGACCTATTTGTGAAAAAAGAGGCCGACCTGGCCTCTTTTTCGTATCCACCGAGAGGTGTCCGGTTGACTTTTCTGCTCGGATTCTCTATAAAAAAGAGTCCCAGTAGATGGGTATTTCTCAACGCAGGCAGAGGAGGGGATTATGTTTTTTGACAAAGATACTTTTCAGAAGATCCTGGCGGCTCAATGTCTCAAGTTCGGTATCGAATCCGGTCAGGCATGGGAGCTCATGCCGCATGTCTTCGCCGCAGAGCTCCGCGCAAAAGGCGAATCGGATTGGACGACGGCTTTCTATTTCGACTCTCGCGAGCTGAAACGGCGCTGCCTATACGCGGATATAGATCAGCTCGCGAAGCTTCTTGTACTGGCGGGGCTCATAGTGGGGTGTCCGTCTGAAGATCTAGATAACCCTATCCGTATAGCGTATTTTGTTAATGATAGGGATCCTGTCGGACAAGATCCGAAAAATATCATCAATTACGCATCCCAGCTTTTCGTCAAACTGGATGATAGCGAGGTGGAGTGGCCCGATTCCGCCAAGCCCATTGAATTCGATCGAAGTCCTTGAAAGGGAGAAATCAGTTATGAGCACCGCCCAAATGCTGTACCTCGGGGCTATCGCCGCGGTCTGCCTGTTCTGCAAATACAGGATCGACCGGCAATACGCCTGGTATCGAAAGAATCGAGACGAAGAAAGAGCTTACTGGTCCGAAATCGGCATGTAGGCCCGTCATCAACCCAAGCGCACGACCAATACCGGTACGGCGCTTTTTGTTTTGTGGTGTGGGCTTTTGCGTTGACTTTTCTATATATATGTGATATAATGGAAAGTCCATAACGGACACCGGTTAGCGGAATGCTAGCTCTTTACCAACTACGGAACGTAGGAGATTGCAATGAACCCGAATGCACCCAAGAATCGCGAATTCATCAAGCGGTACCCTTTTCTCTCGGCTATCATCAATAGTGATATGGAGCCGTCGCCTATCTTTAGTCCAGTGAACGATCTCACCATCCACGTCAAAAAGGCTGATGGCGATCTGATGTTCAGGCAAGCCCACAATGTCGGTCTCGCTGGTGACTCGTCGTGCATCTTTCAACTCACGGACAAGCGCAAAGGACAGGTCATGCGGCGCGGCGAATACCTTTTCGCTGTCGATAGCAAGATGAATATCATCAATCGTGTAGATTGGCCCCGTAACGACGAGGAACGGAAAGTAACCGGGGAAATCTATGGCCGTAAGGTGTTCTGGTCAAAGAAGACTTCTTTCACCAATGGGAGCCCGTGTTACACGGATCCGATTTTCGATACGACCGAGTATCTCGTCTGGCTTACCGTCGAAGCATGGCATGCGGATACGGAGGACAATGGTGGACTGGGTAGCCGGTTCGGCAAGTTCATCGACCGCTCTGTCGATATCACGATCTACCGTAAGCCTGAACAGGGCTTCCGGGAGCTTGAGGAGGAATCTAGTGTCTACTCGAATCTTTCGCTAGACACCCGGCTGATGATGCGCGGCGCTCTCGAGAAGAATCCTGATATCCTCATCATGAGCGGCATGCTGTACGAGATGTGCATCTTCTTTCAGGATGAAGTGTATTTCAACGGTATGAAGGCAATCCTCGACGAAGGGACATTTCGCGGCGCATCCGGCCAGTTTGGTCCGGTCAAAGTGCTGTGTGCCGAAATGTGCGGGTATGACCGCATCATGCTTGAGGATGCCACGAGCTACGTAACCTTCCAGCTCCGTCCTGGGTCGAAGCACCTCTACGTGCTCGGACAGCAGGGGACGCTGCCTCGGATCCGCAATCTCGTACGGACCGTCGTAAAGATGTGGGGAGAAAACCCCGCATCGCGCGCTGCGTTCAAACCGGACGAGAACGTCTCTGTCTTGTAGTAGGTCGCGCAAGCTGACCTACTCAGCCAAGAGTCGTCTCTAGTATCTTTCCCGCCATGCTCACATTGTGAGCCTCTGGCGGGTTTTATTTATTTTATGATTTGAAGTTTTTGTCGTCACGACATATTCTTAGAAACTGGTATACTTATTGCATGAAAGAAACATTTTCTACAAAACTTCTTAAGAAGAGTCAAAGAGCACTCTTTATTGTTACGGGCATTACTGCTGTGGTAGGTATTGTTTCGTTTTCTTATTCACTTTTTAATTTTGGTGATCTTAAAATCCCGAATGTTACAGCTGCTTTTGCTACTCTTTCACTTTTCTCATTATTTCTTGCTATTGGGCTTAATATTTTTTCTTACCTTGATCGATATGAAGAAAAGCTATTTCAGAATATTGAAAACAGCAAAAGAGGCATTGAGGGTGAAAGGCTAGCAAAAGAGCTAATATCCAAAACAGTTGGGACGAGCCATGGAGCATTCTTCAATAAAGATCTTCCTACGGGAGGTGACATAGATTGTCTTATCCTAGGCAAGAAAGGTCTGATTCTTATAGAAATCAAGAATTTCTCAAAACAAATAAGGTTGCCGTTGTTCTGGACCAAAGGCTTCGATGACCCTCGAAATGAAGCTAAGAGGCACGCCACGAGTCTTCTGGAGTACTTTGTTGAAAATGGTTATCGTAAACCGCTTAAGATTCGTAAAGCGGTTCTCTATATCAATAAAGAGGTAGTTTACTGGGGTAAGCAGGAAGTTTTCAATATCAGGGGATTGGATCGATTCGCTCCATATTTCTTCAGCCTTCCTCTAGATAGTGCTATTACAGAACAGGATATAGCTGAGATTTCTTCGTTTATTGAAAAGTTGAAATAAAGGTATGTTTGATAAAGAATCTCTTTTCTCTGGGTTGCTGGCATTTTATTTTTTTTGGTTTATTTTTATTGGGCCCTTGGTCTTTTGGTATCTTTTTCGCAGGAAGCTTTTTTTCTATGCGTATTTCGTGGCGTTTATTTGGTGGTGTTATCTTTGGAGAATAGGTATTCCGTTGATACTTCTTAGTTTTTTGGGCGACAATATCTTTACCGATGTCATCATGTGGCTCTCCAGTTTTTTCACTAGCCTGTCAGTCCTGCTGGTTTTCATTCTGCTTATAATGGCTGTGAACTTCCTTTTGCAGGGAAAGATGCTGCAGATCGTAGGCATTCTTTTATTGCTTCCGGTGCTTTGGCTGTCTTCTATGGAATCAAAATTTCTTTTTTACCCTCTTATAGATACCGCTCATTCGGAAAAATTTACCCTTAAAAAATTTAAAAGTATAAATCCTGGGATGACAAGAAGCGAAGTGGAGTACCTGATTGGCAAGCCTCATCCGAATGCTGGCGGATACTTTGCTGGTATGAATGGCTGTGAATCTCAAACAGGGGATAACGGATCGCTCGCTCAAAGCTTTGGACTGGACTTCGCCTGGCTCGACTCTGCAGTCTGTTATGATGAAAACGATAGAGTGACTGAAATCAAGATGGGGTATGTACCTGATTGAAATTGAGAGTTATCAAGCGGTTCTCGTATACAACAAAAACCGATGAATACATATATCATACTCATACGCGGGATCAATGTCGGCGGGAAGAACAAAATACCGATGGCAGGCCTGAGGCAATGCCTGGAGGGTCTCGGGTTCACCGATGTGGCGACCTATATCGCGAGCGGCAATGCTATGCTCCGCTCCGACCGCTCAGCCGATGAGGTAGCAGGCATGATCGAAGCGGCTCTGCCGAAGAGCTTCCAGCTCGATAGCGAGCTCGTCAGAGTTCTCGTACTCTCTCGAAAGGAGCTCCAGTCTGTCATCGACCGCAAGCCAGAGGGATTCGGCGAGCAGCCGGAGAAGTATCACAGCGATGTGATCTTTCTCATGGGTATCGATGCGGACCAGGCTTTGGCAGTCTTCCATCCGCGGGAGGGCGTCGATAGGGTATGGCCGGGCGAGGGCGTGATCTACTCGGAGCGTCTGAGCGCCTTGCGTACCAAGAGTCGGCTCAGTAGGATCGCCGGCACGCCAGAGTACCGATCCATGACCATCCGCAACTGGAATACGACGACTCGGCTGCTCGCTATGCTCGAGCAATAATACGAAAAACCATCCGGTACTTGGATGGTTTTTGTTTTGATCCTATTTCTCAAAAGTGAGGCCGGTTTTTTCGAGGTCGGCGGGGGTGGCGTCGATGACGCGGACCATGAAGAGATTGAGATCGGAGAGGCGGACACCGGCACGGAAAGCCTCATTGCCGCTCCTGCCGTAGATGATGATCATCGTGGAGCGCGGAAGCTCCTGGGCGCGGTTCTCGAGATCAGCGAGGGGGATATGGAGGGCTTGGCGGATATGGGAGGAGGCTCGGAATTCCGCATCGGTCCGGACATCGAGGAAGATGGCATCCGGATTGCTCTCGAGGAAAGTCTTGATTTCTCCGAGTTTGAGATAGGTAACTTTGGACTGGTCGAGAAATGATCCGGGATTGCCGATCGCTATCGTCGGTCGGCCGCTTCCGACCCAGCCCTCGAATCCTCCGGCCAGGAAGAGATGCTCACCGCCGGAATGCTTGAGTATCTTGTCGGCTTCCGGGAGCAGTCCGCTCTGCGAGGCGGCAGAGATGACGATGGTCGTCTTGTCTTCCTCGGGGTCATAGCCTGCGAGAGCCGAAAAATCGATCGGGCGCGATCGGGGCACGTGGAGCTGTTCGAAATCACCCGCAGGCCGGATATCGATGAAGACGATATTCCGGTCGCGTTCTGAGCGGGACCAGGCATCATGGGCGGTGATGTAGGAGAGATCGGCAGCATCGGTACTGTCTGCCTCCTCGGTCGCTGTCGTCGGTGACGCATCGTCGACCTCGCTCCGGAAGAAGCGCTTGCTCGCAAAAAAGATACCGACACAGAGGATGCCGATGAGTCCGATGAAGAGCACGGTGCTATCTTGGCGGCGGCGCGAGCGTGAGTCGGCCATAGCGAGGGAAGATTACTGGAGGGAGCTACCGATGAAATTCTTGTAGCCGTTGACGAAGGCTTTGATGTCGGTACGCTCCTTGCCTTCGAGCTGGACTTCTTCGAGGATGATGACGCCGGTCGTCGTCTGGACGCCGATGGCCTCGCCGATTTCGAAGACTTCTCCGAGAGCATGCTTGATCTGCGGGGATTGCTTGAGATGGGAGACGGTGATGAGTTTCAGCCGGAGCGGCGATTCCTCATGCTTCCAGTAGGTGAAGATACCGGGCCACGGAGTGAGCGCGCGGTAGCGGTCGTAGATCGTCTGCGAGTCGGCATCCCAGAAGACGCGGCCGTCCTCACGGTCAATGAGCTGGCAGAGCGTCGCCTGAGCATCATCCTGCTTTTCTGGGGTGATCCGGCGTTCGACGAAATCTGGCAGGATACGGCGGAGCAGCTCAGAGCCGAGCGCCGCGAGACGGATCTCGAGATCGGGTCGGGTCTCATCGAGTTCGATAGCGGTGCTCTCCTTGGCGATGATGTCTCCAGTGTCCATGCCGGCATCCATGAGCATGATGGTGACGCCGGTCTCGGTCTCTCCGGAGAGCAGGGTGTTGTGTATCGGTGATGACCCGCGCCACTTGGGCAGGAGCGAAGCGTGCACGTTGACGCAGCCGAATCCGGGTACGCGAAGCAGGGTCTCCGGCAGGATGCGGCCATAGGCAGCGACGATGATGAGGTCCGGCTTCCAGTCCTTGATAGCATCGATAGTCGTCTCATCGATCTTCTCGGGCTGCAGGAGCGGCAGGGTGTGCTCAGTAGCGATTTCCTTGACGCGGCTTGCTGTGAGCTCCTGCTTGCGGCCGGCCGGCTTGTCGGGCTGGGTGACGACGCCGACGATGTTGTAGTGGTGCTCGAGCAGGTCGGCGAGTATGGTCCCGGCGAACTGCGGGGTCCCCATGAAGACGACGCGGACTTTCGGAGTCTCGTGCTCGACGGTGATATTAATCTTCTCTGCCAGGTCCTGATTATTCGACGATGCGTCCATATATTTTTCCGTGTTTAATTTTCTGTTTACGATAGCGGGTGCAGATGAGGATGCCGTCGAGGTGATCGATCTCATGCTGGAGGACGATGGCGAGCAGGCCGTCGGCGCGGACACGCTTGGGCAGTCCCTTTTCATTGATATATTTTACCGTAATTTCCTCATGCCGTTCAATCGGGAAGAATTGCCCGGGGAGACTGAGGCAGCCTTCTTCAAAGAGGATCTTGTCCTGCGAGCGGCGGGTGATCTCGGGGTTGATGTACTTGCCGACGACGCCGTCGACTTCGACGACGCAGATGCGTTCCGAGATGCCGATCTGCGGCGCGGCCAGCCCGACTCCTTCGGCGCGGCGCATGATGACGACCATCTCGTCGAGGAGCTCCTTGGTTTCTGTCGGGAATGGCACAACGACCGGAGCCGCCTTGCGGTTCAGGACTTCTGTTTTTTCGCCAGTAACGATTTCGAAGTGTTTCATACGTGAAGGGAAAGAGGGTCGCGATCGACAAACGTGTCTTTCGGGAGCGACCGGAACCAGTCTTCGAGTTGGTCCGGAAAGGCGTCTCCTTTGACCCGGATCAAGACGCGGGCGATGTGCTGGCCGCGGAAACGGCGCTCGGGTGCCTGCTGTATGAAAATACGCCATTTTTCGCTTTCTGGCAATGCTTTGACGGCTTTCCCAAGCTTTTCAGCGGCACTGTCAGCCAGTCCTTGGGAATCGCGTATCACCTCGACGGCGGCGAGCTCGGCGAAGGGCGGATAGGCCAGAGCGGAACGGTCATCGGTGAGGGTTTGGAGTATTTTGCCATAGGTCTCACCGGCGATCTTGCGGAAGAAGGCGCTCTCGGGCTGGAAGGTCTCGAGGATGACGAGCCCCTGGCCTCCGGCGAGGAGCCGCGCTCGGAAGACGCGCTCGAGGAAGCGCTCATCGGTACGGAAGTCGCTCCAGGTAAGGAAGGTATCCGTATCGACGAAGACGACCAGTGAGATCGACGGATCGGAGAGGTGATTGAGGAGCGAGGGAACGCCAATCAGGATATCCGCCGTCTCGGTCAGTCCGTGCTCGACGAGAGCGCTCCGCTCAGCCCGGGTGTCGAGCGCCGTCCGATCGATGCGGGAGATGCGGGCGTAGGTGAAGGCCTTACGGATCTCGCGTTCGACCCGCTCGGTGCCGAATCCGACTTGGCGGAAACTGATATGTCCGCAGCCGGGACAGCTCGGGAAGAGCGGCGTATGGTACGTGCAGGCCGAGCAGGCGTAGGTGCCGGCTTTCTCAGGGTGCAGAGGCGCCTGGCACTCTGGGCAGCGGAAGATATTCTTGCAGCCTTCACAGAGCGTGATCTTGGAATAGCCAGACTGGTTGACGATGACGACGATTTTCTCCTGGCGGCCGAGCGCTTGCCCGATGCGGGTGCGGGCGGTCTCGGAGAGCGGAGAATAGTTCTTGCGGTAGCGCTCGAGCCGGAGATTGGTCGTCTCGATTGGAGCGATCGGCAGCGCGGCGACGAGATCGGTATGTGTGAGGTGGCCCGCTGCTTCCGCCTTCATGTCGGCGATGGTGGCGAAGGGCGCGAGCGAGATAAGGTCGGCTCCGGATGACTCGGCAAGGAGTGAGGCAATGCGTCGGCCATCGTAGCGCGGGCTCATGTCCCATTGCTTGTAGGCGTCATCGATAGGGTCGACCATGATGATGGTACCGAGCGCCGAGAAAGGAGCGAAGAGCGCCTGGCGCGTGCCGATGATGATGGATCGCGGATCACGGGCGTATTCCCAGGCGGAGAAATACTGCTTGCCGGTTTCCGCACTTGTGAGGAGTCGATGGTCGATGCCGGAGCGATCAAGCGATGAGGAGAGGAGCTCGGCGCCGATGATTTCCGGCACGATGATGACGATTGAGCGTTTGGATTTCTTGCGGGCAGCGATGAGGAGAGCGATTGTTCGGTCGCGATCTTGAGGAGCGATACTGAGCGCGTGCCGGCCCGGTACCGAGAGGGGTGAGAGTGATTTTTTCAGCGCGGCGGGGATACGCGGCTTCGGCGTGATGGCTGTGCGCGGCGTGGGCGGGGAGAGCTTGGTAGCATCGGGGATGAAATGCGCGAGCGTCTTGCCGAGCGAAGTGAAGTACAGGCGGCTGATGGATTCCGCGAGCGCGAGCTGTCCCGGGGTGATGCAGTGCGGGGTGATGACCGCTGTGACTTCTTTCATCCAGGGGGCTGGCCGGGTCGGGAGCTCCTGGCAGATCGAGACGATACCGCGGAGCTGCTGCTTGCCAAAGGGGATGCTGACCAGCGATCCGGCTTCGATGGCCTGGCGCGAGAAATATGTGAAGAACGGCGACCGTTTGAGCGGCAGGATGGTGAGCGGGGCTATTTCGAGTCGGTAGAAGGTCGTGGAAGGCATAGAGTCATCTCATTGTACCAAGTTTCGCGCTGGCTGTATGCGGGACCGGACGTGAAAACTTGTCTTTTTGGCTTTTCCAAGCTACAATTCGGCTATTCATCACTTATTCTATGCTCCAGCGCAGGCTTTTTATCGGGATACCGCTCTCTTCAGCACTCGCCTCCCGTCTCTCCAAAGAGATGGCGGCGTGGCCGAAGGAGATTTTTCTCAAGACGGACAAGGACAATCTCCATGTCACGCTGTTTTTTCTCGGCTTCGTCCGCGAGAATACTGTGCCGGATATCTGCGAGAAGGTCCGGGCGCTCTGCGAGACTATGGAATCATTCGAGATCGAGTTCTCAGGCATCCGTCTCATGCCGACTCCGGAGGACGCCAAGATGGTCTGGCTCGCCGGAGAGCCGAGCGAGGAGCTCCGCGATCTCAAGACCGCTATCGAGCGCGAGCTCTCCTTCGTCGTCTCAGCCGAACCGAAAATCTATCGTCCGCATATCACGCTGTCCCGGATGAAGAAGGCCCGCTTCCAGGCACTCGATCCGAAGCCGACCATCGAGAAAGATATCCGGTTGGTCGAATCGGTCGACACGGTGGTCGTCTATGAGAGCATCATGGAAGACGGGAAGCGACGCTACATGCCGATCGAATCGGTCCCGCTCATCTAGTCCTCCGAAGATCGGAGCAGTTTCTTTTGCTAACGCGTACTCGCATGCATCTCCTCGGCATCGATATTGATGCGCTTCGGCGCTCGGAGCTCCTCGCGCGCTGCGAGCGCTGGCTGTCGGAAGCAGGCGGGTTCCATCGGATCGCCACGGTCAATCCAGAGTTTCTGCTGCTCGCTGATCAGGATGCTTCATTTCGTCAGGCGCTCACGGCAGCGGATCTCCGTATCGCTGACGGCTTCGGTGTCGTGCTCGCCGCTTGGCTTCGAGGAGTCTCTCTCGAACGTTTCCCAGGAGCGGATATCATGGAAGCATTGCTCCGGATCGCCCATGCGCAAAAAATATCGATCTACCTCGCTATCCGCAAAGACGGACTGAGCTCGTATGCGGAAGTCAGAGCTGCGATTCTGAGGCAGTACTCGGATATGAAAGTAGAGGGTGCCGACTTTGAGAGCGGACAATCTTTGGATTCTACAATCCAAAATCCAAAATCCAAAATCATTTTCTGCAACTTCGGGGCACCCGAACAGGAAATATTTCTTGAGTCACTCCGAACGCAGCCGGGCAACATCTGTATCGCTATGGGAGTGGGTGGGGCGCTCGACTATCTCACGGGCCGCATCGCGCGGGCGCCTCGGCTCTGGCGCCGTCTCGGCCTCGAGTGGCTCTGGCGTCTCATCCAGCAGCCCCGGCGTCTCGGTCGTATCTGGAATGCGACGGCGGTGTTCCTCTGGAGAGTCTTCCGGGAAAAAGAAAAGACGACCGCATAACATGATTATGAAGTCGTCTGAGTGAGTAGATCTGCATCATTGTTGCTGAATATCTACGTGCTTTTTTGGAAGAGGTATTACCTCTTGATACTCGCAAGAGAAGCAGTCTCGGATAGTGCAAACTTCTGATTTTCCGCGGCGGTCTTCTTCGGCAGTGCCGGTAATCGTGAGTCGACTGCCGCAGTGCGAGCACTTATGAAACCAGCCAGAGAGCAGTCCGACGCCGATGATGAGCGCAGCGATGATAGCCAGAAAGGCCATCAATGGAAACAAGATGCTCATAGTGTCCTCCTGTTTTGTAGTATGGGATCAATTTAATCTCCAAGTGAAGAAGTGCTACAAGATTGAATTTGTAGCCTTCCTCAGCTACAATACTCAAAGAACTCAGTTTGATATTTATACATAATTTTATAATTTCTGTCAACATGGATTCCGTTGCGCCCCGAGTCCGTTTCGCTCCGTCTCCGACCGGCTATCTGCATGTCGGCGGTCTGCGCACCGCGCTCTACAATTATCTCTTCGCTCGGCGGCAGTGTGGTGTCTACGCGCTCCGCATCGAAGATACCGATCAGTCGCGTTTCGTCGAAGGAGCGGTCGAGAGCCTGTTCCGCTCGCTCACGACGCTCGGGGTGCGGCATGACGAAGGGATATTTCTCAAGGACGAGTCTCTTGATGGCGTGACCCGGCAATCGGAGCGCTATCCGGATATCGTCGAGCGTGGCGCCTATGGTCCGTATATCCAGTCAGAGCGTCTCTCGCTCTATCGCCAGTATGCCGATGAGCTCGTCGCTTCCGGCAAGGCCTATCGCTGCTTCTGCTCGTCAGAGCGGCTCGAGGAGATGCGGGCGACGCAGATGGCGGAGAAGCGGGCGCCGAAATACGACCGCCACTGCCGGAATCTCGGAGCCGAGAAAGTCGCGAGCCAGATGGCTCTGGGTACTCCATCGGTGATCCGTCTCGCGGTGCCTGATGATCGGAATATCATCTTTGAAGACAGCGTGCGCGGCGAGGTGAAGATCTCGACCGATGCTTTCGACGATCAGGTACTGATCAAGTCAGACGGATTCCCGACCTACCATCTGGCCAATGTCGTCGATGATCATCTCATGGAAATCACCGACGTGATCCGCGGCGAGGAGTGGCTCCCATCTACCCCGAAACACATCCTCCTCTATGAGGCTTTCGGTTGGACAGCGCCGCGCTTCGCACATCTGCCGCTCCTGCTCAACCCGGACAAGTCCAAGCTCTCCAAGCGCCAGGGTGATGTCGCGGTCGAGGATTATCTCGCCAAAGGCTACCTCAAGGAAGCGCTCATCAATTTCGTCGCCTTTCTCGGGTGGAATCCCGGGCATGGCGAGACGCAGGAGATATTCTCTCTCGAAGAGCTGGTAGCCAAATTCGATCTGGCCAATGTACACAAGGCCGGCGCTGTTTTCGATATGCAGAAGCTCGACTGGCTGAACGGCGAATACATCAAGCGCCTCGCGATTGACGATCTTCTCGAGCGGGCGCTGCCATTCTTCGAATCCAAAGATTTCTTCCAGGCCTGGCAGTCCACGCATGCCGGGCTGTCATCCGATGAACAGTCTGCGTTTATGAAGCGCGTGCTCGTCATCGAGCAGGACCGTCTGGCCAAGCTCTCAGATGTCGGCGAGCAGAACCCGTTTTTCTTTTCCGCGACCCTCGAGTACGATCGCGACCTGCTGCGCTGGAAAGAGAATACCGACGCCGAGACGCACGAGGCGCTCTCGCAAGCGCTCGAGCTACTCGAAAAGCAGGAGACATCCGTGTGGTCTGATCACGCGGCTCTCGAGAAGTTGTTGCTCGAAGCGGCAGGGGACAAGCGGGGTGATTTTCTCTGGCCATTGCGTGTCGCGCTCTCCGGAGTCGCCAAATCCCCGTCGCCATTCGACTGCGCCTGGGTACTCGGTCGGGAGGCATCGCTCAAGCGTCTCCGTCGGGCCATCGAGAAGCTGTCTGTCTGATATATCTCAACCGCATATATCGTCTGAAAAGAAAAAAGCCCTGAGGAATGTTTCCCTCGGGGCTTTGTGGGTCTGGCTATCAGCAGGAGTTACGATGCTTCAGTCTCTACGCTGATATTGTTGATTTCCGATTTCGAATTATATATTTTCGTTACAAAACGGAAAAATGCATAGAGACCGCCGATGACTGAAGCAGAAGCGAGCGCGAGGCCGAAGTTTGTCCAAGCATTGCCGATCTTAGTGACCGTGGCGTATTCGCCGATCAGTCCAAAGACAGCAGCACAAAACAGTATCACGAGCGTACTGCGTATCGACATCGAATTTTCAGTATCAGTTTCCTTCTCACTACCGCTCGCTAGAGCTGTAAAGATGAAGAATAATAGAGCTATACCGCCTATATTTCCATACGTCATGTCGGACCTTTCTATGATTGTTGACGACTGTTTTTGAAAGTACTACGCTGTACATTATAGCATTTTATTGATATTAGTCAATATTCCAAACCAAGAGAAACCAAGACGTCTTTTGGAAGGGGAGTAGAATCCAAAAAGTGGTATAATAGGAGCAATGGAACGAAATAAAAACCTCCATCGATATTCGTTTATTTTTTTCGTCTCTGTCGGGCTCGTGTTGAGCTCGGGCTTTTGGGTGCGCGCAGCTGCTGATATGGGATTGTCAGATGCTGAGAAAAAAGCGATCGAAGACAAGCAGGACAAGCTCGATGAGATCAAAGCGAAGATCAAAGCCTACAATCAGATCATCGACCTGAAGCAGCGCCAAGGATCGACACTCGCGACACAGATCCAATCGCTCGAAGCGCAGGCCAACAAGCTCGAGCTCGAGATCAATAACAATCAGGCTCGTATCGAAAATCTGACTGGAGAGATCGGATCGCTCGAGAAGCGCATCGCCGACAAAGAGCTGATGATCCTCTCGCAGAGACGGCTCCTGTCTGAATTGATGCGGAGTGTTTCTGGTCAGTCATCTATCGGCATCATTCGACTCATCACTGAGCCGAACGGTGAGTCCGGCTGGACTCTGAAGGACGATGAGCGTGTCGCGCAGACGAGCGGGCGGCTCGGTGAGCTGCTGGAGGAAATCCGTATGACCAAGCAGGAGCTCGAGAACGAGCAGACGGTGCTCGAGCACAAGAAAGCCGAAGCGGATTCCGTCCAGGAGCAGCTCTCCAAGCAGAACGACTATCTCGAGTCGACCAAAGATACCAAAGCCAGCCTGCTCTCGAAGACACAATCCGAAGTCAAGAAATACAATACGATCGTCGATCAGCTCGAGGAGGAGCGCGATGCGATCGAGAACGAAATCGAATCCCTCGAGTCGACCAAGATCGGCGAGCTCAATCTGAAAGACATGCCGGCGTTCAAGCACGGGCTGCTCGGGTATCCGGTGAAGAAAGTCACGTTCTCTCAGGGGTACGGGAAGACATCGTTTGCCAAGACGTCGAAGTTCTACGGCAGTTCCGGTTTTCACAACGGACTCGATTTCGCCATGCCGACCGGGACGAGCGTACTGGCCGCCGCTGATGGCAAAGTCGTCGCGACGGGCAACAACGGACGCTATGCCTATGGCCGCTGGATGGCGATCGATCATGGCAACGGCATCGTCACGATGTATGGCCACCTGAGCTCCGTCGTGAAGTCCAGGGGCTCGACCGTCAAGCGAGGCGATACGATCGCGAAGTCCGGCAGCACCGGCAACTCGACCGGCCCGCATCTCCACTTCACGGTCTTCTCGGCCAAGTCATTCGAAATCGTGCCATCAAAATCCGTGAAGAGCGTCAAAGATATCCCGGTCGGCGCTACCGTCAACCCGAAGAATTATCTCCCATAAAATCCGCGCTATGGCAGCAGGGCAGTCTTATCCGATACGGGCCAGAATAGCGGGGGATATCATTGCAGAAATTGTGCTGCCCGAGCGGCAGACTGGCAAGGTCGCGATTCTCGCCTCCGGACTCCCCTCGACTCCGTCAAAAGGGGAGTTACTTCATTTTTTTTCGGACCAGGGATACGTCGCCATTGCTCCGCGTTACCGAGGGACCTGGGAAAGCGATGGCATCTTCCTTGATCGATCCCCGGCGCAGGATATACGCGATGTCGTCAATGAGCTCGTGACACACCGGAGCATCGTCGATAGCTTCACGGGTGAACGCGTGAAGATCCGTGTCTCGGCCGTGCATCTCTTCGGTTTCTCATTTGGCGGACCGGCGGTGCTGCTCAACTCAGAGCTTCCGATCGTGAAAAAAATCGTCGCGGTCTCCCCTGTCATCGATTGGCAAAAAGAAGGGGAGGACGAACCGTTTGATCAGCACGTGCGTTTCATCGCAGCCGGTTTCGGCGGAGCGTATCGGACACGACGTCCGACGGATTGGCAGAAGCTTGTCACGACGGATTTCTACAGCCCGATACTGCGGATGAAAAACATCGACGGCCGGAAGATCTGCATCATCCATGCCGAGGATGATCGCGTCGTGCCGTATGAGCCACTCATCGATTTTGCGCAAGCGACCGGAGCGCAATACTATCTCAAACCGAAGGGCGGACATAGCCTCAAGATCAGACATCGCTTCCTCTGGAAGAAAATCTCTGCGTTTCTCGAGAGCTACTAATCCAGCTCTTTTTCTTTGCGTTTTTCGGGTGCTTGACGGGTATCGGTACCTGCGCTTTACTACGTCTATCTTTACAGTTCTTTTGGAGGATCATATCATGTCCCATATCCCCGGAGCGGAGTCGTCGAAAGTGACACCGATCCACCCTCTCCATCCGGTCAGGGTTCCCGGTGTGCAGTACGGAAAAGATGAAACCAATTATCATCTCGGCCGGCGTATCGCTCATCTCCGCTACGACCAGATCGTCGATCTCCTTTGGGGGATACTCGATGAAATCTGGGAACAGTTCAAGCGTGATGAGGAACGCGGCCGCGTATCGATCGCCAAGGCAGCGACGCACGTGATCGTCTACCTGCGTCTGAGTATCGTCTACTTCATCAAGATGCATCGTTTCTCGAAACCGCATATGCAGCACGAGTTTGATGCGCATCCCGAATCCGCTGCTGTGGATCGGAATGGCGATGAGTGATCGCTCATGGATATGCCTCGGACTACGAAAGCAAATTTTTCCCTCGCTATCGCTTCAGAAATCTCGGGCATCAGGAAAAATTACTTTCGCACTCCGGGCCATCGCAGATCTCATTACGGAGCCCCGGATTTTTTCCGGTCCGACTCCCCCGGCTTTTTAACGAAAAACGGGGGAGTTTTTATTTTTCGGAAAAGGACAGCCCGGGATGGTATAGAGGTATGGGGTATGAGTGCAATTTGATGAAATAAAACATCAGAGATAGAGAAGTATCAGAATGAACACGAGTGGGTGATGATAGTATATGACTCAAAAAAGATCGTTCGTTAGAACGCATTTAAACACTTCGTTTTTTGGCTTATTCAGGGGACTACGAGATTCATTCGTGGATATTCCTTTTACAGAGCCTTTTTTGTTTTTGCATAATGTCGCATAAGTATCATTATGCGACATGATAAGAAAAAAGAGAACCGGTACCCTGGATTTCAGGATACCGGTATTTCGGTCGGCACTGCCTGCGATTGTCTATATAATCATGCTTGATGCAGCATGGTTACTTGATTGCGACCACGCTTTTTAGAGAGGTAGAGCGCCTGGTCGGCCACTTCGAGGAGCGGATCTATTATTCCGAGAACTTCGTCCCCTACCGCATCGCGCAAAAACTTGGCGGGAGTCACGAGTTGTGATGTGACTCCGCAGCTCAGAGTGATCCGGACATCGCTGCACGCGTATATTTGTTCTACAGAGTGACGAAGATGATCTGCCATCGTGTGAGCGATTTTGGCGGATGTCTTTGGAAGGATGATGACAAATTCATCTCCGCCGTAGCGACAACAAATATCCATTTTCCGATGGAATGTTTCCTTGATATGTCGACTGATGGTGCGAATTACTTTGTCGCCTGCCTTGTGTCCGCATTGGTCATTGATTGATTTGAAGTGATCGATATCGATCATGATGACTGATATGTGGATAGCGGTATCCTTCGACTGACGTTCGCGTGAGATAAGGCCAAGTTCGATTTGAAGTGCCTCCTGAGCGCCGCGACGATTGAAAAGTCCCGACAATGCATCGATTGTCGCCCCTTGTTCGGCGCGTATGGCCCGGTCCCAGAACGTGATAGCAGTGAATATCGGCATAATTATGAAGCCGACCGAGAGAGCGACTGCGTAGAGCTCCTTCATTGGTTGCTCTGGAATCAGATGGAGTAGGAGTGCTAGCAGGAGAAATCCTGGGGTGAGCAATCCTACGAGTAGCACCATTACGTCTTTGTTGATACGCGTTATGGGCAGCGTTCTCATGAGACAATCCTCCTTGAATAGGCGTAGATTGGAAGTGCTTGAGTTGTGAAAGTACGGTTAAATATAATTATAGCATTTTTTTTAATATTAAGTCAAGTAAGTAGGGTGGTTGAAAAGGTGTTAGAATGAAGCATCAATCAGTCCGTGAAGACCCTCTCAAAAGCATTAAAACACCCTCCTATGCGTATTTCCTACTCCAGTCTCAATACGTACGAGACCTGCCCGCTGAAGTACAAGTATCACGATATAGACAAGATCAAGGAACCGAAGTCGAAAGACCAAGTTTTCGGGACCCTAATCCATTCGGTGCTGCACTATTATCATACGCCAGCCCTGCTTGCGCCGAATCTCGAGCAGGCGCTGGATTTCTTCGCCAAGCGCTGGAACAGCGAGGTATTCGAGAGTGAGCTCGAGGAGCGTTCGGCCTTCACGGAGGGCGTAAAGATCATCGAACGCTATTGTCGGGACAATGCTCCGGGAGATTTTACCATCGTCGATCTCGAGAGCCGCTTCTCGATCGAGATCGGGGACGAGGTAGGCGGCCGGCATACGATATCGGGCATCATCGATCGGATCGACAAGACCGAGCACGGATACGAAATCATCGACTACAAGACGACCAAGAAAATGCCTTCGCAGGAGAAAGTTGACAACGATCTCCAACTCTCGATCTATCTCAAGGCGTTTCTCGATCGCTATCCCAAGGAGATCGAGCATCTCGAGACGATCACAGTGAGTCTCTATTACTTGAAGCATGGAGTGAAGCTCTCATCGACGCGAACACGTGAAGAGCTCGAGCGGATAGACCAGGAATTCCTCGCCGTCATCAAATCGATCGAGGAAGGGAAGTTCGAGCCGCTCCTCTCCCCGCTCTGCGATTGGTGCGGGTACCAGAAGATCTGCCCGTTGTGGAAACATAAGTTTGTGGAAAATCGTCAGCTTGAGACCGGCGAAGTGAAAGAGGCTATCGCCGAGTATCTCGATCTCAAGGGCAAGCTATCGGCCGAGAAGCTCCGCATCGCCAAGCTGCAGGAGACGATACTCGCCTATATGGAACAGGAAGGAGTCGATCGGGTTTTCGATGAGCAAGGTATCATCGGCAAGTCGCTCCGCAAGACGTACAAATACAACAGCGACCAGCTGCGCGCCATACTCGAGCCGCTCGACAAATGGGAGGGCGTGCTCAAGGTAGACGGCATCGCGCTCCGAAATATTCTCGCGACGCTCCCCTCCCCGACCAAAAAAGAAATCGAGCTCGCCAAGGAGCTCGATCGGGAATCAGTCAGTCTATCGGTGAAGCGCGTCAAGGATATCGAAGGAAGCGACGATCTGGCCGGATAGGACTCGAATCAGCGGACCCGTATGTCATGGTCCGAGAGTGTCTCGACGATGCGATCGGCGATGATGTCATAGCCCCGATCATTCGGGTGGACTGGGTCGCTCATAGAGCGGCTGTCCCCGAAGATTCCTGAGAGAATATCTTCTACGTAAAGTGTGCCGTGCTGTTCCGCAAGCGCTTCGAATTCGTCATCGAATCCCCCTCCGATGATGCCGCTCCGGACTCCGAGCAGGACGACTATCGCTCCCTGTGCCTGCATCTTCTCGATCAGTCGGCCGAGGTTCCGCTTGGTCTCATCGCGTGGGATCTTCTTGAGGAAATCATTGCCTCCGAGCGAGAGAAAGATGATACGGGGGTGGGTCCCCTCGAGCGCCTCATCGATACGGACCAGGCCATCACGCGTGGTCTCACCAGCGACGCCGGCATTGATGACCGGATGACCGAGCTTCTGGCTGAGCTGGTCCGGAAGCGCCATGCCTTCGGTCGCCCCGACTCCTTCGATAAGACTATCACCGAAGGCGATGATATCAGTGCCCGTGGAGTCGATATTGGTGATCGGAGTCGCTCGGCCAAAGAGAAACCAAAACAAGACCGCGAGCACGGCGAGTCCAGCTAGTATGAGAGAGAGCGTGCGCTGGGACATGATAGAATAAGCAAGGTAATATATTTAAAAAATCTCCATATGCAGCAGTATACCGGCGGATGTCATTGCGGGAAAGTGCGCTATACGGTCGAGGCAGATATCGAGAGTGTTATCGCGTGCAATTGTTCTCACTGCGCAATGAAGGGACTCCTCCTTACTTTCGTACCGAAAGAGCGTTTCGTGCTTGAGTCTGGCGAAGAGCTCCTGACGGAGTATCGTTTCAGTAAGAAAGTCCTCGCACATCTCTTCTGTTCGGTGTGTGGTGTCCAAGCCTTTTCCTACGGGCAGAATCAAGAAGGCCATGAGACGGTAGCGATCAATGTCCGCTCCATAGATGACATCGATCTTGAAAAGATCGTACAGGCTCCTTTCGATGGGAAAAACCTGATGTAGTTTTTATTCCCCTGCCCGCTGGAAATCCGAGAGGGTCTGTGCGAAGTCCTCGCGGAGAGCGTTTTCGATATCGGGGATAGTCATCTCGAGCGCAGCCGCAAACGCTTCCGGGCTCCCCTCGAGCGAGCGCTTGATGGTTTCGGTATGCTGGTCCGGTACGCGGAGCAGGAGACGATGGAGCAGGATCTCTGAGAAGCGCCCGACGACGGCTGCCTGGCTTTCGGCTGGAAGCGATCCGAGACCGAGCTCTTCGACTATATGGTCGATATCCCCGATGACCGCATGGATGAAATCAGTAGTGTTATGAGGCATAGGCTGTTTCTGATTTGCTTATCTGGTTGCCGCGCTTCCAGAGCACGTATGACAGCGGCAGGAACACACCAAGACCCGGCACGACGGCCCCGGTCACACCGGTTACTCCGGAGAGCACTCGCATGCCGAGTTTGGATTTCGGAAGTGGCACACCCCTGGCTTCTATGCGGTCGATAGTGGTATCCCCTTTTTGGACCAGCGTCTCCATCCAGCCATTCATCCGTGAGCGGAGAGTGGTGCTGAATTCCTGTCCGAAGCGCGCGTTGTTGGTCGCCTTGAGATCGATTGCCAGGGCCTCGGTCGCACGCAGCATCTTCTCTGCCTGAGTCAGATTGGGGGCTGCTGGAGGTGTTTCTGCAGACGGTATGGATGATTCCGGAGGCATAGAGAGTATTGATCAGTACGGGTACATGATATCACTGATCCAATGAGAACGGAATACAAAAAAGCCCCAGCGATACGGTTGTATCAATGGGGCTTCGGGTGTTGCTTCTCAGTCGTCTCGCGCCACGAGGTGTTCGATTCCTCTGAGACGCTCGGCGATGATTTCGGGATGATTCTCTTCCATATGCGCTATCTGCGCGCGTAGGTCGTCTTCAGGCAGTCTATGTCCGCATCCGGGACACGGGATCGTCCTGGCTTCTGCTGCTCCGGTATTTTCCATTCCGGGGTGCAGTGTCGGTTGGCTTGTGCTCATCCATGCATCCTCCAAAAAGAATCTTCGACCATCGTCAGATAGTCTTTTTCATGGGTTTTGGTTCGCCATCTGCCACGTACTCCTTGAAGGCAGAGCGGAATCCGTGATCAGTCCAATGTCCGGCGAAGAAACCACCCGCAGGACAGCAGTCCCGGCGCATGCAGCCGACAAACGAGTTATCGACTTTGGTCGAGACATGCTTATACGGGAGAGTACTATCATCGCCATAGAGCGCGACGCCATCGCCCGGGCAGATGACATGTCCGCAGAGAGCGCACCGGGTCGCGTGCTGATGAAACATGAAGATCAAACATTCCGGGCACCAGCGATGATGGTCGATACCGGAGAATACCGTACCGTAAGCATCGATACTGTAGGATGCCGGTCCATGGTGGCCGCACTCGCAGAGTACGGTTTCCGCAGACTGCTGCACCAGGGACACAGTGTCGTGAGGTGCCGGCAACGATCCACGTTCCGGTCCGACGGATACGATGACACGTTCGCCAGCGGGCCCGACGACATCGGGAGTGGGCGTATGGATGACCGGATGATGCCGCTTAGCATCGGCTCGGGCATTCAATCTGAATATCACGATGACGATCAAGAGCGCTACCAGCGCGAGAGGAATATACGACAGTGTATTGTCCATGGGAATTTCTCCTGGGAAATGACAGGTATTGCCCTGTCGTTGAGTAGTCAAAGAACTTCACGTATCCTCTTCTGCAGGATACGGTTGCAAAAAGCATGCCAGAAATAATATCAATTGTCAAGAATGAGCAGATAAAAAATCCATTCATAGAAGAGGATTTTTTTTGTTTTGGCTGAGGCTCTGGGACGATGTTGGAACTTACTTGGTATCAGTCCACTCACCTGAATTCTCATCATAATTGGACAAAGTGTCTCCCCCTACGCACATGCCATCCTCCACCGGACCGATAAAGTACGCCACATCAACCAGCGTATTTGCTGCTTTTGTTTCCTGATAGTTGCCTGAGCGCCTGTAAGAAAAAAGCGAGACATCTCCTTGGTCATCTACGGTAACCACTTCGTGCAAATAAACACCTTTCTCGTCTTCCAGCGTCCTGACTATTTCTGGATTTTCTTGGCCGCATAATTTTTCAATTTTTGCCTTCGCTTCTTCCAATGAAAGGAAACGTGGTTCTTTTTCGGCAGCTGGCATCGGGTTTTCAAAATTCATACATTTGAAGTTAAAAAATAGGCTGAAGCTCTGGGACGAAGTTGGAGATTATTTGATATAAGTCCAGTAGTCTCCGGATCCTACTATATCCAGTTTTCCATCGGAAATCCGTATCGCGGTTTGATCATCGGTAGCGTACACTGAGTGATTGAGCGAGTTTTTGAGTCCTTCCAAAACATCCTTTCTCACACGGGAGAACCATTCGGAATTGAGATGCGGGACGAACGAGAAATCATAGAATTCCATGGGGTGTTCAAGCGTAGTACCGAAGTCTTCTTCCGGATAGATTGCTTTCAGTAATTCGCGAGATAGGTATTGACCCGCAACCATACTCCCCGCGCTGATGCCCATGTAAACCTTGGTATCCAGCATGGAAAGGAGGAATTCCTTCATTCCGATTTCCTTGAAAATTTTTGCGAGATATTGTTCATTCCCTCCACCAAATGAAATGATATCTGCTTCTTGCAGGCGCCTCTTCCATAGCTCAGGAGATACGGCAGCTACATCGAGGATATCAATGGATTTGAAGTGTCGTTTCTGAAGATTGACGAGATCATCGATAACCCAGCTTTTATCACCGCTTTCCGTATTTGCAGCTGTCGGTATATGGATTATTGAGAGTTCAGAAAGAGAGCGTCCGGCAAGCTCGGACAGAGCTTCAGCGATAACATCGTTTGTGAGACCCGCAGAAGTGAGAAGGAGTTTCATAGATTTTGAGACTTTTTGACGAATTTGGAACTTTTATATTTCAAAATCCGCCTTTAATTTCTGGATAAATCGATGCATATGAGGATCAAAAGATGAGGTCGGAGCTTGTAATATTTCATCAAAAGTAAACCATTTATACCCATTAAATTCACCTGGATCGTATCGGATTTCATCCTGGATTCCTCCTGATAGGAGATACCATAGGCTGACATCTTTATGTCCAGCGGTTTTCCCTACAGTAGTGGTAATTGTCAGAAAAAAAGGATTTCCCCTAATAAATTTTGCTGTAAGGTTTAACTCCTCCATCGCTTCTCTTTCCACGGTTGCTTTAGGATCTTCATCCGCCTCTACATGCCCACCTGCTGGAAGCCAGAGTTCCGCTTTTATGTGGTCTACCAAAAGAATAGCTTTATTTTCAATATCTATTACAACAAAATATGAAACAAGATGTTTTGGTGGTTTGTCGGGTTTTTCAATCCGAAAAATCTCTACTCCACTTTTAATCCAATGAAGGGCATCTTCTTGATGAGTTTTTTCTAATTCATCAATCGGAGAAATTTTCTCTATCAGTTCTAAGTTCCGTTTCATTATACGAAGAACCTGAGTTTATATATTGGCTTTCGTTCTCCTCAAAACGAGATACGAGTAATTTAAGTCTTTCCAACCTTTCTATTTTCATTTCTTTATTCAGCTTTGTTTATAACCTTCAAAACATCTCCCTTTCTATAGCGTCTATCTTTTCTTGCCCCGAATCGGATTGCTTTCAGGATCCCTTTATTGTCCCAGTTGCGGAGGGTGTTCGGGTGGCAGTGCAAAATAGCGCACGCTTCGGAAAGTGTGAGGATGTCCGGCACTTCTTTGGTTTTTTCGGATTGTTTTTCCATCGATTTGGACTTACTATGAGTTTACAACCATTTGCACACATGAGCAAGTATGAGGAAAACTAACAATACAGGCGAGATATTGCCGTATATCGACGAGGATATTCTTTTTCTTATCCTCAAACTTGCCGATTACCCATTCGGAAAGAAACGAACAATCAGCTATGAAGAGCTTCGGGGGCAACAAGACGATTCTACGTTTATAAAAATGATGCACGCGCTACTCGAAATGAGACATGCATTAGGTGGCATTGAAATACCTGATCTAAAAATCAATGTGCACTATTTCAGAAAGAAAAGGGGTCAGGTACCTTTTTATAAATGCTGGGGAGGAAGGGAAATCTCACTACTCGGCTGATAGGAATCGAGCCTGCGTTCAATAGGGCTTCCACCCTCTTGTCCTCGAAGACGAGGTCACCCCAAGCGGGGAAAACCTTTTTCCCCGACCCCCTTTTGTTCGATCCCTTCCTCTCAATATAAAACTAAATCCGCGCCCAAATGAATCGGGCGCGGATTTAATTATTTGCTGGGGAGGAAGGGATCGAACCTTCGCATGGCGGGACCAGAACCCGCTGCCTTACCGCTTGGCTACTCCCCAATGGTCAAAATTCCTTTGAGTATTTCTCGTAGCGCTCTCCTACCAGAGGCTGTTTTGAAATACTGCTCTTTTTTTCTCGCTTCGACTAAGCTATCAAATTTATCTGAATATATCAACTCTAGTGGCCTGCGATGTCTTGTGGCTGCACATTTTCCGGATTGATGTTCGAGGAGTCTCCTCTCAAGGTTGTCCGTGGATCCGGTGTATGTTTTGTTGTCCTTGAGACTTCTCAGGATATAGACGAATCCATCCATAATAGAACCCGCTGCCTTACCCGCCTCGCGTCGATGAGTCCGCGAGTCGAGGCGGGCCGCTTGGCTTGCCACGTCTCTTTTTGAGACGGGCTACTCCCCAATGTCTTGGTAGTCGACTCTCAAAATCCGATGCTCGAAAAAGCCGGAATCTGAAGTCGGTCTGACAAAAACTATGATATCTGAAAAGTGAATTTTAATCAAGAAAAAACGCCTGAATCCCAGGTTTGGGAGTCAGGCGCGGGTCATGAAAGCCAGGATACGGGCGACACGTATTGCATGGCGGAGCTCTTGGTAGAGGACCCCCCGCTCTTTCGAGAGACGGAGATAGAATTCTATCGTCTCCGCGATCTTGCGGAGCTGCTTGCTGATCGAGCAGAAGCGGAGCGTGAGGACATTGTGTATCCGATCAGCTATCTTCACCCGCACGACTGCCGGTTCGGCTGTCTTGAAGGAGGAGTGATAGATGACATCGCATTCGTCTTCTGAGGCGAAATAGATGGCCGAGAGCTTGGTCAGATGGAGGACATAGATCGCGAGCGTCGAGCAGTGATGATGCTTGAGGCGCGTATAGGTCCAATAATCGCCGAAGTGCTCGATGACATCATGGAAGAGCGCTGCGATGACCTCGTGGATATCGCGGCTCTTGAGATGTGTCACGACGATGACCGTGACAGCATGCAGGTGCGTCATGTAGGGCTCGCCGCTATCGCGGGTCACATCACGGAAGACGTATTCCATGAGATCGTAGGCATCGCGTATTCGGCGTCTGTCCTTGGCAGAAAACGATGTATGGTGACGGATGTATCGGAAGAACGACTGTTTGGTCCGGTAGCGCCAGAGGCGATACAGGAGCAATAAGAATTGCAGCATGATGACCTCCTCGGGAAGATGGGAAAGAACTGATACCCGATTGTAGCGGAATCTTCGTGGAAAATCAATACTCCCCTTTCGAGGAGTATACGGACAGTCTGAGTTCGATCGGCAATCGCTAGATCTTCAGATAGCGGCGGATCGCAAATGAAGTGGAGACCGACGTGAGGACGATGCCGAGGAGCAGGAGCCCGATGAAGATGACCGGGAAATTATGTAGGAAGAGCGATTGCATATCCCCGGCTGGCAAGGCGCCGGCCGTGATCGGAGCGAGCGAGCGCGAGACGATGAACAGGAGAATCGAAGAGATGACGGCGGAGATGATGCCGTAGAGCGCTCCCTCAAACAGGAATGGCATTTTCATATAGAGATTCGAGGCTCCGACGAGACGCATGATCTCGAATTCCTGCTGATGCGAGTGAATCGTGATGTACATGGTGTAAAACGTGATGATGAGAGCCACCGCCACGAATATGCCGCCGAGCGTCAGGCCGGCAGTCGTCGAAGCGCGATTGATCGTCTGGAGCCGTTCGAAGATGCGCTTGTTCTTAGCGTAGTTGACGCGATTGATATCCTCTTTGAAAGCGGACTCCTGTATCTGGTTGGCAATCACGGCGTAGTGCTCGGGCCGGGTCGCCTTGATGACGAGCGAAGCGAGCAATGGGTTCTCTCCGATCTCTTCGAGCGCTTTCTTGACGGTCTCATCCTCGCCGTTCTGCGCGAGGAATTCAGAGAGCGCCTGATCACGGGAAATATATTCGACCGAAGCGACTTCCTCCGTGTACTTCTCGAGTGTCGTCTTGACCTCGTTGATGCGGTCTTCGCTCACGTCCGGATTGAAGGAAACCGTGACGTTGACCTTGTCCTTGATATTGGTGAGGACAAGACGGGTGGAGTAGGCCATGAAGGCTGAGAGTCCGATGATGAAGAGCGAGAGGGTCAGGATAGAGATCGTCGCGAACGACAGCCAGCCGTTGCGGCGGAAGTTCCGTATGCCTTCATCGAATGTCCGCCAGAGCTTGAGGGTTTTCATAGTTGAACGCGTTAGACGGTTTTCTCGGATCCGGATGGCTGACGAGCAGATAGATTCATCGCATACTTGCCCTGCGCTTCATCGCTCTTGATCTTGCCAGCTTCGATCGCGATGACGCGGCGGCCGAGCTGATTGACGATATCCTTGTTGTGCGTAGCGAGGATGACGGTCGTACCGAAGGTGTTGATCTCGAGCAATAGGCGGACAATCTCCTGCGTCGATGCCGGATCGAGGTTGCCGGTTGGTTCATCGGCGACGATAACCTTGGGGCGATGGATGAGGGCGCGGGCGAGCGAGACGCGCTGTTGCTCTCCGCCGGAGAGCTCACGCGGATACTGTCCTGCCTTGCTGCTCAGTCCGACGATATCGAGAATCTCCGGCACATGCTGATTAATCTCATCCGCGTCGCGGCCATCGACTTCGAGCGCGTAGGCGACATTTTCAAAAGCGGTCCGGTTGGGTAGCAGCTTGAAATCCTGGAAAACGGTGCCGATATTACGACGGAAAAACGGGAGGTGTTTGCGGTTGATACCGCTGATTGGGCGGCCATTGAAATACACCTCGCCGGCTGATGGGATCTCCTCAGCATAGATGAGTTTCAGTATGGTCGACTTGCCGGCACCGCTGACACCGACGAGCGAGACGAACTCGCCCGGCATGATGGAGACGGTGACGTCATCGAGGACCGGCTGCTCAGGGAGGAAGAGTTTTGAGACGTGCTCAAAATGGATGATGGGAACGATATCAGGCATATTTTCTTTTTCTTTGAAACGATCCTCTCTATTTTCCCCTACTTTCGCAGAGCGCGCAAGTTGGATTCGATAAAGAGGTCGAGATGGCCTTCGAGAACACTGCTCGCATCGCTCGTTTCGACGCTGCTCCGATGGTCTTTGACCATGGTATACGGGTGGAGGACATAGGAACGGATCTGGTTGCCCCACTCGGCGCTCTTGATCTCACCCTTGAGTGCGCGACGCGATGCCTCCTGTTCTTCGAGCCGCATCTGGGCGAGCTTGCCGCGGAGTATCTTCATTGCTTCCTCGCGATTCTGGAGCTGCGAGCGCTCGCTCTGAGAAGCAGCGACCAGACCGGTCGCGAGATGAGTGACACGCACCGCGCTCTCAGTCTTGTTGACATGCTGTCCACCCGCGCCTGATGCCCGGTAGGTATCGATACGGAGATCCTCGGGGCGGAGCTCGAGCACGGCGTCGTCTTCGATGACCGGCAGGATCTCAACCGAGGCAAACGATGTCTGACGGAGGCTATTGGCATTGAAAGGCGAAAGACGGACGAGCCGATGGATGCCAGCTTCGAGACGGAGATAGCCATAGGCATAGTCTCCGGAGATCTCGATGGTCGCGCTCTTGATGCCGGCTTCACCGCCGCGGCTCTCATCGAGGATCTTGGTCTTCCATCCGCGGATCTCGGCGAAGCGGAGATACATACGGAGGAGCATCTCGGCCCAGTCCTGAGCATCGACACCGCCCGCCCCGCTTCGGATCGTCAGGATGACATCACGAGCGTCATGCTCACCCCCGAGCAGCGCCAAGAATTCCCACTCAGCGAGCGTACCCTCAAAGAGAGCGATCTCCTTATCGATCTCAGCAGACTCTTCGGTGGAAAGCCCGAGCGTTGAGAGATCGATAAGGTCATCGATATTCTTCTTGAGCGTCTTGAACTTCTCCTGTTCGCCTTTGAGACGCTCAAGCTCCTTCATGACACTCCCGGCTTTCTTGGGATCATTCCAGAAGCCGCCCTGCTCGCTTTCGATGGTCAGGAAGGCGATGCGCTGATCCTTGGCGGCAAAGTCAAAGATAGTCCTGCAAGTGCAGGAGTTTGGTGCGGAGCTCTTCGAGGATGGCTATTGGGTTTTCCATAGTTTCCTTAGTTTAGCGCGAAACGGGATGCCTTTCAAACCGAGGGTCGCGTTCCCCTCCTTGAAAAAAAGTGCGGCTTCGGGTATACTCTTCTTGTTTTGAAAGCCGCAGCAAGAAACAGGCCGATGTAGCTCAGTTGGTAGAGCGACGCACTCGTAACGCGTAGGTCACCAGTTCAATCCTGGTCATCGGCTCATTGTTTACACTCCACGTGCCAGGTCTCCAGTTCCCTGTCTGCCGGCAGGCAGGAATCCTGGAAGGTGGCTCAGTCGAAAAAAGAGCGGGTCTCTGATCGAGAATCCCGCTCTTTTTTATGGGAGAACTTATCTCAAATATTCATGTCCGGTCATTCGGCCGGTGTAAGCGCAGCATCCATGGCTTCTTGCAAGAGATCGTATTTGACGGCTCCGGAGAAGAACCGATCACCGATGAAGAGAGCTGGCGCTGCATCGAGTCCGAGCGAACGGGCCTCGTCTCCTTCGGAGCGGACCTGATCCTGATAGCGGTCCTGGTCGATGCAGTCGGAGAATGGTTTCCAGTCGAGCCGACCCATCCAGGCGATATTCTTGAGTTCCTGCTTGGTGTTCGGCCGACGTTCGAGATCCCGCTGCTTGGCAAAGAGCGCACTGGCGTAGTCGAAATATTTCCCCTGCTCATGCGCGCAGAAAGACGCGGCGGCGAAGAGCGGCGATTTGGGATGCGCTTCGAGTGGAAAGGCTTTGAAGACAAATGAGGCGCGATCACCGTAGGTATCGAGCAGCTTCTTTAGCTGGTTCTTGTGGAATCCCCCGCAATAACTGCACTGGAAATCCGAATAGATAACCACCTTGAGGGCGGCGTCTTTCTGTCCGAGCACGATGCTCCGGTCATCGACGGCTGGGACGCGCAGGTATTTGCCAGCGGGCAATCCGAGCTCCTCCATGTCGAGCAGGAAGTCCCGATCGGATGCGCGGAAAAGCGGAGTCGCCTGGGCATAGAAAGCGGTGCGTGTGATATTTTCACCGAAGATGAAGGCTGGTACCGAGACGATACCATGACGCTCGGCCAATGCCCGGCCGGCTTCGGATCCTGATTCGACGATGGAGACGGAGAGGGTCGGTATCACCCGGCGCAGCCAGATGAGCGATTCATCGGGAGCACAATTCACGCATGCGGTATCGGTCAGCACCGCGAGAGCGACTTTGGGATCCGCATAAGCGACCCAGGTCTGGCCGTCCTGCTCGAGGACTTCATGGTCGCGGATCGCGTGCTGCGAGAATCCTCGTCCGATGACGAGCTGTCCGATATCGACGAAGAGACTCCCAACGAAGAGGCCTCCGAGGGCGATGGACAGCGCGAGCAGATTCTTGGCGGAGTCGGTCATAGCGGTTTTCTGCATAGGGAGAGAATGAAAATTAACGACCCGTATCCGGGCAGGAGGGTCCAGCAGTCTGTGTCGGTTCGTAGGCAAGCGATCCTCCCTGGGCGATCAGGCGCGCCTGCAGCTCGTTCAGGCTCATATTCGGACGATCGAGAGCGAGACGATAGTCCTCATAGCCGATCGTGACGAATGATCCGAATGCGAGCTTGAGGCCGATGCCGAATACGACAGCTATACCGAAGAGGAGCGAGACCATCGTCGGATCGAGATCGCGGCGCATCAGATGGCGACAGCCGCCGATGAGCCGCTCTATCGGGTTATCAGCTGATCGCTCTTCAGCCTCCACTCTGGATGAATCGAAAGATAGATGCATAAAAATATAGGATGCACGAGGAAAATCGGCATCGGATTACCCTAGCACGACCAGTCTTCTTCTGCAACTAGAGACCTATCGGAAGATCAGATCCCGATCAGCTCATCGAGCACGTCATCGAGCTCATCGAGCGAGCGCGTACCGACCGCTTCTTTCTTCACGGTTTTCTTTCCGATCGCCTCGCGGACTCGGGAAGCGGCGTTGGCTGGGCTGATATGGTGCAAGACTGCTCCGTTGACGGCGATATTGGGCCCGGATTTGCAGAAACGGAAACAATTACCGGTCGTGGCGATATCCGCTTCATCGGCGCTCAAGGATTGCTTGAGGGCCGCGGCGATACCCTCACTCCCTCGCTGGCAGCAGGTCTGGTGAGTGCAGATTCGGATGTGGGTTTTCATAGGGATTCGGGAGGTTTATCGGTCTCTATCCCGTTGACAATACCTCATTTTCAGGGTAGAGTCAAAACTTAGTAACGCTCTCAAATCTTATGTCGAGATTGTAAATTCACTGATTTCGAGCGAAAAATTTGGAGGGCTCGGAAAGGCTACCCGAGAGGTATCCTGACGAGATATCCGGATTTTGCAGCCGAAATCAGTGAATTTCAGCCGACAAGCAGAAATATGTTGTATTCTTGCGGTAAGATGCGAGAGAGTTACTATAAGTGTTACTTAACAACCCAAGCTCATCAGAGCGCATTTCAAGGAGAAAAACATGATTGGCATCATCTTGAAGCCGGGCAGTCTGTCGGCTCTCGATACGTTTTTTGAAAGGGCACCGCTGATGTCGTCGCTCATGGCCTATCATCTCGGTTTCGCCCCGCGGAGGATTTCGAAGTGTGGGTATATCGAACAGGTATTCCATCAGATTAACCAGCATTTCCTCAATGGCGAACAGATCATGTTTCTGCTCGATCGCGCGGATGTCGAAGGAGGATATCTGATGCCGGTCTCTGGTCTCATATTCCCCTGCCAACATGCCTGGCGCATACGCGTCTCGCTCTGCTATGAGCATGACGTGGACATGGACCGGTATTTCGAAGCCTGGTTGCAGAAGCTCTGCATCTACGCCCGCCGCATCGGCGCGGTCACATCGATCTATCTGGAGCCGAGCGCTTATCTGCGTCCGGTCCTGAAGTTCTACAGCGGTTCTGAAGTCATGTGTTTCAGTGCGGAACGGAACACCTATGTCATCCCGCTCCAGTGATCAAGGGACATCGATTCTCAAGGAGGTGTGATTATGAAAGTCTGTCTGGATGATCCATCGGTGATGCCGGTGGTCGTATCGATCGAGAATATCGATCATCTGCGCAAGCTGGGCGTCCTGAATTGTCTGGTTGGCAAGTGGCCGATCGGCAATACCGACATCGAAGAGGTCGTCGAATCTCTCGTGCGCACTGTGGGAGATCCGCATACGGTCGTGCGGATGATCTATCAGTATCCGTATCATCCGGAATCCGGCGATCAGGTGCGGGCCGAACTCGTTTCCTTTACGGTACATTCTGCTGTTCATCAGACACAGTACGTCGATATTCTGAAGCAGTTCTGTTCTTAAGAAGCATCTCTCGGCAACGGGGCGATCATCTATGTGTGACGCCCTGTTTTTTTTATGCAAAAAAAGCAGCCCATGAGAAGAGAGACGCGATTTTGTTGATAAAAAAACCGTCTGACGAGTCAGGCGGTTCGGAAATGGGAGTGTGTTCACCCCTCGAGAGATTGTGGCTGCCTGAGCGTCTTAAAAGCATACGCCCGAAACAATTTTTTCAGACCATAGACGATCAGGCCGAGTACGACCCCGAAGCCCAGCAGGAGCAAGCTGGAGGTTGCGGCTATCGATTGGGTATAGCTATTCAGCGCGTGTACGATGACGACCATGTACAACGTGGTCATAAATATCCAGTATGGCGCAATGAGCTCCCCGTAGCGCATTCGCCGCGCTGCTTCTCCGTCAGCGAAAAGATGATATGTGATAAGGAAGAGAATCAGGCTCCCGAATACGGCTAAGAGCAAGAGACCAATCCCCGCGCACATCCCGAGTATCGCCGCTCCGATGAACAGCGTCCGTGTCTTCATGGTTTTTCTCCTATCGCTCTCCCCTGCACAGAAGCGCGGTGTCGTGATGGAAGGCGTGCAGCCCCGATACCAAAGAACCCTCCAGGAATCTGGATTGGGCTATTAAAACACACAGTATCAATGTTGTCCAGGCTTTTCTTTCCCTTGATTTTTGAAGCGAAGAGCGATAGGCTGCGACTAGTTGCTTTTACAAGGAGAATGACATGAACACAGAGAGCCGTCCCCGTGCGATCGTCACTCGTGATGATCCTCTGATACTCATCCGGCTGCTTTCTTCACTGGTTGATCTGGCTGATCGTGACCATGAGAAAGCTATCATTTTTGCGGATATCATCCGGCTGGCACATGAATGCGGGTATGCCGACCCGCTGTCATGGATCTGCCGCGAGTTGGTTGTCCAGGGATTCCTTTCGAAGCACGCCAACGGAATATATAGCATCAGCGAAACGAATCGTCAGGCCATCCGTCAGTTTCAGATGGAATTTGATCCACTGTATGCAAACACGCATCTGTCCGATGCGGAACAGCGGGCTCTCCTCTCGGATATCGCCAGCGGCTCCGATACCGGACGTGCGGTCTTGCGTATCACCCGGCTTTTTGCGGCGCTGCAGCAGGAATTCTCATCACTCGGCACACTCAAAAGAAGGAATCAAGAAGCGATCGCTCAGCACGCGGCCGCCCATATCCTCGATTCAGACCGCGCCCAGTGGATGATGGAACGTCAGGATCTCTGTCTCGAGCGGGCTTTCAAGCTCAGGCCGGCGGCATCGTTCGGCGGCCTCGGAGCCTTTGCTCTAGCTATTAGCGATGCCAAGGAAGCGCATGATACCCTGCTCGAGCTGACAGAAAAGCTAGAACAGGAATACTCGGCACTGACAGCCCTCGCTCAGGACGAAGAGATGATCAAGGCTATGGAGCTGATCAGCAACATCTTCGACCGTTTGATACAAGCTTTCATAAAAGCGGAGGTCTTGTGAGATAGCCCTACCAAAAACCCGGAAGACAATGTTCTTTCCGGGTTTTTTATTACCAAACGAAGCGAGCAAAACGAAAGTGTACTTTCGTTTTCAAGCGCAGTGCCGGTAAAATCGGGGTAAATACCCGTTATTACCAAAAGCGGACAGAATGGATCAGGAAGGGGTAATTCGGACAAGAAAGAGGTTTCTTTCGCCGCCCGAGACTTCTGAGGCGATAGCAAGAAAAAATCTCTTTCTTGTCCGAATCATCAATGCTACGCGGTTTTGATGAAGCTGCCATCGCCGAGCTCCTGGAAAGCCTGGTCGAGCTCCGCCTGGGTATTCATGACGATCGGACCGCCCCAGGCTATCGGCTCGCGGAGCGGCTGGGCGCAGAGAAAGATGAAACGGAGACCCTGCGTTCCCGCGACGACCGAGAGCGCCTCGCCATCGCCGAAGAGTATCGCGTGCCGGGCATCGATCTCGCGCGTATCCGAACTGAAGCATCCGGATCCGTCGAAGATATAGACGAAGACGGTGGCACCGAGTACTGTATCGATCGACCAGCTGCGCCCTGGCAGGATCTCGACATCGAGATAGGTCGCTGGTACATGCTCACCCCGGAAGCTCCCCGCCGTATCGGCGTAGGCTCCAGAGATGATCTTGATACGCACACCCTCCTCGGTTACGACGGGGATATCGGCGTGCGCTATATCACGGTAGGCCGGCGCGGTCATCTTGTCCTTCTCCGGCAGGTTGAGCCAGAGCTGGGCGCCCCAGATACGCTCAGTCGGCTGCGGCATCTCCTGATGGATGATACCGGATCCAGCCGTCATCCACTGGCAATCGCCATCGCGGATGCTGCCACGATTGCCGAGACTGTCGCCGTGCTCGATATCGCCAGCGATGAGATAGGTAATCGTCTCGATGCCTCGATGCGGATGCCACGGGAAGCCGCGGACATAGTCATCGGGATTCCGGGAGTCAAAAGCGTCGAGCATGAGGAACGGATCGAAATCCCGGGTATCATGATGCCCGAACACACGTGTGAGCCGTACCCCGGCCCCATCACTCGCTTCTTCTCCGGTAATGATTTTTTTGATCGGTCTTTCTAGAGACATAGGTATGGAAATAATAGGTTGTATCCAGGTCTTCCAGTATACAACAAAAGAAAAAGGGCGTTTGATGGGTTACATCGAAACGCCCTAGCACACTCCCTCCTACCACCAGGATCCAAGCACCAGCGCCTGGATCGGTCCGAAGTTTCGGCACTCCCGAACGCGTTGTCAGGGATTGCGGAACGAGTATCGCCTCGCACCTCATCACGCAGAATACCGATAACCGTCTGGACATTTTTTGAATAGAGATTTTCTGACATAACAAAAAACTAAATTAGTCCCTCGCTTCGAAGCCGATCGGGTTCTGGGGCGGTTCGACGGCGGAGACTTCGCCGAAGCGGGATTCGTATTTCTTGAGATTGTCGGCCAGCGTGGCGACCATGCGCTTCATATGGCTCGGGCTCACGATGATGCGGGCGTTGAGCGTACCCGTCGGCGGAAACATATTCAAGAAATCCAGGACGAACTCCTCCTGGGTGTGCATCACCTGCATCATGTTCGCATACTCCCCTTTCATCTTCTCATCCGTCGCCTTGATCTGTATCTGCTTCGATTGGTTATCCTGCTGAGTCATAGTTTTATAATCTGCTATACTATACACATTCAGACGAAAAGGGATCCGAACGGCTCATTACCTAAGGAGCCCTTTTCTTTTTTTATAACAACGTTCGTATATCGCATTTTCCCACAAAATCCACTGTCTTGTAAATGTAACATATAATGACGGCCGTCAGATTATGTTACAATTTGTTTTTAGGAGTTTTCTTTGCTGTTATTGATTTTTTCGGGCTGAAAAAATGCTTTTTGAGTACCTGTTCATTATCAATCCAATCGACCGTCATAATCCGCACAAATGATTCAGCGTCATACAGTGCTACTAATTCTGCGAGCTGCTTTTCACACGGATGCGGTGATACGAAGACGCTCTGCTGAATCCTATAGAATTTCAGCTCCCAAAGATGCTCCCGAAGGATAGTCCGGAACTCACGGTTCTTCTCCGGGATATCAAACATCACAATACGCCACTTCCCGTCCCATTGCCGCTTGTTTTTGAAGCGGATCGAATTGCCGAACAGAGATTGGATACGAGCTTGTCGTTTCCCCTCCTCCGTCAAGACAAGCTGGAATGATCCGTCTGGCTGCACAATCTCCCGCACAAGTCTCTCGTTGCAAAGACGCTGCACGGATCGCTTGATACTCCGCTGATCAACCTTTTTCCACTCCCGTATCAATATCCCGAGCTTCCGATAATACCGTAGCGACGAAGTCTCTAGCCCGAGTGTGATTCCTCCCACGAGCAGGATAAGCAGTTTCTGTTGCGTCGGTCCGAACTTGTACATACTTTTTTGTATTTCTACTGATTTTTCCATTTTTCAAATTGTAACATAATCTGACGGCCGTCGTATTAGGTAACAATATTATTTAGGAGGAGGGCTGGGTCTATGCGTAATGAATTGCATAACAATCTATAGCTGGAAATTTCTTTTCTCCTCTCTTTTTACTAAAAATGCGATTGACCTATCTTCTTCTCCTAAAGATTTCTCTCCAGTCGCTGGCTAATAATCCCCCCTATCTCCTTAAAAAGCTTCTTTCTTTTCTCTTGTATACCCGTGTCTCTTTCATTGGAAAGATTTTCATAATAATGATCAATAATATTATCAGAAACTATATGAAGATAAGAAAATCTTTTCTTTATCTCGTTACAAGCCTTTGCCATATGGCCAATTTCTGGATCAATAAACACCCCGAACTTTTGAAAAAATTCAACAGCATCTTTTGTCTCATCGATTACTGATCCACACGTAACATGACTTCCAAACAAAACATCTTTGCGATCAGAAATTTCATTTTCAAAAATATTATTCCACGCAACAGAGTCTCCATGTATATAGCTTTTTGAGCCACTAGCTATCCATTCGTTCGGAACAATACCGGATTTAAGACTCCCAAGCTTTCCTATATATACAAATGTCGTGAATGAATGGAACCGAGCTAAAAATTTTATCAGAAAATAAGCAGCGTCTCCCCAGATACTGAACTGACACCCCAGTAAAAGCACTCTGTAAGAACCAATATTTCCAATTTTCCATTTAAAATCCCCATCTCCGTCAAACTCTACATCCTCGAATAACCCGATACGATCAATATTCCCGAAAAGAATAATATCTGCTGCTGGAATACTCCCCAAGTTAGTATTCTTAAACGCCTGAAAAATCCTCTCATCATCAGCATAGATATAAGATACCTCTTTCTTTTTGTTCAGATTGCAAAAATATGTAGCGACAAGATTAGCATAATGACGTATATAATCATATCCGGGAAAACAACAGAGATAGAGCGTATCTCCATCCAAAAAAGCCGTTGGTCTTTCGAAATTAAATAACTTATCATTCTTCTCATCTGTCGAAACATGCGCGCTCCGATCATGGCTACCTATAACGCGTACTTTCGAAAACTCATCCTGTTTTGATTGAATAAGGTGATGCATCTTCATTTCTATATACCGATGAAGAGCATCTCCCATGGAATGATCACTCGATAAACAGGCCGAAACATCAAAAAATTCCTTATTCGATGAAATATTCTTAACGAATTGCAAAACGGTATAGTCTCGCAGCTCCGGCACCTCCTTCAACGAAACAAACTGAACTACTTCATGTTTCCCTTCTTCCATATTGCGAGCCTCGCTTTCATCGGCCACCTCGGCTATGTAGTACAATCCGAGCCAGTGCGTATTCTGAATGATCATTTTTTTCGTTGTCAACAGCTCTAGGCTTGTAATACGAAGATTGGTCTCTTCTAAAATTTCTCGAATCAGTGAAGACTCAATATCTTCTCCAAATTCAACTGTTCCACCGGGCAAAAGCCATGCTCCCGCGCCAATCTTTTGATCTGATTTCTTTTTCAAAAGCAACACGCGCTCCTTGGTCCTATCAAAAACAATAGCTCGCGCGTAAAAACGAAATATCGGCTGATTTTGATCACTGATCATGCGCTTAAATAGAAAGTTTACACTGCCAGTATACACCCATCCCCCGAGGCAGCTTCCAAAGCTAGCTGTAAGCAGCAACTTAATTTAATAATTTCCGTATCTTTCATGGATATATAAAGAGCGGAGGAAAACCTCCGCTCTTTATTCTACTCCTTATTTCTTCTCTTCGTCTGTCGGCTTGTCAGCGTCAGCTGGCCCGTCAGCGGGCGAGGCAGGCTCGGTCTCGGCATCCTTCGGAGCTTCGGCGGTTGGCTCGCCTTCGGCTTTGGCTTCTCCGTCAGTGGCTGGCTGCGGATTGGCAGCCTGGGCGGCGGCGTAGAGCTTTTCACCGATCTTCTGGGCGGCCTGCGAGAGGACTTCGGTCGCTTTCTTGATGGCCTCGAGATCATCGCCGTTCTTCACCTTGTTGAGTTCGGTGATGGCTTCCTCGACCGGCTGCTTCTCTTCGGCTGTGATCTTGTCGCCCGCGTCCTTCATCGCCTTCTCGGTCGTGTAGACCAGGGAGTCGGCCATGTTGCGCGCTTCGATGAGTTCCTTCTTGCGCTTGTCTTCCTCGCTGTGCATCTCGGCATCTTTCTTCATACGCTCGATCTCATCTTTGGAGAGACCAGTCGAAGCTTCGATGCGGATAGACTGGGATTTGTTGGTCGCCTTGTCCTTGGCCGTGACCGAGAGGATACCCGAGGCATCGATGTCAAAGGTGACTTCGACCTGCGGGACACCACGCGGCGCTGGTGGGATACCGTCGAGGATGAAGCGTCCGAGACTCTTGTTGTCGACCGCCATCTCGCGCTCGCCCTGAAGCACGTGGATCTCGACGGATGGCTGGCTATCGGCCGCGGTCGAGAAGACCTGGCTGCGGGAGACCGGTACGGTGGTGTTGCGCTCGATGAGCGGCGTGCGGACGCCTCCCATAGTCTCGATACCGAAGGTAAGCGGCGTCACGTCGAGGAGGAGGACGTCTTTGACCGATCCCTCGAGGACTCCGCCCTGGATGGCCGCACCGGCAGCGACGACTTCATCCGGGTTCACGGTGATATTCGGCTTCTTGCCGAAGAACTTCTCGACGCTCTGGAGGACAAGCGGCATGCGAGTCATACCTCCGACGAGCACGACTTCGTTGATATCCTTGATGTCGAGCTTGGCATCGGCGAGCGCCTTCTTGACCGGCTCAAACGAGGCTTCGACGAGATCATGCACGAGCTCCTCGAGCTTGGCACGGGTGATCTTGATGAGCATGTGCTTCGGACCGTTGGCATCGCTCGTGATGAACGGCTGGTTGATCTCGGTGTCATTGGCGGTCGAGAGCTCGATCTTGGCCTTCTCAGCGGCTTCCTTGATACGCTGGAGCGCGAGCGGATCCTTGGACAGGTCGATACCCTCCTGCTTCTTGAACTCATCGAGTATCCAGTGGATGATGCGCTGGTCGAAGTCATCGCCGCCGAGGTGCGTATCGCCGTTGGTCGACTTCACTTCGACAGTATCCTCAGCCACTTCGAGGATGGAGATGTCAAAGGTACCGCCACCGAGGTCGTACACCGCGATCTTCTCATCCTTCTTCTTGTTGAAACCATAGGCGAGCGCGGCCGCAGTCGGCTCGTTGATGATGCGACGGACATTGAATCCGGCAATCTCCCCTGCCTCCTTGGTCGCTTTGCGCTGGCTGTCATCGAAATACGCCGGGACGGTGATGACCGCGTCGGTGATCTTCTCACCGAGCTTCTCTTCGGCATCCGCCTTGAGCTTGCTCAAGATCATGGCGCTCACTTCCTGCGGGGTGTATTCCTTGCCGCCCATCACGATCTTGGTACCCTCGCCGGCCTGGATGACCTTGTAGGGAAGGGTCTTCATATCGCGCTGCACTTCGTCGTCGTTGAAATGCCGTCCGATGAGACGCTTGACTGAGAATAGCGTGTTCTCCGGATTGGTCACGCCCTGGCGCTTGGCCAGGAGTCCGACGAGGCGCTCGCCCGTCTTGCTGATTGCCACCATGGATGGCGTGGTGCGATTCCCTTCCTTGTTTTCGATGATGGTCGGCGTACCGCCTTCGACGATAGCCATCGCCGAGTTGGTGGTGCCGAGATCGATGCCGAGTATCTTTGCCATATGATTATTGTTAGCTTATTTACTGATATTACGATTTATAAATAATGGAATAAAGCACAGATTTCAGAACACAAACATCCAAACAGAGCACAACTTTCAAGTTTCAAAACACAAGAGAATCCGTTTGATGCTTTTGTAGTTTGAGATTTGTTTGGTTTTTGTGATTTTCATTTTTGTGCTTTTTATCGGACTACGACTCTCGCTGCTCTGATCACCTTGTCTCCTAATCTGTATCCTTTTTGTATCACCTTCACGATGATATGCGGCTTTTCTTCGGTTTCTCCTTCCTGTTGACTGTTAGTTGTTGACTGTTCACTGTCTATCGCTTCATGGATGGTCGGGTCAAACGCGTCTCCTTCCTTGGCTTCTATCGTCTGCATGCCATTGTCGGTGAGGACGGTCTCAAGCTGCTTCTCGATATACTGGATGCCGACGACCCACGGGCTCTCCTTCTGTTCCGGTGGGACATGCAGCGTGGCAGCACGGAAATTGTCAAGGACCGGGATGACGTCGAGTACGAGCTTTTCTATGAGATAGCCGCCGAGCTCTTTCTGTGATTCCTGCTGGCGCTTCTTGTAGTTCTCGAATTCCGCCTGACAGCGCTTCCATCCGTCGAGGTATTCAGCCGCGAGCTCGGCATCGGTCTTCGCTTCGGAAGCGACAGCGGTCTCATCGGCCGCGAGTGTCTCTTCGATCGGATCAGTTGTTTGTTCTTCGGGCATAGTTTTTTTCGCTAAATTATTTATGAGGCTTTGGTGATCCGCTCCTTGATGAGCTCAAATTCCTGTTGGCGTCGCTTGGCTTCTTCTTCGGCGGTGAGAGGCCGTGTCGTCTCATCAGCTGCTGCTTCGTCTTCGGGGGTCATATCTTCGGTCATAGCGGTCAGGTGAGCGGTACGATGAGGAGGATAATACTAAGCGAAGATCCGAGCACGCGCCGCATGTATTCGATGAGGGACTTGTTCTTGGCATAGTCCATACGTTTCGGTCCGATGATGGCGAGGACTCCCTGCTCGCCGTCTTTGTCCTTGTACGGAGCGACGACCATCGAGCAGTTGCTGATCTCCTTGATCGGATTCTCATCGCCGATGAAGATATGCGTCTCGCCGTCTTTCAACTTGAGCATGATGCCGTCGAGCTTCTCATCGAGGGAGTCAAGCGTCTCGACTAGCCGGCAGAGCTCATCGATTTCCTGGAACTCCGGCTTCTCCATGAGCTCCTTCATGCCGAAATCGTAGAACTCTTCCTTGTCGATGAGGCCCGAGACGGCGAGGTTGCCCGAGAGGGCCGAGAGGAGCCGAGCGGTGCTGCGGCCAGTGCGGGCCTGCTTGGCCTTCATGATCAGAAGCTCCTTCTGGAGCCGACGCTGATCCTCGCGCGAGAGATCTTCATCCCCCATCATCTCCTCGACGTAGAAGCGGTAGCCCATATCGGTCGGGATGCGACCGGCGCTCGTGTGCGGCTGATAGAGATAACCCTGTGTTTCGAGCTCGACCATGTCATTGCGCAGGGTCGCTGAAGAGACCGGGAACTGGAAGTGCTCGAGCAGCGCCTGCGAGCCGACCGGGATAGCGGTCTTGGTATAGAGCTCGACGATGGCGGAGAGGACTTGTCTTTGGCGGGTATTCATACTCACAGCCCTTAGTGTATAGGTTTATAGCTGATAGCTGCTGCGCTTTAAGCAGATGCATTGATTACGGGATACGTCCTGGGATACGAAAGCAGATTTTCCCCTCACTATCGCCTCGGAAGTCTCGGGTATCAGGGAAAACCTCTTTCGCATCCCATGACATCCTGATTTCTCAAAGTGATGAATCTATTATAAAAAATACTTAGCACTCTTGTCAAGAGAGTGCTAAGTATGGAAGACGGCTACCCAAAAAAAGAACCCGGAAAGAGATCTTTCGGGGTTCATGTGAGGAGGCGTCATACTGCATCACCGCATCGAGCGACAGGAGCGGTGCCGATAATCGGTACGCTTTTGGTTGCCGAGATACGAAGATTGCCAGGCCTTGCGACGAGAGATAGCGACACTCTGGAACACGAGTGCCAGCATGAAAAAAATCCGGATTTCGGGACGCATGATTGGCCTTTCATGAGGAGGATAGATCGAAATCGAGATGCGGATTTTCCGCTTCAATGCCGAAATGTTGATCGAGGTAGAGGCCGAGACACTGGGTCAGGTCCTGACACTCTTCTTCCGAACCAGCCCGATAGCATCGCTCTGTGCAATACTTCGAAGCGGCCTGCTCGAGCGGCACACCTTGCCCATCGAGCCGAGTGCGAGGCACTTGGACCGGGGCTATGAGCCTAGCAACAATGGATGATGCCATAGCGATATACCTCCTCTGTAAAAAATGAAAAAGAACGACGAGAGACTACACTCAATGTAGGCGTTTTCCCTCCCTCCGTCAATCAGATGCCTCTCCGTCTGATTATCAAGGAACTGGGTCGTATCCCCCGTCATTCCAGGGGTGACAACGGCCCACCCGTTTCAGTCCAAGCCAGCTCCCTCGGGCGACCCCGTATCGGATGATCGCTTCCAAGGTATACTGGCTGCAGCTCGGATGGAAGCGGCAGAGTCGTTCACCGACGATGATGCCCAGGAGACCCCGCTCGCTCGAGATGAAGCGCTGGTAAAAGCGGATGAGCATGAGGATCGGAGCTTTCAGCATACCGGATAGCGTACGGAATTTCCCTTCCGTTGTCAACGCCGTTCTGGTACAATCAAGGAACAAGACAAAACTCAAAATCAACATGCATCAAGTCAGATTCCAACAGGTGACCTGGATCGATTTCGAGGATCCCCGCGATGAGGATATCGCCTATCTCCAGGAGAACTTCAATATCCACCCCCTCGCTATCGAGGAGCTCGTGACCCCGACCTATCAGCCCAAAGTCGTCCAGTATGACGGCTGTCTCTTCTTGTCCATCCATATCCCGCTCTTCGATACCAATCACCGGACGACATTCCCAGGCGAGCTCGACATCATCCTGACCAAAGACCATCTCATCACGAGCCATCGGCACGATATTTACCAGCTCTCCAAATTCTTCGCGGAGCTCTCCAAAAACGAAGGTCGTCGCCGGCTCTACATGAGCCAGAGTCCGTCGCATCTGCTCTATGCGACGCTCGAGATCCTCTTCAACTCCTGTTTCCCCAAGCTCAACCATATCTCCGAGAAGCTCGACTTCATCGAAGCGCAGGTCTTCGCCGAGAAAGAGAAGGAGATGGTGCTTGAGATCTCGGTGCTCAAGCGGGATATCCTCAATTTCCGCCGTACGCTCAAGCCGCAGCGCTCCATCATCGAATCGCTCCTCGCCAAGGATCACCCCTACGTCTCCGAGGATCTCAAGATGTATTTCCAAGACCTCATCGGTACCAATATCCGCATCTGGAATATCCTCGAGAGCAACAAGGAGACGATAGAAGCGCTCGAGGCGACCAACAACTCCCTCCTGTCGAACAAGCTCGATATCACGATGAAGGTGCTCACGATCTTCTCCGCGGTGCTTCTGCCCATGTCGGTGTATACCAACATGCTTGCGATGAACGCCACGATCCCCTTCGGAAACCACCCGCATGCCTTCTGGATACACGGCGTGCTCATGATACTCATCGCTGCAGCGACCATCACGTTCTTCAAGTGGAAACAGTGGTTTTAGCGCAAAGCGCGGAATGAAGAATAGAGAATATTGACCATCGCCCTCCAAAAGGCGATGTTTTTAGGATTCAGGTGTACAAATATATGTTTATTCATTATCCTTAAACCAATATTCATCATTCCGTATTCGATATTCTATGCAGCTCCACAATACTCTCACCAAATCCAAAGAACTGTTTGAACCGATCAATCCGGGCAAAGTCGGCCTCTACACCTGCGGGCCGACGGTCTACGATTTCGCCCACATTGGCAATCTCCGTTCATTCGTCTTTTCCGATACGCTCCGACGCGTACTCGAGCGGGCGGGCTATGAAGTACGCCATATCAAGAACATCACCGATGTCGGACACATGACGGCCGACGACGTAGCGCAGGGCGACAGCGGCGAAGACAAGATCGCCAAGAAGGCACTCTCTGAGCACAAGACTCCCGAAGAGATCGCCCGTTTCTACGAGGAGCGCTTCCGCGAGGATGAGGCCGCGATGCATATCCTGCCGGCGCACTATTTCCCCCGAGCGACCGCCCATATACCGCACATGATCAAGACGATCGAGGCGCTCATCGAAAGCGGGCATGCCTACGAGAAGAACGGCAATGTCTTCTTCGATGTCACCTCCTTCAAGCCATACGGGGCGCTCTCTGGCAACACGCTCGAGAAACTCAAGGTCGGAGCCCGACTCGAAGAGCATCCGGACAAGCGCCACCCTTGGGACTTCGCCCTGTGGCTCAAAGCGCCCGCGGGACACCTCATGCACTGGACATCCCCCTGGAGCGAAGGCTATCCGGGCTGGCATATCGAATGCTCATCCATGAGCCAGGAATACCTCGGCGATTCGTTTGATATCCATACCGGCGGCGAGGACAATATTTTCCCCCATCACGAAGCAGAAATCGCCCAGAGCGAGTGCTCGACCGGTAAGCCCTTCGTCCGCTACTGGATTCATTCCCGACATATCCTGGTCGATGGCACCAAGATGTCCAAATCCAAAGGGAATTTCTACCGGCTCGCCGATATACTCGAGCGCGGCTTCACCCCGATGGACCTCCGGCTGTCTTTCCTGTCCGCCCACTACCGCAGCCAGATGAATTTCACCTGGGAGAGTCTGGAGCAGGCTCGCAAGAATAAAGAATCGATATTCAAAGCCTATGCTCGCGTCGAATCCGCTGCGATGACAGAGACCGGATTGAGTGCAGCCCCCTTCCTCGAGCGCTTCATCGCTGCCTGTGAAGACGATCTCAACACCCCGCTCGGATTGGCGATACTTCAGGAGCTGGTCCGCGAGGTCAACAGTCGGCTCGATGCCGGCGAATCGCTCCGCGCCGACGTACGCTCGGCATTCGAGATGATATTCAGCGTGTTCGGGCTGGCAATCGAAGCATCAGCATCGGTCCCGACCGATATTCTTGCATTGGCAGAGGCGCGGGAAGCGGCCCGCTCCGCCAAGGATTTCACCGAGGCCGATCGGCTGCGCGATGAGGTAGCCACTCGCGGCTATACTATCGAAGATACTCCAGAGGGTCCGCGGGTAGCACGCCGATAGCGGATATCCGAAAATCTGAGTAAGAAAAAAGCGCCTAGAGGGGCGCTTTAATAGTTGCGGTACGATGAGGGAATACCTTCACCGGATCCGGTAGTATATTTTTATACAGATATCACGTCGTTTGACGCCGGAATAGTTGAAACTGGCATCGACCCGGATACACGTCCAGAGAATACGGCAGAGCGGATGCTCCACCTGCCAGTCAGCGATGACCTGGCACGGGGAAGGTCCATACCTCTGCATATCTTTCGGACCGGCTCGCGTGAGCATGAGCCAGTCCGTCTCTTGGGCGTATGCTGGTCGCGGAAGCATGTCCACCATGAGAGTCTCTCCTGTACCTATTGATTATGCAGCAGGCGGCCGACTCCACCATCTCGTAAATATACGAGGTGGAATATAGGCCAGATTCTTTCTGTCCAGCGTGAAGATGAATTGATGATCGATTTTCTTCTGTCCAAAAAGGAACTCGCAGGTTTCAGCATCAGCAACCGGAAACGAAAGCGTGACCGCTTTGGTCGCCTCGATCGCGTCACGGAGCCGTATCAATTGCTCCATGTCTTCCATATGCTGAACCGTGAGACAGAGCGGTTGTGGAGAGAAGACCACCTCGGTTGTTGGCAGCAGCAGCACCTGAATCAAGTCTTCAAAAACAGTCCGGGATGATGATCCCGAAAGCGTGATGATGCCGGTATCAGGCATAGATTTCTCCTTGATCGTTTCGAAAGCCTGCTCGATTTAAAAACCAGGTTGACATTCGCGCGCATAATCCCTGATATAGCGCATTGCTCGACTGCGACGCAAATCATCCCCGTAGGGTAATGCTCCGGGTGCGTAGAGTGCCGGCGGAACATACTTCAGTCCCTCGGTCACTTGCCGGACTTCCGTACCATCCCCGAAGAGATCTGGGAAGATTTCCACCCCATGAATAGAGAGAGTGCGAGTCGTCGTCACGAGGATCGCCGCCTTGAAATGCTCGCGATCCTTGGTCGAAAGCTTCTCGAGAGAGAACCGATCGGCATCAGGATAATAGACTTCCGGATAGCCGGATTCCAGGCCGAAAAGAATGCATTTCAAAATCTTTTGCGTACGAGCATTGCCAAAAAAACCCATGGTATTTCCCCTTCCGTATTAGTAAAGAACCTGTCGAATATACCCCGTTTCGACCATCTTGTCCAGTTTTCAGGCGGTCCGAATCGTGATAGCATACGGAATACTATGGCAACGAATCCCAAAGAACATCTCCGCGTCCCGCCGCACAATATCGAGGCCGAAATGTCGGTCTTGGGGTCGCTTATGCTGGATAAGGACGCCATCATCAAGGTAGCGGATATCGCGCGGGTCGGTGATTTCTACAAAGATCATCACAATACCATCTACGAAGCGATTCTCAAGCTCTACGAGGATCGCGAGCCGATCGATGTACTCTCGCTCGCCAACCGGCTCGAAGAGACCTCACAGCTCGAGAAGGTCGGTGGATCGAGCTATCTCGCCTCGCTCGTCAACACGGTCCCTTCCGCTTCCAATGTCGTCCACTACGCCAAGGTGGTCCAGAAGAAGGCCCTGCTTCGGCGGCTGATCGGCGCGGCGAGCGATATCGTCGAGATGGGCTTCGATGAATCCGAAGACGTGCACAAAGTACTCGATGAAGCCGAGCAGAAGCTCTTCGCCGTCTCACAGAAATACATCAAGCAGGATTTCATCCCGATCAAGTCCATCCTCGAAGCCGCTTTCAACCGTATCGATGAGCTCCACAAGAGCGACAATGCGTTCCGCGGTGTTCCGACCCACTACCCTGACCTGGACAATCTGCTCGCCGGACTCCAGAAATCCGACCTGCTCATCCTGGCAGCCCGGCCATCGGTCGGTAAGACGACCTTTGCGCTCGATATCGCCCGCCAGGTGGGTGTCTACTCCAAAGTGCCGGTCGGCATCTTCTCCCTCGAAATGGGCGCGGACCAGCTCATCGACCGTATGCTCGCGGCGCAGGCCGGCGTCGATCTCTGGCGTCTGCGTACTGGCAAGCTCTCAAGCGATGGCCCGAACAATGACTTCGAGCGCCTCTCCGATGCGATGGGTGTGCTCTCCGAAGCGCCGATCTTCATCGATGATTCCGGATCGCTCAATATCATGGAAATGCGCACGATGGCCCGCCGTCTCCAGGCGGAGCACAATCTCGGCCTCATCATCATCGACTACCTCCAGCTGATGGAAGGCCGATCGCGCGGCGGCGACAACCGTGTCCAGGAGATTTCCGAGATTTCCCGCGGATTGAAGCAGCTCGCCCGTGAGCTCAATATCCCCGTCATCGCGCTCTCGCAGCTGTCCCGTGCGGTCGAATCCCGACCAGACCAGCTTCCGAAGCTTTCTGACCTCCGTGAATCCGGTTCTATCGAGCAAGACGCAGACGTAGTCATGTTCCTCTACCGCGAGGACCGCGTGAAACCGGATACTCCCAATAAAAACATCGTCGACGTCATCGTCGCCAAGCATCGTAACGGACCGGTCGGCAAGATTTCCCTCTACTTCGAAGACAATGCGACGACCTTCCGATCGCTCGAGCGAGCGCATGCCGACGCATAAAGAAGTCCAAAAAAAATACACACCGGGCACCGTATGCATTACCCAAAAAAATTTCAAAACCTGATCGCGCAGTTTTCCGCCCTCCCCTCGATCGGTCCCAAGATGGCCGAACGCTTGGTACTCTATCTCTTCAAGCAGGATGAGGCTAAGCTGCTCGCTTTCGCTGAGGCGCTCGAAGACCTCCATCACCTCCGGAGCTGCGATCGCTGTTTCTATATCTCCGAGTCAACGCTCTGCGAGATCTGCTCGGATACGAGTCGGGACCGGACGACGATCTGCGTCGTCGAGGAACCGCTCGATGTCATCGCTATCGAACGGACCGGGTCCTTCCGCGGTCTCTATCATGTCCTCGGTGGGGTCATGGATATGAGCCGTGAACAGGAGGGCTCATCGCTCCGGATCGCCGAACTCGTGACACGAGTCACGGAAGACGAGGTGGAAGAGGTGATACTCGCGACCAATCCGACGACGGAGGGCGATGTCACCGCGCTCTATGTCCGGAAGAAGCTCGAAGGATCACACGCCAAGGTTACTCGGATCGCGCGCGGTCTGGCGACGGGTGGCGATATCGAATATGCCGATGAAGCTTCTATCACTGCTTCATTGACAAATCGCAAATAAAGGTGTATAATGTAAGTCAGTTACTTTTCACTGTTTTCTCTTGAGGAGGGATCATCATGCAAGTCATCAAGACCTTTTATCTCGGGATGCCTCATCCCCTGATGGAAGCCAAACAGTTCGTTCTCGGCCTGTGTGATTGTCTGGGTGTGCCGATCCAACAGTTTCCGAAATGTTCGGTAACAGGAATCGGTTATATCGCTCCCGGCATCGAGTACAAAGTCGAGATCGCGCTCGATGATGATGAGATCCGTGCATACTTCCGGTACGCTCGTCCATCGGTGTGGCGCTTCCCGGTGGTTGAAATCACTTTCTTCTCCGATGGCACCCCCGCCTGAAATCCAGGCACAAAAAAACCGACACTACCTGTCGGTTTTTTCATTTGGTTGAAAAAGGAACTCGCTTATGATTAGGCGGCTATTTTGGTTATTTCGACTTCGGTATAGGCCTGGCGATGTCCATAACGGGTCAGCTCGCGCTTCTTGGCCTTGTGCTTGATACCCGTCACCTTGTCGTGACGCTCCTGGGCGAGCACTGTACCGGTCACGGTCGCTTTCTCCAGCACCGGAGCACCGACTTTGACGGCCTTCTCGTCTCCTGCGAAGAGCACTTCAAATTCGACGGTCGCGCCGACTTCCGCTTCAAGCTTCTCGATTTTCACCCGGGTTCCCTCGGAAACGAGATACTGCTTTCCGCCGGTACGAATCACTGCCAACATACTCATGGAATCACAAGAAAATTAATACTGGCTTATTCTAGCTCTTTTCGGCTTTTCTGTCAACAACCTGAAGGTGGTTTAAGCGAGAATAGCCTTGATGCGACGGATACCAGCGGAGCAAGCTTCTTCTTTCTGGATCTTGAAGCGCCCAAACGCGGCGATCTCGGTCGTGGTCTTCACATGCGGCCCTCCGCAGAGCTCACGCGAATACGTCGTCCCGTCCGCCCCCTCGACCTGATACACCGTCACCTTGTCCGGATATTTCTCCCAGAAACTCCCCTCGACTCCGGCGGCCCGAGCCTCTTCCTTATCCATGATCACCGTCGTGACGGAAGCCGGCGCATTGATCGCGGCATTGACATACATCTCTACCCGATCCAACACCTCTCGCGAGACTTTTTCCGGATAGGTGAAATCGAAACGGGTGCGTTCATCGGTGATGTTGGATCCGGCCTGATGGATATCGCCCCCGAGCTCCTGGCGGAGTCCAGCGAGCAGGAGATGCGTCGCAGTATGGAAAGCCGTCACCTTGTCGCTATGATCCGCAAGACCGCCCTTGAACTTGCCGGCGCTCGCCGTACGGGAAAGATCCTGATGCTTCTCAAGCTCCTGACGGAAACCCTCGAGATCGATGCTCTTCCTTGCTTCCCGGGCCAGCTCCTCGGTCAGCTCGACCGGAAATCCGTATGACGAGAAAAGCATGAAGGCATCCACGCCGGAAATGGCCTCCCCAGAGAGTTTCTTGAATTCCTTCAGTCCGGTCTCGAGCGTTTTCCGGAATTTCACTTCTTCCTTCGCAAGCTCATCTCGGATGAAAGACTGTTTCTCCACGAGAGACACATAATCATCCGCGTAGGTATCGATGAAGGCCTGTCCGACCTCCGCGATGAAATCATTTCGGATACCGAGGTGTCCAGCGAAACGGACGGCACGCCGGATAAGCCGACGGACGAAATATCCCTGGTCCTTGTTGGATGGAACGATACCGTCTCCGATCAGGAAAACCGCGGCACGGATATGGTCGAGTATGACCCGATAGGCATAGGTATCATCAGGGTTTTCACCGTAGGCTTTGCCCGAAACCGCTTCTACCGCCTGACGAGCCCGGTCAAAAAGGTCGATACGGAAGACATCAGGGTTATCCAGCGATGCGGCAGCGATGCGCTCGAGCCCACCTCCGAAGTCGACGTTCTGCTGAGCGAGCTTGACGAAGCCGGTATCGGTCTTCTGATATTCCATGAAGACATTGTTGCCGATTTCCATGAAACGTCCGCAATCGCAGTTCACGTGGCATGGTTCGTCCTTCCAGAGAGACTGTGCATGCAGGGAGAACTGATTTTCAGGATCGAAATCCCAAAACATCTCCGTATCCGGACCCCCCGGCTCCCCGACCGGCATATGGCTTGGAATACCGGCGCGACTCCACCAGTTCTTCTTCTCATCATAATAGAAGATACGGCCTCCCTGCATACCGTCACGTTCCGGAAAATCAGCGATGACTGCTTCAAGGCCCCGATCCTGGAAAAGCGTCTGCCAGAGTTCGGCGCTTTCGGTGTCCTTTGGGATACCAAGCGCGTCATTGCCTCGGAAACAGGTGAAATAGAGGCGACGAGGATCGAGTCCGATCTCCTCGGTCAGGAAGGCGAACATAAAACGGATCTGTTCCTCCTTGAAATAATCGCCGAGCGACCAATTGCCAAGCATCTCGAAGAAGGTTGTGTGACGGTTATCGCCGACTTCTTCGATATCCTGGGAGCGGAAGCACTTCTGCGAATCAGCGATGCGGCGGCCGAGTGGGTGCGGCTCTCCGAGCAGATACGGCAGCATCGGCTGCATACCGGAACCAGTAAAGAGTGTCGTCGGGTCATTCTCCGGCCGGAGAGGAGCGGAAGGCACGATCGCATGCCTCTGGGAGCGGAAAAATTCGAGATAGCGCTGACGGAGAGAGACGGACATACGGGGAAAGTACGGGGACGGATTACCAGCTCAGTTTCTTCTTGATCTCGCTGTACTCCCAATCCTTGATGCGCCAGGAGAACATCTCCCTGGTCCGAGTGATCGCGTCTTCGATGGAGGCCGAGTAGCCGAGGTCTTTGAGTTTATGGAGATTGTATTCCGAGAGATCGAGCCGGTCGCTTTCTCCGCGTTCGGCATTGAGCGCCTGAAGGAGCGTGATGAGTTTGTCGGATGTTCCGGGCATAGGCGAATATTTAACGGAGAGTATTGAGTTTCTTCTTGCGATAGACGATGTCCGCATCGATACGGCGGAGCTCGGTCTCTTCCTTGCGGAGCTCGGCGGCCGTACGGAGCAGATCGAGACTGACTTGCTTCTCGGTCATCTTGAGCTTGCGCTGATCAGCCTGGAGCGTCGCGAAGAGACGGGCATGCTTGCTGCGATCCGAAGCCAGCATGACGAGATCGATTTCGATACGCCGCTTGGCGGCTCGCAATTCACTATTCGCTGCCGGATCGGTTCGCATAAGTCTATCAGAACTCTACGAGGCTTTCAAGGGCCGGATTAGAGGTCTTTTTCAAGGATAACGCTGACTCGGCTGGTGCTGTTTGGGATGCTCCGGAACAGGAATTCCGGCGTAAAATTGACTTCGATCTTCTTGATTTCCGGATGCTGTTCAAGGATCGTCTTGATGCCCTGCTCGTCCTGGCCGAGCAGCTCTTCGCGCAGAGCGTCTTTCATAACGACGGACTCGAGTGAGAGGACCGACTGGACGCTGAATTCGACGGTATTCTCATCGTAATGCGGGACGACATTTTCGAAAGACAAGGTGGCACCGATCACGGCGAAAGCGACATCCTTGAGTTCAGGCTGATTCTTCTCGGCGAGCTTGTCTTTGAGCGCCTGCTCGGAAACGACGAAGACTTTGCCATCGAAACGCTGCTCGATATCGAAACTCTCTCCGATCGATCCGATGAGCGGCAAGGTCGGAGTGCCATCTTCCCGGATCTCTACGGAATCATCGATAATACGCTCTTCCGGCAGCAGATCCTGTTTGACCGCGGCCAGAAACTCTTCTTTGGAAAGCTCTTTGAGTTTCTGGACAGACTTATCGATGTCCTCTTTCGTGATGCTCATCATCCCATCGCCGCCGGCGCCTCCCCCGGTGAAGGCCTTGGTGGATTGAGCGCGGAACTTATCGTATTTCGCACTGCCTTTGAATCCAGGGACTGTGAAGGCCGTCGGGTCGATATTGTAGGTATCGCCAGCCGCATCTGCTACCACGACCGCTTCGACTACCCCGGCTTCACGCTTGCCGTTTTGGATCGTCATACCAGGCACAGTGACGGATTCTGCCAAGCGGAACACTTTCCCCTCGCTGGTTTCAAAACGCGTAGTCGAAATCAGCGGCTGAGAATCGCTCGAATATTCATTGGAGATGATGATAGTGCCGCGCGCTTTCTGATTGCCGGCTGATGACTTGCCGGTCGCTTCCCCGGACAGCTTGGTCGCATAGGATTTTTCGATCTTGCGGACTGGGACGATATTCTCACTCTTGTCTCCGATCGGAGCGATAGTACGGCCTTCGTACTTGGCGGTGATATCGCGAGTGATATCATGCGGGGTCACGATCACGGTCGCCTTGGGCACGAGGAAATAGACCGCGGCGCCGACTCCCGCGAGGAAGAGGAGCGAAAGCACGATAGAAGAGGCTGTCTTCCAAGAAGACACCGGGGCACGTCCCGAGGAAACCGATGACCGAGACGGAACCATCTCCGGTCGCATGCTTGGTGCGTTTCTCTGCGCGACGGGCGGACGATGCTCGGCCGTAGCTTCACGGTTGAAAAACTTCTGCAGCTTCTGATTCCGTTCGGAGAAGTCCTGTGTCGAATGAACGGCTGTATCTAGAGCGGGACGATACGGCTGATGATGTTCTGTCGTCAGCACACGACTCTCTACGGGCTCTACGACGTGGCGTCGCGTCATCGTCGCCTCTTCTCTCGGCGGACGGATATCGCTTTTCGAATTGAGCGCTGTCTGATAGCGCGGAGAAGTATCGCGGATTTTCAGCCGTTTCGCGGTAGCGGCCTCCGGGCGAGACTCTGGCATGATTGTCTCTGTGGCACGACGCAGTGGCAAGGCGGTCGAAGCTTCACTTGCTGGAGCAAACGAATCCGATCCGATACGATTGGCCGCCGGCATCAGGGGATCGACATGGCGCTCCGGGACCGCATCGCGATGCGATGGTGTGCTTGCGACTGCCGACTGTCGGCCTTCAGGCCTGATCCGATCCGTCATCGGCTGGGCCTCCTGACGCAACGATCCGATTTCAGCCGCATAATCCTTCGTGGGAATCCCGACGCGTTCGGCCAGCTGGCGACCAGTTTCATCCTGAGAGACAATAATGATCTTCTTCCCCTGCTTCTCAGCTTCCCGCTGGAAGAGACGAAGATTCACGGCACTCTGCAGTACGAGGGAACGCTTCGGAAACACGAAGTAATTCTCCGGATCCGAAGACTTCCGCAGCTGCCCGATGACCGAGATGATCTCCTCATCCGAATCGATGAAAAAAGTTTGCGCCATAGGAATCGGATTATTGGTTGTCTTCGATAGCTCGCATGCTGCGCTGGAGGATCTGCGTCAGCGTCTTCTCCTGGTCGAGGATCTCGATGAGTCCGAGATGGGCCAGGCCGATCGGGGTGATATCTTGTGGGTTGTTGAGTTCACCGGTCGTGTCGACGATGCGAGCGACGTCCTTGGGCTGGAGATAGCTGATATGCGGCGGCCGAGCGAACGGCAAGGCATCCGCCCATTCCGGCGAAGCGAGCGCCTCCTTGATGCCCGGCAAAGCGGACCCGCCTCCGCAGAGAAAGATACGGGATGGCAAAAGATCCGTTTCCGCGAATTCACTCAAGGAAATCTCGACGCCTCCGAGCCATATCCGGCAATCATCGGAGTAGAGTGCAGAGAGTTTGGCGGCATCTTCTGGATGGAGCCGGCCTCCGGAATAATCGATCTTCATTTGCTCGGCGACATCGAAGGTAAGTCCGAACTCCTGTGCGATCCGCTTGGTAAAAGCCCGGCCGCCGAGGGCAAACATCTTGGTGCCTTCGAGCCCTCCGTTGCGTACGACGGCAATGTCAGTCGTACCGCCGCCGATATCGATGAAGATAGCACTGAAATCGCTCATGTCCTGCACCTCAACCGATCGGGCGACCGCATACGGTTCGGCAGCGACTGAGAGTAGATCGAGATGGAGGGATTTAGCGATGGTTTCGAGCGCTCCGAGATGGATCAATGGAGCATAGGCATTGAAGATGCTCATCGAAACATCGCTCCCCTGGAAATTGGTCGGATTCTGAATATGGTACCCATCTATGCTGACGTCGACCATGGCGGCATTGATCAGCTTGACCTCGATATTCTCCTGGCCGGTCTCCCAGGCGAGCTGCTTCTTGATACGTTCGAAGGCCTTCTCCTGGACTTTCTGTACGATCATCTTGAGCTCCGACTGGCCGATCTCAAGACTGGCATTGACGCGGTTATAGTGCACCGTCGTTGTCGTGCCTTTGACGAGCTCCCCGGCGATGCCGATGATGCTCTTGCTGATTTTCTTGACTTTGGCGTTGGTCATCGCGATATCGATCGCCTGACGGGAAGATTCGATGACGCCGGTGATATCCGCGACCGCTCCGCTCTGCATATTGCCAGGCTTCTGATGCACTTTGCCGACACCGATGACGACACCGCGATTCTCCGCTGCATCGACACGAAACACCAAAGCCTTCACGACTTCGGTGCCTATATCGAGAGCAAGAATAACCTCTGGGCTATTTCCCCAGGAAAGGAGTCCCATATCTGCTTTTTTGTTTTGAACCAGTACACCCTCAGTATACCATGATATGCCCGCGCTTAAAACGTCTCTGTCGAGACATCTTTCACCCGCTCCGACCGATCAGCCATCGTCTGAAGCCCCTCGATAGCGCCATAATGAGCGACGACACCCCCGCTATTGAGTATGCCGGTCGAGAGTGAGAGCGAGAGCGGTTCAGCGTGCATACGACTAGCCAAAAAGCCTGAGGCAAACGCATCGCCAGCACCGGTACTGTCGACGACCGTGCCCAGCACATGGATCGGGGCATGCAGGAACTCGGTCCCGTCGGTCGCCCAGGCACCACGAACCCCATCGGTCAAGCCTATCGTCTTGGCCCCCTTCTTAAGGAGAGTCTCCATGAGATAGCGTTCATCATCGAGCCGGTCCTGGTCGATACCCGCTTCGTGCATGAGCAGTTCTATCGCTTCATCCTTGTTGAGCATGAGCACATCGGCCCGTGCGATCAATGAGAGTATCAATGACGGATCTTCTTTCAGGTTATGTTGTCCCGGGTTGAGAGCAAACTTGGCTTCGGAAGCATTGAGGTACTCGGTGATAGCAGCGACGTTTGTCTGCCATGCGCCATTGAGCGAGCTCATGAATATCCATGATGCGCCAGAGAGACGCTTCGGATCGACTGCGAGGCGCTCATTGGCATCACGGTTATGGAAGATGATCCGATCGCCGGATTTCATAAGCACGACGATAGCCGACAGGTCGGTCTTGATGCCGGCCTCGCGATCGACATACGCCGTCGAGACTGCTTCCGAGGCAAACGTATCCATCGCCCAGTCGCCGATCGCGTCCTGGCCGATATGCGTGTAGCAGCCGGAGCGGATACCGAGCCGCGCCAGACCGATGGACACATTGGCAGCGACGCCGCCGATGGCTTCATACCGGTCAGGGACGCGGAACTTCCCGCCGATCTCGAAAGTGGCTTTGCTTTTCGACGTGATATCTTCGGGCGTCTCGAAGACCGTATACTCATCGCTTGGAAAAAAGATGTCTTGCGAGCAGGATCCGATGCAGATGATTTCCGGAACGGCAGGTTTCTTGAACCACATAGGCGACAGCATGAGAATTTAGAGCTCTCCCCAGATCTTGAGAAGGCGATTGTACTTGGCCAGCCGCTCCCCTCTCGAGAGCGATCCGGTCTTGATGAAACGGGCACCGGCTCCGACCGCGAGATCAGCGATGAAATCATCGCTCGTCTCTCCGGAACGATGAGAAATGACGGTATTGTGACCATTGGCATGCGCGAGGGCCATGCAAGAGAGCGTCTCCGACAGCGTACCGATCTGGTTCGGCTTAATGAGGACGCTGTTGCAGGATCCGGCAGCTAGAGATTTTTCGAGCCGATGGATATTGGTCACCAAGAGATCATCACCGATCAAGAGGAGCGGCTTCCCCCAGCTGGCCGGTTCCGGCTCAAGGCGATCTTTCATCACCTTCCATCCGTCCCAGTCCTCCTCATGCAGACCGTCTTCGATAGAGACGATATGGTATTTCCGCATCCATGCCTGATAGAGATCAACCAGCGCATCGCGTGTCAGATCCGTATTTTCCGGCTGCAGTTCGTACCGATCCTTCGGAGCGGCATAAAACGAATTGGCCGCGACATCCAAACCGAGAAACACCTGTTCGCCGGCCGCATACTCGGCATCGGCGATGGCCTGATTGATCTTCTCGAGCGCCTGAGCATGACTCGTGAGGTGCGGTGCAAAACCACCCTCATCACCGACACCGGTCGAGAAGCCATCCTTCTCGAGCAGCTTCTTGAGCGCATGAAAAATCTCGCTCCCGGCGCGGAGCTGCTCCGGATAGGTGCTGATACCACTCGGCACAAGCTTGAATTCCTGTACCGATAATCCGGAATCGCTATGCTTGCCGCCGTTCAGGATGTTGAACATCGGAATCGGAAAGCGCTCAATAGCGATTTCGGTCTTGGTCAGATCAGCGATATGCCGATAGAGCGGCACTCCACGGCTGATCGCCGAGGCCCGAGCGGCAGCGAGAGAGATGCCGAGAATCGCATTGGCTCCGACGCGGGACTTGTTCTCCGTCCCATCGCAGGCGATCAGAGCGGCATCTACGGCGGATTGGTCGGTCGATTCGATACCGATGACCGCCGCTTTGAGCTCCGTATTCACGAAGTTCACCGCCCCCAAAACACCGAGTCCTCCGTAGCGGTGCGGATTGCCATCGCGCAGCTCATGCGCTTCAAATGTGCCGGTCGATGCGCCAGACGGTACAGCGGCGGTAGCCGTCGTGCCATCTTCGAGCCCAAGCACTACTTCGACTGTCGGATTGCCACGGGAATCGAGGATTTCGCGGGCTTGTACGTCTTTGATGATAGCCATAGGATTTTTGTGTTGATGGGACGAATGCGTTTTTTATTGGACTCGGGAATTTTCGAGCGCCACGATACCTGGCAGCTCGGCACCGCTCATATACTCGAGCATCGCGCCGCCGCCGCTTGAGACAAAACCAATCTTATCCATCACGCCGGAGGCTTCGACCGCCGCGAGCGATTCGCCGCCGCCGATGACCACTGAAGCCTCAGTCTCGAGAATGGCGTGCAGGATAGCGTCCGTTCCGAGATTATTCGGCTTTTCTTCGAACTTCCCCATCGGTCCGTTCCAGACGATGGTCTTAGCTGTCTTGATGATCTTGGAGAAATACGCGATAGTCTGCGCGCCGATATCAAGCCGATTCGGACCATTGAAATCAATCGGGAGCAGCACCTTCTCGGAAAATTCAATTTTCTGATCTATCGCCTCATTGGCTATCTTGCCGCCGACCAGGATGCAGTCATAATTCGGTTCGAGCGCTTTGATGAGCGGAAGTTTGGTCTCGATTTTCGCTCCCCCGATAATGGCGATAGCCGGATGCTCCGGATGCAGACGGGTCTTATCAAGCCGGTCAATCTCTTCCAGGAGACGCTCCCCGGCGAAGGCCGGCAGGAACTTCGGAATGATGGAGACCGAAGCATGATTGCGATGACAGACGCTGAAGGCCTCGTTGACGAAGACATCGAACGGCCGGGCCAAATCCTTCGCGAGCTCGATATCTCCTTCCTCTTCGCCTTTCTTGAAACGGACATTCTCGAGCAGGAGGAGTTCTCCCGGTTGCTGATCCGCCAAGGCCTGGGTCACGGCGGCGCCAGTGCAGTCCGATACGAAGATAATCTTTTTCTTGGTAGCGTTGGCGACGCTCGCCACCAGACGCTGTGTCGAATACGCTGTGTCGAATACGCCGGCTTCCGGTCGGCCGAAGTGCGTCAGAAGTGCGACCTTGGCTCCCTCCTGCTGGCTCAAGAAATCAAGCGTGTCCCGGACGACCATAAAGCGGAAATGTTCCTGTATATTCCTGACATCGTCGAGCTCGACATTGTAATCGACGCGGACCAGTACTTTTTTCCCTTTGAAATCCCCGAGGCGCATATTCTTCAGCATACCGATATATTCACAATGGATTATTGATACTCTATCACGACGAGAGAAAACTATTTACGTTCCCATGCCAAGTATGGCGATCATGACACCGATCAGCGCCGTCACGGCCGTGAAGATCCAGGCGCGCATGACGACCTTTGGCTCCGGCCAGCCCTTGGCTTCGAAATGATGATGCAGCGGAGCCGCGAGAAAGACTTTCTTGCCGAAGTAGCGCTTGCTCGTCAGTTGGATCGCCACCGAAAGCGACTCGAATCCATAGAGCGCGACGATAATGAAGAGCGGGATGACGGAATTCGTGAGCAGCGCGACGACACCGAGCGTCGTCCCGAGCGATATAGCCCCGGTATCGCCCATGAAGAAGCGGGCCGGATAGATATTGAACCAGAGAAACGCCAAGAGCGCACCAGATATGGCGGCACAGAATGCGGCGAGGTCAGCCTTGTTGTGGGTATAGGCGATGAAAGCGAAGGCGACAAAGGCGATGAGGAGAATACCGCCGTTCAGGCCATCGAGTCCATCGGTCTCATTGGAGGAAATAGCGGTGTAAAGGATGACGAAGATGAACAGCGGGATATACCAGAGGCCGATCGAGAAATCCCCGACCGCCGGAATATGGATCGAATCCCAACCGAGCTTCTCATAGAACCACCAGGATCCAGCACCAGCGATCAGGAAGAGCCACCAGAAACGGAACGCGAAACGTATGCCACCCCCCTTGTTCGATCCGATTTTCCGAACGCTGCAGTAGTCATCGATAAGGCCGAGAATACCGGCGGTCACTAGCGCGAACAGCGGAAGCCAGGTCTCCCGTCGGCGCAGGAAATCGAGATTGGCGATGAAACCGATATCGGTCCAATCAGCGATATACGGGAAGATGTATTGGGAAGCAAAAATAAGGATAAGGACCGTCATCCAGATGATGACGCCACCCATCGTCGGGGTGCCGGATTTGGAGGCATGCAGTTTGCTGACGAAAGTGAGCTTGTCTCCCTGCACTCCGGTTTCTTTGATCTTGATGCCGAGCTTGTACCGATAGAGGATATGCGTCCAGAGCGGTGTCAGGATAAAGGCGAGTACGAACGACAGGATACCGGTCGCGAGAATCTTCATGATATTCGCCATTTCTGGAATGTACTGCAGCTGCGGGATATTCAGCATAGACGATCCTTAAAAAAGGGTTATTTCCACTCGAACGCCTGGAAGCTCCAATCAAACATAGACTGGACGCTCTGCCAGCGGTACTGATCATCGAGCACTACCGCGACGACGCGATGATTCGAATCCGGATGCTTGGCGACGGCCAGGAGCGAACGCCCGGCCAGCGGCGTGAATCCGGTCTTCGTACCGACGAGATTCGGCATCTGACCGAGCAACTCATCAGTATTGAAAATCTCATGCCGATAGCGTCCATCGCTTGAGACGATTTCTTCTTTTTCGAGCCGCATGAACTGCCAGATGATGTCGTATTTCAATGCCTGTACGGTCATCTTGGCGACATCACGGGCGGTCGAATAGCACTCAGTCTCACGTCCGTCCGGTTCGAGACCGGATGGAGTACAGAAATGAGTATTCGTCATACCGAGCTCTCGGGCCCGCTTATTCATAATTGTAGCAAATCCTTCCTGGGTTGTCCCCAAGTGCTTCCCGAGAGCTATCGCCGCGTCATTCGCACTGTTCATGAGTGCGGCTTTCAGGAGATCGCGCACGGCCAGCTGCTCCCCGACTTTCAATCGCTCTCCGATACAATACCCGCTCCGCGGACAACCGACACGCGTGCCATCAGCATATACCGCTTCCTCATCGATCGTGACCAACTCATCGAGATCTTTGACGGATTCGATGACGATAAACGATGTCATAAGCTTGGTCAACGAAGCGATCTGCCGCTGTTCATCCGCATCTTCCGCATACAAGATCTCTTGCGAATCGCTATCAACGATGACGGCCGCATGCGCGGTCGGAACAGCGATTCGAGGCGCGTAGGGCTTGAGTATAGGCTGATAGGTCGCTGTGAGCCCCCGATTTTCTGTGACAATCGGCTCCAGTATCGGTTCACCCACGCTCTTCGATGCCGACTGATCGACCGTAGCCCCATCTAGATCCTGACGAAACGTCGAGGACAGGAAAGAGAGGAGGCCGTCATGCGACCACCACAGCAGTGTCCCGAGAAATGCCAGTGTGAATACTTTGAAGCGCATAGTCAGTATCGGTATCAGACAGACAGATCAGGCACTTGGTGTCGATGCGGGAGCATCCGACGTATCAGCGAGAACCGCTCCCGAGTCCTGGGCTTCATCAGCCAGCATCTGCTTCAGACGGTCATCATTGCGGAGCGTCTCAAAATCAGGGAGTTCCCCGATTGAAGACAGCCCGAGCGATTGGAGAAATTTGAATGTCGGCTGATAGAGATAGCCGCGGCTATCGGTCGGATTGCCTATTCGCTCGATCAGATCGCGCAGGAGCAGATTGCGGAGCGTGAAGCTGCAATTCACTCCGCGTATCGCTTCGATCTCGACCCGAGCGATCGGAGCCCGATAGGCGATGATCGCCAGCACTTCGAGGGCGGCACGGCTCAGGTTTTCCTGGAGAGCGGCCTTGGTCAATTGTTCGATCAGTCCAGCGTGCAGGCTCTTGGTAGCGAGCGAGACGTTCTGGTGGTGCGTGATGACCTGCAGGCCGGCCGAATCATCATGAGCCAGTTTCTCCTGAAGCGCCGCGAGAAGCTCAGCGAGCTCAGTCGCGGTGACATTGAGCGTCTTTTCGATACGGGTGAATGACACCGGCTCGCCACTGACGAACAGCACGGCTTCCAGCGCGCCAATCAGCTGCTTCTTATCTCTCTCTCCAGATTCGATAGGTTCGGTCGTCATACACGTGAGATTTTGAGAGATTATGATGGATCGGATACGGATTCGGTCTCGATGCGCTTCAATCGGATTTCACTCCAGAAGCCGCTCTGCTCAGCGACGAGGAATCGCTGCTTCACCAGCTCGAGCAGCGCCAGGAATGAGATGATCACATCAACCTTATTCTTGGCCGATCCTGAGAATTCCGAGAATGAGGCTTCGATGCGTTCAGTCAGATGACTCTGCAGATGGAAAATCCTTTCTTCGAGTGAGATCACCTGCTCGATGATTTTTTCCGGGAGCTCCTCATGCATCGGTATCTCTCCGAGCACGGAGCGGAAGTGTTTCACCAGATCATCCGGTGAGAAATCCTTTGGCGGATAGAAGACCACCTGCGATCCCGGGAAGCTCTCCCGGATGAACGCTCCCGTATGCAGACTAAACATCCCTCCGAGCCTGAGCGCGGCATCACGGAACAGCTTGTACTGCCGGAGACGCCACTCGAGGTCATCCACCGCCTCCTCTTCTTCCTCGGTAAACGAGAGGATCGGCAAGAGCGCTCTCGATTTGATCAGGAGCAGCCGCGAGGCGACTGCAAGGAACGATGAGAGATTCTCGAGCGTCACTTCTTCCTCATGAGAGAGGTATTCGAGATACTGATCAGCCACCTGTGCCAGGCTCACCGTCGTGATATCGAGCTTCTCGCGTTCGATAAGCGAGAGCAGCAAGTCGAGTGGGCCCTCGAAACGATCGAGTCGGAAATGATAGGCCATAACAGTCTTCTGAAACACTAGAAAAACAACCAACACTGCTCCACTCCGGAACAGGGCGATTCCTCTTTACCATAGCATTTTTCCGATGCCCGAGAAAGAGGGAAATAGAGCCTAGACGGGAGTTACGGAAGCTTTGTTGGCGATATCGTATTCGCTTTCCGTATCTTTGAGCCTGAAAACCTGGAATAAGGCGAGGAAGAGCCCGACGATGACCGCGATGAACAGTGCAGGAAGCTGAAAAAAAGACAGGGTAATCACGGCGATCACCGCCCCCGCCATGCTGGCTACCGGACGGGCCATCCTGAAAAAAGCGATAATATGGATATCGTCACCATCAATCTGCTTGTAGAAATAGGAATCGCGGAGCACTTCGATACCGGCGATACCGACGCGAGTCATAAAGAGGATCGCTCCCCACGCCAGCAGATGCTTTTCCGAATATGTCGCTACGCCGACCATCGCCGCGGTCGTGATAAGGAGACAGAGAGCCAGGAGTTCTTTCTCCCCATAGCGCTTATCCGCCAAAAGGCCGATCGGGTACTGCAGAAAGACGAATGGGAGCAGCATGATGGTAAAGATGATGCCAATTTCGGTCCAAGCGAATCCGAGATGCTGGAGATGGATCGGCATATAGATCACCATGATGGTGTAGAAGAATTCCAAAGCCAGTGAGACGATGAAGATGCTGCGGAGATCCGTATTGCCGGAAACTTCCTGCAATGCTGACCAGAGTCTGATTTTCGGCTGCTCCGTGTGATTGTCAAAACGGAACAATACCGTCGCCATAAGCAAGATAGTGGCGTACCCGATAAAAACGATCAGGAATACGGCGGCATAGCCATGCGCATCAAGGATACGGGTCGCCAGATACGGAGTGAGCAGGAATCCTATGCTAACGATAGTCAGATGCAGGCCGCGGATACGGCCAGAGAGCTGATCCTTGGAATACCCTTCCAAGATAACATCGAGCGCCACCCAGGCCGTATTGGAGAAAGCGAGAAAGGCGACTGCCAAAGCCACCCCCTTCAAGCCATCGCTGATGGAGGGCAGGATGCCGACGGCAGCAGCAGCCAGACCGAGACAGAGGAGCAGGTAGCGTATCTTGCCGATTTTCCGGATAGTCCCCTGCAGATTAAGGAGAAGGATGAGATGGATGCCGAAGGCGATGAAATAAGCGGCCCCGATATACTGCGTACCGAGCGTCGTCTCGATGAAACTCGAAATCGTATAGAGAATCAGCGCATCGACAAAGGCGAGAGCGAACGAGAGCAGCGAGACGAGACTGGATTTCTTGGGACTATATTGTTCGTGATGTTGTATTGGTTTTGACATAGTGTATATCTCCGATATTGTACCCCGACTTTCCGTTTCAGCATATACGGATCATCACTGTGTGCAGCCCGGTGTGAGTCCGCGTGCAACCGCTTCGCTCACTTCTTTGAAACAAAGCCGATTCTCTGGTTTGATCCGTTTGACGACAGCGCAGCCGGCGGCGTGATAGAGTTTCGAATTGCGACTAGCCACGAAAAGACAGCTTGCTCCCTCGGGTATTGCCTTCCGCTCTTCTCCCGCCGTGCGCTCGCCGATACCGACTGAGGGTGACACTGGATCAACATTAGCGACTGCCGAGACAGCGACCGGTGCGAGCTCGATACGGAGCGGTTCCTGATGACTGCCTGATTTCCCACTGATCAGCCCAGCTTCAAAACCGAGCAACGCGACAGCGACCAGGCCAAAAAAGACCACCCAGGCGTCCTGTCGCTTTTTTATGATTCTGTGGAGCTTCCGCAACCGATCAGTGATGTGGATTGACAACATAAAAAAGCATGTTATACTCTTCCAGTATACCGTAAAGGTGGTAAACGTATAACACTGTAGGCTATGGCAACCAGAAAAGCTGGTGGATCAACCGCCCTCGGTCGTGATTCGATCTCTAAGCGCCTCGGCGTTAAGATCTTCGGCGGCCAGGCGGCAGAGACCGGCAACATCATTCTCCGTCAGCGCGGAACGAAGTTTCATCCAGGCAAGCACGTGGAGCGTGGTGCCGACGACACCCTGTTCGCTCTCGTAGCGGGCAAAGTGCAGTTTCAGGTGAAGAAGGTCAAGAGTTTCACCGGCAAGCTCGTGAAGCGAACTTACGTCAACGTCCTCCCGGAGACCAAGTAGTCTCTTGCGGAATCAAAAAATCCCCTGCCTCCGGGCCGGGGATTTTTCGTATGCGACAGCATCGTCTGGTGCCACGCTCGCCGATCAGTGTTTTGTCTGTTTCGTCGCGGCCTTGAGAAACGCTACAAAGAGCGGATGCGGCCGCATAAGCGATGATTGGAATTCCGGATGGAACTGCGCCGCTACAAAAAACGGATGCTGTTTTTTCGGTAACTCGGCAATTTCCATCAGTACCCCGTTCGGCGAAGTGGCCGAGAAGACCAGTCCGGCTTTCTCAATATCCGCCACGTATGCCGGATTCACTTCGTAGCGATGCCGATGCCGCTCGAGGACCGAATCGGTTTTGTAGGCTTCGCGAGCGATCGTGCCCGGGCGGATCATCGCTTCATACTGTCCGAGCCGCATAGTCGCACCGAAATTCTTGCTCCGGAGATTCGCCTTCTGCTCCGGCATGATATCGATGACGGGATGCTTCGCGGATGGATCCACCTCGGTCGTATGCGCTCCCTTGAGTCCCATGATATGCCGGGCGTATTCGATCACCATGAGCTGCATGCCATAGCACAGGCCGAAATACGGGATCTTTTCCTCGCGACAGTAGCGGATAGCAGCGATGATACCTTCGATACCCCGACCGCCGAATCCTCCCGGCACTAGAATGCCTTGGTATTCCTTGAGCGTCGCGAGCGACTTCGGATCGTTTTCGAAATCAGCGCTGTCCAGCCAATCGAGCTCGATTTTCCGTCCGACTTCGCAGGCAGCATGCTTGAGAGCTTCGATGACGCTGATATAGGCATCAGAGAGGACGTAATCCCCGGTCTTAAAATACTTGCCGACAATGCCGATACGGACTATTTCCGTCGATTTTCGATTCCGTATTACCCGCGCTTCCCATCCGGACAGATCATGCTTCTTGGCCCGGAGACCAAGCTTCTTGAGGAGACGAACTCCCAGATGGTCACGTTCAAAATTGAGCGGGACATCGTAGATACTATCGACATCCGGTGCGCTGATGACGTCTTCCTGCCGGATACTGCAGTTGATCGCGAGCTTCTCCTTGCGCTTCTCATCGAGCGGACGATCGGAGCGGGCTACGATAAAATCCGGCTGTATACCGGCGCTATTCAGCGTACGCACCGCGTACTGGGTCGGCTTGGTCTTCATCTCTCCGACTTTGCTTGGTACCGGCAGATAACTCACGAGCACAAAGAAGACGTCCTCTGGATGCTCGAGTTTCAGCATACGCGCTGCCTCGAGAAACAAGATATTTTGATATTCCCCGACCGTACCGCCGATCTCCGTGATAACGACGTCCGCCCCGGCGTTCTTCCCGGCCTTCTTGATCCGGCGGATCACTTCCTGAGGAATATGCGGTACAACCTCGACACAACGGCCCTGGTATTCGAGATTGCGCTCTTTCTCGATAACCGTCTTGTAGACGAGACCGGTCGTCATATAGTGGTCGCGCGTGAGCTCGAGCCCCATGAAGCGCTCATAATTGCCCATGTCCTGATCCGTCTCGTAGCCGTCCTTCAAGACAAATACTTCGCCGTGCTCGGTCGGATTCATCGTCCCGGCATCGACATTGATATACGGATCGATCTTGAGCGCGGTCACGGTATAGCCTTTGGATTGGAGGATCAGACCGATAGACGAGGTCGCGACTCCCTTGCCGACGCCGCTCATCACCCCCCCGACGACAAAGATATATTTCATCGGGGCTTTTTTCTTGGTCTTGCGTACGGCCATAGCGGTGCAGCTTATTGTATTTATAGAGAAAGAGCCGCTACCACTGACGCGGAACGGCTCTTTGGAAAACGACTAGAATGGAGATTACTCTCCTTGAATCTTGACTTCAAATACCGCTTCGACACCATGGCCGAAATGAGCGGTCACCTCGTACTGACCGACCATCTTGAACGCCTTGGCGACATCGATGATCTTCGGATCGACTTCGATACCCTCGGCCGCGAGCGCCGCAGCGATCTCATCTTGTCCGATCGAACCGAACAGACGTCCTTCTTCTGCCTTCGTACGGATGACGACCGAGCGATCACGGAGCGCGTTGGCCTGGAGGAGCAGCGCCTTCTTGAGATCAGCGGCCTCAAGCACCTGCTTCTTCTTGAGCTCTTCCACCTGACGCAATCCGGCAGCCGTCGCCATCTTCGCCAGACCTTGCGGCAGGAGAAAATTGAGAGCGTAGCCGTTGCTCACCTCTTTCACATCGCCGACTTTTCCGATTTTCGGCACGTCTTTCACGAGAATCACTTTCATAGAGTGTCGTATTTCATCCGTATTATGTCCTCAAGTGTACAGCTACAACGGCTGTCTTGGCAAGGTCTTTTTGCTTTTTTTCACAAAAAAAATCGGGAAACCAAGAGCGGTTTCCCAAAGGGACTACGAAGATACTGTTCAAGTGGTATGGATGATCGCGCCCCATTTGGTACCATTGGAATCACTCAGAGGCACTGTGGCCAAGATACCTTTGACAGCGCAGATGATCATGCCATTGGAAACTTCCTGAAGCATTTTGATGAATGCCTTGGTTTCTTCGACTTCCTTTTGCCCAAGCACTTTTCGAATCACCACACACTTCCCAGGTTTTTTCTCGAGTGCCGAAAGAACCACGCCTTTAACGAAGTCTTCTGAATCGCTCGTACGAAAAGCAAACGAGGCTATCTCGCGGGCCGGATCATGTTCAGCAAGCGCCAAAGCGACACTGTAGCCGAGACCGGGATTGGTATTACACAGCTCGATCACGACTCCGATCTCGTTCGTTGGTACGCCAAGACCATTTGCCATCGAAGCACCAATATGGGCCAGCTGTTTTGGCTTGGACCCGAGACGATGTTCGAGCAACAGCTCAACGACATCAGATTCCGTCATGTCTCCATGACTGTAAGCCTCAGCCAAAATAGCAAAGACCGTGCTACGCAGCAGGAGCTGCAGATCCGGAGCGCGTTGACTCACGGCTGTTTCAGTAGACATAATACTCTCCTCTCAAAAAACTTGTTCCCCATCGGAACGTATTTTTATAGCACAGTAAATACACGCTGTCAATTAGAGGATCAGCATACTGTCGCCAAAAGAATAGAAGGCGAAATGGTTTTCGATAGCTATCCGATAGAGCTCCATGACATTTTTCTTCGCCCTCTTGTGCTGCAGAAAGGCATCCACCAAGAGGAGCAGCGATGTCTTGGGAAGATGGAAGTTGGTTATCAGATGATCGACTATCTGAAACTCATACGGCGGAAAAATGAAGATATCCGTCTTGCCAGCACCGCTCTCGATCATGCCGTCATGCACGAAGGCTTCCAGTGTCCGAGTGGTGGTCGTACCGACCGCGATGATCGGCCGGCCGGATCGTTTTGCCGTGTTGAGAGCCTCGGCCGTCTCGTCCGTGATGAGGGCAGACTCGCTGTGCAGGCGCTGATCGACAAAATACTCTTCCCGCAGCGGCGCAAAAGTACCAAGACCGACATTGAGCAGAAGCGTCGTCCGATCGATATGCCGCTCATCGAGAGAATGGAAGACCGCATCTGTAAAATGGAGCGAGGCAGTCGGCGCCGCCACGGAAGCTCCGGCCCGGGCAAACACCGTCTGATAGCGCTCCCGCAGCTCGGCCTCCCCTATCTCCGCCCCTTCGAGATAGTGTGGCAGCGGTGTTTTGCCATAGGCTTCGAGCAGCGAGCTAAGCGATTGTCCGGACGCGCTCTTGAGCCGCACCGAAAAAATCTGCTCTGTCTGATCGACGACCTCGAAGAAATCCTGATTCGGGAAAAAAAGTTTCTGACCGACCGCCGTCTTCCGATCGACCAAGACCGGGATACGCTCGTCATCCTCGATCTGGTTGGCCAGCACGAACACTTCGATCTTGCCGCCGGTCTCCTTGGTAAGCCAGAGCCGGGCCGGCAGCACCCGGGTATCATTGAGCACCATGAGCGACCGCTCCGGCAGGAAACGGGCGACATTCGCAAACGTATCAAATATGACCGTATCTGTCCGGGTATCGTACACGAACAGGCGGGCGCTATCGCGGGGCTCGACTCCTGCCTTGCGGATCAGTTCCGGCGGGAGGTGATAATCGTAATGCTCCAGGTCAGCTAGTCGCATACAAATACCCTATTGTTTCAGACCGAGTCCCGTACGGATAAGATACCAATTCACACTGCCCAACACTCCGATCATCGAGAAAAGTACCAAGAGAGACAGCCAGAGCGAAACATCCGCGACTCCCAAGAATCCATAGCGGAAACCACTGATGAGATAGAAGAGCGGATTCGTATAGGTGAGCGTCTGCCACCATTCTGGGAGTGTATGAATGGAGTAAAAAACACCTCCGAGGTACACGAGCGGAGTGAGCACGAAGGTAGGTACGATGCTGATGCCATCCATAGATTTGGCATAAATACCGTTTACCAGGCCGGCAAGTGCAAACACCAGCGCGGTCAAAAAAGCGAATCCAGCGATGATGAGCGCCGAAGTGATCGACAAGGAAATTTCGGTAAAAAAGAGCGAGACCAGAAGCACCAACGTACCGGTCAGAAAACCGCGGACCACTCCTCCTCCGATAAATCCGACGATAAGGAGCCAGGGAGGGGTCGGCGATACCAAGATTTCATCAATCGAACGAGCGAAGAATTTCGAGGTAAAAAAAGTAAACGAGGTGTTGGCGTAGGCAGTGGTTACGATGGAAAGCATCACGAGGCCAGGTACGACAAACGTCATGTAGTCGACCCCCTGCATATCTCCGATCTTACTCCCCAGCACGGTTCCAAAAACCAGAAAATACAGCACCGAGGTCACGACTGAGGGAAGAAAGGTCTGTACCCAAATACGAAACATGCGGACGACATCTTTGCGGAGTATGGTATAAAAGGATACCCATTTTTGGTAGGGAGTCATACAGGTGCAGTCCTATTTATTTTCAGTCAGCTGGATAAATACTTCTTCGAGTTTTCCGCCACGGTATCCGTTTTCAGCCTGTCCGTTGGTTTCATGCAAAGCCAAGACTTCCGCCATCGGAGCATTGGCGACCAGTCTCCCCTTGTGGATAATGGCGACGTGCGAAGCGAGCTGCTCGGCTTCTTCCAGATAGTGCGTCGTCAAGAGTATCGTCAGGCCTTCTTTGGTCAATGTGCGGAGGTAGTCCCACATACTGCGGCGCAGTTCGACATCTACTCCCGCGGTCGGTTCATCCAGAATCAGAAAGCGCGGCCGATGGATCAAAGCCCGGGCAATCATCAGCCGCCGCTTCATACCGCCAGACAAAGCCATAGCCTTGTCGTACATTTTTTCGCCCAAACCGAGATCCGTCAACAGCTGTTTTCCTCTCGGGAGCGCGACCGAACGCGGGATGCCATAGTAACCAGCCTGGTTGACGATGATATCGAGCGGTTTCTCAAAAGGATTGAAATTGATCTCTTGACCGACCAGCCCGATACAGGCCTTGGCGGCTTCCGGATCCGCATCGATATCATGCCCAAACACGGATACCATTCCGCTCGATTTATTTACCAAACCAGTGGTAATGCCGATCAGTGTCGTTTTTCCAGCCCCGTTGGGCCCCAGGAGTGCAAAGAATCCCCCCTGAGGTACGGAAAGCGAAACACCCGAAAGAGCCTGCGTCCCAGAGGCGTACGTTTTCGTGAGGTTGGTTATTTCAAGTGCGGGAATTGGAGAGTTCATGATGAAAGATAGTGAAAGAATACTCTATACGAAAATAATCTGCGTATCCGGCGTGAAGCGCTCGTAGAACTGTCCGACCGTGAGTGTCCCATCGACACCGCTCCAGAGATCATCTTGGGTCAGATGGAACATGTCCATGGCGAGCTTGCAACCAAAGATCTTGCCGCCCTCGTCCTTGATCATCTGAAGAAATTCTTCTATCCCCGGGATATCGAGCTTCTCCATCTCTTTCTGCATCATCACCGTCGCCAACGCTTCCATCCCCGGCACCGCCCCGAGGAGCGTCGGCATATGCATACCCGTATTGCCGACCGTCGCCACATGCAGGCTATTCATCCGATCCTTCCGGATGACATCCAATCCAAAAAACGTGAAAAAGATCTCCGCCTCGATACCCTCGGCGCGCGCGCCGTGAGCGAGGATAAGCGCGGCATAGACGTTCTCGATGCCGGACTTCGAGCAGATGATCATCATCTTCTTGAGCGGTTGATTCTCCATAGTCTTCGATGAATAATGGTAATGTATTTTCTCAGATACAGCCGACCGGCTTCGGCAGCCCGGCTATCTTGGAAGCGAATTTGAGCGGCTTACCCGGAAACAGCGCGTAGAAGGTCTTGATATCCGTCACACCGGAATTACCGATCTTGCGGAGCGTCATGGCGACGCCGGCTGTGTGCTGCTCACGCAGCCACGCGAGTACCTGCATATGTTCCTGGGTCAGCTCATGGATACCGAGCTCTTCTGCTAGAGCCCGAGCGGCTTCCGTATTCCACGCATCCGCGTGCTCGAGGAACCCTTCTTCATTTACATCGTATGCCTGTCCGGCCAGTATTTTTTGCATAGATCGGTGATTATTTTTGCTTGAGACGCTTCCCTGCCAGACTGAATGTATCTGAGAAAAAAGGCAGCGGTCGATCTTTCAGCAAGAAATTCCAATAGATGAAAGAAAAGAACTTCTTGCCCCAGTGATTGATGCGGCTCCCCTCCAAGAGACGAAACGGTCCGATAATCGGTACCGGAAAGACGCCCGGCAATGGCTCCATCTCATAGCTGAAATCGATCATCGCAGCCTCTCCGGCGCCGAGCTCGACGAAGCAATTGGCATGACCATCATAGCGAGCCGTGAGCGGGATGCCTTCCAGGAAACAGCGGACATTCTGAGCGACCACCCCGGTCTGAAAATGCGCGGATGACCCGGCTTTGGACGCAGGGATATCCGATGCATCGCCGAGCACGAAGATATCCGGATGCGATTTCGACTGCAGCGTATGGGGATCGGTTGGGACGAGATCGAGCTCATCGCCGAGTCCGCTCCGCCCGACACACTCGGCACCGCGATTGGTCGGCACAGTCACCAAGAGATCAAACGGCACTTCCCGGCCATCATAGGCGACCATTTTTTTCGCTGCTTCATCGATACGCTCGATAGCGAAATCCGTGACCGATCCTATCTGGCGCTCCTCCAGGAAATGGCTGAACTGCTGGGCAGCGACCGGGCGGGTGAATACTTCCGAAAGCGGCGTGACGTAGGTGATCGACACCCGATCCCTCATCCCCCGCCGGACAAAAAAGTCATGCGCAAGACACGCGAACTCAAGCGGTGCCACCGGACACTTGATCGGCATCTCGGTGATATGGACCACGATCGATCCGCCCGTGAAGTTGGAGAGCTTCTGTTTCAATGTCTGAGCCCCCTCCCCGGTATAGAAATCAAAGATATCCTGGTGCCAGAGCGCCCCCTGCATACCCGGAATTTCCTCCGGAGCCAGGCGGACACCAGTGGCGACAATCAACACATCATACGGCACCGCCGTACCATCCGACAGCGTGACTCTCCGGGCGACGGGATCGATACGATCGATAGCCAGAGCGATACGGATGACTGATGGCGGCAGCAAAGACGCAGATGGGCGCCTCAACCGCTCGAGAGAGACCAACCCGAAAGGCACGAACAAAAGCCCCGGCTGATAGATATGTTCATGCTCTTTCTCGATGAGCGTGATATCCCAGTCATCTCGACGCGCATGCGCGAGCCGATGAGCGATCATCGTCCCACCCGTCCCTCCACCGAGAATTACGATTCGTTTCATATGAAATCCCTTCTCTCTATCTATTCCACTGCCGGTGTATCTGGCAGACGATCCAGCAGCAGCTTGATTTCTGCGGCGTGCTGTTCGATGACTTCAGGCGGGCGGAAGCTCAACGCGAATTGCCCGAGTTCCTCCACAAGCCGCACCAGCGTCGTCTTGTCCGGATGCTCGAAATCCCCGCCGATCTTGGCAAACATCTGACTGATCAAGAGTTTGACGTCAAGATGCTTGATCTGCTCGATCTTTTCCGGATCGATAGTGCTTTCTGAAAACATCGTCTCCTGCAAGACTTCATCGTGTGCTTCGATGAAACAGCGGACAATAGCATCCCGTGCATCGATACAGGAAAAATCGCTCTCGATATCGACGCCATAGATGATACGGGCCATAGAGATACCAATCTTATTCAGCTTACCCGTCCACAGTACCACACCTCCCTGGAAAAAGACACTCGCCGCCCAAGCGGAAGACTCTCGGAGAAAAAATACTGGAATGCCTTACACAAGCCAGAAATACGCACACATATATTTGATATATCGCAAAAGATATGCTATACCTCTGACACTCTATTAGAGTTCAGTTTCCTTAACATTTTGCCACTGAAAGGAGTGTCATCATGACACGCATCAAAGCAGTACTCCTCGGCGATGCGGGTTCGGGCGTGGTTACCGCCGGTCCGACCCTCGGCCTCTCCGTCATGCTGAGCCACCTCTGGGATGCGAGCGAATTTCCAAAATTCGGCGCAGCCCGCAAGGGAGCTCAGGTCATGAGTTCAGGAGAGTTCGCTCACGGAGAAGATATCGCTTCCGGACACCCGTTTGCTCTCGATGAAGCGGACCTGGTCGGATTCCTCGGTCTCGATACATTGACCCAGGAAAACATCCTCAAAACCCCCGAGCACGCCGTCATCGTGGCCAATGTCAGCGACATCAGCCAATCCGAACGGAAATTCTACATCGGCGATCGTCAGGTGTGGGTCGTACCCGCCACGAAGATCGCGGTGGAGACTATCGGCCTTGCCAAACCCAATACTCCCCTCCTGGGAGCGCTGGTGCGGGCGATGGACGATCAAGAGCCGTTCTCCCTCCACCACCTGGCGACAGCCCTCCGTCAGACGCTCAAGAAGCAATCGGCGCTCGACGCCAATCTTCAAGCGATCCAACAGGGGCATGATCAGGCCGTGCGTATCGAAGGCATCGCCGTACGACCGGAAGACGGTTCCGCTCTGCGGTGTCAGCCTCGTCTGCCGGCCTGGCATACCTATCTGCCGGGAGGCAAACTGGAAGACACGATCGGCAATACCGAACAGAACGACATCAGCGCGTGGGGATCCATGCGGGCGATGCTTGATCTGGACAAGTGCAACGGCTGCGGCCGCTGCGCTTCGTTCATCTGTTCGGACAACGCCCTCGTCTTCCAAGGTACCTACCTGGTCGAGATCGTCGCTGACCGCTGCAAAGGCGATGGCCAATGCGTAGCGGCCTGCCCGGTCACTGCCGATGCCATCCATCTCGTCGAAAAGAAAGGGAGTCAACCATGAAAACAACTGATCGATTCATCGATGGCAACACGGCTGTCGCCTACTCCGTAGCGCAGACCATGAACGCCATCCACCAGCATGCCCGGATTATCGGGATAGTCTCCGGATATCCGATCACTCCAAATACCGAGGTGCTCAAAGTGCTCAATCAGGCGATAGAGGAAGAGCGGCTCACCGCCGTATTCCGCAATGCCACGAGCGAGCACGCCGGATTCGGCATCCTCAAAGGAGCGGCCCTACTCGGAGTGCCCGCGTTTACCGCGAGCTCTTCGCAGGGCATCGCGCTCGGCGTCGAAGAACTGATGGATATCGCCTTCAAACGGCTGCCCATCGTGCTCTTCTGCGCCAGCCGGGCGGTCGGCGGACTCAATATCCTCAACGACCTCTCGGACATGACGCGGCTGCTCGTGAAAAGCGGTTGGGTCGTGCTCGTGGCCAATACCGGTCAGGAAGCCTACGATTTGATGCCGATCGCGTTCGGTCTGGCCAATACGGCACAGTTGCCGGTCGTGGTCTGCCTGGATGGTTTCCGTGAGACGCATCGTTCGCGCAATGTCGGCCTCGAGGAGAACCAGAAGTTTCTCAAGTTCTTCCAAGATGTCGGCTGGGTACGGCACACAAATCTTGCTGATAAAGAGCATCCGACCGTGACCGGTCAGCTCTTCACAGACAATATGTACGAGGAGCTCACCTACGCGCATCACCGGGCCATCCAGAGCGTCGGCACTCGGCACTATATGGATGGTATCGGTGAGACAGATCTGTTCCGCCACATAGCAGAGCGTTTCTGTCTCGCCTTTGGCCGACAAGAAAGCTACGACGTAGTCTCGGAGTTCGAGATCACTGATGCCAAACTCATCATCGTATCAGTCGGATCATTCGACTGGACGGTGCGGAGCGCGGTGCGAGAGCTCCGGGATGCGGGCATCCCAGCAGGCGCTCTCTCCGTACGGCTCGTAGTCCCGTTCCCCTACGACCTGATCAAAGATCTCCTCCGCGGCAGAAAAGCAGTAGTGGTCATCGATCGGTCATTCGATCCGGATACCGGGTATTTCCTGGAAAAAGTCCGGCATGCCCTCTACGATACGCCCGAACATGAAAGGCCGGCGATCGAAGGGACAACTATGGCTCTGGGCGGCAGATATGTCCGCCCGGAACTCCTCACCGAACTGTTGCGGACCACTTGGCAGAATCTGGAGAACGACAGGCCTCTGTCGCTCCCCGATTACGCCGATGTCCGAAGATAAAGGGAGCAGCATCATGAAAATCAAAGTTGCTGACGCCGCTGGCAGCACCCCGGCACTCGCCGGGAAGCATACGCTCTGCGGCGGGTGCGGTTGGGCCTCTGCGATCAATGCGGTTTCGCTCGCCTGTCAGAAAGCAGGCAAGGAACCAATATTCTTCATCGCTACCGGATGCGGGCAAGTCAGCCTGCTCTGGGATGAGCATACCGCCTTCAAAACCTCGGCTGCCCACGGTCTCTTCGAAGATTTCGCGTCTATGGCTGAAGGTTTCCAAGCCGTCTATGCTGCGAATGACCAGGCCGGCTATCTCACCCCTTCCGAACAAGACCGTATCATGGTCGCGCTCGGAGGGGACGGAGCCAATGAGATCGGCTACGAGTGGACTCGCGGGGCGATACGCGCCGGATTCAAAGGCGTCATCATCTGTCTGGACAATGGAGGCTATCGGAATACGAAAGGCCAAGCCTCCGCCAGCACGCCGAAAGGCGCCACGACCACCACGAGCGTCCACGGGCAACCCTTCCACGGAAGCGACCTCGTACAGGAATACTTCCGGGCCGGAGCATTGTTCTCGGCTCAGGCGGTCTTCCCGCTCGGACGCAACCTGATGGATCTGGCCAACATGATGTCAGAAGCGATCGCCTCTGCCGAACGCGGACCAGCCTTCGTCAATGTCACTACCCCCTGTCTCATGGAGGATGAGAACACGCACGCCATCATCGAAGCCGGCGTCAACTGCTGGGCGACTCCCCTGTACACCATCCATCGGGATACCGAAGGCCAGGAACATTGGAAGCTCAGAGCCCAGCCGAAGATCAAGGAATTCGTGCCGACCGGCGATGAAGAGCAGGATCGTCTAGAATTCGCCCGTCTCTTCCGGAGCCAGGTCGAAACCTGGACAGGACTGCAGGCGCGGTATCACCACGCCGGCATGACCCCTGCCCTCATCGACGATCTCACGGAGCACTTCTCCAACAAGCGGGACTACCTCACCAGGATGTGCAAGGCTTTCCCCTAAGCAAAGAGCCCTCGCCGCATCCGGATACGAAAAGCCACGACTTTTCATCCGGATGCGGTTTTCTTTTTTTGAAAAACAAAAAGACCCCGAGAACTGGTTATAGTTCCAAGGGTCTAAAAAAATGGCGATGGGTCAAAGCATCACAGGGCTGCGGTGCCGGGACAGAGAACCTGGCGGTCAGCATCCCAATCGCCAAACCCGCCGAGCTCCCAGTTGCGGACGCGCCAGCGACGGCGGCCGGAGTCCCAGCGGACACCCACGGCGAAGACTTCGCCGTTTTTACCCTCGACGTAGAAGATGTTCGCATAGCCGTTGTTCAGCAGGAAGCCCGACTTGCCGTTGGGCTGTGCTTCGATCAGGCCCGCGATGCCTTCGAGCGTCGACAGGTGGGTTTCCGGCAGTTCCTTGCGAATATCTCCGTCGGAAGCGTTCGCTTTGAGAAGCGAGGCCACGTAGGGACGCTCGGGAGCCGAGTCCACTGCCTGCCTGGCGTTCAATTCGAGGCGGTCTGCGAAAGTGTCGTAGACGTAGAGGCCGGGGCCGGTCTGGTAGAACTCTGCCACATTGAAGGGCTTCGTCCTCGCTGGAACAGTCGCTTGAGCCACGGGTTTGAGAAGCCTGGTTTCAGCGAACACCGGGTAGCGCGAGCTGAGTTGCTTCAGGGCGTTAACGGTCGCCTGTTCGATGGCAGTTTTGAGCTCACCGCCGCGCTCAATGACGAGCTGGGCACCGTCCTTCCAGAGAAAGTCTGCATCGGCGACTACTTGCTTGGCGGCGCTTTCGGCAGCATCAGCGACGAAACGCACGAGCTGCTTTTCCTGACCTGATGTCATGGGTACTGACGTGATTGGCTGAGCCATCATCGTCTCCTTTCGATTCAATGAACTTCTCTCATCAACGGCGAGAGATAAGCCGTTCGTAAGCCTTTACCCACGAACTGGTATCATACACCTTTTTAGTCTCTACGTCAATACAAAAGAGGCTCGAGAGAGCCTCTTTATTTATTTTGTGGACCTGAGGAGAATCGAACTCCTGCCTCCGCAATGCGAATGCGGCGTTGTACCACTTAACTACAGGCCCGAAAGTTAAAACATTGCAATTCTAGCACAAAACAGGCTAGCGTCAACCGCTCAAAGGCTTCAATGCACGATGACTCGCGTACCGAAGCCCGCTAATCTTTTTCTTCTATCAACTGCTCGAGGACAACATCTCCTTCCCCAAAAAGAAATTTGGTTTTGAACTTTTTTCCCGCTAGGAAAATCGGGATCCAGAA
>JAGOBM010000005.1 GCA_017983435.1 Candidatus Moraniibacteriota bacterium
TCGGGAGGGGCATCGATCCGAAGAGGCTCTGGGTATGGGATTCGGCGATGGTCGAGGCCTGCTTGCCGTGCCGGACGATCGCATCGATGCTTTCGAGGATCTGCTCACGCTCGCCGAGCTGGTCGAGCCCGCCGACTTTGGCGAGCGCTTCGACGGATTTCTTGTTCAGATCTTTCGTCTGCACGCGCTCGACGAAATCCTCGAGCGTTTTGAATTTCCCTCCGCGCTCCCGTTCCTGGACGATTTCCTCGGCGCAGACGGAGCCGACGTTCTTGATCGCCTGGAGTCCGAAGCGGATGCGCTCCTGACCATCGTCTCCGCGGATGACCGCGAAGCTCTCGAAGCTCTCATTGACATCCGGCTGGAGCACTTCGATGCCGATCTCCCGTGCTTCGCGCACCTCGATGGCGATACGGTCGGTATCGTTCTGATCGCTCGTGAGGAGCGCTGCCATGAACTCGGCCGGATAGTGAGCCTTGAGGTAGGCGGTCTGATAGCCGATGAGCGCGTAGCAGGCGGCGTGGGACCGGTTGAAACCGTAGCCGGCAAACGGCTCAATGAAATCGAAGACGTGTTCGGCAACGTCTTTCTTGATGCCGTTGTCTATGCAGCCACCGACGAATTTGATGCGCTGCTCGGCGACGAGCTCCTTGATTTTCTTGCCGACGGCTTTGCGGAGTACGTCCGCCTCGCCGAGCGAGAAGCCGGCCAGGTCGCGAGCGATCTGCATGAGCTGCTCCTGATAGACGGCGACGCCGTAGGTGTTCTTGAGGATTGGCTCGAGCTTCGGATGGAGGTACTCGACTGTCTGGGTGCCGTGCTTGCCGCCGATGAAATCAGGAATATAATCCATCGGTCCTGGCCGATAGAGGGCGACCATAGCGATGATATCTTCGAAGACGGTCGGCTTGAGCTGCTTCAAGTAGCGCTTCATGCCGGTGGATTCGAGCTGGAAGACGCCGGTCGTGCGGGCGTCCTGGAGCACTTTGAAAGCCGCTTCGTCATCGAGGGGCAGCTTGTCCATGATGTCGGAGACAGAAGCATGTTCCGGGTCGAGGCCGAGCGTTTCGACGAGCGCGTCGAGTTTGCCGAGCGCGCGGATGATGCGGATGGTGTTCTGGATGATGGTGAGGTTCTTGAGTCCGAGGAAGTCCATCTTGAGCAGTCCGATCTTTTCGACGGCATTGGCCTTGGTCGAGGAGGCGTACTGAGTCACGACGCCCTCGCGTGATCCTGAGACGCGCTGGAGCGGCGTGTATTCGGTGACGGGATCCTTGGTGATGACGACGCCGCAGGCATGCATCGAGGTGTGGCGCGCGAGCCCTTCGATTTTCTGGGCGTTGTCGACGAGCCGGCGCACTTCAGCATTCGAATCATAATGCGCCTTGAATTCCGGAACTTCCTCGAGCGCTTTTTTGATCGAGGTGAACATCGGGATCATCTTGGCGGTCTGATCGCAGAGCGGGAGCGGGATGCCGAGCGCACGTCCGACATCGCGGATGGCCCCTCGGGCGGCCATGGTTCCGAAGGTGATGATCTGGGCGACATGATCCGCTCCGTAGCGTTCGCGTACGTAGTTGAGCACGTCTTCGCGGTGATCATCAGCGAAGTCCATATCGACGTCCGGCATCGAGATACGCTCCGGATTGAGGAAGCGTTCGAAGAGGAGGTCATACTTGATCGGATCGAGGTTGGTGATGCCGGTGAGGTAGGCGACGAATGATCCGGCCGCCGAGCCGCGGCCCGGTCCGACGACGACGCCGTTGTTCTTGGCCCAGTTGACGAAGTCCTGGACAATCAAGAAGTAGGAAGCGAAGCCGGTCTTGCCGATGACATCGAGCTCATAATCAAGACGCACCCGCTGCTCTTCGGTGATGATCATTCCGGGGAACCGTTTTGCGAGACCTTGCTCGCAGAGTTCCCGGAGATAGCTGTCGGCCGTGATACCGTCGGGCAGGGGATAGGACGGGAGATGATTCACGCCGAAGGTATAGGAGAAATTGCAGGCGTCGGCGATTTTCTGGGTGTTCTCAATGGCATCAGGAAAATCCTTGAAGGCCTCGACCATATCCTCGGTGCTGCGCAGTGAGAGGTCGAGCGACATCATCGAGAAGCGGTCCCGGTCATCGACGCGCTTGTTGTCGCGGATGCAGAGGAGTGTGTCCTGGACGGGAGCATCTTCGCGGCGCACATAGTGTACGTCGTTGGCAGCGACGAGCGGGATGCCGGTCTCGCGCGAGAGCGCGATCAGTCCCTGATTCACGGTGGCCTGGGATTCACTGTCGAAGTGCGGCTGTACCTCGAGGAAGAAATTTCCCGGACCGAAAATATCCTGGTATTCGAGCGCGGCCCGTTTGGCCCGCTCGTAGTCACCGTAGATAAATTCAGCTGGCACTTCGCCCTGCAGCGATCCGGAGAGGGCGATCAGTCCTTCGCCGTACTGGCGGAGCAGTTTCTTGTCAGTACGTGCCTTGTAGTAGAAGCCGTCGAGCTGGGCGATCGAGATGATTTTCAGGAGATTCTTGTAGCCGATCTCATTTTTGACGAGGAGGACGAGAGTGTTGCGCCGCCGGTCCTCAGTCGTGTTGTTCTTACTCGTGAGGTCTTTGGCGACGTAGACTTCGGCGCCGATAATAGCCTTGATGCCGTAGTCTTTGGCCTTCATGTAGAATTCAACCGCGCCGTAGAGCGCTGAGGTATCGGTGATGGCGAGCGCTGTCTGTCCGAGTTCCTGGGCGCGGGCCAAAAGCTCCTCCGGCCGGCCGAGAGCAGTCAGGAGGGTGTAGTGCGAGTGGACGTGGAGATGCGTAAAATTCATAGAATATCGAATATAGAATGTGGAATATTGGAAAAGAAGAATGATACAGAAAAGACGCTGACTCCTCTATTCAATATTCTATATTCCATATTCTTTTTTAAACAAAAACACCCATCAGTACGAAAGGTGTAGCAATGGGAATAGTAAAATCGTAGTCATAGTAGGATGGGTTCCCTCATAGCCCAGGGCTTGCCATTGGGTTCTGCAGGGAAGTTAGAGCACTGCTCTCAGTATAGCAATCTTTTAGCTCCGTTTCAATAAGCATTTTTTGAGAAAAAAACCCGCCGGCGCAGTGCGCAAGCGGGGAGGGGTAGGCTTACATCCAGCCTTGGAGACGATGATGGGTGCGGACGAGCATTTCATAAGCGATCCATATGTTCGGGCCACGGGTCCATCGCTGGACTGATCCTTCGTCGAACCAGTCACTGCCTGTTTTTCCATCGCTGTAGTCGGCAGCGACCAATTCCCCGAAAATTTTCCGGGCGATGAAGAAACAGCGTTGGATATGCTCTGGATGTGCAACCAAGAGTGGCGCATGGAGGTTGCGTCCTCCGGCGATGTCTTTGACGACGAGCATCATGCCACGAGTACCGAGGTATCCGACACGTGGCGGCCAGATTGGAATGAAAATGTCTTGATATTTCTGATACCAATCAGGTTCGTAGAGCCACATGGCGTAAAGGACTTCCCATTGGCCGATGACAGGACACGCAGAGGAGGGCTCTTTTTTGGAAAGTCGGATACAGTAGAGCGCAAGCATTTTGTTCGGCCTGCCTGGATTGAATCCCATCAATTGGAGCCACTCGAATGCAGCGATATCATTACCGGCATTCTTGCGAGCTGTGCCGACGATAGCTCCTACATTCTTGTCGGAATACATGTTCCGACCGAAGCCTTGAGGACAGATAAAATCGGCTTCCTGAACCGTGCTATCCTTTATGGCCAAGTCCATTGCTGGGGAGTGAGGCAGGAGCATTCGGTTGAGCAGTATCTGGCGGAGCGACATGGTTGTCTCCTTTTGAGAGTCGAATAATTTTTTAAAGAATGTGTTACTTTTTGTAACTGTAAATTATATCATAAAAAAATAAAAAACGCAATAGCTTTGGCATGAATATGGCTTGATATAAGTAAAATGAGGTATACTATAGCAATATGAATACAACCACCTTCGATATCGAAAAATTGAAATCTCCCGATGGGAGCCGCGGAGTCATCGGTGTCGATGAGGTCGGCCGAGGGCCGTTGGCCGGGCCGGTCGTGGCAGCCGCGGTCCGCTTCAGAGATCCGTCCTTTGCTATTCCCGCAGCGCTCGAGAGCGAGTTCGCACTCATCCGGGATTCGAAGAAGCTCTCGGAGAAGCAGCGGGAAAAAATCTTCGCTCTGATTCAGGAACATTTCTCCGTAGGCATCGGTATCATCCCGTCCGAGACGATTGATCGAGTCAATATCCTCGAAGCGACTTTTCTCGCGATGAAAGCGGCGATCTCGGATCTGCGCCGGACGCTGCGAGATGAATCCCTTGATGCCGACTGTTTCCTTATCGACGGCAATCAGCCGATTCCAAATTTTTCCGGTGAGCAAGAAGCGATCGTCGGCGGTGACGGGATATCCAAGTCGATCGCTGCCGCTTCGATCATCGCCAAGGTGACGCGCGATCGGATGATGGATGCATATGACCAGGAGTATCCGCAGTATGGTTTCGTGGCGCACAAAGGCTATGGGACCAAAGTGCATATGGATGCATTGCGGAAATACGGACCGTGTCCGATCCACCGGATGTCGTTCCGGCCGGTGAAGCTTTCAATCCCTGAGAACGTCAATAAGCGGTTCTCGAGCGTATTGAAACCGAAAAAGTCTTAAGAAGGATAAGGTGTTATATAAAAATATCCTTCACTTCAAGCCTTTGAAGATGAAAATACCCTTTCACTTCAAGTTTTTGAGGCACTTGAAAGCCCGGAAAGCATGGTTCCGGCGCTGCGCCGGATTTCCGGGATTTCACGTAGCAAAATTTCCGCTGGGGAATTTTGTGGGCCTCAAGGGCTTGAATGAAAGGGTGTTTTTACGCTCTCGGTATATCTTTGGTAATTCAGCCGTTTCCGCGGTCAGGGCTGCCTTGTCAAAGCCAGAAAAGCATGTTATCGTGGTTGCATCATTAATTTCCGTGACTTTTCCGTTATGGCCCTTCCAAAGCAGAGACACACTCATTATCGTCGTGATCGCGCTCGCAAAGAGCTCGAAATGGAGCCGACGAAGACGATTCCTTGCGAGAAATGCGCTGCTCCGAAGCTTCCTCATTGCGTGTGCCCGAAGTGCGGTACCTACAAGGGTCGCCAGGTGATTGATACGACGCCGAAGCTCAAGAAGAGCGCGAAATAGTCAGTCTTTCTTCTCCCAGAGTCCTTACGTTTTCAAAACAAATATCATGGCAAATCGGCACCTTCAGCGTTCAGTAGCGATGCAGTCCCTGTTCGAATGGGATTTTCAGGGCCGCCATGATGACCAGTCCATGATCATTCTCGATCGGAATATCGAGGAATTCGCTCCCGGCATCGACGAGGTGGTGTTTGCCAAGCATCTGATCGAAGGGACGCTGCGTGAGCGCAAGACTATCGATGCGCTCATAGAGAAGTGCGCGCCGGAGTGGCCGCTCGAACAGGTGACGGTCGTAGATCGCAATATCCTCCGTCTTGGGATCTACGAGCTCATGTTTGGGAATTATGACGAAGTGCCGCCGAAAGTCGCCATCAATGAGGCGATTGAGCTGGCGAAATCCTTCGGGAGTGATTCTAGCCCGCGTTTCGTGAACGGCGTACTCGGGACGATCTATCGCGAGATGGGAGAGCCGCTCAAGGATGATATCTCGGAAAATCACGATCATTTCAGGAAACGCAAGGAAGAGAAAGAGCCCGATGCTCCGCTCGAAGCGTCAGCTTCAGAAACGCCCGCTGAAGAGCCGGTCGCTCCGAAACCAGCCAGAAAAACTGTCGCGAAGCATACAAAAAAGAGCGCGTAACAGCGCTTTTTTGTCTCAAAGTTCAATGTTATTTATAAGAATTGATAGCCTACGCCTGGCAATCCTTCCTGTGATTGCACATTGTCGGCTGTCTGTTGCGCCCTATGTTGGATATACCGATTTTCGAGCGTCGTCTCGGATTCACGATCAAGGAGAAGAGCTATTTTCAGGAAGCGATCACCCATCGCTCCTATCTCAACGAGCATCGGGGCTACAAGCTGCCGCACAATGAGCGTCTCGAATTTCTCGGCGATGCCGTGCTCGAGCTTATCGTGACGGAGAATCTTTTCCATCAGTACGATCGTCCGGAAGGCGAGATGACCGCGTGGCGAGCGGCGCTCGTCAATGGCGAGATGCTCGCGAAGATCGGCAAGGAGCTCGGTATCGAAGAGTTTCTCCTCATGAGTCGAGGCGAAGCCAAGGACACCGGCCGGGCCCGGCAGTATATCGTGGCCAATGCGATGGAATCGATCATCGGTGCTCTCTATCTCGATCAGGGTTATGACGCGGCGAAGCGGTTCATCGAAGCGCACGTGCTCTCGCATCTTCCGGAAGTGCTCGATCAGAAGCTGTATGCCGACGCCAAGAGTCTCTTCCAGGAAAAGGCGCAGGAGACATCCGGAGTCACACCGACGTACCGGGTACTCAAGGAGTGGGGGCCGGACCATGACCGTCATTTCATCGCCGGAGTCTTCATCGGAGAAGAGTTGATCGCTGAGGGTGAGGGGATCTCGAAACAGGAGGCTCAACGGTCGGCAGCTAAACAGGCCTTGCTGGCCAAGGGCTGGTAGTGTAAGCTCGGAAGTAGTTTTTTCTCAGGCAGTATTTTTCAACAAGATCCTTTCGGATCGGTTTTTATGAAAGGAGCGTTTCATGGAAACGCATATCTCTCAGATAGTTGGTGGGGCTATTGCTCTGGTTTTGGTGTTCTCTTCGGTGACGTGGCCGTTGGTCGTCATGGCACGTGAGTGGCCCAAGCGTGAGCGCAATCAGTAACTCTCGGTCTTCAACGGAAGGAAAAAAAGAGGCAAGAGGGTATATCATTGATTATGATATACCCTCTTCTTTGTCCAGCATTGCCTCTTGACAATATCAAATTCGTATTGCATATTAGTAATCGGTTCTTTGATAGGTTTTTCTTCCATACTCTGTGAAAGGAGTCATATCATGTGGCAGATTTCTCCCGATGCGCTGATGATCAGCATTAGTCTTCTTTTGGTAGTCGGACTCGGTTTCCAGCATATCGAATCATGGTGGTGCTGGCTCAAAAATCGATTCATGCAAAGAAATGATCATGAGTCTTGATGGGTTTTTCGTATAGGCGGCATTATACGGAGCCTCGTATGCCACTGGATGTTTTTGTAGAGCGCACAAAGAAAGGGGATGAATCATGGAATGGATCGATAAGGTGGAGCTCATGTGCTCCTTGGTGCTCGGAGCAGTACTCATCGTACTCCTTCTGCACTTCACGTATTCTGTGACGCTGGATATCCGGCAGACAGAGTGGTGGGAACGGTGCCGTGATGCGCTGCATGAATGGAAAGCGGACACGAGATGGTTTTTCAAGAGAGTGACCGGCCAAGTCGGCGATGATGAATAATAGACAGTGTTTCGAGGCGAACGTCAATGACGGGCGCCTCTTCTTCTTTTCAGCGGCGAAATCGGATATACTGAATCAGACAGTAGTCAACAGTCAACAAAAAACGGAATGCACCCAGGAGGGGTGCCGGATGGTTGTTTGTTAGCTGTTCTTTGTTTATTGATTCTTTGTGTTTTCCGAAGGGTATGTATCTCAAGCGTCTAGAAATTTCCGGCTTCAAGTCGTTCGCCAACAAGACCGTGTTGGATTTTCTGCCTGACCGATCGATGGCGGAAGGAGCGAGCTGCGGTATCACCGCGATTGTCGGGCCCAATGGGTCGGGCAAGTCCAATATCGCCGATGCGATCCGCTGGGCTATCGGTGAGCAGTCTTCGAAAAATCTCCGGGGCAAGAAATCCGAGGATGTGATCTTTGCTGGGACCGAAGGCAAGGCACGGATGGGGAGCGCTGCTGTGACGCTCCATTTCGACAATTCAGATAAGCGCATCCCGATTGAGTTTTCCGATGTCTCGGTCACTCGCAAGATCTATCGGAGCGGTGAGAGCGAATACGCCATCAATGGGAACAAAGTACGCCTGCTCGATATCGTCGATCTGCTCGCCAAAGCGGGCATCGGCAAGGATAGTTACTGCGTCATCACACAGGGCATGTCGGATGCCGTCCTCTCGGCCTCGCCGCTCGAGCGTCGATCGATTTTTGAGGATGCGGCCGGCGTGAAGCAGTATCAGATCGAGAAAGAGCGGGCGATCCGCAAGCTTGAGAATACGAAAGACAATCTCGCGCGCGTCGATGCGCTGACGATCGAGATCGAGCCGCATCTGAAAAATCTCAAGCGTCAGGCGGAAAAGGCCTCGCAGGGCAAGGATGTCGCTGCAAAACTGCATGAGAAGCAGCTCCTCCTGTATGGATTCCTCTGGCGTCAATTCGAGGGTGAACGCGGCACGCTCAAGCAGGATCGCGAAACCGGCGAAAAAACCATTGCTTCACTCGAGGAACAGTCGGTCGTGCTTCGTGAGGCCGTCGCTGCTCTTTCGGCAGCGCTCGAAGATCAAGGTGAAGAGGAGGGCTGGCAGCGGGAGGCACAGGCTTTGCGGGCTTTGCAGAACCAGTTGTCGCGTGAGCGGAGCATCATCGAGGGGAAAATCGAGATTGAGAAAGAGCGGGTCAAGGAGAAAGAGGTGGTCGAGACGATTCCGGTCGATCTTGCTTTCGTCAAACGAAGCGTCGAGAAGATCGGATCGGATCAAGCCGGCCTGATTGAAAGGATCCAGGGGGCGGAGCGGATCGAAGATCTACAGGATATCCGGGAATTTGCCCAGGTCATCAAGCAGGAGCTCTACGAGCTGGCTGAGAATGCCGGCCGTGGCAGTGTGCGGGAGACGCGCATCATCGGCCCGAGTCCGGAGGAGAAAGCGGAGAGCGATGCCCGTGTCGCTGGATTTCAGACGGAACTCGTGTCTATCGGTGAGCGTATCAGTCAGGCGGAAGCAGGTATCGCGGAGAAAGAGAAGCAGATCACCGAGCATCGCGAAGCCAATAAGGCGAATCGCGAGATGTTTTTCATGAAAGAGAAGGAATCCCGAGAATGCGAGCGCGCCCTCCAGCAGCTGAAGGATAATTTCAACGAGCTCAAAGTGCGTCTGGCGCGTATCGAGGTGCGCGAGGAGGATCTGACGGCACTGGTCCGTGAAGAGCTTTCGATGAAGCCGGAAGAGCTCTCGTATGACGGCGTGACTCCGGTGGATCGCGAGCGTATGGAGCGGGAAATCGGCCGACTCAAGGTGGAAGTGGAGCATATCGGCACAATCGACCCCCTGGTCGTCGATGAGTATGAGGAGACCGCGAAGCGCTTCGAATTCCTGACGCATGAATCAGCGGATCTCAAGCAGGCGATGGAGTCGCTCCGTTCGGTGATCAAGGAGATGGATGTGAAGATCGATGAGGCTTTTGAAAAGACATTCGGAGAGATCAAACAGCGTTTCGCGCATTATTTCAAGATTATTTTTGGTGGTGGTAAGGCGGATATCGAGAAAGTCCGGATCGCGCTTCGGCGGCGGTCAGCAGATATCGAGGAAGAAGGGGGCGAGACTCCTGATGGCGAGGAAGAAAAAGACGGTGTCGGCATCGAAATCTTCGCCTGTCCCCCGGGTAAGAAAATCACCAACCTCTCCATGCTGTCGGGCGGGGAGCGGTCGCTCACCTCGCTCGCCCTCCTGTTCGCCATCATTTCGCACAACCCGCCTCCGTTTGCTGTCTTGGACGAAGTTGAAGCAGCGCTTGATGAAGCCAATTCTCGCCGGTTTTCGAAGATGCTTCAGGAACTGTCCGATCACACGCAGTTCATCGCTATCACCCACAATCGCGAGACGATGTCTCAGGCTGGGCTGCTCTACGGGGTCACGATGCAGCGGGACGGTATCTCGCAGCTGCTCTCGGTTCGGCTCGATCAGATAGGGGAGAAAGGGCAGCTTTCAGGTTGACAGGTCCACTCGATTGCGCTACAGTGAAATTCGTATATTTTCGGCCAGAGTTTATCTCAAAATTCACCGCACAAGCACACAGTTATTCGCTTGCCGGCCAAAATCAGGGAATGTTCGGCTGCAAATTCTGCTCCATTCCTCGAAATATACTATATTCCTTCAGAATCTCTCATAATTTTCGCTCGAAATTCCCCGATTTTTTCTCGGCATGAATTTTGAGATAAGCTCTAAATTTTCGCACAGATATGTTGACCATTCGTTTCAACCGGGTAGGGAAGAAGAACCAGGCGTATTTCCGTATTGCTCTTCAGGAGAAAGGCAAGGCCCCGGGCAAGCGTCACGTCGAAATGCTCGGCAGCTACGATCCGCACAAGAAGGTGACGGTCATCAAGAAGGAGCGCGTGCTCTATTGGATGGGTCAGGGCGCAGAGCTGTCTGATTCCGTGCACAATTTGCTGCTCCGTGAAGGCGTAGTAGAAGGGGACAAGCGCGTGATCAGGATGAAGCGTCCGGAAGCTCCAGTCGTGGAAGAGGCTCCGGTAGCCGAAGCCGTCGAAGCAGCACCGGTTGCGGAAGTGCCAGCTGAAGAGGTAAAGGCTTAGTCTGAATCTTGACGAGGAGCTCGTTTTCCCGTAGAGTATCTCTGTACAACCAGGAACAAATCCGTAGACCTGAGGCGACGTATCGCCGAGGCCCTGAGAAGGGCTCCGGCGTATCGAATAAGCCCTCAAGAGGAAATGTGAAATCGGAGTGATGCGGAAGCGTCGTTTCGGTGGCAACATCTGCGGTATCCCCGCAGATTATTTTTTTACTGTTAGCCGCAAAGACCTATGCAGACAAGACAAGTGAAAGAGACTTTGGTGGCCGAACTCGTCGAGAAGATCAAGTCTTCAAAGGCGGTCGTGTACGCCAACTACAAAGGTGTGACCGTGAAGGATCTGACCGGTATGCGCAAAGAATTGGCCAAGTCCGGCTCCTCCTGGCAGGTCATGAAGAAAACCTTGCTCAACATTGCGCTCAAAGAGGCTGGTGTCGAAGGCAATGTCCGCGAACTCCCGGGACAGATCGGTGTCGCATTTTCCGCGGATGAAGTGGCAGCCGCCAAGACCCTGGCTGACTTCGTGAAGGCGAACAAGGGGACGCAGTTTTCGATCGAGGGCGGTGCGCTCGGTGAGAAGATGCTGTCAGTCGATGAGGTGAAGGCGCTGGCCAAGCTGCCGAGCCGTGATGAGCTCCGCGCAGTGCTCGTCGGTACCCTCCAGGCGCCGATCAGCGGTTTCGTCCGGACCTTGTCGGGCAATCTCTCTGGCCTGGTGCGTGTGCTCAAGGCAGTGGAAGAGAAGAAGGCTTAATCAGCCGATCGGTTCGAGCGGAGCGAAGAGTCCTCTCCTCTGAAGATTCTTCGTTCCGCTGGGAACCGCAAGTGTGTCAGTCATCCGAGTAATTAATCATAAGGATAAACGTATGTCCGAAGAGAAGACAGAAGTCGTGGTTCCAGCCAAGTTCGAGAAGCTGGTCGCGGAAATCGAGAAGATGAGCGTGCTCGACCTTTCCGAGCTCGTGAAGGTGCTTGAGGAGAAGTTCGGTGTGTCAGCAGCGGCCCCGATGATGATGGGTGCTATGCCGGCGGCCGGTGCGACCGCTGAGGCGGCCGAGGAGAAGACCGAGTTCGATGTCGAACTGACAGTGACCGGAGCTCAGAAGATCAACGTCATCAAGGTGGTCCGCGAAGTGACCGGTCTCGGTCTCAAGGAAGCCAAGGATCTCGTCGATGCCGCTCCGAAGGTCATCAAAGAGAAGATTTCCAAGGCCGATGCCGAGGAGGTCAAGAAGAAGCTCGAGGAAGCCGGTGCGACCGCCGTCCTCAAATAAATCTTCTTCCGAAGATTTTTTCAGAAACACCCCGGAACACCCGGGGTGTTTTTTTGACACTCCCGAGGGGAGGAGTACAATAATCTTTGTTGCAATTAAAGAAAAATCATCCTTCCATCTTTTCTGACGGAAAGGGTTTTTTTATGAAAAAAGTATGACGCTCTATTCCGTGTTTTCGTTGTTTACCCTGCTCCTTGTGTCGCTCGGCACCTACGCTCTCGCGAAGCGGATACGTATCCCGTATACCGTGCTTTTGGTATTGGTCGGAACCGCTCTCGTGATGCTCGCTCAGTTCGATATATTCTCTTTCATTAAGGAATTCCGATTGACGCCGGAGCTTCTGTTCTACATATTTCTGCCGATACTGATCTTCGAATCGGCCTATAACATGAATATCCGTGATCTCCAGGCGAATATCCGATCGATTTCCTGGCTATCGGTCGGCAGCCTCCTGATATCCATGTTTGTAGTTGCATTCGGATTGTATGGCGTTCTCTGGTTGTTCGACCTCCAGGTACCTTTCCTCGTGACGCTTTTGTTCGGAGCCCTGATTTCCGCTACGGATCCGGTAGCGGTCCTGGCTCTGTTCAAGGAGTTCGGAGTGCCGCGTCGGCTCTCGCTTATCTTTGAGGGAGAAAGTCTCTTCAATGACGGTACATCGCTTGCTGTTTTCTTGATTGTGCTCGAGATTCTCCTCAAAGGGTATTCCGGCACCGCGACGCTGATCGAAGGAGTCATGTCCTTTGGCAGCATGGTGTTCGGTGGCATTGTCTTCGGTCTTTTTATGGGGTTCCTCTTCGCGAAGCTCATTGAGCGCGTTGAGGGCAATGAGCATGTAGAGATTACCCTGACAATGCTCGTCGCACATCTCACTTTCATACTTTCCGAAGTGATTTCCCACCATTTGGTCGTATTCGGGTTCGAGTTCAAGCTTTCGGCAATCATCGCTACGGTGCTGGCTTCCATGGTCATCGGCAACTATGGCCGCTCGAAGTTATCGCACAATACGCGGCATGCTATGGAACAGGTGTGGGGGTATTTCGCTTTCATCGCCAATTCTCTCATCTTCATCACGATGGGGCTCTTGTTCGCTGATCTTCCGATCGACTTCGGTCTGTTCTTAATGCCGATCGTCCTGACCGTCGCAGTTGTCGCGCTTGCTCGTGCCGTGTCGGTGTATCCGGTGGTTGCCTGGCTCAATTGGCGTCGTCAGGAAGAGCGGATACCGCTTCTGTGGCAGCACCTTCTGGCATGGGGGAGTCTGCGCGGTGCCCTGGCCGTGACCATGGTCATGCTGATCCCGGATGATCTGACGATTGCCGGCTGGACATACGGGTTTACCGTCAAGGAGTTTATCACGGCGCTGACCATCGGCTGCATCTATTTCACTCTGTTCGTGAAGGCGACGACCATTGGTGGCATGATCAAGCGTTTCAAGCTTGACGCGCTTACGCCCCTCGAAAAGGCTGAATATCATCAGAGCCGCGCATTCATCTATTCCTACGCAGTCGACCGCCTGGAGGGGTTCCGGAACAAGGGATACTTGCGTGATACGGTATATACCAAGCTGCGGCAGGAGTGCTCCGATGAGCGTGATCATGCGTGCGAACGCTGCGAATCCATCCTGAAACGCCGGCCGCATGAATTCGAGTATGCTCTCAGAGTGTACGCGCTCGGCATCGAGGAATATTTTCTCAGCCTCCTGTTCCGATACCATGAAGTTTCCGAACCGGTGTACAAGCGCATATTCGGTAAGCTTTCAGTGCAGCTCTCTCGTGTCGAATCCGGTGAGACCCAGCTCCAGTCGATGGATGAGGATTTCGCTCCGGATTGGTTTGAATATATCGCGCTGCGGGTAGGATCGATTTTTGCGAAAAGTGAGACCGATGCGGATCGATTCCGTGAACGGTATACGTATTATCGGGCTCAGGAAATTATCGCTCGCAAAGTCGTGAAAGAGCTGCTCCGGTTCAAGCACCGATCGCTGATCGAATCGGAAGCGTATCATGACGCGATCGATCGCGTGGCGGGTCAGTATCAGGAGTTCCAGTCCGATGCGCAGCAGCGCGCCGAGCGCTTGTCATCAGCTGACCAGCGGATGACGGATGCTATCAATGAGGCATTCGGGAACCAGAGTCTGACGAAGGCTCTTGAGGAAGGATTGAATGAGCTGACCCGCAAGGGGATGCTCTCCCCGAAGCTCTCCATCGTGCTCGGAGAGGAGTTCTCGCAGCATTGACCTGATGGCTCCCGGTCGCCGGAGCGTCGGAAATAGTATATGATGGAAGGGATTGCAAGAATGCAATCCCTTTTCTATATACTGGCAGACATATGCTGATCGAAGCGCGACAATTGGCGAAAATCTATGACAACGAGGGCGTCGAGACTCCGGCGCTTCAGGATGCGACGTTTCAGATCGAGCAGGGTGAATTCGTCTCGATCATGGGCCCGAGCGGATCGGGGAAATCGACGTTCATGCATATACTCGGCCTGCTCGATCGAGCGACCGGAGGGGAATATCGGCTGGAAGGTCGCGATGTCTCTGTGCTATCGGATGATGAACTGGCGCGGCTGCGCAATGAGGTGATCGGATTCGTCTTCCAGGCATTCAACCTGCTGCCGCGTACGAGCGTCTTCGAGAATGTCGAGCTCCCGCTGCTCTACGACCGCAACGATCATGAGGATACGGAAGCGCGGGTGATGGCGGCGCTCAAGGCGGTCAATATGGAACATCGGGCCAGCTACCTTTCGAATCAGCTCTCCGGCGGCGAGAAGCAGCGCGTGGCTATCGCCCGGGCGCTCGTCAACAATCCGAAGATTATCTTTGCGGATGAGCCGACGGGCAATCTCGATTCGAAGTCAGGACTCCAGGTGATGCGGATCTTCCAGAAGCTCAATGAAGAGGGGCATACAGTCATCCTGGTGACGCATGAGACGTTTACCGCTGAGCACGCCAAACGCATCCTCCGTATGGTGGATGGAAAGATCGTTTCCGATGAACCGGTGGCAGAGCGACGGTTCGCTGATCAAGAAGATATCCTTCTGAAATAACATGGCTTTATGAGGGAACCGGAGTGGAAAAACCCCTGTCTCCCTGATGTCTTGGCCGGACGGATTCCGTTTTGCGTATCGAGAAAATTCATTCTTGCTGCTTCGCATCAGAATGTTTTTCTAGCGATATCTGAACCGCAATCCGTAGTCGACCAAGTCATCAATGGGAGCCAAAAACTTTCCCACTCCGGTTCCACCCGTAGTATGAGACGTATGTAATCCTTCGCTTTTGAGTCTGAAATCCACAATCGCATGAAGCTTTCTGATCCCTATAAGATAGCCTATCAGGCCCTGTCGGCATCCCGGCTCCGGTTCTTTTTGACTGTGCTCGGTATCGTCATCGGCGTCGCGGCGGTGATCCTGGTCATGAGTGCCGGAGCGAGCGCGCAGCAGCTCATCCTGGGGCAGGTCGAGGCGGTCGGGTCGAATCTCTTGGCCGTACTACCGGGGGCTTCGGAGGAGGATGGTCCGCCGGCTCTGGCGCTTGGTATCGTGGAGAAGACATTGGTGAATGATGATCTCGAAGCACTCCGTGATCGCAAGAATATCCCGGAAATCATCGCTGCTGCCGGCTATGTGACCGGTACGGCGATCGCTGATTCGGATGCGGAGAGCCTCTCGGTGAGCTATCAGGGGGTCAGCGCGAGCCTGCCGGATGTCGAGACCGTCAAGATCGCACAGGGAAGATTCTTCTTTCCGGACGAGGATGAGCGTCTCGCGCATATCGTCGTGCTCGGATCAGAGATGGCGGAGAAGCTGTTTCCGAATGCCGATCCTCTCGGACAGACAGTCTCGATCAAGCATATCCCGTTTACGGTGGTTGGTGTGCTCGAGAAGCGCGGAGCGGTCGGGATATCGAGCACGGACGATATCATTCATATCCCGCTCGATACGGCGCAGAAGGAGCTCTTGGGTATCAAATATCTGAACTATGTCCGGGCCAAGGTCGGGAGGGCCGAAGATATCACGCGGGCCAAGGAGGCGGTGTATGCGCTGATGAATCAGCGGCATGATATCGATCCGGGCCAAGAATCTGATTTTTCCGTCCGCAGTCTCGAGTCGACCCTCGATGTGCTCCGGTCACTGACCAATGTGCTGAAGTTCTTCCTGGTCTCGATCGCGGCGATCTCGCTTTTGGTCGGCGGTATCGGCATCATGAATTCCATGCTGATCGCGGTGAATGCGCGAGTCAGGGAGATCGGGCTGCGCAAAGCAGTCGGTGCCCGTCCGGGAGAAATCATGTTTCAGTTTCTGATCGAATCAGTGATCGTGACGCTCTTGGGCGGGCTGATCGGTATCGCTATTGGTGTCGGATTCGCGTTCATCGCCTCATTGATCATCCCGGGTCTTGGGTATGACTGGGAGTTCCTCGTCCCGCTCTCCTCGATTGGGATCTCTTTCGGTGTCTGTTTTGTGATCGGTATGATATTCGGCCTGTATCCGGCCTGGAAGGCCTCAAAAGTCAGTCCGATGGAAGCGCTGCGGTACGAATAACCCCTCGCAAATACTGTGAATCCGTGTTATAATATACGGACTCAATAAGGAAATAGAAATATGGAAAAAGGGAAGATCAGATTTATCGTCGTCTTGGTATCGATACTCGGCCTTTCGGGCGTATTGTTCGGCGTACTCTTCGCCGAAGAAGGGAAACGTATCTCGCGGGCGGAACGGGACCGACAGACATTCTTGGCCGAACAGGAGGGGATCGAGCAGGAGCGCCAGCGGTATTTCGATGAGGTAGCTGCCAAGCGTGTCGAACTGCGGGCCACTATGGAAACATCCAAGGCACAGTACGAGGAACTGCTCAAGAATCAGCCAGCGGCTATCGCCAAGAGCCAGACGACCAAGACGGAGACCGTGACGGTACCGGTACAGACCAAGGTGACGACATCGGTTTCGAAGCCAGCTTCGACTCGCTCGACCAAATCATCATAAGTTTCTGCATATGAAATCCAGACTGGCGTTTTCGGTCATGCTCGCACTCGTTTTGCTGTGTGGCACCGCTGTGGCCGGTTATCAGCTGGGCGCGATGTCCGTGGCGTCTTCGTGGTTTCCGATCGCGTGGGCGGAAGATGATGATGAAGAGGATGAGGACGAAGAGGAAGACGAGGAGGATGAAGAAGATATAAAAGAGTCAAAGCCGGTCGAGAAGATCATAACGACCTATCAGCAGGTGCAGAGGACGATTGTCGTGCTGGATGAGAAGTTTAGGATCGATACGGATGGTGATCTGCTCGTAGACGGCCTGGATCCGGATCCGCTCATATCCCAGTTGGCTTATTTCATGGATGATGATGAGGACGCCGTGCCCAATGCGCTGGATCGGTTTCCGGGAGCAGATGACTTCTTCGCTTTTGATGATGATGAAGATCAGGATGGAGATGGTATCTTGGATGCCTTCCTGTCAGCGATAGCTCGTTAGTTTCGATATTTCCATGGCATGGCATACGAGAGAGCGTGAGCTCAAGGGGGAGATCATGCGGACAGACATATTCATCAAGGTGCTCTCTGAGACTCGTGATCCTGATCTGATGGATGCGGATCTGGAGAGCGCTTTTGCCTTGCTGCGGAATTTCGAAGCCCGTTTCAGCCGCTTCCGCGATGAGAGCGAGCTCTCGATGCTGAACTCCTCGATCGGTCCGTGCCGGGTATCGGATGACTTGTGGGATATTTTGGAACGCTGCCAGGAGTATTTCGATGAGACCGACGGAGTGTTTGATCCGACTGTGCTGCCAGCGTTGGAACGCGAGGGGTATGCGGCGAGCTATGGGACGGAGGATTTCGGCCGATCAGAGATTTCTCTCTCAGAACCAAAAAGATATTCTTTTGCCGATGTCGTACTGGATGCGGAGACTCGGACCGTGACTCGGCCGGTTGGCTGCCGTATCGATCTCGGTGGTATCGGCAAAGGATACGTCGTCGATCGGGCCGCGGAGCTGCTCGGTGGCATGTATGATGATTTCATCGTCGATGCCGGCGGAGACATGCGGGTCGCGGGTCGGGATCGGTTGGCGGGGTATCCGTATTTCGCGATCGATATCGAAGATGCTGTCCGGAAATCAGGCAGTGCGGGGACGCTTCTCTTGTCGGATCAGGCAGTAGCGACCTCGGGGGTGAATCGGCGGAAGTGGCTGCTCGACGGTGTCGAAAAGTCGCATCTGATCGATACGCAATCGGGTAGGAGTGTCGAAGGAGGGATTATGACCGCGACGGTCGTGGCTGATACGGCGGAGCGGGCCGATGTCATGGCGAAGACACTCTGTCTTCTCGGCCGCGACCACTGGCGATCATTTGCTGAGGAGAGGCAAATACCGGTATTTGTGATCCTGAAAGATGGTACAATAGAGACGAATCAATTCATACAGCCATATCTATGGGGAGGCGATATCTTTTCTTGATACTCTCTGCGGCGGCGCTCATATCCGGCGGTCTGTCTGGTTTCCCGTCGGCGGGGGCAGCGGCGATCAAGGATTCTGATTTCGATCAGCTGACGGATGAGAGCGAGACGGGAACCTACAAGACCGATCCCTCTGTGTTCGATACGGATGGCGACGGTGTCGGTGATGGCGAAGAAATAGTCAGCGGGACTAGTCCTCTCGATCCCCGCAGTTCTCGGATCATCGACCTGACGCGTGAAGATGTCGGCATACTCGGGAACCATGAGCAGTGGCCGTGGTATTTCGCACGGGCGACCGGCATCCTGGCTTTCATCCTTCTGACTATCGTGTCCGTCTATGGTCTGGTTATCAGTTCGCGCGCTTTCCGAAGAATCATTTCCGGAGCGGCAGCCTATGAGCTGCACCGGACGTTCTCGTGGATGGCTCTCGGTGCCGTAGTGCTCCATGTCAGCAGTTTTTTCTTCGATGATTTTCTCAACATCAGTGTTGTCGAGGCGTTTGTACCGGGGGCGCTCGAGCGGAGCTACACATCGGCGCTCGGTTACGACATGGGGCTCGCGGTGGCGCTCGGTATTGCCGGGCTCTATTTCATGCTCATTCTGATCCTGACATCGGAATTCCGATCCAAGCTCTCGCCGAAGACCTGGCGGATGACGCATTACGTAAGCTTCATCGCCTATCTCGCGTTTGTGGCGCACGGCGTGATGGCGGGCACTGATTCCAAAGAGACATGGATGCAGATCCTGTATGCCGGATCGCTCTCGCTCGTGACGACCTTGGTCTTGGTGCGTATCCTGTCACGTACGCTGATACCGAAGATCCGTGCCGCCTGGAAAGCCTCCGCTTCCGTAGCAGATCAATCCGGTAGCACTCCGCCTTCGGCGTGATACTCCGTCCCTCTATGCTGTACCGATTTTTTTCCCGTCACGCCCAGTCATTCCTGTTTGCGCTTCGCACGATCCTTGCGCATAAGGCGCGGACGTTTTTGGCATTGCTTGGCGTGGTTATCGGCGTCTTGTCGATCATCGTCATCGCATCCTTCGGGGAAGGGGTGCGCGGTTTCATACTGGGGCAGATATCGAGTTTCGGATCGGATTTCATCCAGATCGAGACGCAGGTCCCGGGAGCCGGTCAGTCACCTTCCGGGCAGGCGCTCGCCAAGCTGACGATCACGACACTCAAGATTTCCGATGCCGAGGCGGTGCGCAAGCTGCCCAATGTCGCCGAAGTGTATGCGGGTAATATCGGCCAGGAGCGGGCGAGCTATCGCGGGGCGCATAAGCGGATACTCTTGTTTGGGACGTCCGCGAGCGCTCCGATCGTCGATCCGAACCTGAAGCTCGAATCAGGGCGTTTCTATACTGAAGACGAGGATGATGGATTGGCGCAGGTCGTCGTGCTCGGTGCGGATATCCGGGATGCACTGTTTGGCCCTGGGAGTACCGCGGTCGGCGAGACGATACGTATCAAGGGGCAGGGCTACAAGGTGGTCGGTGTGCTCGCTCGGCGCGGGTCGGTCGCTTTCCTCAATTTCGACGAGATGACCTATGTGCCGGTGCAGACGCTGCAGAAGAAGCTCCTCGGTATCAATCATATCGCTTTTTTTACGGCCAAGATGACCGATGTCTCGCGTGAGACCGAGACGATTGCCATGATACGCGAGACGCTCCGCAAGCGGCACGATATCACGCGTCCGGATCGGGAAGACTTCGTCATTACGAGCGCCCGGGAGGCACAGGAGATGGTCTCGACCATACTCGGAGCGATGAGCATGCTGCTCCTCTTCCTGACGTCGATATCGCTCTTGGTCGGAGGGGTCGGCATCATGAATGTCATGTATGTCTCGGTCGCGGAGCGGACGAGTGAAATCGGTCTGCGCAAAGCAGTGGGGGCATCGTCGAAAAACGTGCTCTGGCAATTCCTCTTCGAAGCGCTCATCATCACGACGCTCGGCGGCGCGCTCGGCATCCTGCTCGGTGTCGGATTGACAGTCGGCCTGACAGCACTGTTCGGCGCGCTCGGCTACGGACTCGAGCTCAGCTTCACACTGCAGTCATTTCTGCTCGGCGCCGGATTCGCGATGCTGGTCGGCGTCGTCTTCGGTCTCGCTCCGGCGTATCGGGCATCCCGGCTTTCGCCGATGGAAGCGCTTCGCAAAGAATAATAGGTATTTACCCGGGGATATCTTTATAAGTTTTCCTGGGGAGTTTCGACGGCAAACGGATCGATCTCAATCGTGTCGTATCGTGCTTTCTTCATTTTCTTGGCTTCAGCCGGCGAGATTTCTCGGCCAGTTTTTTTGCTGATATAGACGACATGTTTCTCGATATTTTCGAGGGCGATACCGGGCGGCCGTACGGGCGTCGGACTGATCCCGTCTTTGGGCTGATACGGAGCAAAAGCGATATCAGGCGTGCCGACTCGGGCCGCATCAATGAAAGCTCTCCAGATAGGCGCCGCGACAAATATGCCGTCGGAGCCGGCGGTCATCGGTGTGTGGTCATTGTTGCCGACCCAGACAGCGGCCGAGATGAACGGGGTATAGCCGACCGTCCAGGCATCGTTGAAGTCCTGTGAGGTCCCGGTCTTGGCGGCCGCAGCGGTACCGGCCGGAAAAGCAATCGGACTCCGCGGACCAAATATCGGCGTGCGTGAGACATTGTCTGAGAGGATGGAGTTGATTTTCCGAGCGACTTCCGCATCGAGGACACGCTTGCCTTCGGAAGTATCGGGAACAAAGAGGTCGCGGCCACGGCTATCGCTGATCGAGAGGACCGGCCGCATATCGTGAGCGATGCCTTCCTGGCCGAAGACGCCGAAGGCACGAGACATATCGATCGGCCGGACTTCGGCACCGCCGAGGGTGAGCGAGAGACCGTAGCGCTTGGGCTCGGTGAGCGTCGTAATGCCGAGGCGGGTGGCGGTGTCGATGGTCGCGTCGATACCGGCGAGCGCGAGCGTCTCGACAGCCGGTACATTGAGTGACATGGCGAGCGCCTGGCGCATGGTGAGGAGACCGTGGAATTTCCCATCGTAGTTGCGGGGGATATAGCTCGTGCCGGATCCATCCGGACCGAAATTGATCGGCACGTCGTAGATCTTCGTCTCGGGCTCATACCCCTGGCTGAAGGCGGTCGCGTAGGTGAAGGGCTTGAAGGAAGATCCTGGTTGGCGTGCCCGCAGCGTTACGTTGACGTTGCCATCGATCGCTTCGTTGAAATAATCCTTGGATCCGACCATGGCGAGGACTTCGCCGGTCCGGGGGTCGGTCGCGACGAGCGCTGCATTGCTTGCTCGGCGCGCTGCATTGCGCGCGGCTCCCTCGCGGACCGCTTTCTCAGCGGCTCCCTGGAGCTTGAGATCGATCGAAGTCGTGATACGTAGTCCGGCGGTCCGGAGCGTCTCTTCGTCGTAGGTCTCTGCGAGCTCGTCGAGGACGAAGAAGACGAAGTGTGGGGCACGGATGCGCTCCTGGCGCGGCAGTATCTCGGCGGCGAGATCGGTCGCTTCAGCCTGCTTGAAATCCTCAGTCGTGATGAATCCCTGCTTATGCATGGCGACGAGGATGCGCCGTTTGCGAAGCATGAGCTCGTCGCGCGCATCTCCATACGGGGAATAGTAGGTCGGTGCCGAAGGGAGCGCGGCGAGGAGCGCGGCTTCTCCGAGGGAGAGCTCACTCGCGTGCTTGCCGAAGTAAGTCCCGGCGGCGGTCTCGATACCGTAGGCGTTGGATCCATACGGGACGGTATTCAGATAGAGGTCGAGGATCTCATCCTTGTTGAGGACGCGTTCGATCTTGATTGCGAGGATGATCTCTTTGAGTTTGCGGGGAAAAGTTTTCTCTCGGGAGAGATAGAGGGTGCGTGCCACCTGCTGCGTGATGGTCGACCCGCCCTGTCGGATAGATCCGGAGTCTAGATTTTTCAAGAGTGCCCGAAACATCGAAGAAACATCAATGCCGCGATGTGCGTAGAAATTCTTGTCCTCGACAGCGATGGTCGCGTGGCGCATGACATCGGGAATCTCATCGTGCCGGAGCATGACGCGATTTTCTTCGCCGTAGAGTCGATAGAGCTCCTCGGTGCTAGTCCGATCGTAGAGGATGGTAGTCCGGTTCTTCGGCAGCTCGCGTATCGTATCGATAGAGGGGAGTCCGTGCAGGTAGATGGCGATGCCACCGAGGAAAATACCAAAACAGGCGAGTAGTATCAGCCAGCCGCTTTCTTTGAGAAACCGGCGGAGCAGAGCGGAAAATCGTGGGTGTCGGACGGGCATAGGAGAGGAAGTCAGGAGCGGTTTTGTCAGAGGCAGTTTTTCAGTGTACCCTAAGAGAGAGAAGAAAAGCAATTGTGCCACGTTTCCTATGAAATTACCAGTCCTCAAGCCTCTGTATAGCCTGCTCCGTCTTTGTGGTGTTCCAGTCGTCTGGGAGGTCTCAGTCGGTACTCCGGTGTTCCGTCTGCGGAAGGATGGCGTACGTGAATACCTCTTGCTCCGCTACCCGAGCGGGCACTATGATTTCCCCAAGGGACATATCGAAGCCGGTGAGACCGAGGAAGACACACTGCGCCGTGAGACGGTCGAGGAGACCGGACTGACGGATCTCCGGGTCTATGATTTTCGGACGAGTATCAAGTATTTCTATCAGGCGCGCGGTACCGAAGGGGAGCGGCGGCGGCGCGAGGGTCGAGGGACCTGGGTCTTCAAGCAGGTGCACTACTATCCGGCGCAGGCCGAGGGCGGCGAAGTCGTGCTCTCGCATGAGCATACTGGGTTTGTCTGGATGCCGTATATCGAGGCGCTCCGCACGGTGACATTTGAGAACGCCCGGCGTGTGCTCCGCGAGAGCGAGGCCTATCTGGTCAGACGCGAGAGTCAGGAGAGGACTTGACCGAGGGGTGTATACTAGAGGTGAGATAATACTACACTTATGATGACCTACGATATCGATCCCAACCGGTCTTTCGAGCAGAACATCTTCTTCGAGGTGAAGCGCCGCGCACATGAGCAGGGAGTGACTGACTTGAACGAATATCTCGATCTGGTGACGGAAGTCATCGCTGAGAAGCTCGATGATGGGGTCCTGACCAAGCATGACGATCTGACCCAACTGCGGAGCGATCTCGAGCATCGTTTCAGTGAACTCGGGGACGTGACGGACGAATATTGATTTTTTGGCTGATTGGTGGTATAATAGGGGAGTAAGGTAAGGAAGACCGGAACACGGTCTTTTTTGTTGGAAAAACTGGAAGCATTGAAGTATTTTGTTTTTCCAGCTACAAAAGCAGGTCCCCTCTCACTATCGATCAGAAAAGTTTCAGATATTGGGAAGAGCCTCTTTATTCAGTCCAGAAAATATTTTTCCCCCGACCACAAAAGCAGATTTTCCCCTCGCTATCGCCTCAGAAGTCTCGGGTTTCGGGAAAAATCTCTTTTGCGGTCAGGGAAAAAATCTCAGTATCGATATTCTCCACTAACAAACTAATAAGCTAACTAGCTAACTACCTGCCCACATGTTGACTCTCCGCGATATACGCAAGCGCTATTCGACCCGTCGTATTCTCGAGGGGGTATCGTTCAGTTTGGGCGAGGGGCAGAAAGCAGCACTCGTGGGACACAACGGCGTCGGCAAATCGACGCTGCTCCGGATTATCGCCGGCGAAGAATCGTATGACAAGGGCGAGATGACTCGGGTGAACCGTATCCTGGTCGGCTATCTGCCGCAGGAAGCGCTTTCCGAATCGAGTGAGGAAACTTTCTTTGATTATCTGGAACGCATGGCCGGAGTCGGCGAGGCCCGCCGCAGCATGGAGGCGCTGGCGGAGCATCTCGATCAGCCGGAGAAGCTCTCCGAATATGAAGAGTGGCAGAAGACATTTGAGCGGCTCGGAGGCTATCAGTTCCGTCAGCGAGCCCGAGGGATCCTCGAAGGGCTCGCGCTCTCGCATCTCGATGAAGACCGCCCGCTCGATCAGCTGTCGGGAGGAGAGAGGCGCAAGGCCGCGCTCGCCGGCGTACTGCTGCGCGGTGTGGATTTCCTGCTGCTTGATGAGCCGACGAACAATCTCGATCTGCCCGCGCTCCTGTGGCTTGAGCGCTATCTCACCAAGACCAAGGCATCGTGCCTGGTCGCGTCGCATGACCGGCAGTTCCTCGACAATGTCGTGAGTCGAGTGATCGAGCTCGATGCGCTGACCAAGAAAGCCAATCTCTATACCGGTGGCTGGACCGACTATGCCGAGATGAAGGCGTATCAGACACGTAAGCACAAAGAAGCCTATCGGACGCAGGAAGATGAAAAAGCGCGCGTGCTCGAGTCATCGCTCGAGAAGAAAGCCTGGGCGAAGATCGGTGCCGAGATGAAGATGCCGGACAAGGATCGGATGTCGCAGGGCTATCACCGGGATCGCTCCGAACGGAAACTCGGGACGCAGGCCAAGACGCTTGAAGACCGGGCCAACCGCATGACCAAAGTCGAGCGGCCGACCGAGAAGCGCCCGATTGATTTTATGTTTCCCGAAACTGAGGCCCCGGCCCCGGCTATCATCACGAAAGATCTCGTCTTCGGATATCCTGAGGGATTCCGTTCCGAGCCGGCGACGCTCACGATACCAGCTGGTAAGCGTATCGGCGTGTTTGGCATCAACGGCGCTGGAAAATCGACGCTCCTCCAGACACTCGTCGGCGAGCTCGCGCCGCTCTCCGGATCTGTCGACCGCGATGTATCACTCCTCATCGGCAACCTCATGCAGGAGCACGAAGATATCGACCGCGAGCGGCAGCCGGTGAGTATCTATCACGATCGTTTCGGTGCCGAATTCGAAGAGAAGCTTCCGATCCTGCTCAATCAATTCCATTTTTCGACTGATCTCTCCGAGACGAAAGTGAAATTCCTGAGCCCGGGTGAGCGGGTGCGTCTCGCTCTGTCGCTCTTGATCAGCGCCGGGGCCAATGCGCTCGTCTTCGATGAGCCGACCAATCATCTCGATCTCGAGACCATTGAGGCGATGGAAGAGGCACTCGAAGATTTCACCGGTACCGTCATCCTCGTGACGCATGACCGCAAGTTCATCGAGCATATGCGTCTCGACGATCTCTATCTGCTCGACCGGGGCACTCTGACCCAGATCGATACTATCGCCGCCTACCAGGAGCGCCTCATGCCGGGTATCCTGCGCAACCTGAAGCGCCTCGATGAGCGCATCGAGAAGAAATTCTGATGGAGAAGCGGAGGCTTGATAAAAGCGCGGGCTTCTGATATTTTGTACGGCAGAGTTCTTTGTGGAAAAGGAGAAGAAATCATGACGATGAGGAAGGCAATGGACCCCGGCTGCTCAGGCTGGAGATCGGTATTGGCTGATCAGGAAAAGAAGACGACGATCGTGGGGGTCGGACTGATTCTCTGTACGCTGTATCTCGGGAGTATCCGTGTGCTGGTGACGGAAGAAACGAGGGATAAGCCGCTCATCCGCAAACGGAAAGGCATGCGGAGTATCCCGTTTGAGACGGTCGAAGAACGGGACGGAGACAATCTTGTCTCAGTCATGGAACGGTGCGCTCATGAAGAGCTCGGTATCGAGACGCGGGAGATGCATATTTTTGGCGCAGTACCGGAAACATTCCGACTGTTCCCCGAAGTGACGGAGTACGATATCGTCACGCGGTATGGCATCGCTGAGTATCTCGGAGATGAGCAGCGACGCTTCGTGGCTCCGGCAGGCGATACGCGGGTGGTCGGCTGGATGACGGTCAAGGAATTGCTCGGTCTGCCTCCTGACACGCTCCGCGTCGAGACCAGGCCGGTCATGGAACACTTCATCAAGTATCTGCCGAAACTCTTCAGGAGCTAGGGTGATGAAAACCAGATGAGGATAGCTTCCGGGCTATCCTCTTTTTTTCTGTCCAAACAAGAGTGTCGTATGAGGGAAGGGGACGGAGAGGAGGATATGGCGGTAGTGCACGGGGCGGAGGCCGTTGAAGATCTCGACCTGCCGGAGTGATGAACGGCGGAGCGGAGCGAGTTTCTCAAGCTTGCCACCGAGTCCTCCGGTGACATCGATATTGTGCGATTCGGAGAGATCGGAGCGGTCTGCGATCGATGCAATATGAGCGGTTTCGATCAGCGTAGCGTCGGCGAAGCGGTGCGGGTCGCGGGTGAAGACACCGTCGATATCGGAGGCGAATCCGATACGATCAGCTCCGAACTCACGGGCAAGTGCCACCGCTATGGTATCGCCCGAGCAGACGGAAAATCCGAGTCGGGTATCGGGGACCATCTCTCCGTAGAGAAGTGGGATCTGTCCGTGCTTGAGGGCTCTGGCGACGGCATCCGTAGCGAAGCGGTGTATCTTGGCATCGCGCTGGATGATGACGGAAGCGGTATGGACCGGGACGACCGGGAGGCCGGCAGCGACCAGTATCTCCGCGATGGCGGCATTGAGAGATTGGTTCGCACGCTGCGATCGGAGCGCTGCATCGATTTTCAGCGGATCGGTACCGGTGCCGTGGCGGAGGTCGAAATCATGGGCGAGCTGATGGCCGGCGGATCCGGAGCCATGGATAAGGATGAGGCGCAGCGGTTGCTCGTCACGAGCGGCCTGTATCGCTGCCGCTATCTTTTTGAGAAGCGCGGTACGGATAGCGAGACCGGCACGATCCTTGTGAGTCGCGACGCTGCCACCGATCTTGAGAATGATGAGGGGTGGAGAGATGGTCATAGAGGTGTCATATCTGGAACGATACCTGGAAAAAGACCATTTTGCCAGGGGAGCGGAGTATATTTTCACAAAAAAGGCTTAGATTTGCGTGAAACCGAACATTTGGCTATACTCACCCTATATATATGAATTACCACAGCAAAACTCGGTTGCATTTCGCGCTCGTGCTTCTCTTGGGGCTCGTTTCTGGTATTATCGCGTATCCGCAGATTACCTGGTTTCCTCAGTCAGTCGCCTGGCTTGAGGAGAATTTCAAAGTCAATCTCGGTCTCGATCTGCAGGGCGGCATCCATCTCAAATACAAGGCCGATGTCTCGCAGGTTCCGGATGACAAAGTCGAAGAGGCTCTGTCGGCGGCTGAGGCGGTCATCGAGCGCCGAGTCAATGCGTTTGGTGTCGGCGAGCCGCTGGTCCAGCGGTCGAGTGTCGGCACAGATAGCTATATCATCGTCGAGCTGCCGGGCGTGAAGGATATCGAGGAGGCCAAGAAGACGATCAAGGAGACTCCATCACTTGAGTTCCGTGAAGAAGCGGGCGAGGAAGCGCAGAAACAGATCAATGATGAGAATACTGCCAATCAGGCGAAGGCTGAGCTCGTGCTCAAGCGGGCGCTCGCGGGCGATGATTTCGCGGCCTTGGCGGCGGCCAATAGCGCTGATCCGGGTTCCAAGGATACCGGCGGCGATCTCGGTTTTGCGGCCAAGGGAAAATTCGTCGATGAATTTGATACGGTTTTGTTCGATGAGAATTTCAAGGTGGGGGCAGTCTGGCCGAAGCTCGTCGAGAGCCAGTACGGCTGGCATATCATCAAGAAAGTCGAAGAGAAGGGCGAGGGAGATACTAAGGAAGTCCGGGGAGCGCATGTGCTGTTTCCGAAATATACCCTCGATCAGATTCCCGACCTCAAATACAAATCGACCGGTCTGACCGGAAAGAATCTCAAGAGCGCTTCGGTCAGCTATCAGGGTCAGGGCATGGGGTCTCCGCAGGTGGCACTCCAGTTCGATAGCGAAGGGGCTCAGCTGTTTGCAGATCTGACCCGTCGCAATGTGGGCAAGCAGATCGCTATCCTGATCGATAGCCAGATCGTGACCGCCCCGACCGTGCAGACAGAAATCCTCGATGGACAGGCAGTGATCACTGGAAGCTATACGATCAGCGAGGCCAATGCGCTCGTGAAGCGCCTGAACGAAGGTGCCTTGCCGGTGCCGATCTCGCTTGAGTCGCAGCAGAGTATCGATGCTTCGCTTGTCCCAGAGGTGCTCCGGCAGAGCCTCTTCGCCGGCCTGATGGGACTCACAGCAGTCGCGGTCTTCATGGTGTTCTACTATCGTTTCCTCGGTTTCGTCTCGGTCATCGCGCTGGTCCTGTATTCGGCGATGCTGCTTTCTATCTTCAAGCTCTCGGGGTATACGCCGTTCAGCATCACGCTGACGCTCTCGGGTATCGCCGGCTTCATCCTCTCGATCGGTATGGCGGTCGATGCCAACGTCCTCATCTTCGAGCGTACCCGCGAGGAGCTCGCCTATGGCAAGAATGTCTATAAGGCGATCGACGAGGGCTTCCGCCGCGCCTGGCCGAGCATCCGCGATGGCAACTATTCGACCCTTATCACGACATTCATCCTGATCGGTATGGGGACCGGTTTCGTGAAGGGCTTCGCGATCATCCTGACCATCGGTGTGCTCCTCTCGATGTTTACGGCGGTCGTACTGGTACGCGTGACGCTCCGCTTCCTGATCGGACAGTGGGCTGAGAAGCGTCCATGGATACTCCTGCCGCCGGGTAAGATTTACGAAAACGACTAACCGTATGATGAAGATCATCCAGAAAAGAAAATACGCTTACGTCTTTTCGGTTGCGATAACAGCGCTCTCGATGGTCGCGCTCGCGGTCTGGGGACTCAAGTTCGGTATCGACTTCAAGGGCGGTACGCTCATGGAGGTGCAGTTCACGGTCGAGCCGGCTCCGGAATCCAAGCAGGTACTCGAAGCGCTCGAACCAATCGGTCTGCAGAGTCTGACTGTGCAGCCGACCGACAACAACGCTATCCTGCTCCGCTACCTCTCTTCCGATGAGAATGCCAATGACCAGGTAATCGAGAAACTCAAAGGCATCGACCAGGACGTGAAGCAGCTCCAGACGAATTTCATCGGCGGCTCTGTGTCGGGCCAGATGAAGAAGAATGCCATCATGGGCGTCATCCTGGCATCGGTCGGCATCGCGCTCTATATCGCCTGGGCTTTCCGTCGGGTTGCCTATCCGGTCACGTCGTGGGAATACGGTATCGGAGCAATCATCGCGCTCGGCCATGATATCCTCGTGACGATCGGCGCTTTCGCGGTACTCGGGCATTTCTACGGCATCGAAGTCGGCGTTCCGTTCATCGCGGCGCTCCTGACGATTCTCGGCTATTCGGTCAATGACACGATCGTCGTGTATGACCGGGTCCGCGAGAATCTCCTCCGAGAGCATGGCAAAGTGGACTTCGAGGAGACGGTCAATCGTTCGCTCAATCAGACGCTCGGCCGTTCGGTCAATACGTCGATGACAGTTATTATCACGCTTATCGCTATCACGTTGTTTGGTGGTGAGAGCATCCGCTACTTCTCGCTCGCGATCCTGATCGGTGTCGGATTCGGTACCTACTCATCGATCTATGTCGCCTCAGCGCTCCTGGTTACACGGTACAAGATGAAGTTTCGTAAGCAATAAACATAAAACAATTAACAATAAACAGAAAGAGTGCGTTCGATGGTTAGACGAATTCTTGTTTGCTGTTAATTGTTATTCGTTAACTGAAATATATGTTGGGAAATTTGTTCAAGAAGAAAAAGGATCAGAAAGAAGAAGGGGTATCTGGTGCTGCTCCGGTCGGTATGCCGAAGCCCGAGAATATGAACATGGTCCAGCGCTTCGCCTACAAGCGCATCATGGCGATGAATCCGCAGGAGCGCCAGAAGCTCATGCAGAAGATGCTCAAGCCGGAAAACGTCCAGAAGCACAAGGCTGAGATTCTCGAGCAGCTCGAGGCGATGCGTAAAGGAGGTCAGATGAGCGATGACCAGATCCGTCTCGCCAAAGCCCGTCTCGGATTGAAATAGATTTCTTTCGAATACAAAAAAGTATGGATGAGCGAGCATTGAAGATAGAGGAGCTCTTGACCCGCGGGGTCGCCGAAGCGATCGACCGCGAGCATATCAAGGAGCGGCTCATGCGGGGCGATGAGCTGCGCGTCAAGCTCGGTATCGATCCGACCAGTCCGAATCTCCATCTCGGTCGGGCCGTCTCGCTGCTCAAGCTGCGCGATCTGGAGGAGCTCGGCTGCAAGATCATCCTGATCGTCGGAGACTTCACCGGGCAGATTGGCGATACGAGCGACAAAGAGAGCGAGCGTCCGATGCTTGGTCGTGATCTGATCCGCGAGAACATGCAGAGCTACACCGCGCAGATCGGTAAGCTCGTTGATATTTCCAAGGCGGAGATCCATTACAATTCTACCTGGCTTGAAACGCTCGGTTTCGACGATATCGGCGAAGAAGCGGATCATTTTTCTGTCGCTGAATTCATCGCTCGAGAGAATATCAAGAAGCGGCTCGATGAAGGGAAACGCGTCTCGCTCCGCGAGATGCTCTATCCGCTCATGCAGGGCTATGACAGCGTCGCGGTCAATGCTGATATCGAGCTCGGCGGCACCGATCAGCGCTTCAACCTCTTGGCGGGGCGACGGTTGCAGGAAGCGCATGGCCAGCCGGCGCAGGATGTCATCATGACCAATCTCATCCTCGGGACCGATGGCCGCAAGATGAGCTCGAGCTGGGGCAATACGATCAATCTGCTCGATACGCCGAATGACATGCTCGGCAAGATCATGAGCATGCCGGACGAGCTGATCATCCCATATTTCATCCACTGCACGCGGGTAGCGCTCGCCGAGGTCGAAGTGATCGAAGCGAAGCTCGGGACCGAGATGAACCCGCGCGATGCCAAGCTACGGCTCGCCAAAGAAATCGTCGCGCTCTATCATGGTCCGGAAGAGGCCGAGAAAGCGGAAACGTATTTCGTCCAGGCATTCTCCAAGAAAGAGATCCCGGATGATATTCCAGTAACACGTGTTGATCTTGTAGCGCCGGAGACGATGGTTGATGTCATTGTTCGTATGGGTTTTGCAACAAGCAAGAGTGATGCTTGGAGAAAGATAGAACAAGGAGGGGTGTCGATTGATGGACAAAAGATTTCAGAAGGGAATATCTCCTTTGAGAAGAGTCTGCATGATGGAAAAGTCATGAAGGTCGGTAAGAAAGATTTCGTGAAAATCGTGTTTTAGTGATAGATTGGAACAAGACATGACCACTATGCCGAAAGCCAAGATAGAGACAATCGTCGCCGCAGGGAAGCAAGCGCTTGAGGCCGTCGCCGATGCGGCTGGTTTGGCTGTGTGGGAAACCGCCTATCTCGGCCGCAAGAGCGAGCTCAATGACGTGCTCAAAGGGCTCAAGGATCTCTCTCCCGAAGAGAAGCGTACCGTCGGTCCGGCAGCTCATGAGGCCAAGCAGGCGCTCATGGCGAGCTATACCGCGGCCGCTCTGCGCATCGAGCGCGAGAGTATCGATTGGGAGCGCGAGTGGATCGACGTCACGGCTCCGGGCGAGCGTCAACCGGCCGGCCATCTCCATCCGATTACGATTCTCGAGCATGAGATCGCCGATATCTTCGCTTCGCTCGGATTCACCGTCGAGGATGGTCCGGAGCTCGATACCGAGCACAACAACTTCGATTCGCTCAATTTTCCCAAAGATCATCCGGCACGCGATATGCAGGATACGTTTTGGGTGAAGTCTGAGAAGCGCTGGCAGCATACCTATATTCCGCGCACGCATACGTCGACGGTCCAGGTCCGCTATATGCAGGAGCACAAGCCGCCGGTGCGCATCATCGTGCCGGGACGCATCTTCCGCAACGAGGCGACCGATGCTTCGCATGAGCATACCTTCCATCAGTTCGAGTGCCTCATGGTCGACGAGCCGGGCAAGGTGACCGTCGCGACCTTCAAGTATGTCGCCGAGACCTTCTTCAGCCGCTTCTTCGGCAAGAAAGTCGATATCCGCCTCCGGCCGAGCTTCTTCCCATTCACCGAGCCATCATTTGAATTCGATATTTCCTGCATCATCTGCGAGGCCAAGGGCTGCTCGGTCTGCAAGGGGACCGGCTGGCTCGAGATCGGCGGCGCCGGTATGGTGAATCAGAAGGTCTTCGAAGCGGTCGGCTACAAGCGCGGTGCGTATCAGGGTTTCGCCTGGGGCTTCGGGCTGACACGGCTCGCCATGATGAAATACAAGATCGCGGATATCCGGCTCCTCATGAGCGGCGATCTCAGATTCTTGAAACAATTTTAAGGGCAGATTTGTTAGTTTATAGTTTATTAGTTTTGTTAGAAAGAAGACTATAAGCTATAGACTCCATACACTATAGACTATGAAATACAGTTATCATTGGCTCAAAGAACTTTCAGGGACCAAGAAGCCGGCCGAGCGGGTGGCTGATTTGCTCATGCGGCATGCTTTCGAAGTTGAGGGAGTGGAGAGTTATCCCCACGGACTCGATGGTGTGCTGACGGGACGGGTGCTCTCAGTGGTCCCGCATCCGAACGCGGATCGTCTGCGGGTCGCGCAGGTCGAGCTCGGAAAGAATGACGTCCGACAGATCGTCTGCGGCGCACCCAATCTCGCTGAGGGACAGAAAGTCGTCGTCGTGCTGCCGGGAGCGAGTCTGCCAGGCGGTATCGAGATCCGGGCGGCGGAGATCCGCGGTGTCCAGTCGAACGGCATGATCTGCTCCGAGAAGGAGCTCGGGATCGGCGACGGACATACCGGTATCCTCGTGCTGCCGGATGAGGCTCCGATCGGATCAGAATTCGCCAAGCTCGTCGGATTGTCCGATACTATACTCGATGTGAAGATACTGGCCGACCGTGGATCTGATGCGCTGTCGTACGAAGGGTTGGCGAGGGAAATCGCCGCGCTCGACGGTCATGCTCCGCAGTTTGCTGAGACCAAGGCTAAGCCGTTCAAGATTCCTTCCTACAATCGGGCACCCAAAGTGCAGATCGCGGATAAGAAAGCTTGCCGCCGGTATGTCGGACTGCTCTTCAAGGATGTCGAGGTCGGGGAGTCGCCGCTCTGGCTCAAGACGAAGCTTCTGGTCTCCGGTCTCCGCCCGATCAACAACATCGTCGATATCACGAACTATCTCATGCTCCGTACGGGCCAGCCGCTGCATGCCTTCGATGCGGACACGCTCTCGGGCGGCGTGCATATCCGCATGGCCAAGAAAGGTGAGAAGCTCGAACTCCTGACCGGAGAGAAGAAATCTCTGTCGACGGATGATCTAGTCATCGCTGATGCCAAGCATCCGCTCGCGCTCGCCGGCATCATGGGCGGCAAACACTCGGGAGTGACCGCTGAGACCAAGGATATCTTTTTGGAAATCGCGAATTTCGACGGCGCCACGCTCCGCCGGACACGGATCCGTCATGGACTCGCGACCGATGCCAGCTATCGTTTTGAACGCAATCTCGATCCGAATCTGCCGATAGAGGTGGCCCGCGAAGCCGCTGAGCTCATCCGCGAACTTGCGGGGGGCAAGTTGGCCGGGGCGCGCGACGAATATCCGGAGAAGCGCAAAGAGTGGAAGATTGAGCTCGCGCTCTCCCGCGTCGAAGGGGTGCTCGGGGTCAAAGTCCCTATCTTCGAAGTCGTACAGTATCTGGCGCTCCAGGGGCTCACCGTCCGCAAGCAGAATGGCAAGGATGCACTCCTGGTGACGATCCCGACCCGTCGGCCGGACCTCCGGGATGAGTGGGATCTGATCGAAGAGATCGGTCGTATGCGCGGCTATGACAAAGTGTCTCCGGTAGCGCCCCTGCTTCCTCTCGTGGCTGTGCCCGGGAATCCCGTGAAGCATTTCGAGCGGAATACCAAAGAGCGGCTCGCACATGCCGGTTTCACGGAGATCATGACGTATTCTTTCTATGGGGTCCGTGATATCGAGGCTTTCGGACTCGAGGAGGCCGGGCACGTCGAGCTGGCCAATCCGCTCAATCCTGATCAGACGCATCTGCGGAGGAGCCTGGTACCGAGCCTCTTGCGCAAGGTGAAAGAGAATCTCCGACATACGGATACCTTCCGGATTTTCGAATGGGAGAGCGTCTTCGAGAAGTGGAAGAAACTCGAGGTCCGGGAAGCGAAGATGCTCGTGATCGCCTCGGTGTCCCGTGATGGTGGAGTCAGGGAATTCGCTCGGCTCAAAGGGTCGATCGAGAATCTGCTCGAGAGCCTCCATATCGGAGGAGCGGAATTCGTGCCGCATGCAGCTCCGGAATCGGGCGATGAGTGGCACCGCGTGCAGAGCGCTGATATCCTGGTCGGCGGCCGGAAGCTCGGCACTATCGGGACGCTCATGCCGTTTATCATGAAGAACTTCGGGATCGCTTCCGGTATGGCAGTCGCGGTACTCGATACGGAAGCGCTTCGATCCTCGGTTGAGACTGAGACCGTGTTCCGCCCGCTGCCGCGTTTTCCATTTGCCGTGCGTGATATCTCGCTCGTATTCGAGAAGAAAGTCGAGAGCGGATCGGTGGTGAGACGCATGCTGGATGCCGGAGCCCCGCTCCTCCGTTCGGCAGAGCTTTTCGATATCTTCGAGAAAGAGGGGAGTCGCAGCCTGGCTTTCCATCTCTCTTTCGGGGCTGACGAGCGGACACTGACGAGTGATGAGATGGATGCTGCCTTCGAGCGTATCGTCTCGGAAGTCGAGCATGAGCTCGGAGGCCGGCTCAATCGGTAGATTTTCAGGGCAAAGAGTCGATATTTATGATAGAATGAGGCTTGTACAGTGAGTCTCTTTTTGTTGACTTTTATACAAAAAAGGTGTATAATATGAAGTTCGTGGTTCTTTTCTAAGACAGGTTGGATTGCCGCGCTTTGGAGCCTTTTTTGGCTTCTTTGTGAGGAAAGTCCGGACACTCCCCATCGCTTGCGATGGAAGGGTAATGGGTAACTCCCATACGCCGCGAGGCGCGAGGTGCGAACAGAAACGGCCGATTCCGAAAGGGATCGGATATCCGGGTGCAAATCCGGATAAGCCTCTCTGGTAACAGGGAGGGTGAAACGGCTAAATCCTTACCTGAGTGCAAGGTCGAGCTCCCGTTCATATTGCAGCTGCGATTGAGTGGGAGAGAACCGCACGGATCTGGCTGGCAACAGTCAGGCAAGAGAAATGGCAATCGTCCCGCTTCGGCGGGATACAGAATCCGGCTTATAGGCCTGTCTTAGAAAAGCATCATCGAAACGAATCCTTGATCATCTCTGTCCGTATGAAACGATCAGAAATATTCTTCAGCGCTCTGCAGCTCCCGGTGGATCTCCTCATGATCTCGCTCGCGGCGCTGAGCGCGTACTATGTCCGCAATATTCCGCAGATCCTCGCGCTTCGGCCGAAGCTCTACGATATCACGCTCTCCGGTTTCATGGAGGTGATTTTTTTCGTGGCGCCGATATTCGTCCTCATCTTCGCGCTCGAAGGACTCTACCAGATGCGGACCACGCGTCGCTTCTGGCAGGAAGCCTACCGGGTCTTCAAAGCGACCTCGCTCGTGCTTGTCATCGTCATCGTGGTGATCTTCCTCAAGCGCGAATGGTTCTCGTCCCGCTTCATCATCCTCGCGGGCTGGGGATTCACCGTCCTCTATATCACGCTCGGCCGCTATCTCATCGCCCGTGTCCAGCGCTATCACCTCCTCAAGAAGGGGACGGGTGTCCACCGCGTGCTCCTCATCGGAACCAACGGCAAGATGCAGGCGATGAATCAGTACCTGACAGCGCATCGTGAGCTCGGCTACAAGATCGTCGCGCAGGTCTCCGGTGTCTCGCTCCATGAGATCAAAGCGATCCGGGCCGAACGGGGTATCGACGAGGTCATCGTCTGCGATCCGACCCTGACCGATGATGAACATGAGAAACTCCTCGATTACTGTCAGATCAACAATATCGGCTATCGTTTCATCCCGACGACGCTCCAGGCGTCTCGTATCTCCATGCAGGTCGGCATCCTGAACGGCGAACCGATCATCGAGTACCAGCACACGCCGCTCGACGGCTGGGGCAAGGTCATGAAACGGGCCTTCGATCTCTTTGCCGGATCTATCCTGACCCTCATTGCGCTGCCGATCATGGGTATCATCGCGCTCCTCATCCGCATCGAAGACGGTACCGGACCGATCATCTACAAGAATGAGCGTGTCGGTCAGGACGGCAAGAAATTCTATGTGTACAAGTTCCGGTATATGCTCTGGAAGCATTGTATCGCCAAGGAGAACCCGCATCTCGAGGCGGCGCTGGCTTTTGAGAAGCAGTTGATCGCCGAGCGCAATACGCGCGAAGGCGGCGTGCTGTACAAGATTAAGGATGACCCACGCAAGATGAAGGTCGGAGCCTTTATCGAACGTTATTCGCTCGATGAGCTGCCGCAGTTCTTCAATGTCCTCCGTGGAGAGATGAGTCTCGTGGGCCCGCGCCCGCATCAGCAGCGCGAGGTCGACAAATACAGCGAATACCATCGCCGGCTCCTCACCATCAAACCGGGCATCACCGGTATGGCACAGGTCTCCGGACGCTCTGATCTGCCGTTCGAAGACGAGTACCGCCTCGATGTCTACTATATCGAGAACTGGTCGCTCTGGCTCGATATCATCCTCTGCCTCAAGACCTTCACCGCGCTCATCCGTCGTCGGAAAAATTAATCGATTAATCGAAAAAATATGGTTCTCCTCAAATGGGTTGTCTCGGCGCTCGCATTTCTCGCTCTGCCGTATATCGTGCCGGGTATCAGCGTCAAAGGGTTCAGCACGGCGTTGCTCCTCGCTTTTCTCTGGGGTCTGATCGGTATTACGGTCAAGCCGATACTGGTCATCCTCACCTTGCCGATCAATCTTTTGACCTTCGGTATCTTCACCTTTGTCATCAATGGATTCCTCCTCTGGATGCTCGGCGGATTCATCAAGGGATTCGATGTGAAGACGTTTACCGCCGCGCTGCTCGGAGCGGTCGTCCTCTCGATCATCCACACGCTCTCACACTGGGCCCTCAACCGGGCGGATTAATTTTAGCGGTCCGACCGCTAAAAAACTTCGAAGAATATACGGGAAATCCCAGTCTGACAGACTGGGATTTTTATTATCAAAAAAGCATAAGAAAATCCTGGGTCACGGGAAAGATTTTTTCGATGCACTACGCTTCCGAGCGTACAGCAAGAAAAAAATTTCTCGTGGCCTGGGATTTTTCCGAATATTTCTCCTGAGGATACGAAAGCAGATTTTTTCTGTGCCAATTGAAATCTCTTTCCAAGGGGGAAACAATCTTTTCCTCGCTATCGCCTCGGAAGTCTCGGGCAGCAGAAAAAATTGTTTCCCCCTTGGAAAGAGACCCTATTCGATGGCGCAGAAAAAAATCTACTTTCGCATCTTGCTCCCTCACTCAAAACAGTGTAAACTAAAAGCAAACAATAACTCAAACCTCCTATGCCCCTCCTCCCCAAAAAAGGCTCAGTCCTTGTCTTCTCTCTCATCATCTTGAGCATCATCCTCTCCGCCGCTATCACGGTAGCGAGTGTCTCTATCACCAATCATCGTTCTGCCTCTTCGACTGGCAAATCCGTCCAATCCTTCCAAGTCGCTGACTCCGGTATCGAGCTCGCTCTCCAGAAGATCTACAAAGGCAATCATGCCACGCTCAGTGCCATGGCTACCGCCATGGGAGGCGGAGCCTCCTGTGCCGGAGGCACCATCTCCAAGAACAACGTCGTCGGAGGCAATATCAAAGTCTCGTTCTATGACAATGATGGTAATCTCGTCACCTGTGCCGCTACGGATTGGAGAGACAAAGTCGTACGAATCAAATCAGAAGGCTCCGCTTTCGGGACGACTCGGGTGGTGGAAACGGCGGTGGCGGCGAGCGGAAATTTTACAGGGAGTTATGACTGTACGGGAACGGGGCATGCTCTTGGTGGAGGCAACTATACGAATGGGACGAAACCAAGGTTTGTCATCGTGACCGCGCACAATACTGCCAATATTTCCCAGGGATGGATATATGCGTATGTGAATAATGTGGCGGTGGGGAGAGCGACTACGAGCGATGCTAATTCGGGACTTGGCTGGCTGGCTGCTGCGAACTCAGTTTCTTTTATGGTTCCGCCAGGGGCTCAATATAAGGTAGATAGGGTACCGAATAATGGGAATACGAATATCGTTCAGGATTCGTGGTGTGAGATTGAGTAGCTGTACTGGATGTTTTCCGTACAAGAATATACAAAAACAGCGGGTGACCGCTGTTTTTTATCTTATGAGAAGTTGTTATTCGAGGATATAATCGAGGGTCTCTCGAGCGCAGGTGTCCCAGGAGAAGTGCGTCAGGCGAGCTCGGCCCTGCGTGATGAGCTCAGCCCTGCACGACGCATCGGTCCAGAGCTGGAGAAGCGCTTCAGCGATCCCTGCGGTGTCGAAGGCATCGGCATAGAGCGCGGCATCGCCGGCTACTTCGGGGAGGCTGGAGTTCCGAGCGGTCAGGACCGGTGTGCCAGAGGCGAAGGCTTCGAGAATCGGAATGCCAAAACCTTCGAAGAGTGACGGGAAGGCGAAAGTGCGGGCTCCCTGGTAGAGCGCCGGGAGATGATCAGATGGCACCTGACCGGTCAGAAAGATATCGTCGCGATATGGAGAATGTTCTCGGGCAGCGATGATCGGATCGGACAGCCAGGCACGCTCGCCGGCGAGTACGAGCTTGGCTTCGGGCGCGGAGGCTTTGAGTATCCCGAAGGCCTCGATGAGACGGATGAGATTCTTGCGCGGCTGCAGCGCGCCGACGTAGAGGATATACTGCTGATCACGGAGTCCGTAGCTCGCTAGGATGCGGGTTTTTTCATCGACGCTGACGGTTATTCCGAAACGCTCCTGGGTGAAGCCATGGTGGATCACGCGTATGTTCCGGTCATCGAGATTCGGAAAGGAAGCGAGGAGATCCTGTCGAGTCGCTTCAGAGACGGCGATGATCTTGTCAGCGCGAGCGACAGCGCGGTTCAAGAGGAAATCAAGCTTGAAGCGGGTTTTGGGTGTAAACGTCTCTGGATAGTGCCGCCAGGCGATATCGTGTACGGTGACGGTAATCTCGGCCGAAGCGGGCAGAAATACCGGGACGGCTTGGACCGGGAAAAATATCTTCTCCGGCCGGGTACGAAACATTTCGAGAGCGAACCGGGTCTGCATCCACTGGCTCGGGAACGGCAGAGCGGTTTCAGCGTAGTTGTCGAAATGCGGAGGAGTGAGCTCAGGATTGAAACGTGTTTTGTGATAGAGATGGAAAGCTGTTTCGGGAGCGAGCGTGCCGAAACGCTTGAGGAGCTCGAGGAGGTAGATACGGGTGCCATCAATGCGGGCGGCATCCAAATCAGCGGCTTGGAGGGCAATCGTCATAAGAGCAGTCGGGATTAGGCTTTGCGGAAGATCGCGAGACTCCCGACAATCGAGAGCGCTATCAGGATGCTGGCGGCGAGAGGGAATTTGAAGAGCGAGAGCGCGATGAGCGCGGCGCCCCAGCATCCGAGGAAAAACATGAGGACGAGAGAGCCGGCTTTGGAGAGCGGTGTGGTCTCTCTCTTCTGCGATACGGACACGAATGTGTGGAGGGCGAAAGCTGCGAGGATGATACCGAAACACAGGGCGAGATTGATTCGGGCCGAGACGAAAGTCGGCAAGAGCATCTCTATCGAGAGCAGGCAGGCAAAACCGAAGAGGGCTATCAGGAAGAATTCGGTGAAGAGTGCCCAGAGGACGGCTGACCCGGGAAGCCGTTTCAGGAGAGCGGAGATATCGATGGAGAGAGGCAGATGGATACGCATAGGGGTTTGATTATTCTCCGATACCGAAGCGGCTGAGAAGTCTGGTTTTGATCTGGCTTCCGAAGAGGCGGAAGTTGGCGCTGGTGCGGTCAGTAATCATCGAGACGGTGAGTGTATCGATATCGATAGGGGCTTCGCTCCGGAGGGCAAGCTGGAAGGCGCTGCCGGAGTCGGAAGAGAGGCTGCTCTCGGGGATATCGCAGGTATAGCGAGTGGCGCTCCACCAGACGGCGGTCGGGAGACAGGAGAGATTGATAGCTCGGGCATCGAATGAGGCTTCGATCGGATGTGTCGATGTGATGAGGAAATCACGGTATTCAGGCGATGTGATGGGTCTGAGGCGCTGGCCGTGCACGAGGAGATAGACGCCGCTGTCCGTGTCGCGGAAGACAGTGCCCTCCGATTGGGCCGCGCCGTAGAGGAGGATACGCCCGCGCTCGTAGATACCGACTTCTTCTTCGTGGGCTGGAATGACATCTTCAAAACGATAGCCCATGGAGAGGAATATCCCTGGGTCGCCGAATGGTCGGATCTCGTGCTCGCTCGTGACGAGGAAGATGCCATCGGCGAATGAAATGAGGCTGCCGACTCGGAAGCCGATCCATTCGTCAGAGACAGGGAGTGTCTCTGCGAGGCTCGCAGCGAGCGGCACAGCGAAGGACGCTGGGTAGCGGGAGAGATAGGCGCGGGTCGAGACGAAGCGTTTGAGTGACCCTCCATCCTGAGCATAATAGATACCTTCCTGATCCTGGTAGAGCAAGGGGTGTTCGAAGGAGGCGACCGGAGTATCATCGATCGGCAGGAAGAACGAGCGGTAGGAACGGGAAATCGATGCCTTGAGGCGGGCAGCTTCCCCGGATTTCTGGCTGAGATCGAAGGAGATGCGGATGCGTGAGAAGGTACCTGGACTGTCGAAATTGCCGATAAGCGTCTGGTCGGCAGCGATCTTGCCGTTCTGGAGCGGTGTCTGATCGGAGAGTTGTCGCGGATCGAGAAAAGTATTCTTCGTCGATTGCGGGGTGCGGAAATTGAATCCAAACGGCAAGGTGGGAAAGATGATACGGAGCGCGAAGAAAAGAGCGAGAGCGAGACAGAGAATATAGAGGACGACGCGGCTTATGAGGTAGCAGCGTCTCTCTTGCGGAGGGATGGGACAGAATGGTTCGGCGAAGGACATGACGGTGATGATTATTCTATTTCAAAGATGACCGCGCCGCTACCAAACGGTACTGATTCGAGCGAGAATCCGTATGAGTCGGCGGTCGGTGTCGGGTTGAGACCGATGGAACCGAAAGCGGCCGTGTGGCGAGCGGACAGCGTGTAGCCGCTGAGTGCCTGAGCCCATTGGGTCGCTTCGGTGGTGGGGACAATCAGCCAGACATGCTCGTAGAGCGAGCGGTCGATCTTGCTGAGGTCGTCCGGGTTGAAAAAATACGCGGCGTTCTTGTGGTGGAGAGAGGCGAGCGGTCCGGCGATCATGGCGAATCCGGACCCGGTCGTCTCGCGGTCGACGAGGATGAGGTCTCTCGGTCCGAAGAAGTCTACGATCTCAGCGGTTTCTCTGAGCAGGCTGGTATTTTCTTGGGCCAAGAGACCTTGTTGCCACGCAGCGGTTTGAAACGCGAAGAGGCTGGCAAAAACGAGCGCGAGCACGAAGCGGCGTCGCGGGCTCTGGGGAAAACCGATCGGGAAATGCCGATTCTCGGCAAAGAGGATACTGATGCCGACGAGAGCCGAGAAGACGAGTGTCGGGTAGATGGTCGGGAGATAGCGGCGGAGCATCCAAGGATGGTCGGGAGTGATGTTGGGGAACACAAGATAGGCGAATGTCGGCAGAGCGATCAGAAAAGGTACCAGGGCGGAATATTTACGATAGCGGAAAATGATGAAGATGCCGATGAGCCCGAGGATCACTATGAGGAGGAGTCCGTAGTTGATCAGTATCGGCAGGACGGGTAGCGCATCGACGGTGGCTGAGGTGGTAGTCTCCGCAGCGCCGAAACTCGTGAGGAAATCGCGGAGGGCTTTGCCGATCATCGTGTAGAACGGAAGCGCATCGGAAAAGCTGGTACCGAATGTCAGGAGGAAGAGGAAGATCGGTGCGACGAGGCTCTTGACCGGGTAGAGTCGCCAGATCGAGCGAGCGTGGGCGCTCCCGGCGATAAGGAAGAGGGTGATCGGGAGGAGTAGAAATCCTTCGATACGTGTGAAGCAGAAGATGCCGGCCGCCGAGAGAGCCGCGGCGTAGTGGAGAAATTTCCCTTCGGCCCGGAAGCGGACGACGGAGAAGGCGAGGAAGATGAAGAGGAAGAGGGCGAGGTTTTCCGTCAGGGTGAATTTGGCAAACCAAGTCGGCAGGAAAGCGGCGCCGAGAGCCAGGGTGCCGAGAAAAGCGATGAAGCGGTGGAGGAAATTACGGAGGAGGAAATAGAAAGAGAAGAGCGAGAGGGTAAGAAGTACGGCATTGCCGATGGCGAGCCCATCGATCCGGAAGAGGGCGTAGAAGCTGGCCAGCCAGGCGGTGTAGGCGAGGGGGAACTGAGTCAGGAGCTCGCCGTGTCCGGTGTAGAAAAATCCGGGGAAATTGTAGGCGAGTCCGGGGCCGTATATCGAGAAGAAGGTATCGGCTGCCGGCAGAGAGAAGCGGAAGGCGTGATGCTCAGCGAGCGCGATGGCGGCTGTGGCGATGGAACCCTGGTCGCGGCCGGTGAAGACGGTCGGTTCGACAGGGAGCGTGCTCATGAGCGCGAGACCGAGCAGGATGAGGAGAAAGACTTTTTCTGGTAGATCGAGCAGCGCGAGCGTCTTGATGAGGAGGAAGAGTACAAGCGTGCTCATGAGGGAGAAGCCGAAAGCGATGAGCGGGATGTAGAAGAATCCGCTGACTCCGAGCGCGAGCGCGAACCAGATAAAGACCAGTGCTGCGAGGCCGGTCAGGGTGAAGAAATTTTGCGCCTGATGGGTAGAGTGCTTCTGTTCCATAAATATATGTCTAGTGTACCGCACAACATGGGTCTTTTCAATTTGCCAAAGAGGGATGCTCCAATATAGAATGGAGAAAACAAAACACCGAATGAACTATCTTTCTTTTTTTCTCTGGTACTACGGAGAGGGCGCTCGGAATGGTTTCGCAAATGTGCGCGATCTTCTTCGGGCTGTGTTGCATCGTTTCAATACGCGCGAGCTCCTCTCGACCTTCTTTTCGCCTTGGAAACGGGATGTCGAATACCGCACCTGGAGGGGATTCCATCCGATCAAGGGTCTGGTCCGGCTGATTGACAATCTCTTGTCGCGGTTCATGGGCATGCTGGTCCGGTTGCCGGTGATACTCTACGGACTTGGGTATTTCCTGGTAGCGCTGGTGTTTGGTACTGCTGTCTATCTCTGGTATCTTTTGTTGCCGGTAGCGGTCATGATCGGCTTCTATGGATTTTTGACGGGACAGAATCTGCTTTCGGAGACCGGGTGGATCATCAGCGGTCTCGGCGTGCTGTTTGGATTCGTCTGTTTTGTAGTCCGGACGCCGGAGCTTGAGGCGATCGGCAATATCGATTTCATGGCACTGCAGAAGAAGCCGTGGTTCGATCGGGTGCTCGCGCGGCTCGAGATGGATCGGAGCGATGTACCGGCGGATGCCCTGGTCAATGTCCGTGCATTCATGGCGCTGCTCAAGATGCGGAATATAGACGAGGATATGCTCGCGGCCGCGCTCGATATCGAACAGCGGGCTTTTGTCAAAAGCGCCCGGTCCAAGCGCTTCTGGCTGTGGGAGAATCTCGAAAAGAAAACACCGATCGGCAAGGGATGGCGCTATGGCTATACGCCGCGTCTCGACCGCTACTGCCTCGATCTCTCTCGATGGGATGCGACGGAGTATCGCTCGATGGAGCTGGTCGGCCGCCAGGCGGAGTTCCGGGTAGCGACGGTCGTACTGGAGCGGCCGCAGCAGAACAATATCTTCCTCGTCGGCGAGCCGGGTATCGGCAAGAAGATGTTTATCCACTATCTCGCTCGGCTGATTCGGGAAAGCTCCTTCCCTCGGGGCGATGCTCTCAACGAGCTGCGTGTCCTGGTCTTCGATATCGGTGAAGCGATCGGCGAGGTGCTCAATCGCGGAGAGAACGTCGAAGACTTCCTCCGATCATTGTTTTTTGAAGCGGCTTCGGCGGGCAATGTTCTCCTGGTCATCGAGGATGTGGACCTCTTTCTTGGTACCGATCCTCAGAAAATCAACGTCGCGCATCTCTTGAATGAGTTTCTTAATCTTCCGACTTTCCGTTTCATCGGGACAGCGGTCGCAGCGCGCTATCATCTCTTGGCCAAGAAGGATGAGCAGATACTCAAGCTGTTTGAGACTATCTATCTGCGCCAGCCGAATATCGCTGAGAACCGCGAGATCCTCGTGCAGTTCTTCGCTCAATCGGAACGCCGGCAGGTGGTATTGACGCTCAAGGCGATCGAGACGATCATCATGTCGTCGCGGCGCTACAATTGGGAGATGCCGTATCCGGAGCGAGTGCTCGATCTCGCGCAGCAGGTCATGATCTACTTCCGCAACCAGCCGGGCCGCTTCCTCACGGACCGGGTCGTCAACGAATACGTGAGCATGAAGACCGGCATGCCGATCGGCGAGGTGAGCGAGACCGAGCAGAAGAAACTGCTCAATCTTGAGACAGAGCTGCACGAGCGAGTCATCGGCCAGAATGAGGCCGTGAATCAGGTGTCGCAGGTCCTCCGCAAGGCGCGGGCTGGATTCCATGATCCAAAACGGCCACTGGGGAGCTTCCTCTTCATGGGTCCGACGGGTGTCGGCAAGACGGAGACGGTCAAGGCATTGGCGGAATCGATTTTTGGTGATGAAGAGAAGATGATCCGGCTCGATATGAGCGAGTTCCAGATGGCGAGTAGTCTGGAGCGGTTGCTCGGATCGCAGGCGGACGGGCTGCCCGGTATTCTGACCAAGGCCATGAAGGAACACCCGTACTGCATCCTCCTCCTCGATGAGATCGAGAAAGCGTATCCCAAGATTCTTGATGTCTTCCTGCAGATCATCGATGAGGGTATGGTGACCGATAGCTTCGGCGAGAAGATCAATTTCCGCAACGCCATCATCATCGCGACCTCGAACGCTGGGTCAACGCTTATCAAGGAGCTCTCCGAACAGGAGATCCCGCTCAATGTCCTCCGCAAACAGGTGATCGATCAGGTGGTGCATGACGGTGTCTTCCGCATCGAATTTATGAACCGTTTTGACAATCTCATATTCTTCGAACCGCTCTCGGTACCGCAGCTCTCCGGTATCGCTGAGCTCAAACTCAAGAAATTCGTCGAGCGGATCAAACAGGACCGCAATATCGAAGTCGTCATCGCGCCGGGAGTGACGGAGCGCGTCGTCTCACGCGGCTATGAACCGCAGTTCGGAGCCCGATCGGTTAACCGGTTTATCATGGATCATATCGAAGATATCGTGGTGCGCAAGGTGATTTCCGGGGCAGTGCAGTCCGGAGGCACCGTCCTGATCGGTCCTGAGGATGTTTGACATATGTTCTTAAAAGTGGTATAATTAAAAAAGAGTGCCATGGCGCCCCGGAAGTGTTTCCTGGGCGTTTTTTCTTTGGGTTTTGCTCGGAATGAGCTACACTGAAACCATAAAACATCAGGTGGCCCTATGTCGGATCAACCGGAAAAGTTGAAAGTGCTCGTCGTGGCCCCAACGCCCTTTTTTGCTGACCGGGGGACACATATCCGTATCCTCGAAGAGGCTCTGGCGCTTGAAACTCTGGGGCACGAGGTGACGATCGCGACCTATCATATCGGTAGCGATATTCCGGAAGCGCTCGGCTCCGGGATCGACGTGCGTCGTATCCGGCGGTGGCTGTTTTGGTACCAGAAGCTCGAAGCAGGTCCGGATTGGCAGAAGATCGTCTTGGATCTCCTCCTGATCAAGAAGACGCTATTTCTCGCACGGACCAAGCGGCCGGATATCATCCATGGTCATCTGCACGAGGGCGTCTTGATCGGGTGGATCGTCCAGAAGCTCCTCTTCTGGCGCGGTATTCGGCTGGTCGGGGATTTCCATGGCAGCCTGGTCAAAGAGATGGTGTCGCATAAGTATCTCGGAGCGGGCCTGCTCAAGGGAATATTCCAGCGAATCGAGCACACTATCGATAATCTCGGGGATGCGGCCGTGACGAGCTCCTGGGAGAATACGGATGAGATCAGTCATATCCGCAAGGGGCAGTCGACGGAAACGCTTTTGGATGGTGTACGTCTTGAGATGTTTGAAGGAGTGCCGGACCGGATGATAGTGCGTCGGCGCTTCGACATACCGGAAGACAAGACCGTCGTGATCTATACCGGGGCGCTGATACCGAACAAGGGTATCGGATTCTTCCTGGAGGCGATTCCGATTGTAGCTGCGGAAGATGAGCGGGTGCACTTCGTCATCGCTGGGTTTCCAGTCGACAAGATCGAGCGGTATCTGTCGCAGCCGGTATTTCAGGAGCGCGTGACGGTCATCTCGCCGTTGCCGTATTTCACGCTGGCCGAAGTGCTCGGGATGGCGGATATCGGTGTCGATCCGAAAGAGGCTGAGGTGCGTCAGGCGAGCGGCAAACTCCTGCAGTACATGGGTGCCGGATTGCCGATCGCTTGTTTCGATACACGGAACAATCGCGAGTATCTGGCCGAGGGTGGCAGTTATGCGTCGGAGGTGTCGGCTGCTGGACTGGCCAAGGCCATACTTCGCTTGGTTGCTGATCCGGAAGCGCGTGCGCGGCAGGGCCGATCGAATCGCGAGCGAGCAGAACGCTTTACCTGGAAAGAGCCGGCCCGCAGGTTGGAAAATATCTATCGGACACTCCTATGAGACTCTGGCAGAGCAATATCGGCAAAGCCTGGCAGGTGCTCAAGCGTGATGGCTTGTGGCGCGGCGGGCAGCGTATTTTCGGAGGTTTTTTTGATATGCTTCCGCGCCCGCTCGAGGGCGATATCCTGATCATTTCAAGCGGGGTCGGAGATACTGCTCGCTATCGAGGTGCCCATGTGGCGGAAGAGTTGCGCCAGCAGGGATTCCGAGTGGCGGTGACCACACAGTACAATCCGCTGTTGGCACGGTATGCTGACCGCTTTTCTGTCTTTGTCTTTCATCGGACGCTCTACGCGGGTCGGGTCAAGGTATTGTTCGATCGGGCGAAGTCGCTCGGCAAGACGCTCGTGTTTGAGACCGACGATCTCGTCTTTGATCCGGTGTTCGTCCAGCAGATGGATTTCTATCAATCGATGAATGCGCTTGAGAAGAAACTCTACGAGCATGGAGTCGGCGGCGAGATCCTCGCTGATCCGGCAGTCGAGGTCGCGACCACGACGACCGCCTATCTGGCTGAGAAGCTCTCTGCCAAGGGCAAGCGGGTGTTCATCATGAAAAACAAACTGTCAGAGGAGGATGTCCGCTGGGCCGATGAAATCATCTCTATTGGTCATTCCGGCCGGAGCGGAGGAATCTCAAAATCCCTCGTCTGCCAGCTGGCGGATCGGGATGACGCATTGGTCCGTATCGGCTACGCGAGCGGGACAGCGACGCACAATAAAGATTTTGCGACGATTACCGAAGCGCTCCTCCGCCTGCTGGCCGCGTATCCGCAGACGGTGCTCGTGATTGCCGGGCCGCTTCTGCTCGATGAGCGTTTCGCGCCGTTTGCTCCGCGTATCGAGCGGTTGCCGTTCGCCGATCGTCGGCAGCACTTCAAAAATCTCGCTTCGCTTGATATCAATCTCGCTCCGCTCGAGATCGGTGAACCCTTCTGTGAGGGGAAATCGGAATTGAAATTTTTCGAAGCGGGTATCGTGGCGGTGCCGACCGTCGCTTCTGCTACGGGGACGTTTATCGAGGCGATCGATGACGGTACTGACGGGTATGTCGCTCGGAATACCGATGAGTGGTACGCGCATCTGGAGGAGCTGGTCTCGGATTCTGAGAAGCGGGTATCGATGGGGCAGGCGGCGCGGGCCACAGTGCTCCGTGACTCTGTGACGACACGCGGGACGAATGATGAATATTATCAGTATCTTAGGCAACGTATTCACGAACAGTAACTCTATGACAAAACGCTTAGCAAAGAAGGAAAAACGGATACATGATCTGATAGCCCGAGTGACGGATCAGCGGAATCGGACCATAGTCGGGATCGGGGTACTGTCGGGAGCGGTGATGATGTGTCTGGTCGGTGTCGTCTTGTTTGCGGGCTGGAAACTCTGGCCGCTGTTCCCTGTGGAGACTCCGAAAGAGTCCGCGGAACTCGTGCAGCCGGTGATCACGGAAACCAGTTTGCTCAAGATCGGCTTCGTCAACGATTGGGAATACGGGACTCGGAAGCGTCTCGGACACAAATTGACCAATCAGGCTCCGATGGAGCTCGGTCAGGCGGTGGAGTATCTCAATACGGTGTTTCAGCCGGATATCGTGGTCGGCGGCGGCGATTATGTCGAGAGCAGCGGGGTGAAGCCGGAGCGGGCCAAGGAACAGCTCTTGCTCGTGGACAAGATTTTCCAGAGGCTCACGGCGCCGCGCCTGTACGCGCTCGGTAATCATGATATGCGCGTTTTGACCAAGGCGGAGGTTCGGGAGATACTCGGCATCGAGGAGAATCATGCCATCCGTGATATCGGTGATTGGCGCATCGTCGTGCTGGATACGAATTTCAACAAGACGGATGGGAGCGATCGCAACGCCAAGGCCTATGCGACCGGATTTGTGAGCGAGGGTGAGCTCAGTTGGCTCTCCGAGGCGCTCCGGACCGAGCGTCCGGTTATCGTCTTCTCGCATCACTCGCCGGTCGTTTCGCCGAATGTGAATGGTATATTTTCGGTGAGCATAGAAAATGCCGCCTCGGTGCGTGAGGTGCTGGAGGCAGCAGGCAATGTCGCGGCGGTCGTGTCGGGGCATAGTCCGTACGGCTACTATGAAGAACGCAACGGCATCCATTATTTCGTCGTCGATACGATGGTCAATGAGAGTGCGCTCGGGACGTTTGCGACCATAGAGATGCGCTATGCTTGGGAGACCGGTGACGCCGATATCCTCTTCAAGCGGGTAGACGGTGGCCAGCGATTGTTTGAGACGGTAGACTGGAAGCGTGATGGCAGATATGTGGAACATGATCGATTGCCGGAGCCGATACGGGAGGATACCCTTCCGGTTCCGGGTGTCGAGGAAGACTAGTCAGCGGATAATCAGGTAAGAGACTACGGGAGTATGAAGATTCTGATCACGGGTGGGGCTGGGTTCATAGGTTCTGCGTGTGCCAAGGCGCTCATGGAACGGGGCGATACGCCGATACTGGTGGATAATTTCAATGACTACTACGATCCGCAGCTGAAGAGAGATCGGATTTCCAAGTTTCTCAAACCGTATAAGGGGAAATTTGTGGTGCGTACTGGCGATATCCGCGATCGGAAATTCATGGAGCGCGTCTTCAAAAAAGATCAGCCGGAAAAGGTGATTCATCTGGCCGCGATGGCCGGGGTGCGCAATTCGCTCCGCGATCCGCTCCTGTATGCGGATGTCAACGTGATGGGGACGACCAATCTACTCGATCTCTCAGTGAAATACGGGATCAAGAATTTCGTCTATGCCTCCTCGTCATCGGTCTATGGCACCAACACACCGCCGTTTGCTGAGACGGACAATGTCGATACGCCGATCTCACCGTACGCCGCGACCAAGAAGGCTACCGAGCTCATCGCCCATACCTTCAGTCATATCCACGGGTTGCCGACGACGGGCCTGCGTTTCTTCACGGTCTATGGTCCGTGGGGCCGGCCGGATATGGCGCTGTTTCATTTCACGAAGAGCATCCTCGAGGGCCAGGAGATCGAGGTCTACAATTTCGGCAAGATGTCACGCAATTTCACCTACGTCGACGATATCGTCTCAGGGACGATCACGGTGCTGGATGCCGATCTGCCCTGCGATGTGATGAATATCGGCGGCGACCGCGAAGAGACGCTGCTTGCTTTCATCGGGACAATCGAGAAGCATACGGGCCAAGAGGCGAAGAAGAAGCTCATGCCGATGCAGCCGGGTGATGTACCGAACACCGTGGCGAATATCAAGAAACTCCGCAGGCTCGGCTGGAAACCGACCACTCGTATCGATAAGGGTATCAAGAACTTCGTCGAGTGGTATCGGGAATACTATAAGGCTTAATATTGAGGTATGAAGATAGCCCTGGTGCATGATTATCTGGTGCAGTACGGAGGAGCGGAGCGGGTGCTCGAGGCTTTTACCGAGCTTTATCCCTACGCGCCGATCTATACGCTCATCTACGATCCTGAGGCGATGCATGGTGTCTTCGTCGGCAAACGCATCTATACGTCGTTCCTTCAGAAATCCCGGTTTGTGCGCAAGCATCACCGGCTTTTTCCGGCGCTCATGCCGCTCGCGATCGAGGAGTTCGATTTCTCGAAATACGATGTCGTACTCTCTGATTCGTCGAGCTATGCCAAGGGCATCATCACGCGGCCTGAGACGCTCCATATCTCCTATATGCACACGCCGATGCGCTATGCTTGGGATGACTGCCAGAAGTACACGGAGGACTTCGGCTTCCCGCTCCTGGTGAAGAAGCTGGTGCCGTTCTTCATGAATCCGATCCGTCTCTGGGATCGGGTGAGTGCTGACCGAGTCGACCGCATCGTGGCCAATTCGAATTTCGTAGCGGCGCGCATCCGGAAGTACTATCGGAAGGAATCCGTCGTCATCCATCCGCCGGTCGATGTCGATCGCTTCGCGGTCGATCCGGTCGGGAAAGATTACTATCTCATGGTCGGCCGGCTCATCGCCTACAAGCGCCACGATATCGCCATCGAGGCATTCAACCAGCTCAATCTGCCGCTCAAGATCATCGGCCGCGGACCAGAGCTCGAGCGTCTCAGGCGGCTGGCTGGACCGACGATTGAATTCCTCGGCCGGGTCGACGAGGTGGAGCTGCCGAAATACTATGCCGAATGCCGCGGATTTGTGTTTCCTCAGGAGGAGGATTTTGGCATCGTGGCGATCGAGGCCTTGGCTTCGGGCCGCCCGCTGATCGCGTATCGGGGCGGCGATATCCCGGAACACATGGAGGAAGGGAAAATGGGAGTATTCTTCGATGAGCAGACGAGCGAATCCGTTATCCAAGCGGTGAAGCGGTTCGAGAAGATGCATTTTGATCCGGCATACATCCGGTCGCGGGTGCTCCGCTTTGACAAAGCGCTGTTTAAGGCTAAGATGAAGGACTACATCGAAAGCGAGGTAGCGAAACATCTGGAACGCAGGCAATACTAAAAACACACAAACCAAACAAAACGCAGTATTCATAGCACACTCCATATTTTCGGGTTTTGTGTTGTATGATGTGTTTGGTTTTTGTATGTTTAGTCCTGTCATTGAATGCAAGTCTATGGAATTCCGAGAAATAGTGAAGCTGTACTGGGAAGAGCGGAGACTATTCGCATTGATCATCGCGGTTTCGGTTTTCCTGACGCTGGTCTGGCAGGTGAATCAGCCGATCAGCTATCAGGCCTCGCTCTTGCTCAATATCGGTCGGCAGGGCGTGCAGGCGACGACTGGCGAATATACCTATGATAATTTCTACCGCCTGCAGGCAGACGAGCGTTTCGCGGATACGGTGGTCCGCTGGCTAGAGTCGCCTCGCGTCGTGTCGGATATCCTCAAGGAAGCCGGCATACGACCGCAGGCCGCCTCTGAGAGCGATCTGCGCGGCATGATCGGGGCGAAGCGTCTCTCATCTCAGGTGATCGAGACCTCATTTACGGAAACCAGGAAAGAAATCTTGGAAAAAGAATCCGATGCGATTGTCCAGGTGCTCAATCTCTACGCTTCCGGACTCAATCAGGGAAGCGCGAGCGATGGTTGGTTCGTCGTGGTCGGCAGCAATCCGGTCATTCTCGACGCGCGGACGGCGCCGGGGACAGCTATCGCTTTCGGGGCGATCGCCGGCATACTCTTGGCTTTCTGGGGAGTGGCGATCAAGCGGTATTTTTCCGGGGCGGCGGAGACGGCGGATGGGCGCGCAGCATGATTGATCGTTGAACACAGCTACGGATATGAGAATCGGAATCGATGTGAGATGCCTGCAGGACGGAACGCATTCGGGAGTGGAAGAATACGTGCGTGCGCTGCTCGAAGAGCTGTTTGCTTCGGATACGGAGAATGAATACCTCCTGTTTGCGAATGCGTGGAATGTCGAGCGAATCGATTTTTCTTGGACCGAGCGCTATCGGAATGTCTCAGTCCGTCTTTCGCGCTGGCCGAACAAGCTGCTCAATCTCTGTTTCTGGTATCTCGGATGGCCCAAGGCTGATCGGATGCTCGGCGGGACAGATGTCTTTTTCATGCCGAATCTCAATTTCATCGCGCTCTCTCGAGACGTGCGTTTCGTACTGACGGCGCATGATCTCTCTTTCGAGCTCTTCCCGGAGACATTCTCGTGGAAGCGGCGGCTCTGGCATGTGTTCGTCGATTTCCGTCGGCTCGTGCGGCGCGCTGATCAAGTGATCGCGGTCTCGCAATCGACGGCCGATGATCTGCGGGCGGTCTACGGGACTTCCGAGCAGAAAATCCGGGTGATTCCGAGCGGTATCCGGGATATCTTCCGGCCGGTCGATCGCAATGATGCGACGCTTCTCGCCATCAAGGAGAAATACGGCCTACCGTTCAAATTCATCCTCTCGCTCGGGACGATCGAACCGCGCAAGAACCTCGTCTCTCTCCTTCGGGCATTCGAGACGATGCAGGGGAGCGGGCATCCCGAGCTGATGAAATACGCGCTGGTGATCGCCGGGACTGAAGGCTGGGCTTCGCGCGATTTCTTCGACCAGGTGCGGCGCTCGCCGGTACGGGACCGGATCATCCTGACCGGGTTCGTCGAGGATCAGGACAAGCCTGGACTCTATTCGCTCGCGAGCGCCTTTGTCTACCCGTCGCTCTATGAGGGCTTCGGCTTTCCGCCGCTTGAAGCGCTCGCCTGCGGGACGCCGGTGATCGCGTCGCACTCGTCGTCCCTGCCGGAAGTCGTCGGAGCGGATGCGATACTGATCGACCCCTATCGGCCAGAGGAGATCCTGCAGGCATTGCGGCAGCTGCTTCTCTCTCGAGAACTCCAGGAGATACTGCGTGATGCCGGTCCGGTGCAGGCTTCACATTTTTCGTGGCCGCGTGCCGCAACATCAGTCCGAAAAGTCTTGACAGAAATCTGAAAAATTCCAGAAATTCTGGTATACTGAGCGAAGTGTAAAACAAAAATAAACAAAGAAGAGTATGGATAAGCAGCATCGTTCTCGGTCGGTATCATTGCCGGCGGCACTGATCATCATGTTCGTCTCTTTGGGCGCCTTTGTCGGTACGGCCAAGCTGGTCGCGCCGGAGAAGCATTTCGGTTTGACGATGTTTTCTTTCGCGAGTTATGACGACGAGGACAGTGATTCGGATGATAGCGATGAAGATGAAGACAAGGATGATGACGAGGATGAAGATAAGGATGATGACGAAGACAAAGCCGCAGAGAAAGAAGCTGAAAAGCGGAAGAAGGAATCCGAGAAGCAGCGCACAATGTCTCGGAGTGCTACCAGTGGATCATCGGCGTCTTCTGTAGTGAAGACCGAGGATGATGATGCAGACGATACCGAGGACGATATGGACGAAGATGAAGATGAAGATGAGAATGAATCGGAAGGCGATGAGATGATGGAGTCTTCCGGAGGGATGTATAAAGAAAAAGAGAAGACACTCGAGCGATTGAATCGCGATTTGGCCAAGGCCGAGGAAGATATCATGAAGCAGGCCGAGAAGGGTGTCGATGTTTCGCCGCAATTGGCTGCTCTGGCAGCGTACAGGGCGCAACTCAGCACGGTTGGTGAAGCGTTTGATGTGGATGATCTTGATACGGCCAAGTCGCTCGCGAAGCAGCTGAAGAAAGAAGCCTACTTCTTGAAGAAGAGCGCTCAGGATGTCGAGAAGGTTGCCAAGGAGATGCAAGATGTCATGAAGCGCTTTGCTAAGGCTGATGCGAAGATCGCTGAGCTGGAAGCGCTGGGTGGCGACACGGCTGCTTTGAAGGCTCAGCTGGATGTATTGCGATCGGACTATGCGGTACTGGAGTCGGCCATCGCTACCGCTCCGGGGACGATTTCCCGCGATACCGTGAAGACCCTTGAGAAGAAAGTGCAGAGAGTAAAGAGCGCAGCGGAACTCGCTCTCTTTGCGCTCGGCGCGGATGATGATGGTGAATTGGCCATGGATCATGAAGACGAGTCGGATGATATCGTTGAACACCTCTTTGATGTCGCCGAGATAGAGGATGATGAGAATGGCGCTGTGACCGATCAGGTCCGCTCGGTCGCCGAGAATCAGCGAAGAGCGTCGAGGGCGGTGAAGTCTGCTGTCGATGATTTTGAACAGCGGAGCCGAGTGACGGAATTCTTCCTCGGTACCAATCAGGAAGCCTCGGCTCGGCTGACGGCTGAAATCGAGGCGATGCAATCACGCGCGATGGTTCTCGAGTCGGCTGCCGCCGCACTGGCTGATCCGGATATGAAGCAAATATTGCTCGATCAAGCAGCCGCTCTCCGTTCCGAAGCTGCCAAATTCTCGACGTATCTCAATACGCAGAACGCCGGTTTCAGCCTCTTCGGCTGGTTGTTCCAGTAGGATTCGTTGAATATGCGCAAAGCCGAGGGTCATCAACTCTCGGCTTTTGTGGTATTATATATTTTGGATGAGCGGATTCCGTTCAGGAAAATGTAACAAGATATTGTCAGTTGACTATGGCAGAGCAGAAACATTTTGGTGAGCATTTGACCTTGGATGGCTATGGAGGAGATCATGACAAACTGAATAATAAAGAAGTAGTGCTTGCCTGTCTGAATAATCTGCCGGAGGAGCTCGGTATGCATAAGCTGTCCCAACCAGAGATCTATTGGGCGGATGGCAATGACTCCAAAGATCCGGGCGGATGGAGCGGGTTCGTGGTGATTGAGGAAAGCCACATTAGCATCCATACGTTTCCGGGGAGGAAATTCGTTAGTATTGATGTGTATACGTGCCAGAACGGACTTGACAGAAAGTTTATTTCAGGTTATTTTATAAACAAGTTTGGCCTTCAGGATACCGAAGAAAACCTGGTAATCCGCGGGACGAAGTATCCAGAGAATAATCTGGTCTGATATTTTCGATAGAGGAGGGCGTCCACATGTCAGCAGTCGTTTTAAAACTTATCATGAATGCTGCGACAGTCGTGGCATGGGTCTTGGGTATTTTCCTGAGTGTATTTGCGGTCTCGAAAGGATCGAAGCTGAAGGAGGAAATGGGCGTATCGTTTGGGATGTATATGACACTGGTCGGTGTGACGGAAGTCATTTACTCGGTTAGCGCGCTCCTTATCCTGTCTGCTATGGGGATCAATGTCGTCCAGTATCTGGTCGAGTTGAATTTCCGTCAGGCATTGGCTATCCTGCAGAGCTTCGATGTAACCACTATCCAGATAGTAGGTGTCCTCGGATGGGTTGGCTTTGTCATCAATCGATTGATTTCCTATGTCAGTCCGCTGTATCTCTTGATAGCCGGTGGTAAGAAATTGCATCGCTATTTTGTGATCTCGGCTTGGACGGAGATTACGCTGGAGACAACCCTGACTGTAGCGCTCTTTTGGATACTCTATTTCAAATAAGGATCTGTCTGGCGAGCAAGAAAAAAACGGGAGACATTGATTCAATGTTCTCCCGATTTTTGTTTAGTCCATAAATGCTTCTGCAAGCATTTGGATGGAGGCGGCCTGCTCAGCGGATAATACATCCAAAAAAGGATTGTCGAGCATCATGAGCACACCGTAGTTTAAGCTTTCTTCATCATCCATATAATTCGGGATGATTCGGAGAGGGCGGAAGCCTTCGCTCATGTAGAGCTTGATTTCCGGATCCCGAGTTTTTGGGTTGGACCCTGTCCCAAAAACGTGCTCCTCGATAGAACGCTTGGCGGCATGTTTCTGATACGCCGGTACTCGGGCGCCCAAGAGCGCTCCCTTCTTGCGGCCCCCGACGACAGAGGCGAGAAAAGCGGTACTGATGAGCTTGCTTGCCAATCCAAGCGCCTGATACTTGGGAGCGACCGTCAGATCGATCCCGAAAATGGTATCTCCATCTGGATCGTGTGTCGAGAGCGTCCGATAGCCGCTGATATCTTCCCAGGAAGAGCAGTGCATAGCGCGATCGAGCGTGGTGCAGAGCATGGTGGTCGAGGCAGCTACTTCCAGAGTTTCCATGTCGAGTACGACATAGATGAGTTCTGGACAGTAATTGAACTGTTCCATCATGATCTCTTCGGTCCAGATGTATTTCGGGAGCGTGAGATCGCCCCAGGTTACCTGATTGATGTGAGCAATCTGGAGTGCCAGGTGTTTTTTTGAGAAACCCTGGTTAAGCAAATCGGAAACACGAGCGACGTGAAACATGGTGGACCTCCTGGTCTTGATGTTAATGAACGATAGTATAAAAGCATTTTTATATTGATTTGTCAATATCTGTAGAAGTTGGACGGTTCAAAGAAAAGAGCGATTTATGGTATGATTTCAATATAAGCTTTTGTGTTCATATTTCTTACATTTTTGAGCGTATGATTTTTGAAGGAGGGGTAGTTTTTTTGTGGATTCTACTTTTTATGCTCTGCGGGGTCGGTGGGTATGTGTTTTGGAAGGATTCGAAGAGTCCTACGAATCGCGCGTTCCTGTACATGTCGATCGCCAATGCTCTCTGGGTGGCCATCGTGTTTCTGGAAGATGGACCGTATAGCGACTGGACGAAGTTCTTTTTGTTGCGCGCGGATTATGCCATGGGCCTCGTGTTCTCTTTCTACATCATGCTGTTTTGTTTTCGGGTGTCGGATCTCGTGACTTTGCGGAAGAACAAGCTGATGTTTTTTATCGGTGCAATCATCTGGGGTCTGGCTACTTTGGCAATGATATCTCCGCTGGTGGTGGAGACGTTTACTATCGACGCGATTGGCAATATATTGCCTGTTTTTGGTGCTCTCGAATCCGTTTTTATGGGTGCAGTACTACTACTACTGCTTGTCGGGCTCGCTTCTCTCGGCTTTGGCTATAGGGCTATGGATGATCGCGGTCGTGCGCGATTCGTATATCTGCTGATCGGTGTGATTTTTGCGGTTATGACGAGCATCGTATGCAATATCGTGTTGCTGAAATATTTTCAGAATGTACCGGATATCCTCTTACTGCTAACAAGGGTCGGGATTTTCAGTTCCCTTTTCATACCGCTGCTTTCTGGGTATTCGATTATCAAGCATCGACTGATGAACGTGCAGGTCATCGCGACTGAGACGATCGCTTTCTTTTTTCTGTTCGCGAATTTTATCATCATCTTCTTTTCGCAGTCGGTTCTAGAATTATTGGTCCGTATCATCGCTTTTTGTATCATTCTGTTCCTTATCATCGCGCTGATCCGCTATATGGATAACGAGATGCAGCGGAAATCGGAGCTACAGGTCATAGCGGATCGGCTGGCGCTGGCGAATCAGGAACTGAAGCGGTTGGACAATGCCAAATCGGAGTTCATCTCGATCGCATCACATCAGTTGCGCACGCCGCTTACCGCTATCAAGGGGTATGCTTCGCTCATCCTCGAGGGGAATTATGGGAAGATAGACAGCCAGATGCAAGATGTCGTTAACAAAGTCTACGCGGCCAATACTCGTCTGATCGATCTTGTCGAGAATCTCCTGTCGATCTCCCGCCTCGAGTCCGGGCGGATGCAGTACAATTTTCAGCCGACGCAGGTCGAAGAGATCGTGACGGATCTGGGCAATATGTTTGCAGTGAGCGCCAAGAAGCGAGGCTTGGATTTCTCAGTCGTGCTGCCGGAGCAGCCGTTGCCGAAAGTCGATCTCGATCCAGCCAAGATACGCGAGGTCATGTCGAATCTCATCGACAACGCCATCAAGTACACGGAGCATGGATCGGTAATAGCGAGTCTCTGGCAGGAGGGCGACAAGCTCCGCTACTCCGTCAAGGATACCGGCATCGGCGTGACCGCGGAAGACAAAGAACGGCTCTTCTCAAAATTCTCCCGAAGCAAGGAGACCGAGAAGCTCTATGTCGGCGGGACCGGTCTCGGTCTCTATGTCGGCAAGACCTTTGTCGAGAAGCATGGCGGCCGTATCTGGGTGGAATCAGCTGGACATGGCCGAGGATCGGAATTCATTTTTGAGCTTCCGATTTCCCGTGATTCGCTGTAAGATAGAGCTAAGAGCCTCTCCCGATAGATCATCGCAGCTATAAAAAAGAACAACTGCTTGTCGGCTGAAATTCCAGAATTTCGGCTGCAAATCTTGAAAGACTCGGCGGAATAGCTACAGTATTCCTTCTCATCTTTCAGAGATTTTCGCTCGAAATTCTGAAATTTGCATCTCGACATGCTCTATTGGGAGCGGCTCTAAGTCATTAAAACTATACTGCTATGTCCAAGATACTGCTGGTCGAAGATGATGAGTTTATCGCTGATATCTACAAGAAGAAATTCGAGTCTTCTGGATTCGAGGTGCTCAATATCATGAATGGTCGGGCGGTGCTCAAGGCGGTAGCCGATCAGCACTTCGATCTTATCCTGCTCGATCTCGTCATTCCGGAAATGTCCGGCCTGGAAGTATTGAAGGAGCTGCGCGGGCCGCAGTATCCGCCTGATCTTCGGATCGTGATTTTTAGCAATCTTTCTAATCCCGAAGATCGCGAGCAGGCGGTCAAGCTTGGTGCAAACGGCTTCATCTCGAAGACGGAATTCTCGCCTTCGCAGGTGGTCGAGGAGGTGAATCGCTATCTGCATCAGTTCGGCGAGCAGGACAAGAATGAGAGCCGGCGGCTGGTCAGTGAGACGGCAGCCGACCTTGGGATACGCCCGCAGGCCGATCGGAAGAAGATCCTGTTCATCGAGGATGAAGAGGTTTTTGTTGATATGTTTGGCAAGAAGCTCTCGGATGAAGGCTATGAGGTGCTGGTGGAGAATGACGGTGCCAAAGGTCTTGATCGGGCGCTTCAAGAAGATCGGCTAGACCTGATTATCACTGATGCGATGCTGCCGGGAATGAATGGCAAAGACGTCGTGGAAGGTATCCGGTCGCATGAAAAGACATCGCGTATTCCGGTCTTCGTGATCTCGGCCTCAGTTGACGACGAAGATATGCGTGATATGCTGGCTGCCGGAGCGACGCGGACCTATTTCAAGACGAAAATCGTCCCGAGTCAGCTCGCGAGCGAAGTCCGCAGCTTTTTTGCCGGTAAATAGTGATGGATGATCGATTGCGTATGGAACGGATATTGATGAGCGGAATCCCGGAAAAGTCCGGGCAGGCAGTGATGCTTGCGGGGTGGGTGAGCGTGCGCCGGGACCACGGCAAGCTGGTGTTTCTCGATGTCCGGGACCGGTCGGGATCGGTGCAGGTTGTCGTGCTGCCGCAGCATGCAGAAGCGGGTGAAGTAGCCCGGTCACTCCGTTCTGAATGGGTGGTTGAGATCTGCGGGAATGTAAATGCCCGTCCGGAGAAGCTCATCAATCATGATCAGCCCAACGGGGCGTTTGAGATAGAGGCGACGTCGATACGCGTCCTCAATACGGCGGAGACACCAGTTTTCGATGTATTGACGGATGGCAAGGAAATCGGTGAAGAAACTCGTCTCAAATATCGCTATCTCGATCTGCGCCGCGATCGGATGCAGCAGAATATCCGCAAGCGCCACGAGGCGACGCTCCATCTCCGTCAGTTCTATTCGAATGAGGGCTTCATCGAGATCGAGACGCCGTATATGACCAAGTCGACTCCGGAGGGATCACGCGACTATGTCATCCCGTCCCGTATCGAGAAGGGGAAATTCTATGCGTTGCCGCAGTCCCCGCAGCAGTACAAGCAGCTTCTGATGACAGCCGGTTTCGAACGGTATTTCCAGGTGGCTCGCTGTTTCCGTGATGAGGACACCCGTGGCGATCGGCAGCCGGAATTCACTCAGATCGATATGGAGATGAGTTTCGTCTCCCAGGAAGATGTGATGCGTATCAATGAGGCGCTTTTGATTGATCTTGTGCAGACCGTGTATCCGGAAAAGAAGATCCAGACGCTGCCGTTTCCGCGTCTGACCTATCAGGAGGCGATGGAACAGTACGGTTCCGATAAGCCGGATATCCGGACGGATAAGAATGATCCGAATCTGCTCGCCTTCTGCTGGGTGATCGACTTCCCATTTTTTGAGAATGACGACAAAGGTGGCTGGACGTTCACACACAATCCTTTTTCCGCGCCGAAGCCGGAGTATATGGCTGATCTGATGGAGAAGCGGAATATCGGCGATATCGTGGCGGCCCAGTATGATATCGTGCTCAATGGCTATGAGATCGGCGGCGGAGGGATCCGCAATCATGATCCGGAAGCGCTCAAGCGAGTGTTCCAGGTGATGGGATATGCTGATGAGCGGATCGAAGCGAATTTCGGCCATATGCTTCGAGCGTTGGCTTCCGGGACGCCACCACATGGAGGACTGGCGTTCGGTTTCGATCGCTTGATGATGCTCTTGCAGAATGAGCCGAATATCCGTGAGGTGATTCCGTTTGCCAAGACGGGCGAGGGGCGCGATCTGATGATGCAGGCACCGTCGGATATCTCCCCGGAACAGCTCTCGGAGCTCGGTATCGTATTGCCCAAAGCGTAGGGATGGCGCGGCAGAGCCCCTGATTGGAATAATTCTTGAAAACAGGGTAGAATAGACTATCCTGTTTTTTCATCCTATGGACATTTCCCAGATACCAAAAAAACTGAATAAGGAGCTCATAGAACGGTTTTTCGGGCATCTGGCTCCGGATATCGGCATCGACCTCGGCACGGCCAACACGCTGGTCTATGTGAAGGGCCGCGGCATCGTCATCAATGAGCCTTCGGTGGTTGCGATCAATCAGCGGACCGGTCAGATCTTGGCAATCGGCCGCGAGGCCAAGAAAATGGTCGGTAAGACGCCGAGCCATATCGTCGCGACCCGGCCGCTCGTCGATGGCGTCGTGAGCGATTTCGAAGTGACGCAGCAGATGCTCCGCTATTTCATCCACAAGGTCAATCAGGGACGGTTCGCATTTCTGCGCCGGCCACGGGTTTTGATCGGTATCCCGTCGGGTGTGACCGAAGTGGAGAAGCGCGCCGTGATCGAGGCGGCGATGAATGCCGGGGCCCGGCAGGCGTTTCTTATCGATGAGCCGATGGCTGCTGCGATAGGCGCCCGGTTGCCGGTGACAGAATCGATCGGCAATATGGTCATCGATATCGGCGGGGGAACGACGGAAATCGCGGTCATCTCGCTCGGCGGCGTCGTCGTCTCGCGGAGTCTGCGTATCGCTGGTGATGAGATGAATGAAGATATCGTCCGGTATTGTCGGGACGAATTCAATATTCTGGTCGGAGAGCGGACGGCTGAAGATGTGAAGATCGCCATCGGGAGCGCGTTCCCTCTGCGTGAGCGGCTGACCTATCCGCTCCGTGGACGTGATCTTGTGTCCGGTCTGCCCAAGGAAGTGATTATCAATGACGAGCATGTGCGTGATGCCCTGTCCCGATCTATTCGCGTCATCGTGAACAATGTGAAGACAATCATCGAAGAGACGCCGCCGGAACTCTTGTCCGATGTTATGCAGCGCGGCATCATCCTGGCGGGCGGCGGCGGACTTATCCGCGGGTTGGATCGGCTTTTGGCGAATCAGACCGGAATACCGGTGCGCATGATGGAGGATCCGCTGACCGCGGTCGTGCGCGGTACGGGACTCGTGCTGGATGACATGGAACATCTCCAGGATGTCTTGATCGAAGAAGAGACTGCTAAGGCATTCTCTTCGTAACGGCATTCCCCGGGCCGCGTCCGGCGCGGAGAGTCGGTGCCTGATATATTTTCTGATATTAAGACTGTGAAACGGACTTTCTTTCAGACCAAGCTTTCTCGGGCGCTCATCGCCATCGCGATGCTCTTTGTCTTGGCATGGTGGAATCCAGGATTCATTATGCGCCCGATCGCCTCGGCGGCTCAGGTGGTCGCCTTCCCTTTCGAGAGAGCCTTTTCCTTTCTACTGTTCGAAGTGCGCGATGTGCTGGGTTTTGTGGGATCGATCGGGGAACTCAAGACCGAGAATGAGCGTCTGATACGCGAGCATCGAGATCTCCTGTCCGATCAGGCAGCGCTCCATGATATCCGGTCTGAGAATGAATCACTCCGTAAGGAGCTCGGACTCGCTCCGCGTGCCCAGTATGATCTCATATCCGCTGAGGTGATCGGTGAGGATGTCCTAGCGCAGGGGAAGGCTCTCATCATCAATCAGGGAAGCGGTTCCGATATTTCGGTCGGCATGCCGGTCGTGGTCGGCAAGGGTATACTAATCGGAAGAATAGACGCAGTGTTCGTCGGGAGCGCCCGGGTCAGATTGCTGTCGCACCCGGATAGTCTGGTGGCGGCGATGACCACGGAGGGCGAGGCCAAGGGAGCGGTACGAGGCGAGCATGGTCTCGGCGTGCTGTTCGATATGGTACCGAGAACCGATGTGCTTGAGCGCGGTCATTCGGTCGTGACCTCCGGTCTCGGCGGCGATTTTCCGAGAGGGCTCCTCATCGGGACACTCCAGGATCCGCGCTACACGACGGATAAGTTGTTTCAGCAGGCATCGGTCGTGGCACCGGTGAAGTATGGCGACATCCGTTTCGTATCGGTAATCGTGGCGGAAAAATTATGACGTTCTGGATCCGGCTTGGCACACTCCTCATTCTGGTAGCGCTGCATCTCTCATCGGTGCCGGTCCTGACGCTTGTCTCTGTGCCGCCGTCAGTGCTGATCGCGAGCGCTATCGCCTGGACCGTGCTGCTTGGTTTCCCGGCGGTGCTCGTGCCGCTCCTCGCGCTGATCCTCGTGGCGGATAGCGTGCTGTTTGGAGGCGTAGAGATGCTTTCGGTCTACTATATCGGCATCGCCTACGCGACGATCTTCATCATGAAGCGGACACTGGTCGGAGATAGGACTAGTCTGAGTTTTTGGGTACTGACGCTGTTCTCCGGTGTAGCCAGCGCGTGTTGGCCGGTGTTCGTCTGGATATCCGATCTCTTGATACCGATGGAGAGTATCAACATGGAGCCGCTTTCTGTCGGGAGCCTGCTGCTCGGCGGTATCATCGGCTGTGTGGTCTATCCGATAGTATTCGCGTTGCTCAGCCGGAGCGAGCGGATGATCCGCGAGATCCGTCAGGATGCCCAGTTTTCCGTCAAATAAAAAAATACATGAAGCTCTTCATACACAATTTGATTCATCCTTCGAATCGCGGCCGGGAGATCGACGATGCCGTGTTGACCGTGACTGAGGAAGAGGCCGCCCAGTTGGAATGGCCACTCTCGAAATATTGGTTTGCTGTTATCTGGTGGGGAGCGCTCCTGCTCCTCTTGCTCCTCGGGGGGCGGGTTTTCTACCTGACGATCGTCAAGGGGGCAGAGTACCAGGAGATGGCACTGCGCAACAGTCTCCGGTCGATACCGATCGTGGCACCGCGGGGTATCGTCTACGATCGTACCGGCCAGGCACTGGTGCAAAACGTGCCGACCGTCGATCTGGCAGTGATTCCATCTGATCTGCCTCGTGACGACGCAGAACGAGAATCAGTGAGGCAGCGGGTCGGGATGCTTCTCGGTCTCGACGCGACACTTCTCGAGAACGTCTTCGCATCAGCCAAAAATTCGACGGTACCGCTCTTCCTCAAGCCGGGTCTGTCTCAGGAAGAGCTTCTCTTGGTGCTCGGTCGTCAATCGGAATTGCCGGGTATCGTGCTGGTGAAATCCGCGGAGCGTGAATACGCGGATGGCGCGATCTTCTCGCATATCATCGGCTATGAGGGCAAGATCAGGCAGGAAGAGCTCGATCAGTATTCGGAGTACGGACTTTCAGACACGGTCGGCAAGCAGGGCGTAGAGAAGGCTTACGAATCAGTGCTTCGAGGCGAGAACGGTGCAGCCCGTGTCGAGGTGGATGCGATGGGCAAGATCAAAAAAGAGCTCGGCGTGCTCGATCCGATCCCAGGGAGCGATGTTATCCTTCATATCGATGCCGGCCTGCAGAAGAAGATCTATGATTCCCTGCAGAAACTGCTCGATGAAAAGGGTTTCAAGCGGGCGGCAGCCATCGCGATGGATCCCAAGACGGGCGGCGTGTTGGCGCTCGTCAGTCTGCCGAGTTATGACAACAATCTTTTTTCCGGTGGCATCGATCAGGCGCATTATCAGGAGCTCATCACGGATGAGGCGAAGCCTTTGTTCAATCGGGCGATCAACGGCGAGTATCCTCCCGGATCGACGATCAAGCCGGTGATCGCGGCGGCGGCGCTCTCGGAGGGAGTCATATCATCATCGACGGTCATCGACGGGATGGGCGGTGCTCTCCGGCGAGGCGGATCGGTATTCCGGGACTGGACGACGCACGGGCCGAGCACAGTACGGCAGGCGATTGCTGAAAGTAATGACATATTCTTCTATACGATCGGCGGCGGCTACGGCAGCATACCCGGACTCGGTATGCGCCGCATGAAAACCTACGAAGAGCTGTTTGGATATGGCAAGGAAACAGGGATTGATATTCCGGGCGAGGCGGATGGCTTCCTGCCGGATCCGGACTGGAAGCAGGAACGCTATGGAGAGCGCTGGTATATCGGCAATGACTACCATGCTTCCATCGGTCAGGGATTTGTGACGGCGACTCCGCTGCAGGTCTTGAATTCCGTCTCGACAATCGCGAATGGCGGGACGCTCTATCAGCCGAGGGTTGCGGCGCAGATCAGGGACGCTCGGGGGAAGCTCACATCAGTCGATGCTCCGGTCGTCCGGAAGGATTTCATCAACCAAGATGTACTGCGTGTCGTCCAGGAGGGGATGCGCGAGACGGTGACTGGCGGGACAGCCCAGTCGCTCCGTGATCTGCCGGTAGAGGCGGCGGGCAAGACTGGGACAGCACAGTTCGGGACCGGCAAGGATACGCATGGCTGGTTCGTCTCCTTTGCTCCGTATGCGGATCCGGAAATCGCCATGATCGTTCTCGTCGAGGGGCAGGACGAGGAAGGATACAACGCGGTCCCGGTGACCAAAGAGGTCTATCAGTGGTATTTCGGTGGTCGGAAAGATGAAGAATAGAGGCTTTATAAAGCCACGAAATTGAGCATTTGACAATTTTTCCCTGTCTGGTACCATGGGAGGCGTTTTGAAGAGGAATTGCTGTGCACACAGCAGTTTTTCTTTCATAAGAGAGGAATACATCAATCAGTAAGAAAAAAACATGGCAAGGATTTATACCGAGGAAGGCCTCAAGAAACTGCAGTCCGAACTCGAAGAGCGCAAGGGAAAAATCCGACATTCGATAGCGGAGGCGATCAAGGAGGCGAAAGAGCAGGGCGACCTGTCCGAGAATGCCGAATACAGCGAGGCCAAGCACCAGCAGAATGAGAACGAGAGCCGGGTCGTCGAGCTCGAGGTACTCCTCAAGGATGCGGTGCTGGCGGAACCGAAGCATCATCATAAGGGATCCGGTGTGAGCATGGGATCGAAACTCTCCGTGAAGCTCGGCAGCCGCGAGCTTGCCTTTGAGATCGTCGGATCCAATGAGGCTGACCCAGCCCATGGCAAGATCTCCAACGAGTCTCCGCTCGGCAAAGAATTCATGGGCAAGAAGAAAGGTGACAAAATCGAGATCATCATCCCGGCCGGCAAAGCGAAATACGAAATCCTCGAAGTGAAATAATAAGCCTCTCTTTTTGGAAGAGATACGGGAATATTTTTCCGGGCCGCCCGCATATCGGGTGGCTCTTTTCCTTGCCTGAATGGGGAAAAATGGGTAGAGTGGGGAGGAATGTATTGAATAAATGTGCCAGATTATGCGCCAAGATATCGTAGAGACGAAACAGGAAAAGCTCGAGAAGCTCACGGCGGCTTTTGGGACGGCGTATCCGGAGCAGTGCGGACGCACGCATATGACGGCTCTAGCGCTCGCGCATTTCGACACGCTGCTCTCGGAGGGTACTGCGGTGACGGTGGCTGGCCGGGTCAAATCGCTCCGCATGATGGGCAAGATCGGTTTCGCACATATCGAGGATGGGAGCGGCAAGATGCAGATCTTCCTGTCCGAGCAGACGACTGGTCTCGACGCGATCAGGCTGTTCGCTGATACGATAGAGATCGGGGATTTCGTCGAGGCGACGGGAAAAGTTTTTTTGACCAAGAAGGATGAGAAGACGATCGACGTCGCATCCTGGCGAGTACTCGGCAAATCCCTGCGTCCGATCCCGACCGAGCATTTCGGGCTCCAGGATGAGGAAGAGCGCCTCCGTCGTCGGTATCTCGATTTGCTCTCCAATCCGGAGACGCGCGATATCTTCATGAAGAAGAATCGTTTCTGGCAGACGGTGCGGACTTTCCTCTCTGAGCGCGGCTATCTCGAGGTGCAGACGCCGGTGCTCGAGCATATCCCGGGCGGCGCCGAAGCAGAACCCTTCATCACGCATCACAATGCGCTCGATCAGGATTTCTATCTCCGTATCTCGCTTGAGCTCGCGCTGAAGCGACTGCTCGTCGGCGGCTATGAGCGGGTCTTCGAGATCGGCCGGGTCTTCCGCAATGAGGGTATCGACCGAGAGCACCTGCAGGAATTCGATCATATGGAATGGTATGCAGCGTATATGGATATGGAGACGGGCATGCAGCTCGTCGAGGATATGTATCGGGCTATCGTCCGTTCCGTGGCTGGTGAGTCGCTCACGACGGAATACGAGGGCCAGACGATCGATTGGTCCAAGCCGTTTCCGCGCATCGATTATTTCGAGGAGCTCGCGAAGGAGACGGGAGTCGATCTCTCGGGAGAAGTATCCGTCGAGACGCTCCGTGCCGAGCTCGAGCAGCGCGGTATCAAATATGACAAGACCGCTGGCAAGGGTCGCCTGATTGACACACTCTACAAGAAGACCGTCCGTCAGCGTCTCATCCAGCCGTGTTTCCTCGTGGGGCATCCACTCGAGGTTTCACCGCTGGCCAAGATCGATCCGAAAAATCCGAACCGCGCGCTTCGTTTCCAGCCAATCGCCTGCAAGAGCGAGCTCGGCAACGGTTTCGCGGAGCTTAACGATCCAGCGGATCAGCGCCGCCGTTTCGAAGAGCAGATGAAGCTGCGTGAAGCGGGGGATGCCGAAGGCATGATGCTCGACGAGGATTTCCTCGAAGCGCTGGAATACGGCATGCCGCCGGCCTGCGGGTTCGGCATGAGCGAACGCTTCTTCGCGATGCTGCTCGACAAATCCGTCCGCGAGACAGTGACGTTTCCGCCGATGAAAACAAACAACCATTAAAACAGTTCACAGTTAACAATTAACAAAAAACAGTTGGCAAGAAGCGGGATTGGACAGATAGACATATTTTTTGTAGGATACCTCTTATCCATTGTTTGTCAGCTGAAAAGGTCGCAGAGTTCAGTTTCCGCCAGAGGCGGATAAAGGTTAGAACAGAGAGGGCAACTAGCTCAGTTGGTTAGAGCACAGCATTCACATTGCTGGGGTCACTGGTTCGAATCCAGTGTTGCCCACAACATCAGTTTCCGCCAGAGGCGGACCCGCCTCGGGCGGGGGTTAGAGCACGGTATTCACACCTGCCCGACTCTGGAGGGTTGCTGGGGTCACTGGTTCCCTGTCCGCCTCTGGCGGAGAATCCAGTGTTGCCCACAGAAGTTTTCAATGAAGACGCTCCCGTTCCGGGGCGTCTTTGTTTGTCTAATTGACAGGGGTGTCTGGATGGGGTACCGTATCTCCGTTACCAGTTCTTTTTTGAGAAGGGAGTATCCATCATGGACACAGTCTGTCCTGAAACATTTTTCCGTCAGCTGGCCGTATTGACTGACAAACTGCTCGCTTTGAGCGATGAGCAGATCGCTGCTGCCGAACCGGGGCAGCTCTTGGACGAAGAGTACGATGTCTGTCTCGGCAAGGCTGATCCCGCGCTCCGTCGTCTCTACACGCTGCTCTCGATAACCCGGTCTTCTCAGTCGTATCTCCCGTTCGATTTTTTCATCGCGGATTATCCCGAGGAAAAACAGCATGAGATCTGTCGGGAGATATGCCTATCGGTGGTCGAGATTGAGACCTTGAATTGGCTCTTCCGCTCGGAAGTTGTCTGGGCTTTTCCGGATTTTCGTTCTGCTGGATTACTGGAAAAGATCGGCATGCGGAAAGGGTGGATAGTGGCCGTTCCGAAGCCCGAACCGTTTCCTCGTCGGAAAGTGGAGCGGGTCCGAATTCTAGAAGACTAAGTTTTTTGCGCCCTGACGGGAAATCTCGTCGGGGCGCTTTGCTTTTTTTTCGGTTAGGCGATAAGCTATCAGGTGTAATTGCTCGCCTCCCCGGTTTTTTTGTAGGCTAATGAAGCTAAAAAGCTAAGCAGCTAAAAGCTTGTTCTGTATGCTCGATATCCGATTTGTCCGTGAAAACGAGGCCCTGATCCGCGAAGCGATCACGCTCAAGAAGAGCGATTTTGATCTGGATGCTTTCCTCTTGCTTGATCAGGAGCGGGTTGCTCTGCTCCAGGAATTCGAGGAGCTTAAGTCGCTCAAGAACGATATCAATGATCTGATTGCCCAGGCCAAGACGCCGGAAGAGCGGACCGAGATCATTGCGAAGGGCAAGGAGATCAAGCAGAAGACGGACGAGCTCGAGCCTCGTTTCCGTGAGACGACCGAACGCTTCGAAAGACTCTCGGCATTGGTGCCGAATGTCGTTTCATCCGATACGCCGCGAGGCAAGGATGATTCGGAGAATGTCGAAGTATTCCGCTCGGAAGAGCCGAAGCCGCTCGGCTTCGCTCCGCAGGATCATATCGCTCTCGGTACATCGCTCGATATCATCGATTTCGATCGGGGATCCAAGGTGGCCGGCTATCGTGGCTACTACCTCAAGAACGAGGGCGCGCTGCTCGTGATGGGTCTCATGGCCTACGCGTTGCAGAAGATGGCGAGCAAAGGATTTCTCCCGATGATTCCTCCGACACTCGTGAAACCGTTCCCGCTGTTCGGATCAGGGTATTTCAAGGGGACGGAATACGATCCGGAAGTCGATGAGATCTATCGGCTGGCGGCGGCGGAGAAGGAGGCTGATGGTGCGATTAACCGTGAAGACCGGTTTCTCGTCGGGACCGCTGAACCATCGCTCCTCGCTTATCATGCCGGCGAAGTGCTCGACGGCGCTGCGCTTCCGATGCGGCTCGCTGGATTCAGTCAGTGCTACCGGAGCGAAATCGGCTCCTATGGCCGCGACACCAAAGGTATGTATCGGGTGCATGAATTCTTTAAGGTCGAGCAGGTCGTGCTCTGCGCGGCGGATATGCGAGAGGCGGATGCGCTCCAGACCGAGATGATGGGGATTTCTGAGGAAATGCATCGCGAGCTCGGCATCCCGTATCGCAAGCTGCAGATCTGCACCGGAGATCTCGGAGCGGGCAAGTATCGCCAGTTCGATCTCGAAGCCTGGATGCCAGGACTCGATCGCTGGGGCGAGACCGGCTCGTCATCCAATTTCCTTGATTGGCAATCCCGCCGTCTCAATGTGAAATATACCGATCCTGAAACTGGCGAGCGCAAGCATGTCTATATGCTCAACAACACCGCATTGCCGAGCCCGCGCATCCTTATCGCTATCCTTGAGAATTACCAGCAGGCTGACAGATCGGTCATGATTCCCGAGGTGCTACAGCCGTATGTCGGCAAGGATCGGATAGTCCCGAAAGCTGCGTAGAAGTTGATCTCTATTTGAGTAAGAAAAAAAGCCGCTCTCCGATTTCCGGTGAGCGGCTGATATTTTTTTATCTTTGCCTATCTGACGATGTCCCTGCGCATCGTCCAGCCGAAACCATCATCGGTCGGGGCGAGCACATACTGCTCATCGCCTTTGAGCGAGGCGAAGTGTATGCGTTCGGCGGGCACTGAGGTGCGGAGACAGATGCCGTGCCGCAGGCTGAGCTCCCGAAGCTCATCAGCGAAAGCGATAGCTTTGCGCATCGGATGATCTTCCGGATAGGGGAGATCGGGCCAAAGGATCGGAGCGGTACAGGAGAAATGCCGGATCAGCGAGAGGGAGATTTCGCGTACCGATAGGAGCTCGCTTTCAGTGATGGGGCGGATGATGTGTTCGACAGCGGTTTCGAGGAATGGTGCCGCAAAAACCTGTTCATTGATCGGACCGCGGGCATCATGGATAGAGCCATCGGGACGTCTGATGCCGGCATGACGGATGACGCTATCAAGAATCAATCCGACCATCGGCCAACCGGTATTGCGGTGGAGCGCGATGGCAAGCTCGTAACAGGGGCCGTCCAGTCGAGGAATGAGCCGATGGCGGTCCTCACCGGTGAGGAGCTGTACGTGGTTGGGTAGCATGAATACCTCCTATGGATTGGGAAGGGACAAAAAAGTGTTTGTATTTGCAATAGAGTGGGTGCGGAGGGGATCGAACCCACGACCGTTGGCTTAAAAGGCCACTGCTCTACCGACTGAGCTACGCACCCGAATGTGTTGGATCACTGAAATAACGATACTGACCGACTGCCAGCCCAAGGCTGGTCCGCCTCGGGCGGAAGCTACGCACCCGTCTGTGTCAAAAACAAGAGAATTCTACCTGCTTTAGACATATCCGTCAACAACAGACCGGAGCTGAGTATGCTATACTGAGGGAAAATCAAGATGCTTATGCTCAAGAAAATATTCGTGGTTTCGTGCGCGTGTCTTCTGCTCTCCGGTTGCGGTGCTCCTCAAGCGACGGTCGAGAAGCCGCCGGTGCCAGGAAGTATCTACAAGTCCTTCGATGCCGGACGGACATTCGTACCGAAGATTACAGTGGATGAGAAGCGCCGTATTACGTCGGCTGATGTGCTGACTTGGGCTTTCCACCCGACTGATCCGCAGACGATGTATGTCGGCACCGCTTCCGATGGTATCTTTCGGACGACGGATGGAGCGGAACACTGGGAGCCGATGACATTTCCCCCGGAACGCGTCTATGGTCTGGCGGTCGATCCGACGAATCCGGATCGGATATTCGCGACGGGTGTCTATGAGAAGGTGGCCAAGGTCTATCGGACTGAGGACGCCGGAGCTAACTGGAAGGAAGTCTATGTCGAACCGGGACCAGGCACGGTCATCTCGTCGTTCGCGATGCATCCGACTGACCCTCGTATCCTCTATGCGGCGACCGACAAAGGAGTCGTCATCAAGAGCAGCGATGGTGGGGAGCAGTGGAAAAATGTCTATGATGCAGCCGGTCCGGTCACCAAGATACTGGTCGGATCCAAAATACCGGAAGCAGTCTCACTCCTGGTATTCCAGAAGAACATCGTTTTTTCCGGTGACGGGGGTGCGACCTGGGCTGATCCGGCCAAGGGGGTCATCGCTTCCACTACTGATACCGCTGTTACGCCAGGCGCTATCGTCTCGATGGCTGCTGATCCGAGCACCCCGAGCACGCTCTATGCCGGAGGGACGGGCGGCATGTATCGGAGCCTGGATTTCGGCAAGACTTGGAGCGCGGTAGAGGTCATCGAGAGCGCCAAACAATATCCGATCCGAGCGATTGCTATCAATCCTCGCAATCCGAGCGAGATCGTCTTTGCAGCTGGATCGGTCTTCTATCGATCGACGGACGGAGGGGAGCGCTGGTCGGTGACGGAGCTCGGCATCAAGAAGGGTGTCAGCGCTATCGTGTACGAACCGGGAAATTCTGATATCATATATTTCGGTATACGGAGCTTTAAGTAATACAGGAACCACTATGGTCAAAGAACTGATACAGGCGGGACAGGAGAAATTCGAGCAAGCAGTCGAGCATTTCGTCGAAGAAGCCGCCAAACTGCGGACCGGCCGTGCCAACCCGGCTCTCTTGGAAGGCATACTCGTGGATTATTACGGGACACGGACCCCGATCAAGCAGATCGCCAATGTGACGATCCCGGAAGCCAGGCAGATATTGATACAGCCGTGGGACAAGGGGGCGATGCAGCCGATCGAAACCGCGATCCGCGAGTCCGATCTCGGCTTCAACCCAGGCAATGATGGCAATGTCATCCGTGTCACGCTGCCGCAGCTGACTGAAGATCGCCGGCGTGAGCTCGTGAAATCGCTGAATAGCCGAGCTGAAGACTCGCGTATCAGCATCCGAGCGACCCGGGAAGAGATCTGGAAGGAGATACAGGAGCTCGAGAAGTCCGGTGATATCGGCGAAGATGATAAGTTTGCCGGCAAGGATGATCTGCAGAAAGCTGTCGATGAATACAATGCAAAAATCGAAGATCTGCGCGAGAAGAAAGAAAAGGAAATCATGACCGTCTAACGAGATTCTGGATTTTCGAGTTTGGATTTTGGAATAAATGCCTTCTCAAAAATCAAGAATCGATAATCAAAAATCATACTATGCTGACCATTCTCATCTTTGCCGCCATTCTCGGAATCCTCGTCTTCGTCCATGAATTCGGGCATTTCATCGTCGCTCGCCGCAATGGCATCAAGGCGGATGAGTTCGGCTTCGGCTTTCCTCCGCGCTTGGTCGGTGTCGTCAAGAATGATCAGACCGGCAAGTACGATATCATCTGGGGTGATCGCGATGTCGCGAGCCCGCATACGATCTACTCGCTCAATTGGATTCCGCTTGGCGGTTTCGTCAAGATCAAGGGCGAAGAGGGCGTGCATACGCATGATGCTGATAGCTTTGCCAACAAGTCCGTCTGGATCCGCGTCAAGGTGTTGGCAGCCGGTGTGGTGATGAATTTTCTCTTGGCCTGGGTCCTGATCAGCCTCGTCTATATCTTCGGCCTGCCACAGCCGATCAGTCCGGAAGAGCGGGGCATGTATCCGGATGAGAAAGTCCAGATTCTCGAAGTGAAGCCGGGGACGCCGGCGGCTGAGATGAAACTCCGTCCGCTCGATCAGATTATTATGATCGATGGCATGCCGGTCTCGACGACCGAAGCGACGACCGAAGCGATTGCAGCTCGGAAGGGACAGGAAGTTGCATTTGTCGTCCGGCGCGGCGACAGCGAGCTTATCTTGCGCGGGACGCCTCGCACAGAGTATCCGAAGACCGAAGGGGCACTCGGTATCTCGCTCGCCGAGACCGCACTCATTACCTATCCGTGGTATGAAGCCATCGTCGAGGGAGCCAAGACGACCGTGACGGTGAGCGGCACTATCCTGCTCTATCTGGGCAAGATGATCGCTTCAATCTTCGGTGGCGCTGAAAAAGTGGCGCTCGATGTGACGGGCCCGGTCGGCATCGTCTACCTGACGAAGCAGATGACAGAGATGGGGTTCTCTTACCTGCTCTGGTTCGCGGCGCTCCTCTCTATCAATCTCGGCATCTTCAATATCCTGCCGATCCCGGCGCTCGACGGTGGTCGTATCTTCTTTGTCCTCATCGAGAAGATCAAGGGGAGTCCGGTCTCACAATTCGTCGAGAACCGTATTCATCAGGTCGGCTTCATGCTGCTCTTGTTCCTGATGCTGCTCGTGACGATACGCGACTTCTCACAGTTCCAAATCTTGGATAAGCTCAAAGGATTCTTCGTATAGTCGACTGGTTTCGGCCAGAAGAAGGTGAAAAACCCGCAGAGGAAGCGGGTTTTTGCTTTGTTCTCCTGCTTGACTATTGACAAAAGAGCTAAAATAAGCTATTATAGGCGGTTGAGAGTTGCATAAGTATTGGAGGGAAAATGTCTATGAAAAAGAGCTTGTTCAAACTTTTTGTATCTTCGCTGCCGAAGGGAATCCTGATCGGACTCTTTGTGTCGCTCGCGGGTATCGGTGTCTTGTTCCTCTCGCAGGATCGGTATCGTTCGAGCGCGGATTTCTTGGTCACTTCGACGCAAGGCGGACAGGATTACTATACCGCGACCCGCTCAGCCGAGTATATGAGCCGGGTGCTGTCGGAGGTGCTCTATAGCGAGCGCTTCATGAACGCCATCATCGAGACCGGCAAGGTGAACGATGCCTATTTTCCCCGGGACAAGAAGGACCGTCTCGAAGTGTGGGCACAGTCGTTGTCCGTCAAGCGCAATTCTGAAATCGGTTTTGTAAGCGTCTCGGTGACCGGCAAGAATGATCGTGACGTCTATCGTCTCTCTCAGGCGCTGGTCCAGGTGCTCGATACGAACAGCGCGGTCGTCTTCGGTGATGACGCGAGCAATATCAAGATCCGTCTGCTGTCAGGACCGATTCTCGAACGCAACCCGAGCGCATCGCAATTCATGACGCTGCTCATCGCGAGCGTCGCCCTCGGCGTCTTCGGTATCTTTGCCGCCCGTCTGATCCGGCAGGAGTTCGCGCTGCCGCTCATGCACGATCCGCGTCAATAATCGAGGATCTCGAGCTCTTCCTTCCGCGCGAGGGGAGAGCCGAGATGTCCGATTCGAGTGTTCCTTGATAATTCGGCATCAGAAAGGAGTTGTCTTATGAGACAGTTCAGGCTTTGGATTACCCATCGCTGGGCTGCCTCATGTGGTAGCCCGCCTTGGTTCATTGAGGTTTTTCAAATTTCAATCTGCGAAGGAGGTTATCATGGCAGATCTTAATGTACGTTCTGGGATTCACCGGAAAGAATCCAGTCCTTTGGATGGATTCGAGCAGAGACGTGGTCTCAAGCCGAGAACTCTGGTTCTCGGTCTGGTCCTGATTGTCGTCTCGCTTTTTGCCTGCTATCGCTTCGGCGTATTCGATGAGACCGTCTCGGCGCAAGCCCCGGTTGCCGTCGCGCAGGTAGTAACACCGGTTCCCGTCAGTGTAGCGCCGCCGCCATCGCCGTTGGTAGTGGCCAAAGAGCCCGCCTCAAGCGTTGCTCCGTCGCCGACCTTGATCGAGAAAAGCTATGTTGTCCAGTCGGGTGATACGCTCTCTCGCAAGTTCCCGAAAGATTGGAAAGCGGTCTGCGAGACGAATAGTCTCAAGGATTGCAGCCTGATCCGTGAAGGACGAGAGCTCAAACTGCCGGGAACGGTGGAAACGAGCCAGGTCGTCCGGAAGCCTGTCGAAAGACTGGCCGACGGATCGCTGCCGATAGCCCGTCTCAATATCGACCCGTATCGCCCGTATGCCAGCGCCGCCAATGATCGCAAGATCCTGGCAGCCCAAGGCTATTCCGCCGCAGAGATCGAGGAATTCTCGACGCTCGTGGCGCAGGGTGGTTGTGTCGAAGAAATGTTTGCCAAGGGTACGCAGTTTCCGTGGATGTCGCATGGCAATGCCAAGGTCGTCAAAAGCCTGGTCGCCACGTGGCAGAAACCGGAAGCCGGTCGGGTGTGTCAGCTTTCGAGCGGTCGCACCATCGTCATACTCGAAAAGTGTGGCAATCTGACCGAAACAGCGGCTCGTCCCATCGTCGTCCCGAAGGAACCGGAACCTCAAGCAGAACCGGAACCTGAACCTGAAGATGCTCCGGTACTCCCGGTGCATGCCAAGGAGGGCGACGTCATCCCGTGCAATCTGCAGGCCGGTGCCGGTGTCTACCAGAATCGCGTCTACCAAGGCGCCTGGGGCTACGGTGAGGGTCTCTGCTATATCTTCAAGAACGGCGAGTGGCAACACGGACCGGGCTTCTATGCTATGGCAGGCGGAGGCGAATCGCGCATGTCTACCTATTCCAACAAGGAAACAGGCTATGGTCTGCAGTACGGCATCCAGCGCAATTGGCTGGGTGATCGCGGTCCGGCGACCTTCGAATTGAAGGGACGTCTGCTCCGTGACCATATGTGGGGATCGAACAAAGAAGGCTACTGGGTTGACCAGAAAGGCTACAAGTTCGGCCTCTACGGGTCGTATTACGAGCGTCATGGCGAGAATCTGGTCGGCGCAATCGGTGAATACTGGCAGAGCTTCGGTCAGACGGTCAAATCGTCTTGGTCGGGCCAACAAGTCCAGAATCGCGGCAGCGTGGGCGTCTATGGCGTCTACGAACACCCGCTTACCGAAGACAATGATTGGCGTCTGCGCTGGATCGCCGGGGTGAACTACACGAATTGGGATGAACAATCCTGGTTCCGCGTCACTCCCGAGTTCCGCTACAAAGAATGGCTGATGTTCGGGCCGCAACTCTCGGTCCCGATCGGAATCAGCAGTCTCAATCAACCCTTGACCTCCGGTGATCTGACCACGGTCGGCGCGTTCGTTCGTGTCGAGCTGGGGACAGAAATCCGCAAGGCTGATGCCGAAAACAGGGAAGAGCAAGTCGAGTATGTACCGGCGGCTGAGGTAGCAATACCTATCCATCCGGTGACACTTATCGAAGCTCCGCCCGCAGAAGCTGTTGCGCCGGCTGAATAACGCCGGTGCGACAGGAATCGTCTGATCAATCTCAGGTCTCTAAAAAGGGTATCCGCCAACGTGAAAACGCGCGAGATATCGGCCAGCTCTGAGAGAATGATTCCGCTTCGCAAGATGCAGATTTGAAGGGACGAGTTGCCAATGTGCAGCCCGTCCCTTTCACTTTTTCCGGTAAGGATTTCTGTGCAGGAGTTGATTCCAGCCGAGCTGCGAAAGTAGATTTTTTCCTTGCTATCGCCTCGGAAGTCTCGGGCATCAGAAAAAACCTACTTTCGCAGCTCGGCTGAAACCCTCGGGCGTCGAAAGAAATCTCTTTTGGTCCAGACTCAGTCGGAACATGTATTTTTTGGCTTTTTAGAGGGTATTTTGGACTCTTGACAAAAGAGGCGTTTAGGTGTACTATGGGGAGTCATCAATAAAAACAAGAGATGGCACAGGTTTCAAGTGTAGTACCTTAAGCGCTCGGTGATCCATCCGGGTCTCGAGCACATCGATTGCGCTTTTCTCAATAGGAGGTCATCATGCGCAAATTGTTCTCTCTCTTCATTGCCTTCCTCGGTTTTGCTTCTTTGGTCCAGGCTGAAGTGTTCGCTGCCAACGGTGGTAGCATCACGGCTACCAAGCAGGGGGATGGCGTTCTTGTCACCGTCGAAGGATTTGCGGCCGCCAAGTTGGTCCATTTCCGCGGTCAAGGCGACAAGGATGGTTTCATTCATCCCGTTGCCATGACCAATGGCAAGGCCGTGCTGGAAAACGTCGCCAAGTTCGGCGGCCGCTTCCAGGTGATGGACGCCAGTGGCAAGTGGCTCCTCATCACCCCGACGGGCAATCCCTACAAGATGGTCGGGGTTACCCAGGAATGTAAAAAATCCAACAAGGGCTGCGCCCTTGAGGTGACGCTGAAGTAGCGTCTCTAACCCCGGAAATCCAACTGGATTTCCGGGGTTGACTTTTTTATATAAAAAGAGTATAATAATAAGTCAGCATCGTGCCGATTTTCGCTCACGAGCCGACAAGTACCTGATCAACTTTTTTCGAGAGGAGGACGCCATGCGCGCCTGGATCATAGCTGTATTAATTTCGATATTCCTGTCCGGGTGTACGACGCTCGGATCTAACAAGGTCGCATTGGCCACCGATGACGGACAGAAGATTGAAAAGACCGTCGATCCCATCGGTTTTGTCGGAGTACAGTGGACGGATAATCTGCGTGATGGCCGCTACCGCGCCTATCTCGCCGCTTTCCCTCCCGAGCTCTTTGCTGAGTTTCATCCGCTGCGTGTCCGCTATCAGGCGCTCGCGTATGGTGAGACGACCGGCAAAGAATATCCGGCGCAGGCGCTCTATGTCGGCTATGCCGATTGCGCGCTCCGAGTCATCTTCATTGTCGAAGGCGATCCGGATGAGCCGATCATCGGTGCGCTAGCCACCACTCGTTTCACCAAGGTGTTTTCACTCCGCGGTGATCCGGTCTCGACCAAGACGCCTGAGAAGCTCGTGTCTGATGCGAAGTATCGCAGAGAGGCCGTGCTCGAAGGCGGTACCGATCTCAAGCGTCTCAAGGTCGTCCCACATCAAGGGACGAGCGGTCTCCAGAAGATATTCTCTTCCTGGGGTATCGCCCGAGTCGCCGGTCTGCCTGACCAGGTGACACCGCTCAATGAGCGTTCCGTCCGCAGCGTGGCCCGTGATAATCCGGAACTTTCTTTCCACGAAAAAGTTATCGGCAACGGGCATTTCGCTCTCTCGATGAGCTGGTTTTCCATCGCTATGGGAGCCGCTCAGGACGTGTTGGTTTCCGCCAATGCCACCGACAAAGGCTGGGATGAACAATCCGAGCTGAAGCGGGGATATCAGGGGTTGATCGCTCAAGTCGTCGCCGCCCAATATCAGGCAGCGATCGATGCGGGCATGATCTGCCGCGGACGTCCCACCGTGACGGTGAAGAAGTAGGCAGGATAAGCGCGGATCCCTTGGAATCATCAGGGTATCCGCGCATTTTTTTTACACAAAAGATCAAGGTCATGCTATCGTAAAAGCGTATCAGTATGTCTTCATATCTCGTCAATACATTCCGTTCATCTTTCACGCCTGATATGCGTGCGTTTGCGGTGCTCTGTATCGCGTATGCGCTGTTCGGACTAGCTCGGATCGCGTTCGGATATGTGCCGGGCTTCCTGATTTTCTTGGCCCCGGTCTTCCTCATCGTGCCACTCGTCCGGCCCAAGGCCGGGCTGTGGGCGATCATCACTCTGACGATTCTGTTCGAGCGTTTCTTCACGTTGGAGCCGTTTCAGTTCGGTCGCTATGTGCTCAAGCTCTATCCGATCGATCTGGTCTTGCTTGGGGTGTTCGGAGGCGTGATCGCTTCTATCGTGTTTCGCCGGACAGCCGCGTATTTCGATCGGACGATCGGTATGCTCGGCGTATTCTTCGGTATCGCGAGCCTGTATCTCGCGGCGAGCTTCCTCGGGTTCGGTGATCGCGATCTCGCGGTCGCGGTGAGCACCTGGAAGAATTATGTCTTCTATGGACTCCTGGCCTGCGTGCTGCCGCAGCTCTTCATTTCGGAGCAAGATATCCGTCAGACGGTCCGGGTATTCTTGGTATCGGTGGCGGCCGCGCTCGTCTTCCTCCTGATCGGCATCCTCCGAGGCGGGGGGCTTTGGACGGAATTCACGCCGCTCTCGACCGGCGGGGTCCGGCTGCTCGCGTTTCCCCATGCTTTCTATTTCTCGATCGCTCTCCTCGCTCTCCTCGTGTCGAACGATTACTGGGATCCGTATAAGCGGAGCGGATTCGTCTGGATGCTGCTCGGATTGCTCGCATTCGGTATCCTGTCTTCGCTCATGCGGCATATCTGGATCGGCATGTTTGTGTCGCTCGCTTTCGCTTTTGTCTTCTTCATGCGGCACGAGGCTCGGCAGAAGATGGCGGCGCTCTCATTTGTCGCGCTCGGTATCGGGACGGCACTTTTCTCGGTAGCGCTCGTCTTCGCGACGCTCTTCCCGACGCTCGGTCCGAGCCAATCGATCCAGGCGATACAGGGGGTGGTAGCGGAGCGCTTGGTCTCTATCGGCAGCTCATCGGATACGAGTATTTCCTGGCGAGGGACGACGTGGAAGAGCGCGATCGATGAGATCGAGAAGCATCCGATCACCGGCGCCGGATTCGGCCGGCATGTCGCGGTGGAATCGGGCGACTATCATGACTTCGTCGAGGTGCGGAATATCCATAATTCTTGGCTGGCTGTATTCGTCCAGATGGGATTCATCGGCGGTCTCGCCTTCATTGGCGTTTTTGGAATCATCGCACTGTCTCTCATTCGGCTGCCAGCCTATGGGACCTGGCAGTGTGCCTTCCGAGCGGCGCTGCTCGCTCTCCTCGCGTATGAGGCGCTCTTGATGCTCGCGCAGCCGTATCTCGAGACCAATCTGCTCAATGTCATCATCTGGATGACGATCGGATTCTCGATCGCACTCTGCCGGGTCACGCGGACAAATCCGACGATGGCCGCATCATCCGTCCGCTGATACGTATATGAAAATACTGGAGGTCAATAAATTCTTTTTTGAGAAGCGCGGCGCCGAGCGGCACTTCTTCGACCTGTGCCGGCTGCTGGAGCGACGGGGCCACGAGGTGGCAGTGTTTGCGATGCGGCATCCGGAAAATACACCTTCGCTGTGGGAAAAGTATTTCCTGTCGCAGGTCGGCTACAACCCGGGCGATTCGGATCTCCGGGCCAAGCTCATCGGCATCGGCCGGCTGTTCTGGTCATGCGAAGCGCGGACGAAGATGCGAGCGCTGCTCCACGACTTCGCTCCGGATATTGTGCACGTACACAATGCCTACCATCAGCTCTCCCTCGCTTTTTTTCCACTGATACGGGAAGCGGGCGTACCGCTCATCCTGACCGCGCATGATTATGCGGCCGTATCACCGGACAAGGATGCTTACTATCCGGAGGTCGGCCGACAGTATTGGCGATTCCTCCGTATCCGGAAATACAGTCTCGGCAAGCGTCTTCTCTTGGTGCTGAAAAAATACTGGGAGGACCTCGCCGGTTTCTATACGGCTGTCGATCGCTTCATCGTCCCGAGCCGATTCGTCGCCCAGACATTCGAAGCGGCCGGCATCAATAGGGAGCGCATCGTGGTTATGCCGCACTTCATCGCGGCAGAGCGAGTGTCGGCTATCGCATTGACGGATATCGTCCTTCCGGAGCGCTTCATCCTGTATTTCGGAGCGATGACCGAAGGGAAAGGCGTACAGGAGCTCTCCGGTATCGCATCACGTGTCGGTCTGCCACTGGTCGCGGCCGGACGTATCGATGCGGGCTTCGACCAGGCGAGCTGCCCAGGGACACTGTTCATCGGGCCTCGGACACCGGGCGAGCTCTGTTTCCTGATCGAGCACGCCACCTGCGTCGCGAGTGCCTCGAGCTTGGCGGAGACATTCGGCCTGACCGCGCTCGAGACAATCGCGCTCGGTAAGCCGTTCTTCGCGCTCGCGAGCGGAGCGGTGCCAGAAATGATCCACAACGGAATCAACGGGTATGTCGCCGCCGATATCACAGAACTTGAAACGCTGATACGCGGATTCATAGATGGTACGCGCACCGTCGCTCCAGCAGAGAATATCGTGAGCGCTGCCCGCGCTACCTACGGCGCCGATCGCTATGCCGATCGCTTCGAAAGTTTGGTGAAGGAATTACGACAGGCCTTCTCGAATTTTTAAGAAGAACTTCTAGTCAGCCACTTCTAAAAAATATCGTCCCCCTCCCGTCAAGCTATCCCTTCGGGAGTCTCTCGTCCGTCCAGCGACGGACTTCATTGCGTGAAATCCAAGTCATCCGTCATTCTGACGGAACCATGCTGACTTGGCTTTCAAGCCTCCCGAAAAGATACTTGAGGAAGAGGGACTGGGTTACTGGTATTTTTTTGTTTGGTGTTTTTAGACCCTTTCCCGCAAAGAATTTTGCACCATGTCGCTTTCAAGTCGGAAACCGTTTCCGACACGAGCGCCGCTAGAAAATTTCCGTGACGCGAGCGTAGTCGTAGCTGGACAGGAAATTTCATCGGCGTGACGTTGGAAAACGGTCGACTGAAAGTGCGGGGCAAAATTCTTTGCGGGAAAGGGTCTGAGAACTGATAAAAATACCAAGAACTTCATCAGGATTTTGACTGTGTCCTCAGACAATAAAAAAACTACCGGCGTGAGAACTGGTAGTTTTTTTATCTGCAAAAGAAACAGCTAGTCGGCTTCGATGCGGATGCGGGCATCGAGGGTGCGGAAGTCTTCGGCGTGTTCAAAAGCGAGCAGCGGGTTGATGTCGAGCTCAGCGATTTCGGGGAAGTCAGTCGCGATGCGGGCCAGGCGGCCGATGGCATCGATGATCGCCTCGCGGTCCACACCGGCTTGGCCGCGCGCTCCTTCGAGGAGCGGATAGCTTTTGAGCTCACGGAGCATGGCCTCGGCATCCTCGCGGGTGAGGGCCTCGGCGAAGCGGAAGCTGGCATCCTTGAAGACTTCGACGAAGATCCCGCCGAGTCCGATCATGATCAAGGTACCGAGCCCCGGCTCTTTCTTGAGACCGAGTATGAGCTCGAGGCCGCTTTTTTCGGCCATTTCGACGACGAGTGCTCCTTCGAGCCGGGCCTCCGGGACACGGGCTCTGACAGTCGCCATGAGCTCGTCATAGGCCTGATCGGCGTGCTCCGGATCGATGCCGAGCAGGACACCACCAGCATCTGATTTATGAGTGATGTCTGGTGAGACGATTTTGAGGACAACTGGCTTACCGATCTTCTGTGCCGCAGCGAGCGCCGACTCCCGTGAAGTGACGACCTGATGCGAGAGGAAGCGGAATCCGTAGGCGGAGAGTATGCGCATGCAGTCGGCTTCGGGGATCTGCAGCTGATTGTTTTTCCGGGCAGCTTTGATGGTCTTGCGAGCGACCGCGGTATCGATATCCGGAAAATCAAAAGGAGTGGTGCCGAGCTCGGTGCGCCAGCGCGAGACCTGAGCGAGATGGCCGAGCGTCCGGGCGGCGGCTTCCGGCGAGCGGAGAGCGGCTACCTGATGATTTTCGAGGAAGGCTTTGGCAGAGCCGAAAGACTGATCACCTGAGAGCGAGACGATGATCGGCTTGGTAGGGAATCGGTCGCGGGCCGAAGCGATCGCCTCAGCGGTCTTGTCGGCTTCAGTCATGGCCTGGGGAGTGATGATGACGAGCAGCATATCGACGTTCGGATCGGCGAGTGCCGTATCGAGCGAGCGCTCGTAGCGATCGGCATGCGCATCGCCGAGGACATCGATAGGATTGTGACTATTGGCAGCGGCCGGCAAGAAGGATTGGAACATCGCGATGGTTTCCGGTGCCAGGATCGCGAGCTCGAGTCCTTGGCTGACACAGGCATCGGTAGCCATGACACCGAGTCCGCCGGCGTTGGTCAGGATCGCGACGCGGTTGCTTTCGGGGAGAGGGTTCTTGGAGAAGACTTCGAGCGCGGCGGTGAGCTCTTCCAGGCCATCGACGCGGATGATACCCGCTTGTCGGAAGAGGGCTTCATAGGCAGCGTCGCTGCCGGCCAGTGCGCCGGTGTGCGAGGAGGAGGCCGCCGTACCGGCCGCGGTCTTGCCGGACTTGAGCGCGACGATCGGCTTGGGTTCAGCACGGCGGAGTATCGCCCGGCCGGTATCGATGAGACCTTTCGCGTCGGAGAGGTCTTCGGAATAGAAACCGATAGTCTTGGTCGTCGCATCAGCCGCGAAGAAGCGGAGCAGGTCGTTTTCTTGGAGCATGGCCTTGTTGCCGGTGCTGACGCAGATCCGATAGCCGAGCCGTCGGCCGCTCATATCGAGGAGCGCGGTGAGGAGCGCTCCGCTCTGAGAGAAGAAAGCGATCGGGCCGGCCTCGGGGAGCGTCTTGGCAAATGAGGCATTGAGATGATCGTGCGGCGCGAGAAAGCCGAGACAATTGGGACCGAGCAGGGTGATGGAATATTCGGAGGCGATACGGAGAACTTCCTCTTCGAGCGCTTTGCCTGGGGCACCGGTCTCCTTGAAGCCGGCGGAAATAATGGCGGCTGCAGGGATCTGTTTCTTGCCGCATTCGCGGAGCACAGCCGGGACGATAGCCGCGGGTACGGCGATGACGGCGAGGTCGACGGATCCTTCGATGGCGAGGACGGACGGGAAGCACGGCTTGCCGAAGAGTTCGGTTGCCTTGGGATTGATTGGATAGCTGGCGCCGGAGAATTGCTCGATGATATTTTTGGCGAGAGTCCAGCCGACGCTGCCTTCCTGGGTCGAGGCGCCGATGATAGCGATGGACTGGGGTCGGAACAGGGTGGAAAGTTGCATAAAACGCATTTTTCTTAGAGAATAAGCAGTCCGTCTCTCCTATTGTACCCTGAGGAATGGACTCTTGACAAAAAATTGTTTATTTGCTATTATATTATGTTTTAATAGGTGAACATATTGCATATGCGATTTGCGAATTTTTGGCTTCATAAAGGGATTTTTCTGGGTGCCAGTCTGATGGTGCTCGTGATCGCTCCGTTTGCCGTTTTTGGCGGCAGTCAGACAATTTATGTCGATAAGTCGAATTCCGGTTCCGAGGACGGGTCGAAATCCCATCCGTATGACACGATTGAAGAGGCTCTCAAGCGGGCTGACAACGGCGATGAAGTCGTGGTGGCCAAGGGGACCTATAAGGAGAATGTCAACGTGCCGAAGGAAGTCTGGCTGCGCGGACAGAAGAGCAACAACGATGATGTGATCATCGAAGCGAAGAATGATGAGAAGCCGGCCGTGGAGATGAAGCACGGCAGCAAGCTCTCCTATCTCACCGTCAAGGGCGGACGCCATGGCGTGCGTATCCTCGAAGACAGCAAGGCACATATCTACAATGTCCATATCAAGGACAGCGAGCGCGATGGTATCCATGTCGATGCCGCCGAAGTTTCGAAGAAGAAGCGAGTGTTGATCGACAAAGTCGAGATCGAGAAGAGCGATCGGGCTGGTATCTACGCTGAGAAGCGTCTGATCACGGTGATCGATTCGGATATCCATGACAATCGTGGTGATGGTATCGACCTCGCGGCCGGTACGCATGCTTGGTTTGAGAAGAGCCAGTTCAACAGCAATCGCGGCAGCGGCGCCAAGCTGGTGCTCGACGGTGCGAGCATCTGGTCCAAGAGCAATGAATTCAAGAACAATAAGCGCGAAGGTCTCGAGATCAGCTCGTTTGGCGCGCAGGGGACCATCGGTTTCAAGAAGGCCAAGATTTCCGGCAATGACCACTACGGAGTCGCCCGTCTCGGCAAGACTGCCCAGGGGATGAAGATGTTCGGCAATGTCGATTTTGGCACCGGCGTCAATGGCAGCTCGTTCAGTGTCAATACTTTGGGTGATATCTCACCAGTACTCTCGGTACGGTAATTCTGTACTCCCGGTTACTCATTCGTTGAGGAGGGGAACTCTCTATGAAAATCGCTTTCATCGGACAAAAAGGCATTCCGGCGCACTCAGGTGGCGTAGAGAAGCACGTCGAGCGGATCGCGGTCTCGATGGCGGAGATGGGTCATGACGTGACCGTCTATGCCCGGCCGCACTACGTGAAGAGCACGGAGAAGACGTTTCGCGGAGTCTCGCTCGTCTTCATGCCGAGCATCCGCACGAAACATCTCGATGCCATCACGCATACCTTCGTGTCGACGCTGCGCGCGCTCTTCCAGGATTATGAAGTCATTCATTTTCATTCGATCGGGCCGAGCATCTTCTCGATATTGCCTCGCATCTTCCGTCCGGATATGCGCGTCGTTGCGACCTTCCATAGCCGCGATTATTTCCATCAGAAATGGAATGCCTTTGCTCGGCTGTGTCTCCATCTGGCGGAGCGCATCACCTGTACGATTCCGGAGCGCACCATCGTCATCTCGAAGACACTCGCGGAATATGCTGAAGCAACCTATCACAAGACGTTCGTCATGATCCCGAACGGTGCTGATGTGCAGGTTTCGGAGAAAACCGATACGCTCAAGGCGCTCGGACTCAAAGAGGGACAGTATGTCCTCTCGGTCTCCCGTCTGGTCCGTCACAAGGGTATCCACTATCTCATCAAGGCATTCCAGGCGCTCAAGGAGACGTCTGAACTGCCGGGCAACGGATGGAAGCTCGTCATCGTCGGGGCGCATGCTGAGACGAAGGACTATGCTGAATATCTCGAATTCCTGTCAGCTGATGACGCGGATATTCTCCTCGTCGGTGAGCGTTCGGGAGAAGATCTGGCGCAGCTCTATACGCATGCCGGAGTATTCGTCCAGCCATCGGAAGACGAAGGTCTCTCGCTTGCGCTACTCGAAGCGCTCGGCTACGGCTTGCCGTGTGTCGTCAGCGATATTTCAGCCAATCTCGAAGCGATCAACGATTGCGGCGTGAGTTTTGCCTCAAAAAACATAATCGATCTCAAGCAGAAGCTCTCTTCATTAATCAATCGCCCGGATACGATGCGGGCTCTCGGACAGGCGGCTCGCGAGCGGGCGCAGTCGGAGTATGACTGGCACGCGATCGCCAAGCGGACGCTGTCCACCTATGAGGATCTGATTGCCGAAAAGTCCGGATACTTCCGCGCCAAGCTCGGATGGAGAGGAAAATAATCACCCTATGACACGCACACTCCCGACAACTCTTTTTGCCGTATTGGCTCTGTTCTTCATCGGAACAGCGGCTTTCCTCTCGCTGGATTCTTTCCGCGAGTATCGGGCGGAAATTTCGATCATCGTGCTTCCGCAGGGTCATATCCTCGCGGCTGATCAGGTCGTCGAGAATATCGCGGTTCTGCCGACGACGCTCGATTTTTTCGACGCGCTGCTCGCAAGCGATGAGCGCATCGCTCTGTTTTCCGATATCGATGAGCAGCCGATGATGGTCCGCAAAGCGGCTTGGTCGGAGATGCTCAGCGTGGAGCGCCATGGGGAGAGCGGGATTATCTCGTATTCCATCGCTGCTGAGAGTCAGGAAGAAGCCGCACTCTTGGCCCGTCAGATGTCGAAGGTGCTCTTCGAGAAGATCGGAGCCTATTATGATATCCGTTCGGATGTCTCGATCCGTCTCGTCGAAGGGCCTCTGGTCCGCACGTCCGTCGGGACGCCGTTCGTATGGATCGGCATGAGTCTCGGTCTCGGTATCGTCGCGGCGCTCATCATGACATTTATCCTGTCGAATATCGCTCGGTTGTCCGCGTCGACCCGTGTGACGGCGACACCGGAAACCGGCATGTCACACCGGACTGCCGAACCGATCAAGCCAGCCTTCCATCCCTCCGCTTTCATTCCGAAGAAGCCGCTGGCTCTCTTCAGTGAGTCCGGAGAGGCCAAGGCGCATGAAGAGAAGTGGGACAAAATCCTGGCCGCTCAGGAAGCCGAAGCGAAGCGCGTGGAGCTCGCGTCCATCATCGCCCGTACGGCCAAGCCGGTCGTATCAGCGGTGGCAGCGAGTACGGCTCCGGCCAATCTGCCGGTCATGGATGAGAATGAATTTTTTGCACAATTTCAGGCGACCGCTGCCGCTCAGGAAGCCCAAGCCGCTGAGACCGTCGAAACGAAGACCGCTCTTCCTCTGGTCGAGGTGGCACCAGTCGTGTTTCCTTCGGAAGCCGAAGTGCCAGCCGAAGCGGCCGAACCGACGGTCGAGGAATATCGCCGCCGGCTCAATGAGCTGCTCAAGCAGGGGCAATAACCCACTTCTGATTTTTCTTCGCGCTGCTTCCTCGATGAATGCATTGCGGCAGACGATACTCATAATATTCTCGCTATGAAACGCGTTTCAAATCTCACCTACTGGACCCGCTTCGCGATCATCGCGAGCATCTTCCTCTTCGGATGGTTCGTCTTCTGGGAGGTCAAGAATCAGGGCTGGCTGCGACTGGCTGATTTCTCGTCGCTCTTGCCGGTACCGGAAGAGGAGCAGACGGATATCGAAGCTCTCTCGCTCATCGCTGACCGGCTCATGGATACGGATGGAGAGACCAAGACGTTCATGCTCCTGTTTCAGAACAATCTTGAGTTGCGCCCAGGTGGTGGGTTCATCGGATCATTCGGTGTCCTCAAGGTGCGCGATGGAGAAGTGCTCGAATTCGCGACGCATGACACCGGCAATTTCGATGGTCGTATCCCGGATACCGTGACGCCTCCGTATCCGATGGCCGAACTGTTGCATATCAAATCCTGGAAGCTGCGCGACTCGAACTATTCCCCGGATTTTCCGACCAATGCCCAAGAGGCAGTGCGCTTCTATGAGCTCGGCGGAGGCCAGGAGCAATTCGACGGCGTCATCGGCGTTACCGCCCAGGTGCTCTCATCGCTTCTCTCCGTCACCGGACCGGTGACCGTCGAGGGCTTCCCCGGGACCTACGGAGCGGACAATGCGATCCTCGATCTCGAATACCAGGTAGAGAAAGGCTACACGCAGCAGGCTATCGCCGTCGGCGAGCGCAAGTCGGTGCTCAAACTCCTGGGCGATGTCGTGCTCACGAAGGTCAAAACCTTGCCGCTCTCGGAGAAGTACGAGCTGTTTACCGTGCTCCTCACGGATCTCCATCGGAAGGATATCCAGGTGTATTTCAGTGATGCAGACCTGCAGGATATCGTCGTCGGTGCCGGCTGGGACGGTGCGGTCGATACGGCCTGGAAGAATGACTCCTTCATGCTGGTCGATGCCAACCTGGGCGCGCTCAAGAGCGACTATCACATGGAGCGCCGCATCGAATACCTGATCGACCTCTCGGGTGCCGCTCCGAAAGCGACACTCAAGATGACCTATAAGCATCATGGGACCGCTCGCGATTGGTATACGAAAGAGTATGTGAGCTATCTCCGGGCCTATATCCCGGAGGGCAGCTATGTCACTCGCGTGGAGCATGGCGACAAGCCGGTCTACGGATCGGAACTCGGCCGGAAATATGTCGGCGTAATCGTCGGCGTGCCGCTCGCTTCCGAGAAGACCGTGACATTCGAATACACGCTGCCGGCTTCCATCGCATCCGACTGGTATGACCTCAAAGTCATGAAGCAGCCGGGTACGAAAGATACGCCGGTCAGCATCACCGTGATCGGCCAGGACGGTATGATCAAAACCCAGAATGAGACTCTCGACCGCGATTTCACGCTGAGCGAACGAAACGATTAAAACATTCAACTCTCTTGGAAAGGACGCTTTCCAAGCAGAGGAAAAGGAACAGGTGCATGTGCCGTCTTCCTGTTCCTTTCCCTCTGCTCTTGCAGAAAGAGTTTTTTTGTATTTCATCCTACCGAAGGAGGTGTGTCATGCTGTATGTATATGGACTGGGATTCAGTCTCTTGCTCATGGTTCTCGTGGTTTTCTTCTTGGGACCCAGGTCTTTTCTGGGTATATTCATGCGGACGTATACATTACCAATCTGTCTGCAAAGGGAAGTGGTGGCTGCATACCACAAAGAACAGAAATTCTTGTTTTTGTTCCTGCGCACACTTGCGCTGCTTTTGCCGGTGTACGTCCTATACAGGCTTTCTGCTCTGACATCTGGAGGGGTTACTGGATTAGATCTGTCAGAAAAGCTACAACCTGATCTTGCGTCTGCGAGCATGATTATGGTACCCAGCATATTCCTCCTTTTGCTCATTCTTAAGGTTAAAATAGAAGCTTTTTGGATGAGGCTGGATTGGGCACTTCTGTGTCAGAAATACGCGACTGTTTCTGGGAGGATCATGCAGATCAAGGTTGATTCTCATGACTCTGGGCTTTTGTATCTCACCCTTCATTCGCGCGATAACGAAGAAGCACACGAGTTGAAAATCACAAAGGCAACCTGGGATGTTTCTGCGAATCTGCTCTCGTCATGCGTCATGATCTTTTACGATGCAAAGTCAAAGATGATCCATTTTGTAGGCCCTGATTACTGATGAGTGAGTCGTAGTATGAGATACATACCGCCCTTGGAAAGAAATTTCTCGGGGCGGTTTTACTTTTTCTCAGGCCGTTTTTCTGATAAACTGGCTGTATATGAGGAAAGGTGGTCTCACCTCTTTTTCTGGTTTCTCTGAAATATTGTTTATGCGTTTTGATATCGTATCTATTTTTCCGGAGAGTTTCTCATCGTATTTCGGCGTGTCCATCCTGAAACGGGCGGAAGAAGCTGGATTGATCCAGGTGGCGACGCATGACCTTCGGGTCTATACGGAAGACAAGCACAGCCGGGTCGATGACACGCCGTATGGCGGCGGCGCCGGCATGGTGATGCAGGTCGAGCCATTCGATCGCTGTCTCGAGTCTCTCCGGGCTGATAGAGCGACGGCTGATCTGCGCACCCGAGTGCTGCTTTTTTCCGCGAAGGGACAATCCTTCAAACAGGCGGATGCCCGTCGGTTGGCAGCCGGGTACGATCGGATTATCATGCTCTGCGGCCGCTACGAAGGTATCGATGAGCGGGTAGTCGAGCACCTAGTCGATGAAGAATTCTCTATCGGGGATTTCGTCCTGACTGGGGGAGAATTGCCGGCGATGATCGTCGCGGATGCCGTAGCGCGCTTGCTGCCGGGAGTGCTCGGCAATGATGAGAGCGCACAGACGGAGTCGCATAGCGAGGAGGGAGTCGTCGAATATCCGCAGTATACGAAACCGGAGTCCTATCGCGATTGGGTCGTGCCGCCGGTGCTCTTGTCCGGCCATCACGCTGAGATTGAGCGGTGGCGAGGTGAACAATCGGCCAAGAACAGCGCCGCCCGACTGAATCATACCGACGAACCACACGAATCACATGATGAGTAAATCACCCGCTTCATTCGATCGGCCGCTCCTGCTCGCTATTTTCGCGTTGCTCGGCATCGGTCTCCTGATGATCGCGAGCGCTGGCGTCGCCTATGGCCAGGTCCGCTTCGGAGACGAGTACTTCTTTCTCAAGGAGCAGAGTTTCGGCTTCGCCTTCGGGCTGATCTGCCTCTTCATCGCGTCCCGTATCGACTATCACGTCATCAAGCGCTTCGTCGTGCCGATTTTTTTTATCGCTATCGTTTTCCTCGTGCTCGTCTTCATCCCAGGATTCGGGACGACGGTCTATGGGGCATCCCGCTGGATCGAGCTCGGCCCGCTCTCATTTCAGCCTTCGGAAGTGATGAAGCTCGCGATCATCCTCTATCTCGCTGCCTGGCTTTCCGGGAAGCGTCAGGAGAATAACGCGGATTTTTTCGAGGGGTATGTCCCGTTTATCGCTATTCTGTCGCTCGTCGGATTCCTCATCATCAAGCAGCCGGATACCGGGACGCTCGGTCTCATCTTCTGCATCTCGCTCGCGATTTTTTTCGTGTCGGGAGCCAATCTCTCGCATATCCTCCTGACTATTCTCGGCGGTATCGGCGCACTGGCTATTCTGATCCGGATGGCTCCGTATCGTATGGAGCGTTTCTTGGTGTTTTTGAATCCCGGGCATGACCCGCTCGGTTCGGGCTACCAGCTCAATCAGGCAATGCTGGCTCTCGGGTCTGGGGGGTGGCTCGGCGTCGGTCTCGGACAGAGCCGGCAGAAATTCAATTATCTGCCGGAGCCGGTGACGGATTCGATATTCGCGGTCATCGGAGAAGAGGTCGGATTTCTCGGCGCAGCCGTGGTAGTCTTGCTCTTCCTTTTCATCGCGTGGCGCGGACTCCGGATCGCCAAGGCGGCTCCGGATATGTTTGGACAGCTGATTGCATCTGGTGTCGTGGCTTGGATCTTTATTCAGGCGATGATCAATATCATGGCGATCTCGGGGTTGATTCCGCTGACGGGCATCCCGCTGCCGTTTATCAGCTACGGAGGCACATCGCTCGCGGTGCTCATGACCGGTATCGGCATCTTGTTGAACGTGTCCAAACAGGCTAGACTACAGGCATAAAATGACTTCTTAAGCAGACAACTTTATGTCGAACCTTCCTCGCGTCGTGTTGACCGGCGGTGTGTCCGGCGGACATACGTTTCCGCTGATCGCCGTAGCCCGTACGTTGCAGACGCGGTATCCGCAGGGTATAGAGTTCCTGTTTATCGGTTCTGAAGGTACCTTCGAAAGCAACGCGATGTCGGCCGCCGGCATACCGGTGAAGTATGTGCTGTACGGCAAGATGCGCCGGTATTTTTCTCTGCTCAATTATCTCGATGCCTTCAAGCTGCCGATCGGTTTCGTCCAGGCACTCTGGCATCTGCTGTGGTTCATGCCGGATGTCGTGTTTTCCAAGGGAGGGGCGGCTTCCGTGCCGGTCGTCCTCGCGGCTCGCCTCTACCGTATCCCGGTCCTGATCCATGATTCCGATTCGGTCGCCGGCCGGGCCAATGTATTTCTCCGCAATTTCGTCCAGAAGATCGCAATCGCCTATCCGAGCGCGGCGCAGTTTTTCCCCGCTGACAAGACGATACTGACGGGCAATCCGGTCCGGACCGAAGCCTATTCTGGATCCGTCGAATCCGCCCGGGCGATCTTCTCGCTCCAGCCGGAAAAGAAGACGGTACTGATCGTCGGTGGCAGCCAGGGTGCGCGCGGACTCAATATCGCGGTGCTGCGTATCTTGCCGGCTCTGCTGACGAAAGGTATCCAGGTGATCCATCAGGTCGGCAATCAGAATATCGGCGATGTCTCGGCACTCGCGGCGGAGCTCGGTGTCCCGCTGCAGGGAGGGGATTATCATCCGGTGCCGTTTCTCGATCCTCAGGCTATCGGAGACGCTTATGCGGCCGCTGATCTCGTCATCTCGAGAGCCGGAGCTGGTTCTATCGCGGAGATCGCGGCCAACAAAAAAGCGCTAATCCTCGTGCCTCTGCCATCGGCAGCCAACGATGAGCAGCGCAAGAATGCCTACGATATCGCCGCGCTCGGCGGAGCGCTCGTGCTCGAAGAATCCAATCTCGGGGAGCATCTCTTCCTTGAGAAGATCGTCGAGCTGCTCAACAACGACGGATTGCGCAGCGAGATGGGAGAGAAACTCTCGGTATTTTTCCGGCCGGACGCCGCAGAAAGAATCGCTGACGGCGTCATCGACCTGATACGACCATGACACTCCTGCATATGACATCACCTCTGTTGAGCCAGGCGAAGCGGATACACATGATCGGCATCAAGGGAGCCGGCATGGCGGCATTGGCCCAGGTGCTCGTGAAGCGTGGCAAGCGGGTGACGGGCTCCGATACGGGCGAGGTATTCTTTACGGATGCCATCCTCAAGGGTATCGGCATCGTGCCGATCGCTGGATTCGATCCGGGCAATATCCCCAAGGATGCCGAGTGCATCGTCTATTCGACTTCCTATGCGCCGGAGCGGAATACGGAACTCCAGGCGGCGTTCGAGGACGGTCGTCCGGTGTTGAGTTATCCCGAAGCGATCGGATCACTCACCCATGAGTACCTGACGCTCGCGGTAGCCGGCACGCACGGCAAGACGACGACGAGCGCGCTCTTGGGGCATGCGCTCGCAGCGCTTGGAGAGGACCCGACCGCTATCGTCGGTAGTCGGATCGCCGCGTGGCAGGGCGGAGCACTCGCCGGGTCGGGCCAGTATTTCGTGCTCGAGGCGGATGAGTATCAGAACAAGCTCAAGGAGTATCAGCCATTCGCGGTCATCCTCACGAGCGCCGATTGGGACCACCCGGATTTTTTCCCGGATACGGAGAGCTACGAGCGGGTATTTGAGGAATTCGTTAAGAAGATTCCGAAGCATGGCGTGCTGGTCTATTGCAGCGATAGCGCAGCGGTTTCTCGGATCGCCAAGAGTGCTCCGTGCCGCACGATCGCCTATGGGCGTCTCGAGGGGGCGGAATATCGGATCGCTGACTATGCGCCGCGGACCGCAGAAGCCGATACCGATCCGGAGCTGCTCCAGTATTTTTCCGTACTGCATAACGATGAGCCCCTCGGTCGCTACGCGCTGCGCCTCGCGGGCATGCACAACGCCGAAAACGCGACCGCGGTCATCGCTCTCCTTGATTTCCTCCGGCAGGATGCGGACCGCGTGCGGGAGGCACTCGCATCATTTCCCGGGACAGAACGGCGCTTCGAATTCATCGGCGAGCGTTTCGGTACCCTCTGCTACGATGATTATGCTCATCATCCGGAAGAGGTCCGGGTGACACTGCGCGCTTTCCGGGAGCTCTTCCCTGAGAAGCGGCTGACGGTCGTCTTCCACCCGCATACGTTTACGCGGACCAAGGCGCTCCTGCCTGAGTTCGCCCAGTGCTTCACCGATGCCGATCGCGTGCACCTGCTCGATATCTATGGCAGTGCCCGGGAAACCCAGGGTGGAGTCGCTTCGCAGGATATCGTCGATCTGATGGATCGGTTTTCCGCGGGCAAGGCGTCAGTCGCGCATGATATCGATGCGCTGATCGATGAGCTCGAGAAGACGATGGGCCGGAACGATGTCATCATTTCCATGGGAGCCGGCGATGTCTGGAAAGTGAGTCATGCGCTCGCGAAGCGCGAGGACTGAGGCGAGGGAATATTTTAAAAAAAACAAAAATATGATCCATATCAAGAAAAACATACCGCTTTCCCGATATACTTCTTTCGGAATCGGCGGACCGGCGGACTGCTTCATCGAAGCGGCCGGACCGATAGAGATCGCGGAGAGCATCGAATTCGCGGAGCGCGAGAAGCTGACATATTTCGTGATGGGCGGTGGGACGAATCTCCTGTTTTCCGATACGGGCTATCGCGGTCTTGTCATCAGGATTTCCGATGGAGGTTTGGCAGTGCATGGGTCGGTCATCCAGGCGGGCTCGGGCATCACGCTGAAACAGCTGACCGAAGAGGCGCGCGACCAGGGTCTCTCAGGCATGGAGAATCTCGCTGGCATCCCAGGAAGTCTGGGCGGGGCGGTACGCGGCAATGCCGGAGCCTTCGGTACCGAGATCGGCGATCTCATCAAGCGGGTGAAGGCCTTCAATCGGGAGACGAGCATGGTGCAGGAGTTCTCGCGCGAGCAGTGCTGTTTCTCCTATCGGAACAGTCTCTTCAAGCAGGATGATGCTCTCATCATCCTCTCGGCGGAAATCGAGCTGACTGCCGGAGCCGTGCCGCAGACGATCGGGAGGGCTATGGAGAAAATCATCGCGACCCGTGAATCGAAACACTCGCAGAGCGCCAAGTGCGCTGGATCATTCTTTATGAATCCTGAGGTGTCAGATGCGAAGCTGCGCGAGGAATTCGCCAAGGATACCGGGTCAGAAGCGAAGAATGAGAAGCTGCCGGCTGGGTGGCTCATCGATCATGTCGGCCTGCGGGGCAAGTATGTCGGCGGAGCCCAGGTGAGCGATCAGCATCCCAACTACATCATCAATACCGGCGATGCGACCGCGGAAGACGTCATCATGCTCTCAAGTCTCATCAAGCGGAAGGTCCGGGACGAGCTCAATGTAAGGCTCCGCGAAGAAGTGCAGATGGTGGGATTCTAATCAGTTCAACACACAAGCATATGGATGAGACAACACTGCTGCGAAAAATAGAAGAGCTCGAACGGAAAGTCGATGCGACGTATGCATCCTCCGAAAAGACGCGGAAATATTTCTTCTGGTTCCTGGTTCTGTCGATGCTCGCCCTCTTCTTGCCGCTGTTTGGTATGATGTTCGCGCTGCCATATTTCCTCAATCTCGTCTCGACCTCGATGCCGGCAGGGCTCTAGATAGGGGAGATTTGAGGCTATCTTTTGAGGCCGAAATGTGCTATAACAGGGGTGTAATCCGGTAATTCTAAGAGTATGACGACACGGTTCCTGCTCCAGACGAGCGACGCGGATGACAAGGCACGGGGGTATATCATGAAGAAAATCGCCAAGCTCGAGAAGCTGGCGGACGAAGCCTCAAAAATCGAAATCGAAGTCGACAAGAACAAACAAGGGAAGTATCGGGTCGAAGTGATGATCCGAGCCCCGCGGCATCTCTACCGAGCTGAAGAGACCACAGAAAGTATCGAGGGATCGATCGACCTGGTGGCCGAGAAACTTCTGAATGAGATCACTCGTGATAAGGAAAAGCATCTGACTATGAAACGGCGCGGTGCGCGATCCATCAAGAAGAAGGCGGTCTTCGACAAAGACGCCCGGTTCTAGTTAATACATTCTTTTGATTCTCTCACTGCCGACCCGCAAGGGCCGGTAGATTTTTTATGTTTGAATAATGATCTGATCGCAGTATTTTGTGTATGAGAAGTGCCCATCAGACCACTCCTTTTGACGAGGGCTCTTTTTGTCTGAGCGGGCATGGTTTCCGTGCTTTTGCGCGGAAGAGCTCAGACAAAAAATGAATAAGCGCAGCGGCTGGGCGGAGCGCGTGTACCTCTCAAAGGGAGTGGTCTGATGAGGCACGGGGCCTCCTGATGTATGTACTCTAACGAGTATTTTACCTAAGACAGCTACTGCCTTTCCAAAAATTGATTTCTGTGGTACAGTTTCAAATCATCACGGCATCATTGAGAGAGGCTATTTATGGCTATTCATTCCGCACAATTCGTCAAAGCCGTTACCGGGACCGAGGGGCTGCCGGATGCTTCGTTTCCGGTTGTCGCTTTTCTCGGCCGTTCCAATGTCGGCAAATCGAGCGTAATCAACCGACTGGTCCGCCAGAAGAAGCTTGCCTATTCGAGCTCGATGCAGGGGCGCACGACCGCCATCAATTATTTTCTCGTCAACGGTTCCGTCTATTTCGTCGACCTGCCAGGCTACGGCTATGCCAAGCGCTCCAAGGCGCAGCAGGAGAAAATCGGCAAGCAGCTCTCCTGGTTCGTGAGCGAGCCGACCGTCCCGGTCCGCTACTTCGTCCTGATCATCGATGCGGAAATTGGACTCAAGGATTCGGATCGCGAGACCTATGCGCTCCTCACGTCGGCTGGTCATCGTATCGTCATCGTCGCCAACAAATCCGACAAGGGGAGACGGAGCGATGTCATGAAGCACGTCGCCGCTCTCAAGATCGAATTTCCCGACTCGGAAATCATCCGCTACTCCGCTAAGACCGGCGAGGGGAATGATGCTTTGCTCGGGCTGCTTTTGGCTGATTGATCTTTTTGACGCCTATCGGCACGAGTGGTAGAATAGACAGACATTTGGCTTTATTAAAGGAATAGTTATGTCTTTTCTGCAGAAACTTTTCGGTTCGAATGAGCGGGTGGTGAACAAACTCCGGCCGATTGCCGAGACTATCGATACGTATGGCGAGGCATTCGAGCGATTGTCTGATGACGAGATCCGGGCCAAGACCGATGAATTCCGGAAGCGGCTGGCTGCGGGGGAGACGGTGGATGATATCCTGCCTGAAGTGTTTGCGACGGTACGTGAAGCAGCCAAGCGGGCTATCGGCGAGCGGCACTACGGTGTCCAACTTTTGGGCGGCATCGTACTGCATCAGGGCAAGATCGCTGAGATGAGGACCGGCGAGGGCAAGACGCTGACGTCGACTCTGCCGATCTATCTGAACGCTCTCGATGGCAAAGGAGTGCACGTCGTGACCGTCAACGACTATCTCGCCAAGCGTGATGCCAATTGGATGGGACGCGTCTACGCGTTTCTCGGGCTGTCGACCTCCTGCATCTGCCATCAGAGCACCTCGTTCCGTTTTGAGCCGAACGTGGCCGATGCGGATGCCGTCAGCGTCGAGAACTCGTCTGTCCTCGGGCAGATGGAGAATCTCATCCCGATCACCCGTCGCGAGGCCTATCAGACGGATATCACGTATGGTACCAACAATGAGTTCGGCTTCGACTATCTGCGCGACAACATGGTGTCGGAGGAGAGCGAGATGGTGCAGCGCGAGCTCAACTATGCGATCGTCGATGAAGTCGATTCCATCCTGATCGATGAGGCGCGTACACCGCTCATCATCTCGGCGCCGGATTCCGAATCGACCAAGCTCTACGAGCAGTTCGCTTCCATCGTCCCTCGGCTGGTCATAGAGGAAGACTATGCCGTTGATGAGAAGATGAAGCTGGTCACGCTGACCGATGCCGGCATGGACAAGGTCGAGAAGCTGCTCGGCATGGGCAATATCTACGCTTCGGGCAATGTCCAGTATGTCCATCATCTCGAGCAGTCGCTCAAGGCACAGGTCATTTTCAAGCTTGACCGCGACTACGTGGTAAAGGATGGCGAGGTCATCATCGTGGATGATTTCACCGGACGGCTCATGCCGGGACGCCGCTACAGCGAAGGGCTGCATCAGGCGATCGAGGCCAAGGAGCACGTCGCGGTTCAGAAAGAATCCCGCACGCTGGCGACCATTACGTTTCAGAATTATTTCCGTCTCTACAAGAAGATCGCCGGTATGACCGGTACGGCGACGACTTCGGCTGAAGAGCTCTTCAAGGTCTACAAGCTCGACGTCATTGAGATTCCGACGCACCGATCAATGGTCCGTCAGGATCTGCCGGATATCGTCTACAAGACCGAAGAAGCGAAGTTCCGGGCTATCGCCGACCGGGTGAAGGAGCTCAAAGAGAAGGGTCAGCCGGTGCTCGTCGGCACAGTGGCTATCGAAAAGTCCGAGTACCTCTCGGCGCTGCTCGATCGCGATGGAGTCGTGCACTCGGTGCTCAATGCCAAGAATCACGAGAAGGAAGCGGCCATCATCGCCGGTGCCGGCCAGAGAGACTCCGTCACCATCGCGACCAACATGGCGGGACGCGGTACCGACATCAAGCTAGGGGGAGGCGTGCGCGAGCTCGGCGGTCTCGTCATCATCGGTACGGAGCGGCATGAAGCGCGGCGTATCGACAACCAGCTCCGCGGACGCGCCGGACGCCAGGGTGATCCGGGCGTGTCGCAGTTCTATGTCTCGCTTGAGGATGAGCTCATGCGGCGTTTCGGCGGCGACAAGATGAAGAGCATCATGACGACGCTTGGTCTGCCGGACAACGAGCCAATCCAAAACAGCATCGTCTCGCGGACTATCGAGAGCGCTCAGTCCAAGATCGAGGGTTTCAACTTCGATCTCCGCAAGCACGTGCTCGAGTACGATGATGTCATGAACAAGCAGCGCGAAGTGGTCTATCGTCGTCGCAAGCACGCGCTGTCGGTCTCACAGTTCAATGATGAGACGCTCGCGCTCATCGGCGAGGAATTCGAACGCATGATCTCCTTCCACTGCGTGGGTGAGGAACCGACCTGGAATGTCTCGACGATCGCGGCCGAGGCCAATGGTCTTTTCCCGACGCTCAATGAGAAGGCGGCGCTTACGAAGCTTGAGACGCTCTCTGATGACCGCTCCAAGACTGAGGCTGAGAAGAAGACCGCTATCAAGGAATACTTGGTCGGCGAGGCCAAGACCGTCTGTATCGCCAAGGAGAAGGCCTTCGGAAGCGAGCTCTGGCAGCGCATCGAGAAAGCGCTCTATCTCCGTTCGCTCGATCAGCTGTGGATGAATCATCTCGATGAGATCGATTATCTCCGCCAGGGTATCGGCCTCCGGGGCTATGGTCAGCGTGATCCGCTGATCGAATACAAGCGCGAAGCCTATGATCTCTTTACGCTCTTGCTCGATAGCGTGCGCAAGACATATCTGATGACGCTTCTCAAGCTCGAGCCGGCTGCGACTACACCGGTCCATGCTGTGCCGGCTGAGAAGAAGCAGCTCGAATTCCGCGGTGCCGATGAAAGCGTCGCTCAGTTTTCTGGTAAGTCACAACCGACGACCAGCAACGCTCAGGAGGGAACACAAGATACGCAGAAGCCGATCGTCAACGGCGATACGGTCCATCGCAATGACCCGTGTCCTTGCGGGAGTGGGAAAAAGTATAAGCGCTGTCATGGCGCGTAGGAAGCTATGAAAACGTTGAAGTTCGCAGAAAATCTGGTGCCGATGATACTCTCGGGACAGAAGACGGCGACGTGGCGCATGTTTGATGAGAAGCGGCTTGCAGCCGGAGACGAATTGTCATTCGTGGACCGATCAACCGGGAAATGCTTCGCGCAGGCACAGGTAACAGCGACGAGGGAAAAGCCCTTCGGTTCGATCGATGAGGCTGATTTCGGAGGACATGAACGCTATGCAAGTCGGGAGGAAATGATTGCGGTCTATCGATCGTACTATGGTGACCGAGTGGAAGAGCATACCCCGGTCTTGATAGTTGATTTCGAGCCTTTGCGTATTCCGAGTTAGGAGAAAGATATGAGAGATCTTACTTTGATTGCGGAGTATTTGAAAAATGAAACATGTTAATATTGTCATCCCGGGCTTGACCCGGGATCCAGAAAAAAACCTGGATTCCGGCGCGTAGGCCCGCTTCGACTCAGCGAGGCGAGCCGGAATGACAGAAAGGCTTATGAAAATCACATTGTGTGGCAGTATCGCGTTTATCGATGAGATGGATGCGGTACGGAAAGAGCTTGAGGCGATGGGGCATGAGGTGCAGATGCCGCCGCTCGAGATTGTAGGTGAGGATGGCGCCATGATGCCAGTGAAGGAATACTTCGCCATCAGAAAGGCAGCCGCTGATGATGCTACCTGGGTATGGGAGAAGAAGGCCGAGGTGATGATGCATCATTTCAGTAAGATCGTCTGGGCGGATGTGATTCTCGTGTTGAATTATGACAAAGGCGGTGTTGCGAACTATATCGGTGCCAATACTTTTCTTGAAATGGGTGCTGCTTTCTTTTTGAATAGGAAGATATATCTCCTTAATCCGATTCCGGAAATATCATACAAGGAAGAAATCCTCGGTATGTGGCCGACGGTTATCGAAAAAGTACTGACACGTATCGTATGAGTATGCTGGCTGATGCATCGGAAGAGCGTTTTTTGCAAGCGGCGATTGTGGCTGCCCGTCAGGCATCATGCCTGCGGTCGCGATGCGGCAGTGTCATCGCGAAGGATGGATGCATTATCGGTACCGGTTTCAATTCTCCAGCCGGAGAGAGGGAGAGCGAGCGGCGCTGTACGGCTGACAAGACAGCTTATGATAGCAAGGTGACCGACAAGACCTGCTGTATGCATGCGGAAGAGCGGGCCATCATGGATGCACTGCGGCATCGCCCGGATCAGCTCCTTGGATCGACGCTCTACTTCATCCGTCTGGATGGAGAAGGTAATCCTCAGCATGCCGGGGCGCCGTACTGCACGCTCTGCAGCAAGCTTGCGCTGGATGCCGGGATCGCTCTTTTTGTCCTCTGGCATGAAGCGGGCATGACTGCTTATCCGACGGATGAATACAATCGATTGTCATACGACTTCCATCATGAGCAAGACTAAACTACAGAATCTGCTGGATTTTACAGGAATGCTCGATGCCTTCCGGCGTGTGGAGCGCGTCATCTATGTGAATGGTGCGGACCGCATGGAGAATGATTCGGAGCATAGCTATCATCTCGCGATGCTGGCGTGGTATATCGCCGATGCGGAGGGGCTCGATATGGATAGGGATCTCATACTTCGCTATGCGCTCGTGCATGATATCGCCGAAGTCTATGCCGGCGATACCTATATCTACTCGACCGACACGGCACTGCTTGGCAGCAAGGGCGAACGTGAGCGGGCAGCGCTTGAGCGCTTGGAAAAAGAGTTTCCAGATTTTCCCGATCTGGTGGCCCTAGCGCATCGCTATGAGCGACGGGAAGATCGCGAGAGCCGATTCGTCTATGCGCTCGACAAGCTGGAGCCGGTGCTGCATATCCTGCAGAATGAGAGACGGATATGGCGGGACAAAGGCATCACACTCGAGCAGCTCATCCGGAGCAAGCGAGAGAAGATCGCGATTTCACCGGAAATCGAGCCGTATTTTGATGAGCTTATCCTGGTACTGACCGCACGAGAAAAGGAGCTCTTCTGAGCGATTCTCCAATCCGGGACAAAAAGAAAAGCGCTTCCGATGGGAGCGCTTTTTTGATAGAGGGTACGTTGTACCGGGGTGCGAGGGGAGAGGGAGAGGTGAAAAGAAAATGATCTTTCGTGTGTCCGTTTGGACACGGGTACCCCTGACTCTCACATCCTCGCACTTCCAGTATAGACCTGATCAATCACGAAGGGAAGCAACAAGCGAAACGAGGCGGATAGAAGCCGCGCCGATGACCTTGTCAGCCCCGCCGTAGTAGATGACGAGCTTGTCGCGGACGATGCAGGCTCCGCAGGGGAAGACGACATTCGGGACCACGCCTTCGCGCTCGTAGGGCTCGTTCGGAGTGAGGAGCGGGTAGCGGCTGCGGCCGATGAGCTTCTCCGGGTGCTTGAGGTCCAGGAGAAGGGCACCGAGACTGTAGACGCCGGTATCGGAGACTCCGTGGTAGAGGACGAGCCAGCCGTGGTCGGTCCTGATCGGTACAGTGTTGATGCCGATTTTCTTGCTGTCCCACATGCCACGCCGCGGGAAGATGACCGGCCGATGCGCGAGAAACTTGGTCGTCCCGTCAAAATCGAGCTTCTCGTAGGCATTGATATCTATGGCGGGCTGGATGCGATGGAGGATATAGTACTTGCCATTGATCTTCTCCGGGAAGAGACAAGCATCCTTGTCGTCGATGCCGGGAGGAGAGATGAGGACTGGTTCTGAGAAGTTGTGGAAGCGCTTGGCGAAGAAATCAGTCTTGCTGATGGTGGAGAGGGCGACTCGTGGCGGCTTGGCCGGATCGACAGCGGTGTAGAAGAGATAGGCGGTATCGTCGATGATGGTCAGGCGGGCATCCTCGCAGCCGGAGTTGCCTGGGACGGTTTTCTGTTCAAACGGAGCACGGGGCGCATAGACCGGATCAGGGAAGCGCGAGACGAGCTGGTCGATATCCGTGAAGGAGGCGTAGCCGAAGCGCGAGGTATCGTCGGACGACGAAGCACGATAGAGGAGATGGGCTTCGCGGCCATCGGAGATGACGGCTGGATTGAAGACCGCTTTGCTCTCCCAGTCGTGCTCAGCAATCGGCTCGAGGAGTGGGTTCTGTTTGGAACGCTCAAATGTCGGCCGTTTGGACGGAGATGTCATGAGCTCGTGGAGGAGCTTCGAGAGGCTGGCGGTCGCGACGCAGGTGGTCGTATCGGCGGCACCGTAGTAGAGCATGATGGTATCGCGCTCAATGGTGACTCCGGTCGGAAAGACGACGTCAGGGATCTTGCCGTAGAGCTCATATTCTTCCTCGGGGACGAAGAGCGGGGCATCGGTACGGCCGATGATGCGGGCCGGGTTCTTGAGATCGAGCAGCGCGGCTTCGACGGTGAAGAGCGGCGTACCGCTCCGGTAATTGCGGATATAGGAGTAGAGGATGAGCCAACCGTGCTTGGTCTTGATTGGTGGCGCGCCGAACTCTACCTGGTCGTCTTCGTGCCGGGAGAGCTTGAGTGTGTGCTTGTCGAGGGATTCGTACCAGCGCTTCCAGCGGGGTTGGTTCCAGATGTCCTCGATCTTCGAGAAGGAAGCGAGGGCGATCTTGGCTGGCGGCTGATCGGTATCCGGAGTGACGAGCGCGTAGTACTTCCCGCCGATCTTCTCGGGGAAGAGCGCCATGGCCTTGGAATTGAACGGTGTCACCTGATGCCGCTCATCGATCTTCTTCATATCCTTGGAGAGCGCGACGGCGGTGCGGATGCCTTCCGCTCGGAAGGGAAACTCGGAGAGAGCGGTATAGAAAATGAAATACGTATCGCCGATCTTCGTGATGCGCGGGTCTTCGCAACCGAAACGCTCCCATTTCTCTTCCGGGGAAATCAGCTGGCTGTGTTTCTCAAAATGGATGCCGTCTGCGCTCTGAGAATAGCCGATCGATGAGATGGAGAGCCAGTGGCCCTCATCATGGAGGAGCGGAAGCGATTGGGCTCGATAGACGATATGCGTCTTGCCTTTCTCACGCCAGACGGAGCCGTTGAAAGCGCCTTCGGCTTGCCAGGCGAGGTCGCTCTGCGGGACGACAATCGGATTCTCGTACGAACGCTGGAAAAAACTCATAGGGCTCAGTGCTTCATAATTACGGTTTTGACCTGCGGCACACGGTGCTCTTTGAGATCGCTGAGGAAACGGTCGATCGGAGCGGTCGCGACTGATACGGTCTTGTCGGAGGCTCCATAATAGACAAAGAGTGTCTGGTCTTTGATGACGGCACCGCAGACGAAGACGACGCCCCACTTGTGACCATGGTTCTCATAGTGCTCTTCCGGCTCGAGAATCGGTTCAGGAGAGCGAGCGAGTACGACTTCAGGGTGATCGAGATCGAGCAGCATCGCTCCGACTTTGTATTTGTTAGGATCATGGGCATCCATAGCGTGATAGAGCACGAGCCAGCCGTGCTCGGTGCGCATCGGCGGTGCACCGGCTCCGCGGACGATATTGTCCCAGCGGTGGGCGTTGTCCGACTGGCGCGGCGGGCAGCTGTCGATGACCAGCGTCTCGGCATCGAGCTCATCGACGAGTTCGATCATGATGCGCGGGGTGACATTGTGGAGGACGGCAATCTTGCCGCCGATCTTCTCGGGGAAAATCACCCAGTTCTTCTGGATGTGTCCGAAGCGTGAAATGAGTCGGGGCTTCTTCCAGTGGAAGCGTTTGGCGAGGAAATCCTCGACGGCGATCGAGGTCAGGGCGACCCCTGGTGGACGGATGCCGTCAAAAGCGGTGTAGATGAGATAGAGCTGGTCATCGATACGGGTGATGCGAGGATCCTCACAACCGCCAGTACCGCCACCGGAGAGGTAGGGGTAGCGGACGAGCGCCGGACTGAATGACTTAGGAGTGCCGGCTACTCGGGCCGGGTCATAGATCGGCTCCCGGAGACGCTCATCGATCGTGATGCCGTCTTCGCTCACAGCATAGCCGAGTACGGAGTGGCCATCGTAGCCCTGGGCACGGTAGAGGAGATAAACCTTCTCATCGATCGCGAGCGCGGCGGCGTTGAAAGTCGCCATCGCTTCCCAATCATTGTGCTCACGCGGTTCGATGATCGGGTTGGCATGGAAACGAATCAGCTGAAGGCCGGTTTCAGGTATCGCATCTTTTTTGGTTGATTTCTTTTTGGAAGGGTAGACGTGCTTCTTGCTCTGCTCAAGCGCGAGGCGATAGGTCTCCCAGAGTTTCGGAATCGGGAAGCTTTCGATGGATCGGCCGGGCCGCTCGAGGAATATAGTGCCGTATTTGCCGAGAAAGCTGAGGCCGAGAAAGGCGATCGGGGATCCGTACCAGGCATGGGGCATCTTCCAGAGCGGAGTAGAAGCGCGCCAGAGGACCGATGTTGGATCGGCCGGGTCGAGTATGGCGGCGCCGATGGAGATGTGATTCTCACTGTCTTTGGCGGAATAGATGAGCAGGAGTCCGGTAGTGATCGGCGTGATAACGAGCGGCTCGAGATGCGAGGCGTCAAAAGAAGAGGCGCGGCCTTCGATAGCGGTACCGTGCTCTTCCCAGTCGGAGAAATCCTTGTTGCCGACGAGGAGATCGATATGCTTGCGACCGGTGCTGACGAAGGCTCCGATACGGCGGCGGCGTTTCTCGATGGGGAGATCGGTAAAGACGGGGAGTCGGGAAAACTCGGGGAGCTCCCCATGAGAATCCCATTGCTTGAGGTCTTCGGACGAAGCGAGCTCGATGGCGCTGCGATCGGTATCTTTGCGGAGAAAAGCGATGTATTGTTGACCGGAGACTTCGCTCCAGCGGAAGGCAGCACAGGCATCGAGATGGCGTTTCCGGTTGCCGGAGAGTTCGATGGTGATGTCGGGATGTCTTTCCCGGAACGCGGTGTGTTCCGCGTCTTTGGAGACCAACAAAGAAAACACGGTATCTACCGCGCCACGCAGCGTCGTTGCGAGATAGGTCCTCTTCCTAGAATCAAAGGCAAACATGCCCCTGCGCATCACCCTCTCTTTTTGCATATTGGTTTTTCGTTTCTCCACTCTCTATTTTAAAGGAGAACGCCTTTTTTGGCGAGGAGCTTCCGGGTGGTATACTGGCCGAGGAAACGGGAGCGACGAGAAACTCTCACCTATCCGTAATATTTTGCATGTCTATGCGCTACGACAAGCTCATCAGGGACAAGATCATCAGTATCATCGAGGCCAAAGGGGAGCAGGCGATCTGGCACACCGCGACCGATTCGGAATACCGGGCCAAGCTGATCCAGAAGCTCGGCGAAGAAGCGGGGGAGTTCGCTCTGGATCCTTCGAAAGAGGAACTGGCAGACATTTTCGAAGTCATCACTGCGATCCTCGTAGATCAGGGTTGGACGCTCGAGGAGATCATCGCCATCCAGCAAGAGAAGCGGGAGAAGCGCGGAGGGTTCGAATCACGGATCATCCTGGAAGAATCATAACCGTTCGACCCCTATGAGAAAGATACTCACGCTCTGTCTCGCTCTCAGGAATGAGGAAGTGCTGCTCGGTATGAAGAAGCGCGGTTTCGGTGCCGGCCGCTGGAACGGATTCGGAGGAAAGCTCGAGCCGGGAGAGACAATCGAAGCCGGAGCGAGACGCGAGATGCTCGAGGAGTGCGGCGTCGCGATAGGGCAGATGGAGGAAGTCGGCAGGCACGAGTTTGAATTCGCTGCTAATCCCGGTGAAATCCTGGAAGTGCATGTCTTCCGGGTGGAGGATTTTTCCGGAGAACCGATAGAGACTGAGGAGATGCGACCGCAGTGGTTCGCGTTCGCTGATATCCCTTACGATGACATGTGGCCGGATGATCGATTCTGGATCCCGATTTTCCTAGCGGGAAAAAAGTTCAAAACCAAATTTCTTTTTGGGGAAGGAGATGTTGTCCTCGAGCAGTTGATAGAAGAAAAAGATTAGCGGGCTTCGGTACGCGAGTCATCGT
>JAGOBM010000006.1:0-85688 GCA_017983435.1 Candidatus Moraniibacteriota bacterium
GTTTTCGGGTCAGGGAAACGGAAATTCGGATCCATAACGCTTTATAAATAAAGAAAACACAAGTTACAAATCACAAAGTCCAAACAAAACACAAATCTCAATCTTCAAAACACAGACTGCAACGTTTCAGGTTTTGTCTTCTGTGCTTTGTTTGGCCTTTGTGTTTTCTGCTCTGTGCTTTTCTAGTATACCACCAGAAAATAGCCCACTTGAAGATATGATATAATATCATAAATAAGCCTTTCTTGCAATGCTCGCTATGAAGCTTGAATTTCCAAAGCACTTTTACTGGGGAGCAGCCACGGCCTCGCATCAGGTCGAGGGTGACAACCACAATGACTGGTCCGAATGGGAGCACGAGAATGCCGACCGCTTGGCTCATGCTTCCGAGCAGACCTTCCGATGGAATCCTCGCTGGCAGGCATTCAAGCCCGAAGCGACCCGCATGCAGAACTATATTTCCGGGCGTGCCTGCGACCACTATCACCGCTTCGCCGCCGACTTCGATCTCGCCCAGGATCTCGGACACAACGCCCACCGTTTCTCGATCGAGTGGTCCCGTATCGAGCCGCGTGAAGGCGAGTTCAACCCGGCTGCCATCACCCACTACCAGGCAGTCATCGCGGCGCTGCGCTCACGCGGTATCGAACCCTTCGTCACGCTCTGGCACTGGACACTTCCCCTCTGGCTGACCGAACAAGGCGGCATCTGCTCCCCGGGCTTCTCCCGGTATTTTGAGCGCTACACCGCGCACCTCGTGAAGCATCTCGGTATGGATGTCCGCTTCTGGATCACCCTTAATGAGCCCGAAGTCGTCGCCTCGCATGCCTATCTCACAGGTGCCTGGCCGCCGCAGAAGAAAAATCCTTACTACTTCCTCGTCGCGACCTTCCGCCTCATCCGCGCCCACCAGCTCGCCTATCGGGTCATCAAGAACCGTTTTCCCGGATCATCGGTCGGCATCGCCAAGCACCAGGTACATTTTGAGATCGCCCGGCCGACACTCTGGAATACGCTACTCAAGTCCTTCGCTGATTGGACCTGGAACTTCTTCTTCCTGAACCGCATCCAAGGCACACAGGATTTCATCGGGCTCAACCACTACAACAGGAACGTCATCGACAACGGCTTCAACAAAAATCCCAACCGCGAGCGTACTGACTTCGGCTGGGAGTATCACCCCGAGTCGCTCTATCATGCACTTGTCGAACTCGTCCCCTACGGGAAGCCGATCTACGTCCTCGAAAACGGCATCGCCGACGCATCGGACGAGCTCCGTCAGAAATTCATTCCCGCCGCTCTCATCGCTCTCCACCGGGCGATCGATGCCGGAGCCCTGGTCCGTGGCTATTTCTACTGGTCACTCCTCGACAATTTCGAGTGGGACAAGGGCTACTGGCTCCGCTTCGGCCTCATCCATGTCGACTACGAGACCCAAGAGCGCACCATCCGCCCGAGCGCCCGCGCCTACGCCACCGTCTGCAAGACCAACACACTGGAAATTTAAAAAGTCGGAATCAGTATAAAAAAAACAGTAGTACTCTTTATCTCTTGACACCAAACAACTTGCTCTGTTAAATTGTTTTGTCATGGAACACCCTAGCGAAAAGAGTTACATTATGTAACATTCCAGTTTTGGTGTATATTAGGGGCACAGAGAATGATCTTGCGAAATTAGATTCAGTAGCATTCTAACCCCCCTAATGATGCTTATAAATTATTTATAAGAATTAGGTTTCAATATAGGTTTTTATGCCAAACGAAAAGATGAAATTTAGAGAAATTTTTCGTGAAAATGAAAGCGAAGAGCTTACTCTGATTTTTCCTGTTGAAGTTAAAGGAAAAAAATTTGATAAAGGGCACACTTTTTGCGCAACTGATGAGTTGGGCGGCGTAAATTTTCATAAGTATAGATATTTAGACCTCGCAGTAGTTAAAGAGGAAGGGAACGATACAATTAAAATTTTAGGTTTCTTCCCTGGCGCTTAACACTATGGTCACCCCTCCCGAGGAGCAAGATTACGCTACGTTTGACGAGGTCAAGATATCAGAGGAAGTTTCTAGACAGGTTTTTAACACTGAGTTTAAATACCTAAAAGAGCGTCTAGACAAACAGGAATCCATAAGCTTCAACATTATTGTTGGAGCAGTGATAGCAACCTTTTTGGTTTTAGTAGGACTCTTTTTTAGCACATGGTTGTTCATGGCTCAATACAACTCAAGCTTTATCCAGACGAGAGATGCAATACAAAGTGAGATCCAGCAAACACGGAAAGAAAACTTTGAATTTAAAGAATCATTGCTAAAAGAAGCAAAAGGGAACGAGCAAAAGCCGATTACTAAACCAGTTCCTGTGAGTGCAAAGAAACCATAAAGGCATACACCTGTCAGTTCGATTTTCCATAAGAACAGAAAATAAAAAAATCCCAAATAAACTGGGATTTTTTTATTTGTAGCCCCAAGGGGAGTCGAACCCCTCTTACCAGGATGAAAACCTGGTGTCCTAACCGATAGACGATGGGGCCAGGAACAAAAAAAATGCAGAACAAACTGCGACAGTATTGTAACAGAAATATCTGAAAAGGCAAGCTGGTAAATCAAATCTTCTTCTCCCTATTCATTGCTAGAAGTAATCTTTTCTTCGCTCGGCTCAAGCGACTGGCGACGGTGTTCATCGGGATACCGACAATATCGGAGATCTCGCGGTAGGATTTATCCAAGTAGTAGCGCAGCGTGAGTATCTCGCGCTCGGTCTCCGAGAGCTCACGGAGGGCCCGACGCACATCATCACGCCGCTCGCGTCGGATCCAGGCCTCCTCCACGGTCTCGGTCTCATCGGGGATATCTCCCTCCATCCGGGATTCGACGATATCCTGCCAGACGACAGTCGGCCGCCGACTCCGCTGACGGATCCAGTTGACTCCCTCATTGTGCGCGATGCGATAGATCCACGAAGAGAAGCGCCGCTCCTGATCGAAACTCCCGAGATACTGATACGCCTTCACGAACACATCCTGGAGCAGATCATCCGCTTCGTCGCGACCACCGATAAGATGGGTCAGATACAAGAGGAGCTTGCGCTCATACCGGGCGACGATTCCCTGGAACGCTGCCAGATCACCCTGCATCACCCGGGCGATGATTGCTTCGTCGGTAAGAGCTTCCGACTGCGGTTGTGGCTTGATTTTTGACATAGACCCCTTGAGATTTACGGGTAGTATACAACTCTGCCTCATAATTGACAGGTTCAGAGAACTCTCTTACCATAGTCCTGCAAACCAAATACAACGATTCTTGGTAATACGGGAAGTTCGACTCTTTCCAATCGGTCAAACGCTAGGTCGTAATGCGCAGGGTAGATCCGAGGCTGTGAAACCTTGTCTCCGGACAAGACGGAGCCACCACTTGAGACAGGATCCTCTACGACTGAAGGGAGCTCAGACCTGAAATCCATGCGAGAGCTCGTGAGAGATAGTGGTTTGTATCATGGTGGGGAGTTATCGAGTACCGCTCGACGACTCCCCTTTTTCTTTCTTGTATTCTTGTCATTTCCTGCTCCACTCGCTAGAGTACGATTATTATGAAAATCCTCTCTATCGAAACCTCCTGCGACGATACCGCGGCCGCCATCGTCGAAAAGACGACTGACGGAGTCGCTGTGCTCGGCAACATCGTCTCCTCTCAGATTGCGCTCCACGCGGGATATGGCGGTGTCGTGCCCAATCTGGCGGCGCGCGAACACTCGAAGAATATCGTTCCGGTCATCGAAGAGACATTTCGGGCCGCAGGCCTCACTCCATCCGATATCGACCTGATCGCCGTCACCCAAGGACCTGGACTCATCCCGGCACTCCTGGTCGGCACCACGGCGGCCAAAACCCTCTCCTACCTCTGGCGCAAACCGCTCATTGGCATGCATCATATCGAGGGACACATCTACGCGAACTTTATCAGTTCGCGGAATATAGAATGTCGAATGTCGAATGTCGATCATAAAACAGAAGAGGCACCGTCTATATTCAATATTCAACATTCTTCATTCCCCCTTTTGGCGCTCGTGGTATCGGGCGGACATACGCAGCTCATGCTCATGCGCGATCACTTCCAGTACGAGATCCTCGGCGAGACGCAGGACGATGCGGTGGGCGAATGTTTCGACAAGGTCGCCCGCATGCTCGGACTCCCCTATCCCGGAGGACCCGCTGTTTCGGAACGTGCAGACGCATTCCGCAACGGCAAGAACCAAATATCGGAAACATTTTCTTTCCCCCGGCCGATGCTGAACAGCAGTGATTACCATTTCTCTTTCTCCGGATTGAAAACTTCGGTGCTCTACTTTCTCAAGAAGCATGAAGACAAAAAAAATGATGAACGGTTCATCAGCCAGGTCTGCCATGAGTTCCAAGAGGCAGTCGTAGATGTCCTCGTGGGAAAGACTGAGAAAGCGATTCTTGAGTACCAGCCCCGGACCTTCGTCATCGCCGGTGGTGTCTCAGCCAATGTCCGGTTACGTAACCGGTTACGTACTATGATCGAAAATAGCCTCCCCGACACCGTCTTTTTGACTCCAGAATTCAAGTACTCGCTCGACAACGCAGCCATGATCGGCGCAGCGGCCGCTTTCCACTACGAACAGCTCTCCGATGCCGAACGCGAGACGCTCTCCCAGAACTGGAAGACGCTCGATCCGAACGCCAATCTTTCGCTTCTCTAGCAAGAGAGAAAAAATAAAAAGACCGACTGACGCCGGTCTTGGGATGAGCCGCTTATCTGGTCTCATCCATGAATGACAAGGACATTGCCTTGCCGGTCGAAGGATATGCTGCCTGCTTCGGTGCTGGACGACGCAGCCTGATTTCAAATACTGCCCAGCACACCGCGCTCCAGCAAAGGAGTAGTACGAGATGTTCGAGAGTCTCTCTCAAGTCCCAGCCCTCCCGGAATGCCGACAGACCAAACAGCGATGCAACCAGAGCACCACAGCCTCCAGGGACCAAATATCCGAAGGTGTCCTGGTTTCCGAACTTAAGCGGACTGAGTTCGATAGCGCCGAAAAAACCGGGTGTAAATGTAAAAATCAACACGGCTCCCGCCAGCATACCCTCCGACTTCTGGTGCAGCAGAGACCCGAATCCAGCTGAGAAACCTGCGCTCACAACGATAAACGTGAGCAAGACGAGGAATGATCGGCGAGCCTCAGGCCAACAAGAAACATCGAGGCGTCGTGTCTCTGCCGCGGTCAGCCAAACGAATATTAAGAAAGATCCGAGTACCACGGCGAGCGATCCTATCGCGAGAAGAGAGGATCGTGAGGAAGCGCCCAGAAGCACTACTGCCAGCGGCAGACTGAGTCCATACACAATCAGAAACAGCAACTTATAAAGGTACGAATGCATGATATCCTCCGTATGCTATATATCCAAATCGGATGGCTGGATTGTATCAAAATCCGAGAAATTAGCAACCACCTCCTTGATATTGACAAATATATACAAAATATGTAATATATGTGTAAGTTTTTCCGTTCTTTTCCACCAGGAGGATCACCATGCAAACCATCGAATACACTCCCCTGCAAGATGCGCTTCAGCTCCTCCAAACCATCGGTCGGCGAGCCCAACCAGGCGCACTGATCTACGAATCCGATGGGGATATCTTCCAGCGAAATAGTCACATCGTGCAAGCACTCATCCGGAACGATTCTCAGTATCTTCCTTTCGCTCTTGTTGCCATCGAGCGCCTCCAGTCGGTAGGATTCCAGCAACACGATCCAAATGACTGCTTCTTCTATTTGCTGAACTGTCTGACAGCTCTCCACATGGATATGCCCCTCCACGACAGTCAACTCTACGAATTGATATTGTTCTTCTCCGAATTCCACAGCGCACTCCAACATGAGTCCGCTCGAGATTCCGCCGGATTCGTAGCATCTTCCCTGGTATAGCTGGTCTGCCGCTCCGGCCGCATCGCTTCCAGTACCCTCGCTCAAGCCGCTTGTCTCTACCTGACAGCGGCTTTTTTCTTTCTCTCCTCCTCCTTTTCCTTGAAACAAAGTCTTTTTCCTGATACCCTGGGCAACATAAGAGATACTGAAAATCCATGATGGACGAGCAAGAAATCCCCAAAACCTATAATCCAAAAGATTGGGAGGGCCGGATCTATTCCGACTGGGAGACCAGCGGCCTCTTCAATCCCGATACTTCGGACTCGTCGCTTCGCTATTCCAATATCCTCCCCCCACCCAATGCCAATGGGGAACTCCATCTCGGCCATGCCAGCGGCTATACGGTCATGGATCTGTACGGTCGCTTCGAACGGATGAAGGGCAAGCGAGTCCTGCTCTTGCCTGGCAAAGATCACGCCGGTATCCAGACTCAGGTTGTTTTCGAAAAAAAGCTCCAGGCAGAGCAGAACATAACCCGCCACGATCTCGGCCGGGAGAAGTTCTATCAGGCAACGTATGATTTCTGTCTCGACCGGGCGAATTATATGCGCCTCCAAGAAAAGCGCATCGGCCTCTCCGCCGACTGGAGTCGCGAGAAATTCACCCTTGATCCGGAAGTCTCCCGCCGGGCGACGGAAACCTTCGTACAGATGTATCATGATGGCATGATCTATCGGGGAGAAAGGATCATCAATTGGTGCCCGCGTTGTGCGACCGCCCTGTCAGATGTCGAAGTCATCCACAAAGAAACCGAGGGGAAACTCTACTTCATCGCCTATCCGATCAAAGACTCCGATGACACCATCACCGTCGCCACCACCCGGCCTGAGACGATGCTCGGAGATACGGCGGTCGCTGTCCACCCGAGCGATGAGCGCTACCGATCCATCGTAGGGAAGACAGCTATCCTCCCCTTGCTCGATCGGGAGATCCCGGTCATCGCTGATCATCGCATCGATCTAGCTTTCGGAACCGGTGCCGTCAAGATCACTCCCGCGCACGATCCGCTCGACTGGGAAATCGGGAAGACCCATACTTTGCCGACTCTTCAAGCCATCAATACCGATGCCAAGATCACCGCAATCGGTGGCGTATTCAGCGGTCTCGCTGTCAGCGAAGCTCGTATCAAAGTCCTCGAAGCGCTCGCGACGGCTGGCCATCTCATCAAAGAAGAAGCCCATACGATCAACCTATCAATCTGCGAACGCTGCAAGACGCCTATCGAACCGCTCATCTCGAAGCAATGGTTCGTCGATGTCGACGCTCCGCACTACTCGCTCAAACAGAAATCCATCGAGGCGCTCAAGGCCGGTACTATCTCTTTCCATCCGGACAACATGCGGGAGCAGATGATCCAGTGGCTGGAAAATCTCCATGACTGGTGCATCTCCCGTCAGCTCTGGTGGGGACACCGGATCCCGGTCTGGTATCGTGATGCGGAAGTTTTTTGCGGACTTGAGGCACCGGAAGGCGATGGCTGGGTCCAGGATTCCGATACGCTCGACACCTGGTTCTCCTCAGGACAGTGGCCGTACACGACTCTCGGGTATCCGGAGACCGCCGACGCACAGACCTTCTATCCGACCGATCTCATGGTCATGGGTCGCGACCTCCTCTTCTTCTGGGCGACGCGCATGATTCTGTTCGGATTCTACAAGACCGGACAAGCGCCTTTCAAACATCTCTACTTCACCGGTCTCGTCCGCGACAAAGACGGACTCAAGATGTCGAAATCCAAAGGCAATGGCGTCGATGTCCTCGAAATGATCGACCGGTTCGGTGCAGACGCGGTCCGCATGAGCCTCACGCTCGGCGCGACGCCCGGACTCGATTTCCGTCTCTACGAGGAAAAGATCGAGACCTTCCGCAACTTCACAAACAAGCTCTGGAACATGGGGCGCTATGTGGCCACCCAATCGACGGCTGCTGATACGACGCCGGCCGCGCAGAGTGATGCCGATCATTGGATTCTCTCCCGTACGCAGGCGGTTGCGACAGAAGTGACACGTCTCCTCGAAAACTATCAGCTGTCGCTCGCCGGCGAGAAACTCAGGGATTTTACCTGGGGTGAATTCGCTGACTGGTATGTCGAAATCCACAAGGTAGAGAAAAACGATGCGATACTCCGTTCCATCTTCGACACGCTGCTCCGGCTCTGGCATCCGTTCATGCCATTTGTCACCGAAGCTATTTATAAGACGCTCTCTCCGAAATCCGAGCACGCTCTCGCGGCAGTGGCTTGGCCGAAAGCGATAGCTATCGACACTGTGCAGGCCTCAGCCGATCGGTTTGTGCTGCTTATCGGACTCATCCAATCGGTGCGTGCCCTGCGCGCCACCTACCGGATCGATCCCGCCAAAACTATCATCATCGACGCCGAAGGATCATCTCTGGAAACTCTTCTCAAGAACGAAGCCGTCTTCAAAAGACTGGCTCGCGTAGAAGCGATCCGCGCTTCCCAGGTACCAGCCTCATCATCACGGGCCCATATCCAGTTTGGAAGTCTCCATGCCTGGGCCGATCTGGCTGGCATCGTCGATTTTGACGCCGAGCGGACGAGACTCCATCAGGAGCTTGCTGACAAGACCCGCTATATCGCTTCGCTCGAGACCCGTCTCGCTGATCCGAATTTCTCATCGCGCGCTCCGGAGCATATCCTGACTCAGACCAAAGCACTCCTTGATGAAGCCAAGACGACTGCCGAACGTATCCAGTCCGCGCTGACCGAACTCGGTTAATCTTCTCCAAAAAAAATACATGCCATTCATCGCGTCATTCATCTACGGCACTCTGGCGGCCGGTGCCGCCCTGCTTTCCGAAGGCATCATCCTTGCCGGGCTGTCATCCGGACCGGCGCTCTTCATTCTCGGCGCCTGCATCGAAGAAAGTCTGAAGCTGCTTTTCCTCATCCAATGGCAACGTCGCTTCCCACTCCGGACCCCGCTCCATCTCTTGGCGGCGGGCTGTCTGGGTGCCGGCTTTGCGGGTATCGAAGTCTGGCTGGCTGCCCCGCCCGCGCCTTCTATCGCGCTCGCGCTCGCCCTGGTCCATACCACGACTTCAGTCGTACTCGGATATGGGACCCGATCCGGAGGGCTATCCACCCTCTTGCGAGGATCCGTCCTCCTGGCTGCCATCGTATTGCATACTGTGTATAACCTCTTCTTCGCCTCCTTGCAGTAACCCCCTTCGGGACTTATAATGGAAACGTATGATTTATTGGCGATAATTCTGAGGATATGATGACCAAACAAAAACCTTCGTTCTTCGAGAGATTGACCGGAGCGCAGAGTGTACCGAGCGACGAGTTTGAGAATTCCGTACCCGTCTTTGACCAGGATGAAGAAACCGCTATCCCTATGAATGAAGAGCCCGTACTCCAGCACAGCCCGACACCGAGCTGGTCGCAGCCATCCTATCAGCACGTCGAGCGCGTCACCGAGCCTGAGGTAGCCGATGGATCCGAAGGCCAGCTGACTATCGATGTCTACCAGACCGAAAACGATATCGTCATCAAGTCGACCATCGCCGGCGTGAAGCCCGAGGATCTCGATGTCGCCATCAACAACGACATGGTCACCATCAAGGGCGAGCGCAAGAACGAGGAAATCGTCGAGGGAGAGAATTACTACTACCAGGAGTGCTACTGGGGCGGCTTCTCGCGGTCCGTACTTCTGCCAGTCGATGTCATCCCCGAAAAAGCTGATGCCTCTCTCAAGAATGGCATCCTGACTATCCGTCTCCCGAAGGCCGATACGACCAAAACCAAGAAAATCCAGGTTCGTGGCTTCTAATAGCCGCTTTGTACGGGGAATTAAAGATACCCGGAGCCAGCCCGCAGAGCTACGTTTTTAGCGTTGCTGGCGGGCTTTTTTCTTCTCCGATATTTGCTACAATACAGGAACGTGTTTTCCGACCCTTTCTCCTATGCCGTATCATCACTCAAAACACCGATCTTTCCTGAGCTGGCCGCATCCGATTGTTTTCGGCCTGCTTTTCTCTTTGCTTCCATTTTCTGCTTCTGCCCAATCACTCCCGGATTCGCTCACGCTCCAGACTCCGCTCGAATCCGTCGTATTCTCGGAAGCCGATGTCGCCCTGTGGTTTCATCTCTCTACCAAGCTGCGCTACGATACCCGCATCGTATCTGAGATCGAGAATACCGATGCCTGTCCGATCGCTGAGACAAGCTACTGTGATAGTCTTCTCCCTCGACGCCTCCGATCCCATACCACCGTCGTTTTCAACAACACTATCAACGAAGAAGCACTCCGAGCATCCGTCGTAGAAGCAGCCAAAGAGCTCGATGAAAATCCCGTCAACGCGATCCTGACCGCCAAAGACGGATTCATGACCGTCGAGACCCCTGAGCAGCCCGGCTTCGCCTCGGATACGGACCAAGCGACCACCCTTATCCGCACGACGCTCGCCCAGACCGGCATCAGCTCGATCGCCATCGACATGCCAGGCACGGTACTCGAACCCGCTATCAAAGGATCCGATATCGAACGTCTCGGCATCCGAGAACTCATTGCCGAGGGAACGACGAATTTCGCCGGCTCACCGAAAAACCGTATCTTCAACATCAATCACGCCCTCAAACAATTTCAAGGAGTCCTGATCGCCCCGGGAGCTGAGTTCTCTTTTGTCGAACAACTCGGACCGGTAGACGGCGAGCACGGCTATCTCCCAGAACTCGTCATCAAGAACAACAAGACCGAGCCGGAATTCGGCGGCGGTATCTGTCAGGTCTCTTCAACCGTCTTCCGCACCGCCATTTACGGAGGCCTCAAGATTACCGAGCGCCGCAATCATGCCTATCCGGTCAGCTATTATCGCCCCTACGGCATGGATGCGACCATCTACATCCCGAAGCCCGATCTGCGCTTCCAGAACAACACGCCAGGCTACATCTTCCTCCAGCCATCAGTATCCGGTACCCGGCTTACTTTCCAAATGTACGGCACCAATGACGGCCGGAAAGTCGAAATCGACGGACCGCATATTCTCGAGAGCAATCCGGACGGCAGCATGCGTACGATATTCACCCAGACCGTCAACAACGCCGATGATCAGAATTTCATCCGTGACAGTTTCCGGAGCAATTACAAATCCCCCTCGCTCTTCCCTCATCCGGGCGATGAGATTCTCAAAGAAAAACCGGCTGACTGGTCGAAAAGACAGTGGTCCGAGTATCAGAAAACACACGCTCGCTAGCTGATGAGTGGCTTGAGGATTGACGGTTTTCTCTTTTTTTGCTATACTTCGGATGCGCTTTGTTTAGCGTTATTTGTTTGTTTTTGTTTTTTTCGGGTGTATAGCTTCCGCCCTAGGCGGACCAGCCTTGGGCTGGCAGTTGGTATATCAGTGAATCACAAAATCTAGAGTGACTTCTATTTCTGTGTAGAGTTTGGGTGTATAGCTCAGTTGGTAGAGCAGTGGCCTCTTAAGCCAACGGTCGCAGGTTCGAATCCTGCTACACCCACCGTTGCCAAACAGCGCGCTCCGGGTATATCGCTCCGGTAGCTCAGTGGATAGAGCAGAAGCCTTCTAAGCTTTTGGTCGCAGGTTCGATTCCTGCCCGGAGCACTGTCAGATTATAGACCCCGTCGGGGTGGCTATCGTTCAATGGTAGGACAATGGTTTGTGGTACCATGAATCAGGGTTCGATTCCCTGTAGTCACCCCAACGGGGTTTATTTATATCTCAATGGTAGGTCCGCCAGCTGGCGGATTGTGGTACCATGAATCAGGGTGCCCGTCTGCCGAAGGCAGAGGATGCTTCCCTGTAGTCACCCCAACGGGGTTTATCGTACTCTCACTCCCCTTTTGGGGAGTTTTGTATTTTTGAGGCGCTTGACAGTTTCCAGAAATCACCAAAAAAATGAGCTATACTTATTCCTGGAGGGGCATAAATCTTAACAACTATGCTTATGCACTGTGAAGAAAAAGGATGCGGAATGAAGCAGTACGGACCGAGAATACTTCTCTCGCTTCTATTCATCGTCGGTGGTTTCGGATTTTTGACCAATTTTGCAGCCACGACGAAATTCGTCGGGATGGGGCTCGGCAATATCGGCTTGCCGATGTCGCTCGCGAGCATCGCGCTCGTCATCGCGATCATCCTCAAGCTCGGCGGCGGACTCATGCTACTATTCAATTACCACACGAGTCGCGCGGCCTGGATGCTGATCGCTTTCACGGTCGGCGCCACCCTCATGTATCACATGAACTGGGGCGGCGACGGAGGACAGATGCAGATGACGTCGTTCCTCAAGAATCTCGCTATCATCGGCGGACTTATGCTCTATGCCAAGTGCCCATGCAAGCGCTGCAAAGCCGGAAGCGAGAGCTGCTGCTCTTCCAAGACTGAATCAGCCGAGGAGGCCTAAAGCCTTACGGGACACAGTCTAGTGACGACAAACCGCCCCCCTTCTGGGCGGTTTTGTTATAGCACGCTATAATCAGAATACGTTTATGTTTTCACATACCTCCCAGACCGGATTTGGACTCATCGGCATCATGCTCGTCGTTTTCATCATGCTCGCCATCGCCTTCGGTTTCCAAAAGCTCCGGCCGAGCGAATCATCCCCTGCCAACGATACCTCACTCGGCACCTACCAGCCCATCACTCCGGATGGCCTATCAGGTCAGCTCGAGGCGGAATATCAAGCCAAAAACAGTGCTCAGGCCACGGTCAAAAACCTCCAGGACCGTGTCTCCCGCGATGCCAGCGGCAGTGAGTAATATTGCCCGTCCTGAACTCTTCAAAAAAAACAAAACACCGTGATTTAAACCACGGTGTTTTTGTTTATACCACTCGGCAATCGATACTCAGTCCCGGATTTCAAATGTGAGCGTGACGCGTACCATCGAATCCTGTGTGCCTGGCTCAATCGATGGCGCTGCCGCTTCCATCGAGGATTTGGCAAGATCCATCCCGCCGCCACGGCCGTAGGCGATTGGATCCATATTCCCCTGATCCTCATACACCGCTACCAGACGCCCCACGTTGAACCCTCCGGCTCTGGCTGTATCCTTGGCTTTCTTCCTGGCCTCAGCCATCGCCTCGGCCCGAGCCTCGCTGCGCGCCACCTTGTCATCATCCACTTCAAAAGTAACATTGGAAACGGAGTTGGCTCCCTTGTCAGTCACACCTGAAAGCATATCTCCGAGCTTGTCGGTATCACGGACCTTGACCGCGAGCTCCTGCGTCAGCGTATACCCGGAGATGCGCGGTGCCGGACACTTGCCGTTCGTATCGCACATCGAGTACTCATAGCGCGGATTGAGCGTGTACTGCTCCGTCTTCATATCCTTCTTATCAACACCGATTTCCTTGAGGAAAGCCTGCACAGCATTCATCTTCTCCGTATTCATCTTCTGTACATCAGTCACCCGGGCGCCCTCAGAGACGACACTGACCGAAAACTTCGCGATATCCGGCACCAGGTTGAGCTTCGCATCCCCATCGACCGCAAAGGTCCGATTCGGATTCGTCTGCTGGATAGAGCGCCCATACTGATACACATACCCGAGCGCCGCGACTGCCAGGAGCAGCCACACCAGCACGGTCATCTTTTTTGTCATCTCATCACCCATATGCGCAATGCCAATATTTACCCTCTCATTATACACCCTCATTGACGGAACCAGGGCATCGCGGTAGCCTTGTGAAGAGACACCTGTCCTCGTAGCTCAGCGGATAGAGCACTTGGCTTCGAACCAAGGGGCCGCAGGTTCGAGTCCTGCCGAGGACACATCATCACAAGAAAACAAGGCTCGGAGCAGTTGTCTGCTCCGAGCCTTTACGTATGCATCAATCCATGGAGAAAGCTTAGTTCTCAGCCACCGGTCGAAGCCGCATCAGCCAGACCATCACCGCTATCAATCCAGCGAAACTGAGAAGCGACCACTCAGGCAAGGCCAAGCCGATCAGCGTGAAATCACGGATCGCGCAATTGCCCACGCCGCCGAGCGCCCGAAGAAATGAATCCAGGAAGGAACCAAAGGATACGACGCATATGGTCGGATCGATATCTGCCGGAGGAAAATGCTGCAACAGCACCTGACGCACGGCGATAGAGCCGCCTATCAGGGAAAATCCCAGTATCAGCCAAGCAGCCAGACGCACTCTGATCCCTTCCAGCCAGCCGAAATACCCAGCCAATGCGGAGAGTCCGACCAAAAGGAAGAAGATTCGCTGCGCGACACAGAGCGGACACGGCACGAGTGTGGCGGTCGTCTGGATAATCACCGCACCGATCAAGAGTCCGACACAAAACATGGCTATGCCGAGATACCATTGTTTCTCTGTAAGGTTTTTCAAGAAGTGCATAAATATATCATCACTCAAATTATCAACAGGGACTTCCGGGCTACGAAAGCAGCTTTTTCCCTTGCTATCGCCTCGGAAGTCTCGGGCGTCAGGAAAAACCTCTTTCGCATCCCGGAAGCTACTCTCCCTCACTGCTAGATTCTATATATCAATCCCGAATATCTGTCGGGCTGCCATACCGATAAATGCCGTGACCGCGACAGCGACCGTAAGAATGATCAGATTGGTCGCGATACGCCGCTTGGCATCCATACCCGAGAGAAACGCAAGGAGAAAGGAAATCAGCGACACGACGATACCCGAAGCAATCAGCGAAGCCATGACACTCTTGGCTCCGAAAAACACCGGGAGAATCGGTACCGCCGCTCCAAACAGATACGAAACACCGACCACGAGTGAAGAGCCAAACGGGTGCACCGTTTCTTCTTCATCAGTCTCCTCGGCCAGATAGCGCCGCTTCGAACGCTCCACCGCTCCCGCTTCCCGCTCCGATCCGACAGCCACGAACACTCCGGCCGCCATCGAGAAGGCCCCCGCTATCGCCACGGTCGACGCGGCTGCCAGCACGGCCGGTATGGTCTGAAACGCGATATAGAATCCGCTGACCGCTCCGAGTATTTCGACCAGTCCATCGTTGAGACCGAGAAAGATATCACGGATACGCTCCGGATGCACCTGGCGCTTGATCGTATCCGATACGATGGCATCCTCATGATGCAGCTCATCATCGAGGATCTGCCTCACCGCCTGGCCGAGCTCCTGGTCACGATAGATCTCCCAGACCTCGAGATATTTCCGGATGCCATTGATCTCGATCGCCTCGAGGATCAGGCTCGCCCCTGTATCGCCGAAAACCCGGACAAAGCCCGAGAACACCTGGAGGCGGATGCGCAATCCCAGACTAAGCGTCGCATCTTCTATGTGAAAAAATCCCTTCCAAAAATTGAGATGCCGCTCCTCTACCACGATCAGCTCATCAAAGAGGGCTCGCATATCACCGCCTGACTGCTGCCGCAACACCCGGTAGAGCGATAGGTCAAAAAGCTCCCCCATGACCAATTCCCGGCCCAATTTCTGATTATCCATACAAAAATATTATCCAGTCATACGATATCCGTCCCCTGATTATACACCAAAAAAACCAAACAAAAACAACGCCCCAGGTGGGCGCTGTTTCAAATATAGTTCACCCGCCTTCTCTGTCAGATGACAGATACGGCGAGGTATAACAATCTTTTGCGGTTAGTCCTCGAGACGGCGGTTCCAAACCCTGATATGAAATCAGGGTCGACCGAATGATGTGATCCTAGTCCACGAAGGACCGGTATCACTCACCTTTTACTCCCTAGAAAGGAGGTGATTCATCCACAGCTTCCGCTACGGATGCCTTGTTACGACTTCACCCTTATTACCAACCCTACCGTCGTCCCCGATTTAACCCGGGGCCTTCTGGTATTGCCGGCTCTCTTGGTGTGACGGGCGGTGAGTACAAGATCCGAGAACGCATTCACCGTGACGTGGCTGATTCACGATTACTAGTGATTCCAGCTTCATGCAGGCGAGTTGCAGCCTGCAATCCGAACTGAGACCGAGTTTTTGAGATTGGCTCCCCATTGCTGGTTGGCAACCCTTTATTATCGGCCATTGTAGCACGTGTGTAGCCCAAGGTGTCAAAGGGCCATGCTGATTTGACGTCATCCCCGCCTTCCTCCCCCTCAAAAACTTAGAATATTGAATATGGAACATAGAATATAGGGATTGCATTTGCATTCACACTACATTCATTATTCTCTATTCCCTATTCTACCCTTTTGAGGGGGCAGTCTGAAGTGACACATGTAACACTTCATAGGGGTTGCGCTCGTTTCCCGACTGAACGGAACATCTTACGACACGAGCTGACGACAACCATGCAGCACCTGGTCTAGCACCCTCGAAGGACATCCCATTTCTGGGCTCTGCAGCTAGATTTCAAACCTTGGTGAGGTGCCTCGCTTACCGTCGAATTAAACCACATGCTCCACCACTTGTGCGGATCCCCGTCTATTCCTTTGAGTTTTAAGCTTGCGCTCGTACTTCCCAGGCGGCATACTTAACGCGTTAGCTACGGCACAGAAAGGGTCGATTCTCCCTGCACCTAGTATGCATCGTTTAGGGCGTGGACTACTGGGGTATCTAATCCCATTCGCTACCCACGCTTTCGTAGCTCAGCGTCAGAAATGTGCCAATCGGTTGCCTACGCCTTGGGTGTTCCTCATGATATCAACGCATTTCACTACTACACCATGAATTCCACCGATCTCTCACATTCTCTAGATATGCCGTTTCGTATGCCTTCCCGGGGTTGAGCCCCGGTCTTTGACATCCGACTAACATACCCGCCTACCTACGCTTTACGCCCAATAAATCCGGATAACGCTTGAGGTCTCTGTATTACCGCTACTGCTGGCACAGAGTTAGTAACCTCTTATTCTTCAGGTACTCTCATCGTAATTGCTCCCTGAAAAAAGCGGTTTACAACCCGAAGGCCTTCATCCCGCACGCGGCGTCGCTCCATCAGACTTTCGTCCATTGTGGAATATTCTCGACTGCAGCCACCCGTAGGTGTTTGGACAGTGTCTCAGTTCCAATGTTGGGGGTCATGCTCTCACACCCCCTACCCGTCATAGCCTTGGTGAGCTATTACCTCACCAACAAGCTGATAGGACACAGGCTCCTCTCAAAGCGATAAATCTTTACTCCGTAGAGCGTATCGCGTATTAGCCTGGATTTCTCCAGATTATCCGCGACTCTGAGGTAGATTCCTATGTTATCCGAACCCGTTTGCCATGGGTCTAAACCCATTCGACTTGCATGCCTTATCCACGCCGCCAGCGTTCATCCTGAGCCAGGATCAAACTCTCAAAACAGAGGAATGCCATCCCGAAGGATGCATTCCAAATGAAAACAATTGAAAGGAAATCCGCCATCTCCCTCTGTACAAGTACAGAAGAAAGAGGACTAACCACAAAAAATTGTGATTTGTTAAACTATATATTTGGCTCGAACAGATTGTTAAGGTGCCTTTTTTGCCATTCATCCCGAAAGGAAGAAAGCAAAGAGAAACAAAAGCAATCTAAATATTTCTAGACTGCCTACCTAGTATAGCAGCCAAAATAAGCCTGTCAAGCCCCGACCGCAACGCTTCGCGTAGCGATGCGGGCGGGCCCCGGTCTTCATGTAATCTAGTAAACAAAAATACCTTAAATAAAGGATTTTATATGGATACCACCAGCAACAACCCGCTATTTCAGCCGATTGTTGATAAAGAGCAGCGCCAGTATCGGCACCGCGATCCAGAGCACCGAAGTGAGCGGAGCGGCGAAAACAGCGAAGATTTGCGGACTGATCAGCCCGATCGTGAGTGATCGCGGAATCAGAGAAAGCAAGATGCTCGATAGCATGCCGGATACCAAGAGACTCATCACGATAAGCCGCCAAAAAAGATCCGTGCCAGCGCTCGAAATATGCAGATCGAAGAGTCGCTTGTCTATGGCCGTGAGCACAATCAAGAGTGCTAGAAATACACCCGCCTTGGCATACGGAGAGGCGAGATAGAAATCCGCAGGCAGCACCGCGATGAATGCCAAGGCGATATAGGCATTGATGAGAATATTGATCAGCTTGAAGCGACCGAAAAATACGCCGAGCGCGAGCGAGAGTCCGCAGAACATGAAGAAGAATGACAAATCAGCCGCCATACTCTGCGACAGGCCTCCGACATCTGGAAGAAAAGGCACTCCTGCTTTCATAGAAATCCGTGCTTACCCGGTACACCCATTGCGATATGCCGTGAGTGTACCATCGCGCTCCTGACCCGTCAAAATAGTATTTACATTTTTTGGCTTATACAAGGGAGAAAAAAGTGAGTCCAGACTAGCCGAAGTCAAGAAACTGCGCTATACTGGCCCCATCAATCACTCCATACTTCCTATGCAAGGCAAACTCCGCGTCATGCTCTTTCTCTTATTTGTCGCTTCATTTCTCGCCGCCTCCGGCAGCGTTCTTTTCTACGCTTTCGGCTATCGTTTTAATTTCGAGCGCGGTATATTCGTCTACGGCGGATCCATCACACTCAAATCCAATCCCGTCGAAATCAGCGTCCGTATCGATGATGCATTGATTCCGAGCGGTGAGCTCGACCAACTCAATCAGAGCTACCATATCACCGGTATCATTCCAGGTGAGCACCTGATTGAAGTCAGCGCTCCCGGATATCAGTCCTGGCGCAAGCGTGTCATCGTCCGGAGCGGTGTCTCAAATGAATTCTGGAATATCACGCTCCCGCGTCAGAGCTACGATGCGGAACACTATGCTGGTACCGATGGTTTCACCCGCTATTTCCAATCGCCAGAACCGACCGTCTTCGCCGGGATACGTGAGAGCAGCGATATGGCAGAAATCATGATGCGTGATACCGAAGCAGAAGCCAATGAGACTCTCTTCGCCCGGTCCGAAACCCGTTTCGATCTCGCTTCGCACGAAAATCTCGAGTGGTCGCCTGCCGGAGACCAGATCGTCTTCCCAGTCTTCTTCGACCATGCCCGGCACGTCATGACCGTCGACATCGAAACCAGAGAATCCCGAGATCTGAGCCAAGAACTCAGTCACTTCTCCATGCTGCGACCCCGCTGGAATCCTGAGATCAAACGCTCGCTCCTCTATCTGGCCGACGGCAATCTCTATCGACTCGACCTCGCTCTTCCGGAAACAACACCACTGGTTCCGATGCTTCTGGCCTCTGATATCGTCACCTACGATCTTTCGGGATCCGATATCTACCTCTACCGGAAGGATGGGACACTCAGTTTCTTCGATGCCGGTTCCGAGACGCCAGAGCCTCGTGTCATTACCTCAATTCCAGGAGCCGCTGATTATCAAGAGGACTCTACGCTCATAGTCTACGATGAATACCGCATCGCGCTGATCTCATCGGATGGCGCTCTGCTCTTCTTCAATGACTCTCTCGAGGAGACCTCCATCAAGACACTCGCCGCCAAAGATGTCTCCGGTGTCCAATTCTCAGACGATGGCAAAAAACTCCTTTTCTTCTCCGACCGTGATATCTCGGTATATTTCATCCAGGAATGGGAAGTACAGCCGAAGCGCATGCAGGAAGATATCTGGCAGATCAGCCGATTTGCCGATTCCATCTCTTCGGTCCAGTGGGCCAAAGACTATGAGCATGTACTCTACCTCAAACATGCCACCGTCTATGCGGCCGAGCTCGATAACCGCGACCAGCGCAATATCCATACACTGATAAGCTTCGATCGTCCGCCACTCCAGATCCTCTCCCGCGTCAATGAGAATCAAGTCTTCTTCGTCTCGAATGATGGCGACATACCCTCTCTCTTATCTATCGATTTTCCTGAATTTAAGGGATTTTTCACTCGCTAATACCCCACACCAACTTTATGCCTTTTTTTGAAAAAATATTTTCCGGACGGCCAAAATCCAAAACACCATCTCTCATCAAAGAAGGTGAGGAATTGGCAGAAGAGATGGGCGGAGGAGGACGGTCAATGAACAATGAACGTTCCCCTGATGCGGAACAGCACGAGCGCCAATTCTGCGCTGGATTCGAGGCCACTCTGGCCACCCTCAAGGCCGATCCGGAAGATATGGCCCGGCGTGTCGAAGCACTTCGGCATTCGACTGCCTGCGAAGGCATACTCCAAAAACTCGATACCTACTTCACGCCGGAGCATTGGGAAATGACTGCCGTCCTCCAAGCCTACGATGAGCGGACATTCATTCATTCCCTTAATGTCGCCCGCTTCGTCTACGATATGACGAGCGGAGGCGGCGAAACTGAAGCCTATCTGCGCCAGCGCGTCAGCATGGAAGAAAGTTCCCTCCAAGAGCTCTATACGGCTGCTCTCTTCCATGATATCGGCAAGACAGCTATTCCCTGCAATATCCTTCATGACCATCAGACCCGTCGCGATTGGGCGCACCGTGCCAATACCTGGGCAGAACAGCATGACCAGCCTCTCTTTTTCGATCAAGCCACTCTAGAGACAGCGGAAGAAACAGATCTCGATCATTATTTCATGCGAGTGCACGCAATCAGAGGGTATGACCCGCTCAATCTGGTCCCCATCCAAGAAGTTTTCGATGAACACACTATCAAGGAGCTCGAGGCTCACGGCATCCCCGGAACCGCCACCTTCCGCGAGGTACTCAACCGGCATGAAATCGCCACCAAGGCTATCCTGCGCAGCCGCAAGATGTATATCGCGTCTGACATAGCCTCACATCATCATGATTATGAGCATCGGCCGATCCGCTCCGAACGCTATCCAACCGAAGTCTCAGCGGTCCGCCTCGGATTCGAACTTTCTATCTTGCGTTCCATGGATGTCTACGAGGCTCTGACTTCGGAAAACCGATCCTACAAAGGCGCCTATCACCCTCTGATCGCGCTCGAGATCCTCGTCAGGGAAGCAGAAATCGATTTTACCGAACCGGAGCTGACCCGCTACGTCGTCCGCGATCTCTACGCAAAAGAACAGGCTCGATCAGCTGATCATTTTTCGAATCTCCCTCCAGAGAGCCGAGAAGCCAAGGCACTTCAAAAAGTGCTTGATTTCATCCGCTCATCATAGGTAAATACCTATTACAAGCCAATATCCGAGATTACAGCTACCCTATCAGGGTAGCTGTTTTCATGGCTCCCTTGTTTCTTTTTCCCGGAAGAGTATAGTGGGGGCAGACGGTCATTCGGGTGAGCCGGTTTTGTTGTTTTGCAAAAAAAATCAACAGGCAGATCTCACCCACATTCAGTTCTTTCACAACCGGCATCAAGACAAGGAGTCCATCATGAACGCCCCTTCGCTCAAAAGAGCAGGGTCATCACTTCTGCTCGATACGATTTTTTCCCAAAGAGATACCGACCTCGGACTCCTTGAGAAAAACGGACAGCTCAAGTCCGCTCTCTTTCAACTCAAACACCCGGGCATAAAACATATGATTCTTGGACGCCTTGCGCCCGAGATCGAGCATGAATCGTTCGCTCCCATGCTCTGGCAAGAGCTGGCACTTCTGGCACATCAGGACAAGAAGACGTTCATGCATTCGCTCGGCGTCGCCTACATCCTCCGCAAGATGCTTACTGAGGAAGGAGCGACCCGCCAGTACATCGAACGTTCGATGGAGCACCACGCGCTGACCCATGGCACATTCTTCGCTGCGGCGCTGCTGCACGATATCGGCAAGTACATCCTCAGGGAAATCATCCATGATGGACGGACAAAAAAAGAATGGGCGCGCCTCGTCAATCAGACACTCGGGACCGAGGTATTCGATCCGGCGTATCTCAAGAACCATGTTTCCGAGACCGCCTTCGACACCTACCTGCATGCCTGCGGGATCGACCCTATCGATTGCATTCCGCTCGAGGCTTCTTTCCCTTCGGACGTGCTTGCCCTCTTGGAAGCCCGGGGTATCTCCAAGGAGCTCACCTTCCGCAAGGCTATCGATCTGCACGAGGAAGGGACGTATTGGCTCCTGCATCGCCATACCGGTATGGAAACGGTCGCTCTGATCGCCGCCTGGCATCACAGCTGCCATGAAATACCGATAAACGCGATACCGTATCCGGTCGAGACATCCGCTCTCCGCATCGCGGTGACACAGTGCCTCCATCTTGCCGATACGCTCCAGGCGCTCATCTCCGGATTTCGTTCCTACAAAGGGACATTCCATCCGCTGATCGCGCTCGCCATCATCATCCGCGATACCAAATCACATCATCTGGATCGCGGCCTGACCAAGGCCTTTGTTCAGGACCAGCTCCAACAGCTCGCACGATCTGCCGCTTCGCCTGCCAATGACCCGGATCTACTCACGGCCAGCCATACCGTGTATCGATTCGTCGCCTAGACCTGCGCCATCGCGCGCACCCAAGACACGCCTTCACCAGCGTGTCTTTTTTTCTGTTCCAAAAAAAAAGAAAGCCCCGGTTTCCCAGGGCTCTCTATTCTTCATTCAATATTCTCTCTTCCAGCATTAGCGCTTCGACCATTGTGGGGCGCGACGAGCCTTCTTGAGACCCGGCTTCTTGCGCTCCACCGAACGGGCATCGCGGGTCAGAAGCTTCTGCGCCTTGAGGATGGGCCGCAGCGCCAGATCGGACTTCACGAGCGCGCGAGCGACACCGAGCTTCGTCGCATCAGACTGACCATGGACGCCGCCGCCCCGAGTCAATACTGACACGCTCCACTTCCCTTCCATGCCGACCACCTTGAGCGGCGAGAGAGCATTGTTCGTATAAGCATCCGTGCCGAAATACTTCTTCGCCTCACGGCCATTCACCACAAGCGTCGCGTCTTTCTCATCCGTTACCGGAGTGATACGCACCTGGGCCACAGCGGTCTTACGACGACCAACGGCCGCGACGTATCTCACTGTTCCTTCCTTCGCTTTTACGGTCTTTGTTGCCATACAACTGTCTCAAATCAAGAAATATTTAGTCGTGCTTCACGTGAATCGTCTGATGCTCATGCTCGGCACCCCTGTAGAGATTCAGCCGGGTCAGCATACGATCACGCAGCTTGTTCTTCGGAAGCATCCCGTAGACTGCCTGCCAGAGAAGCTTGCGAGAATCCTTCTTCATCTGATCCTTGAAAGCAATCGAAGCTAGACCACCTGGGTAGCCGCTGAAGTGATGATACATCTTATCCGAGCGCTTGTTGCCCGTCACGACGAGACCATCGGTGTTGGTCACGACGACACAGTCGCCACCATCGATATGGGAAGCGAAATCTACCTTGCCTTTGCCAGAAAGTACGCGGGCCACCTCAGTCGCCAGACGACCGAGCACCTTGCCCTGCGCATCGAACTGATGATACACCCGGCTCACTGATTGTTTCTTCGCTGTTGCCATACCGTTCTCTTCTCAATTAAGCCACGAATTCGATAATCGCCATACGAGCGCCGTCTCCCTTGCGAGCCTCCATCTTGATGACGCGCGTATATCCGCTATTTCTCCCCTCGAAACGCTTCACGAAACCTTCCGAAAGAATCTTATCAGCAGCGAGAGCTGGGAGCGCTTCGCGGACCATGCGGATAACCGCTACCTGTGCCACGCCATCTTTCCTCGAACGCTTCGCCTTATTGACGAGCTGATCGACGAAGTTCTTTGTCTCCTTGGCTTTCGCCTCAGTCGTCTCTATGTGGCCATGCAGAACCAAGCTGGCGATCAGCCCTTTGATTAGAGCTTTGCGCTGCTTGCTTACGCGACCCAAAATGCGACCTTTATTCCTGTGCTGCATATATCTCTATCACAATCCTTCCCAGATTATTCTGCCTTCTTCTTGGATTTCTTTTCTGCTTTTGGAGCTTCTTCTTCAGTCACTTCTGTGGCGACTTCCGGAGCCGCTCCCTCTTCGACTACCGCTGATACTTCCGCTTCAGCCGTCGCGAGTAGAGCAAGAGCCGTAAACTGTTCCATCAGAATAGCGACACCCTTGGAGAACGCCTCTTCCGGAGTGATACTACCATCCGTAATCACTTCAAGCGTAATCTTGTCATAGTCAGTCCGCTTGCCGACGCGCATGTTCTCAACTTCGTAGTTCACGCGCTTCACCGGCGAATAGATCGAATCGACAGCGATGACACCGATCTCACGCTCTTCGCGCTCGCGAGCTTCTACCGGGACATACCCGAGCCCGCGATCGATCTCGATTTCCATGTCGAGCTCGGTCTTCTTGTCGCTGATCGTCGCGATGATCTGATCACCGTTGACGATTTCCACGCTCGACGGCACTTTGAAAGCGCTCGCCGTGACTACGCCCTCGCCTTTCGCTTTGAGCGTCAGCTTGACCGGCTCATCGCTGTGCAGACGGAAACGGATCTGCTTCAGATGGAGCAGGATCTGCACGACGTCTTCCATTACACCCGGAATGGTCGCGAACTCGTGCGTCACGCCGGCGATCTTGACCGAACGGATAGCAGCGCCCTCAAGCGAGGACAGGAGCACGCGACGAATCGCGTTGCCGAGTGTCGTACCGTACCCCGGATAGCATCCGAGAATCTCGAATTTGCCGTGGTGTTCACCCAGCGCGGTGTACTGTGGCTTTTGCGGGATGGCGATCATAGGCGATGTGCTTAAAAACTTTTTTAATGGCGAAAAGATTATTTCGAGTAGTACTCGACGACCATCTGCGGATCGACATTCACGCCGATATCATCGCGGGTCGGCAAAGCGACTACTTTCCCTTCGAGCTTATCGGTATCGAGCTCGAGCCAGCGAGGCACATCTTTCTTGGTCTTCAGGATCTCAATACGATTCTTGTTGTAGGTCTTCTCACGCTTCGTATCCTTGAGGCGGATCACATCACCGACCTGGACTTCGAACGAAGGGATATTCAGGCGCTTGCCATTGACGGTAAACATCTTGTGCGAGACGAGCTGCCGACCAAGCGTGCGGGACGGCGAGAAACCGAGACGATAGACTACATTGTCCATACGGCGCTCCAGACGGGACAGGAGCATATCTCCGGTCACACCTTTCTGGCGCTGCACCTCTTCGAAATGATGGCGGAACTGCTTCTCGAGCACACCGTAAATACGCTTGATCTTCTGCTTCATCGCCAGCTGCTTCCCGAATTCGCTCTGATTGCGGGACGGGGTATGACCATGCACGCCTGGCGCATATGGCCGGCGGACCATGGCGCACTTCTGTGAGAAACAACGATCCCCCTTGAGGAAGAGCTTCTCTCCGGCGCGACGGCAGAGCTTACATTTGGAGTCGAGATTTTTTGCCATAGTATCGTATAAGTAGCTGTCTTAGATGCGGCGCGGACGGCGCGGACGGCATCCGTTATGCGGAATCGGGGTGACATCCTTGATGCCGAGGATTGAGAATCCATTGTTCGAAAGGGCACGGATGGCTGCCTCGCGGCCGCTGCCGACACCTCTTACAAACACCTCGAGCTCCTGCAATCCGTATTTCTTCACCTTTTCAGTCACATCGGCGACCACCTGAGTCGCAGCGTACGGAGTCGATTTCTTGGCGCCCTTGAAACCCATATGCCCAGAACTCGACCAACCGATGACATTGCCACCGAGATCAGTCAACGAAACGATCGTATTGTTGTAAGTACACTGAATCGTCGCCTTTCCCTTAAGGATCTGGCGGCGTGACTTTTTGACCTTCTTCACAACGGTCTCTTCAGCCGTAGATTCCTTTATCTTTTCTCCGCCCGAGGCGGATCCGCCTAGGGCGGAAGTTTTCTTCACTTCTTCTGACATATTTCAATTCCAGTAAATTAGCTGATAGAGTCTTAGCTTATAGTCTTTAAGAAAATCCTCTATCAACTATCAGCTATTATCTAAAAACTGTTCATTAGGTCTTGCTATCTGACTTCTTGCGACCGCTGCCCATCGTCTTCCGGACATTGCCGCGCACCGTACGGGTGTTGGTCTTGGTCCGCTGTCCGCGAGATGGCAGACTCTTCTGATGACGGGTACCTCGGTAACAGGCGATTTCTTTCAGACGCTTGATATTCTGCTTCACCTCGTGACGGAGTTCACCTTCGACGCGGTACTTCTTCTCGACCGCTTCACGCAGCTTGTTCGCCAACGCTTCCGGCAAGTCCTTCGTACGGATATCGCGATCGATACCCAGCTCATCAAGAATCTTCTGGCTGGTCGTACGACCGATGCCATAGATATAGGTCAACGCGATCTCGACGCGCTTGTTGTCCGGAATGTTGATACCTGCGATACGAATCATATAGTTCTAGCTTGTAGCTTTTAGCTGCTTGGTTCCCGACTCTTCTCCGATCCAAATTATCCCTGACGCTGCTTGTGCTTGGGATTGACGCAAATCACGCGAACGACGCGCTTGCGCTTGACGATCTTGCAATGGACACAGATTTTTTTGACGGATGGTCGGACTTTCATGATCTTGCAACTTGCTGACTTAGAATTTCAACCGCTGGACGATCCTCCCTTTGGAGAGGTCGTACGGGCTCATCTCGACGGTAACGCGATCCCCTGGCAGCAGGCGGATATAATGAACGCGCATTTTTCCGGAAATATGTCCGAGAATCTCATGGCCGTTATCGAGCTTGACACGAAAAGTCGTACTTGGAAGCGCTTCAGTCACTTCCCCGTCCATACGAATCACATCTTTTCCATTGGCCATAATTTCTGCTAGCTATCCAAAACAAGAGAAGCTTTCTGCAAACAACACAAAAACAAAGGTGGATATTTTTCCGAAGCAAATCAATCCTTGTTCCTGTATTGCGCTTTCTGGCACCCTTTGCCCTGGATCTCTGCGGTTTTTCAAAATGTATTGACTATTGTAGCAAAAGCTCCGGTTTTGTCAACAGGTAGCTAAGAGCCTATTGGGATAGACTCTAAGAACCGAACCGCCGACTGCGCTCTCCGTACTCTTCGATGGCCGCTTGAAACGCCTCCGGACCGAAATCCGGATACAGTTTCTCGGAGAAAAACAGCTGGGCATTGGCGATATCCCACATCATAAAACCAGCTGAAAGATGCGGTTCGCCGCCCGTCCGGATCAGATAATCCACCGGTGGCAAATCCTTGGTCATCAGATGCTTTTTGATGAGTTCATCCGTCACCTGGACCCCGGACTGGATTTCATGACTGGCCCGCTCGAAAGCGATCCGCATCTCGTCATCCCCGCTGTAGGCCAAGAAAAAATTCAGGAAATGCTGATCATACTGCTTCGTCGCTTCGATGCAACGATACATCACGCGTTTCAGTGAATCCGGGAACTGCTCTTCCCAATGACCGATGAACCGGATACGCGCCTGATCGGCATGGATATCCTCGCTCTCGGCGAGCTTGGCAAAATACTTCTCATAGATAGACAGGAGCGCCCGACTCTCCGCCACCGGCCGCTTGGTCAGATTTTCCAGCGAAGATCCCCAAAACGAGATCTCACGCACGCCCAGACGCCTTGCCTCGCGCACCAGGAGCTCGGTGTTCTCCGCACCAGCCTCATGCCCTTTCCAGGGGTCGAGTCCGCGCTCTTTGGCCCAGCGGCGATTGCCATCCGGGATGATGACGACGTGATTCGGCAGAAGTGTATCGGACGGCATGATCGAAATGTTTCAAAATGAAAAATCGGGAAGCGAGCGGACGGCTAATACTCCCGTTCTGCCATATAATCAGCGATGGCCTCGAAAAAGTCAAACGCCGCTGGCGCAATATCAGGGCGGATAGTCTGGAGTGCCAGCTTGCCTTCCTCGATATAGCGTCGGGAAAGACTCTGCGCCCGATCAAGCGATCCGGTCGAACGGATGATCTCCCGGAAACGCTCGACATCCGCGAGAGACATCTGATCGCCCAATTCCAGAATCCTCCGGAGTTCCTCTTGTTCTTTGGCATCCCCCTGCTCCAACGCATAGGCCACCAGAAGCGTCAGTTTGCCTTCCTGTATATCCGAGCCGACCGGTTTCCCGAGTTTCGCCTCCGAGCCGAAGATACCAAGTATGTCGTCTTGGATCTGAAAAGCGATACCGAGCGGCAATGCGTACCGATCGAAGCGGCTCGCGAGCTCTTCCGGAGCGCCCGAGAGCGCCAGTCCCATGCGGATGGGGCCTTCCATGGTATAGCGTGCCGTCTTGTTCCGATACATCTTGAGAATCTCTTCCTCGGTTGCCTCCCGAGAATATTCCATATAGATATCCCGCGCTTGCCCGATCACGGTGTACGAGATGATCGACTGGAGACGTGAGAGCGCATCAAAGACGAGCTCCTTCGAGAAAGGAGCCCGAAAAATAATGTCGTTGCCGAGCGCAAACAGGAAATCGCCGACGATCAAAGCGACCGAATTGCCGAAGTGTTCGTAATCCCGATCAGGAAATGCTTTCTGTCCGATTTCCGCATACCGCCGGTGCAGGGTCTGCTCTCCGTGACGCAGTCCGTCACGATCGATGATATCGTCATGGATAAGCAGAAATGTATGCATGAGCTCGATAGCCACCGCGGTCTCCAAGAGCTTATCTTCCTCCGTACCACCTCCCGCGAGATACCCGTAAAACATACAGGCGGGCCGGAGACGCTTGCCTCCGGACAAGGTAATCCGCCGCACATGTTGCAGCGCTTCCTTGACCAGGATATCCTCCTTGCCGGCTTCCTCCTCGACCTGATCGAAACAGGCCTGTATTTTCGGGTCGAAACGCACCTTGAATTCCTTGAGCAGTACCTGGATATCCATACCATCAGCTAGCTATATATGATGACCGCATTGTATCAGAACCGAAACGAAAAACAATATTCCAGACATCGCCAGAATACCCCTAGCGCTCATCCGGAAACACGAAAAAATCCCGGTAGCGACGATACAGCTCGAGTGTCGCCCAGAGATCACGGGCATTGTACCGGGCGATCTCCCGATATTTCCCTTCCTTGAACAATCCTCGGACATCATCGCCGGTCACGCCCTGCGCTTTGGGACTCTCTATCCCAAACGCTCGCGTCCACAGATGCAAGCTCCCTTTGCGCCGCACGGAACCATAGAAGGATAGCTGGTCGAACAAATCGATATGTTTCGCCTGACGAGGCTGATAATTAAGATAGCGATTGGCCATGAGATTCTTCGTCGGCTTGATTCCATGCACCGCCGAGCGCGTCCAGAGAAACGGAATATCGAAACTCCGGCCGTTGAACGTCACGAACGTATCGTATTTGACCGCGATACCCCAGAATTTCCGGAGCATATCCGCTTCCGACAGCGCCTCATATTTGCAGGCCCCCTCTTCAAAATCCCCATCATCTGCATCATTCGGCTGATAGTACACGGCGGCCCGCTCGCGCTCCGCATCCAGCACGCCGATAGCGACGATCTGTCCGGTCAGCGGTGAAAATCCGAGTCCATCCTCAAGGTCTTTGAGCTCGGCCGCGTACTCATCTTCCGAAGAGGTTCCGCGCTTGATCCAGCGCGTCAGACTCTCCTGAGTCGTCTCATCCATCGACCCGAAATCCTCACCGACCGTCTCGATATCGAAAATAAGCGTCGACATATGACTAATGCGCCAATGTAGATCGAAACGCCGCTACCAATGCATCTATCCCTTGGCCGGATTCCATAGCCTCATCCGAATACGTCTGCAGATACGTTTCCGCCAATGACTGCGCAGGAGCGCTCTCGAACCAATCCCGAAAGGCCGCACTATTGGCCGCGACCGCTGCCTCCCACTCCGTCTCATGCACTGCATCGACCCGATCAAGCGCGCCTTCCGTAGCGTCTTCAACCTGAGCCAATGACAGCTGCAAGAGATTCCGGAGCAAGAGCATGCGCTCTTCATGACGCTTCTCCTGGGGAATCAGCTGCTCCATACCTCGTTCGGTCAACATACTGTTTTCTCAAAAATATCGATAGCATTGCCATTCTATCACAAAAAGAAAAAGGGGTGGCCAACGTACTTCTACGTCAGACACCCCTACAAGACAGCCTCAGGCTCATGCATTCTCGGTCAATGACCGGATGCGCCCGCTAAAATCGAGCAATGCCGCTCGCGGATCAATCGCCTCGACGATCGGATGCCCGATAAGCAGATAATCAGCCCCGGCCCTGACCGCGACTTCCGGCGTCACGACACGCCTCATGTCATTGGTTTCCTGACCGGATAACCGGATGCCCGACACCACCAGCTGGAAAGATTCCGGGTATTTCTCCCGTAAACCAGCCGTCTCCTGACCGGAACAGACCACGCCATCCAATCCGGATTGTGAAGCCAGGTCCGCTAGACGGAATACGAATGGCACCGTCGGTGCGATCGGTGCAGCCCGCTCAGATGACGGACGCGAAAGATATTCTCTCGGAATATGAATCGGCAACTTGGCGATGCCTATCTTTTCGAGATCATCCGATCCCATCGTCGTGAGCAGTGTCGCCCCTACTACCCATGGCCGGGAACAGGAGTGCACGGCCGCAGCAGCGGCTGCTTCCATCATGTTCCGCCCGCCCATCGTGTGGACACTCACCATCCATACCCCCAAATCAGCCATCGTACGGATCGCGTTATCGATCACCCGTGGCATCTCATACAATCGGAGATCCAAAAAAACATCGAAACCCATCCGTTGCAGCTCGTGAACCACTTCCGGGCCCGCCGCCAAAAACAGCTCCGCACCCACTTTGACCCGACAGACTGCCGGATCAAGAGTACTGGCTATATCCAACGCCTTCTGCCGAGAGGAAACACTCAAGGCAACGATAATCATAGCGCGACTCATGACGCACCTCCTTCTGATTGATTAAAGAACCAAAAACAGCAAAAGCTGATTGCCAGCAGCATACGTCCTCCCTCCAAACGTTGTCAACCGTTCGCCAGTTTCGTCTTCGCGAAAGGACTCGCTCCTGCCCGTTCGATTCCCCTTAGGGCAAACAAACCAAAAACCTCCCGGAAATATATCCGGAAGGTTTTTGGTTAACTTGTAGCCCTAAGGGGAATCGAACCCCTGTTTCCTCCGTGAGAGGGAGATGTCCTAGCCGCTAGACGATAGGGCCCCTTATGAACAGCTAATAGTTGATAGCTTATAGTTTATAGCTCTTTGAGAAATTCGAATACAATCCGCGACTCTAAAAAACTAACAACTATAAGCTATCAACTGTTCACGCAGGAGTGGTAGGAATCGAACCTACGCAAACGGTTTTGGAGACCGTTGTACTACCATTATACGACACTCCCGTACCAAGAAACAAAAAACAGTTAACAACCAACAAATAGCAGATACCCTTCATCTTACCCTGCTTCCTGTTCTTTGTTAACTGTTCCTGGGGCCTATTTGCCTTCGTTATGCACCGTGTGCTTCTTGCAGAACTTGCAATGCTTCTTCATAGAAAGCTTCTCTTTCACCTTCTTCTTGTTGCGTTGGGTATAGTAAGTGATGCGTCCGCAGTCCGAACACTTCAGCTTCGCCATGTTGTCCTTGATCTTGCCCATAGTCTTCCTGGAATCCCTTACGAATACAATGCACCTACTCTACGGAATTTTTCCGTTTTCGTCAATACTGAGCCGTTGACCGGGATTGAACCGGTGACCTCGTCCTTACCAAGGACGTGCTCTACCGACTGAGCTACAACGGCTTCACATAAAAAACATTACAACCTCAAAAAAGAATCGAGGCTTTCCCTATTCTAACGATTTTCTGGAAAAAGTCCAATATCCAAAAGAAAACCCCGGATTTCTCATTGAGAAATCCGGGGAGCATCACATCGTCGACAGTGCTGATGGATTATGCAGATACAAGAACCCATCACGCCGTGTCCAGCCGATACCAGGATGACTATCCCCGTCCAATATGAGCCACGGCCCCTCCGATTCTCTCTGGAGAGCCAGACGGCAAATACCACCGAAATCTCCTCGGACGGGAGTATGCATCACCATCAGGGTATCGATACCCATCCGGCGCAGCATATCATCCGTCAGATACTGCCGGAGGAACGGTACCAGACCGATAGGCGGCTCGACATATCCACGCTCGATAGCCATGCGTTCTATATTCTCGAGCGTCCGATCAGTGTCTGTCAGCTCACTGCCCAGCAGGATACTGCACTCATACACGAGTCCGGAGGTCATATTGTCCACCATGGGATCCCCGAGCAGATCCTCGACTCCCCGACCGAACTGGCATCCATCCTGAGCCAGATCCCGAAGAATCATTCCCATAGTCTGCGGCGACGGAGTGATCGAAAAATGCGGCGAGAGCGGATCATCATCAATAGCGGCCGCGACCACAGCCAGAGTCGGTATCACCACCACGTCAGCACGCCCCTCCATAATCTCGACCAGCTTCTCCCACAAGCCATTTTGTTGGATATATTTGACGATTTCCACTTCGGTAGACAGGATAGTCCCATCGCGAAGATAGATCGGTGCTACCCGAGTGACGGTTGAGAACAGCATGATATCCTCCTGATTGGTATAATCTCAAAGAACGCCCGTAACTCTACCGGATTCCCACAAAAAGTAAAGTGTCACAATAAAAAAACAAGCCCCTGCACCTAGAAGGCGCTGAGGTTTGTTTTTGTGTGGGTAGGGAGGGATTTCCGCCTCGTCGTCTGCTGACGACTTCGTTGCCCTGGGCAGCGCCAGATGCTTGCTCGCGCGCATCTGTCGACACTCGCCAGTTTCGCCTTCGCGAAAGGACTCGCTCCTGCCCGTTCGAATCCCTCCCTACTTCAAAATAAAACTACAAAAGCACCCAGGATGGGTGCTTTTGTAGTTTATACTGTGGGTAGGGAGGGATTCGAACCCCCGTAGCCCGTAGGGCGTCAGATTTACAGTCTGATGCATTTGACCGCTCTGCTACCTACCCATTTTCGTAAAATAACCAAGCACCGAAATCCAATCACCAAATAAATCTCAATTCTCAATTATTCAAAATCCAAATAGGTTTGTTTGGAATTTGAAATTTGGTTATTGGAATTTATTTGGAAATTGAAATTTGGTTATTGGAAATTCCACTAGAGCCACCTCTCGGATTTGAACCGAGGACCAACGGTTTACAAAACCGCTGCTCTACCCCTGAGCTAAGGTGGCCGGTCGCTCTAACCCATCCATCATAGCGGAAGAAGCTCGGCTCTTCAAGCCTACTTCTGAGACAGGAGCCTTTCGAGACGGCGGATCTTGATTTTTACCATCCGCTGCACCGGAGAAAGCTTCAACACCTGGCGATAGCATTCTTTTGCATCCTGTATGCTGCCCCGTTCCATATAGAAGTCCCCGAGAGCTTCATACGCCGTATAATCCTTCGGGTTGACTGCGATACGCGCGATCAGATCTTCCTCTATCGGTTTCGGAGTGAGCTTGCGTTTCGGCCGCTCGGGCAGGGCGGCGCGATCACTGACCATCGGACGCACGACCGGTGTATCCGCTGATACTTCTTCAGTTTCCTCTCTCCTTCTCCGCCGGAGAGGCGTCGTCAGACTGAATGCCGGAGCGAGAGGCGCTTCCATCGACACCGATGTCTCTTCCAGAAGGATCGATGGCCGCATAGAACCGCTTGCTCCATCCATCAACGGCTGCGCGATATCGCTCTCGTCGAAATCATTCTCCTCATCAACCAGAGACTCAGATTCATGCTCTTCCGCGCTCGCCACCATCCGGCTATCGGAAATCTTTCTTTTCTCCTTCACTGACTGGAGGAAATCATGAAACGTATTGTGCACCCGCAGCGACATCACTTTGAAACGCTGCGCGAGCTTCTCGAGTACCCGCAAAGAAAACCCGCGCAAGGCGGCCCGGATCCGGCTCTCATGAGCATCCCCGATAGCCAAGGCCCGCTTCGCCACCTCCGGATCAACTCCTCGTAGGGAGAGATACCAGAGAATCAGGACAAAACAGGCGACAACGACTATCGGTGGAATGATGAGATGCCACATGGACGCAGACAGAAACAATTAAGGATGCGATCAGATCTCGTAACGGACGAAGCTGCCTACCTGGATATTCTCCCCTACCTTATGGATCGCCTCGGTAATGAGGTCTCCAACCGTCTTTTCGGCATCCTTGACGAACGCCTGCGAAAGGAGAGCGGCTTCATCGCGGAATTTCTTCTCTTTGCCAGCCATGATCTTCTCCATAATCTCAGCCGGTTTCTTCTCAGCTGCCAGCTGCTCTTTCCAGATCTCCTGCTCATGTGCCAGTACTTCGACAGACACGTCTTCCGGCTTGATACAGGTCGGGGCGAGCGCCGCGATATGCATAGCGATATCATGGGCCAAGGCCTTGAATTCATCGTTCCGCGCGACGAAATCCGTCTCGCAATACAGCTTGAGCAGTACGCCGACCCGGTCATTGCTATGCACGTACGATACAACAACACCCTCATGCGTGTCGCGCTCGCCCTTCTTCATAGCCTTATCCTGGCCGCGCTTCCGGAGAATATCGATCGCTTTCGCCTCATCACCAGCCGCTTCTTCGAGAGCCTTTTTGACATCCACGATGCCGGCTCCGGTCCGCTCGCGCAGACTCTTGATTAGTTCTATTTGACTCATAGAATGGTGCTTTTTTGATATTTTAACACGTCGAGTCGATGGCTACTTCCCCTCCTTCGCCTTGAGCACGACTTTGCCGAGCGCTCCCAACACCATGCGCAGCGACGACACCGCGTCATCATTGCCCGGAATCGGATAATCGACGAACGATGGGTCGGTATTCGAATCGACGATGCCGACGATCGGCACTGAGAGCTTGCGCGCCTCATGAATCACGATATCCGCCTCGCGGGTATCCGCGATCACGATGGCGCCCGGAATCATATCGAGGGTCTTGATACCACCCATGCGCTTCTCGAGCCGTTCGATCTCTTCGTTCTTCTTGGCCTGCTCAAACTTCGTGTACTTCTTGAACTCACCACGGGCGAGCTTCTCCTCGGTCTCGACCAGATACTTGGCCCGCGACTTGATATGGGAGAAATTGGTCAGCGTACCCCCGAGCCAGCGATCGATGACGTACGGCATCCCGATACGCTCCGCGAGCGACTTGACCGAGTCATGTGTCTGCTTCTTCACCCCGACAAACAGCACCGGCTTGCCGCTCTTCACTACTTCGGTCAGAAATGCCGAGGCAGTCTCCAACTTGGCGGCTGTCTTCTCGAGATCAAGAATATTGATATTCTTGCGGGTCGTGAAGATATACTCATCCATCTTCGGATGACGACGCGACTTCAGATGCCCGAAGTGCACTCCTGCCTTGAGCAGATTCTCAAGAGTCACCTCGAGGGTGCCAAAATCGAAGCCGGCAAAGTATGCCACTTCTTCTACCGACTTGACTCCCTCCGCGGTGGTCGGTACAACCGCTTCCGCCGTCTCCGGCGCTGTGACGTTTTCCGTCATATCTTTACCTTCCTTATTAGTTACTTCCGTTGCTCGTCATTACTGCGACTGACCAGCGCTGCTGCCGCTTACCAGCGGAAACGAGCGAGGAATAGGTCAAAGTCTCGAGAAACGGGCTGATTTCACCGCTTACTCCGCGGAAAAATACAGTCGGAAGTATAGCAAATCAGCGGCCCTTGTCAATTTCTCATCCTTCTGCTAGGCTAGTGGCACGCTCATTTCTGGCGTTTTTGTTTTGTTATCCGCAATGCAACCGTTATGAAAACCGGTATCCACCCGACCTATCACGAGAAAGCGACTATTACCTGCGCCTGCGGTGCTGTTTTCAACACGGGTTCGACCGTCGTAGCGAGCAGCATTGAAATCTGCTCCCAGTGCCATCCGTTCTATACCGGCAAGAAGAAGTTCATCGACACCACCGGTCGTGTCGATCGTTTCAAGAAGCTGACCGAACGCGCTCAGGCCAAAGCAAGCGCTCTCAAGCCAAAAAAGGAGCGTGCTACCACCAAGGAAACCAAGGCCGAGGACAAATAACGCGACCTATTCCCGCGTCGTTTCGGCTTCCTTACTTCTTTCTCTCACTCTACCGGCGACGCAAAAACCCCACATCGGGGTTTTTGCTTTTAAAGAGCCATGCTATAACACTCTTATGAATATCCAGGCCTTGATCAGTGACATCGAAGCAGAATATGCCTCCATCGAGGCGAGCTTGAGCGATCCTGCGATCGTCGCTCAATCCAAGAAGCTTATCGAGCTCGGCCGCCGGAAATCGGAACTCGAGACGATTATGATGCCGATCCATACTTTGAAAACACTCGAGCAAAATATGCGCGGCAATGCTGAAATCACTCAGGATCCGGAAGCGGACCCGGAACTCAAGACCATGGCTCTCGAAGAAAACATCGGTCTGGTAAAAGAAAGGGAGATACTCGAAGCCGAACTTCACCGTCTCCTCCTCCCGAAAGACCCGAATGACGACAAGGATATCATCGTTGAAATCCGTGCCGGTGCCGGCGGCGACGAATCCAGTCTTTTCGCAGCGGAACTGTTCCGCATGTACTCCCGCTATGCCGAACGCCTCGGCTGGCAGACCTCGCTCATGCATTCCAACCAGACGGAAGTCGGCGGCTTCAAGGAAGCGGTTTTTGAAATCACCCGAGGCCGGAGTGAATATCCAGTCTATTCCAAACTCAAATACGAATCCGGTGTCCACCGGGTCCAGCGCGTACCGGAAACCGAGAAAGCCGGGCGCATCCATACCTCCACTGCTACCGTCGCCGTCCTCCCGCAGGCAGAAGAAGTCGATATCAGCGTCAACCCGAGCGATCTCCGCATCGATACGTTCTGCTCATCCGGCCCGGGCGGTCAGTCGGTCAATACCACCTACAGCGCCGTCCGCATCACTCACTTGCCAAGCGGACTTGTTGTTTCCTGTCAGGATGAGAAATCCCAGATCAAAAACAAGGAAAAAGCCATGAAAGTCCTCCGCTCACGCCTCCTCCAGGCTGAGGAGGAGCGCCGAGCCAAGGAGCTTGGCGACGCCCGCAACAGCCAGATCGGTACTGGTGATCGCAGCGAAAAGATCCGCACGTACAATTACCCGCAAGACCGCATCACTGACCACCGCATCAAGCAGTCCTGGAGCAATGTCCCGGGTATCCTGGCTGGTGCCATCGACCCGATCATCATGGCGCTCGAGGAAGAAGATATGCGTCTGAAACTCGAAGAGGCCGAAAAACGATCTCGCGCATGAGTCTTTCCGTACATGATCTCGTTGTCGCCCACCTTTCCTCCCTGGCTCCGGAGGATTTTTTCCTGCTGCTCGCCCATACGACCGGACAATCTCGGGAATACCTCATCGCACACCCCGAATACCAGGTATCCGCACACATCCACACAAGATTCCTCGCACTCGCGGATCGCCGCCGGCATCACGAACCGATCGCCTATCTTACGGGGCACAAGGAATTCTACGGACTTGACTTCTCCGTGACGAGCGCGACGCTCATCCCGCGACCGGAAACCGAAATCATGGTCGAACATATCATCGAAGAGAGTCTCAAAAAAATAACCGGTTCAAAGAAAAAAATAATCATCGCTGACATCGGCACCGGAAGCGGATGCATCATTATCTCTCTTGCTGCTCATCTCAGAAAAATCAGCGCTGAAAAATTTTCATCATTCGAATTCTGCGCTACCGATATCTCATCAGCCGCGCTCCGCACCGCTCGGAAGAATGCCAAGCGACATGACGTCGATAGCGCCATCGCTTTTCGTACCGGCAATCTACTCGTTCCAATCAGCAGCACACTCTCATCAGCCGACGAGATCATCATCGCGGCCAATCTCCCCTATCTCTCATCGCGCATCTACCAGAGCTCTGCGCCAGATGTCAGAGACTATGAACCGCGTACGGCGCTTGAGAGCCACACACAGGGACTCGGGCATATCTTGCTCCTGCTCGAGCAGATATCCAGCATCCAATCATCCAAGAGAGCCATCCCTATCACGCTCTGGCTCGAAATCAGCCCGGAACAAAAACCCCTTATTTCAGCCAAAATACAGGATATGCTTCCCGAGGCCGATCTGACATTCATCCATGATCTCGCGGGGAAATGCCGCTTCGCGCACATCATACTCGCGTAGATATATGCTTCAAAAAAAACAAAACCCCCTTTCGGGGGATTTTGTTTTTCTTTTCGTGTTGAAACGAAGGAGAACTACTTGCGCTTCTTTGAAGCCACCTTCTTCGTGGTCTTCTTTACGGCCTTCTTAGCAGTCTTCTTCACCGCCTTCTTCACGGTCTTCTTTACCGCTTTCTTGACGGCCTTCTTCACGGTCTTCTTTACTGCCTTTTTCTTGGTTGCCATAATGATCACCTCCTTCCATAATCTTCTGCATCAACTGACGTTGTCATGATGCGAAGACTTGTTATGGCACACAACATTTTTATATTTGTTGTTTGTGCGTGGCACGAAAGTTTTTTCATGCATCTTCATTATATATCATTTTAAAAAAAATCAAAGTGTTTTTTTCTCGTGTCAAGAGTCACGCGCGAAAAAAATAATTAAAAAAATATTTACGCGAAAAAATATCTCACGAAATATTTTGCTCATGCGACAGACAAAAAAATATACCGTGAGTACATATGGCAATCATCCGAGAGAGCTCTCCGTCATCGATCAGCACGCTCCCTCCGATGGCAGAAATATTTTTTCATCCCCCTATCGATGTTCTCACTCGGCATTCTCTAAAAAATACCCTGAAAAACACCAAAAAAATCCCCTGAAATCAGCCATACATTGTCCATATTGTCTAGTTGACACCCCCGCGCATGAAACCTACTATACAAGGAAGGGGGTCGATTGGCTCTCGTTCTCCGGGAGTTCCGGGGCACCCTGAGCCGCCAGTCGCTTCAACGCAAGCAAGTCATTTGAAAACAATAACACTAGAAAGAGAGGTGACATTATGAACGAACATGACATGGATGAGAAAGATCCGCTCTTCGAAGAAACATCCTCCAACGAAGTCCGCAATTGGCTTCAGGAGAATCTTCGCGTCATCGTGAGTGTCTTCATCGTCGGAGCGATCGCTCTTGGAATCTATTCCTACTCACAGCGCACCGAGACCGTATCGATGGATGACCTGGATACCGCTGCCTTGTCTGAGATGGAAGCCGACGTCGTCGCTACCGATGACGCTGCCGTTTCATCGACGACGAAGGGTTCCGTAGCTCAGGCTCCGGCTGAAGTCTCCCGCGAGACTGAAGGAGCATTCATCGAGACCGCTGTCGCTGGCAATGGTTCAACCCATTTGGCCCGTCACGCGCTCATGAACTACCTGGAGAAGAATCCGGATTCATCGCTTTCTGCAGAGCACAAGGTCTATATCGAAGACTATCTCCGCAAAAACGTCGGACACCAAGGCGGTGTGCACGTCGGAACATCAATCGAATTCTCGAAAGATCTGATCAACCAGGCGATCGGACAGTCGAAAAACCTGAACGACCGACAGCTCAACAATCTGAAGAAATACTCCGTACACGTCGCGGCTTACCGCTAATCTGTATTTCAGTCCTTCTCCGTTCTTTACCGTATGACAGCAAAACCCCGGAAACTTCCGGGGTTTTGCTTTTTTTGGGCCCATCCTCTTACTCGTAAGAATCAACAGCATTATATGGTTTTGAAATTTTCTTTTGTCATCCCGACCGAGTCTGCGAGTGGAGGGATCTCCATTGAAAATGCCCTGAGAAGCGAAATATTCAACGGAGATTCCTCGACAAGCTCGGAATGACACATGAGTGAGATTTCAAGCAATACAAACAATACTGTTCATTCTTATAACTTACTCGCTGTAATAGTCTATCCGATCACCCTCTCTGAGCCGGTCCGCCGCTCCGGCATTCACTTCGATGACTTGGTCCGCCGCGACATCCGGACGGAACGTCTCTGCCGATGTCGGATCGATACGCCGCTCTATATACACCACTTTTCCTCCTGAGACCCAGATGATATCCAGAGGAAACCGCATTCCCTTCATCCAGAAGTCATGCCTCTCCGCTCGTGGAAAGACAAACAGCATGGAGCACGCGGCACACAGGTCGTCTCTTCCGCTGAGTCCTCGCCCCCACAGCTCCGGCGTATCGGCGATTTCGATAGCATATTGGTTCCCCTGCCAGCCGACAGCCAAGAGCGTCTGATCAGACGAGGCAAAAAAATACGACCAGCCAGCACACCCGCCGACACCGAGCAGTAGTACTACTCCGATTATGCAAACAGCGCGCATACTCCGTATTTCTCTATGAATTACTCTGATCCGGCACCTGATCCGAACGTTTCGCGACCACTACCGAAAGAAGAAAAGCGATCAGGAATACTCCGGTCAAAGCGAAGAATTTGCTTTCCGCTCGTGTCTTCAGCGCCAAGAGAGCGACGATGCCCGTAAAAGAGAGCAGTACAAAAGTAACCCGGCCCTGTGACCAGCCGAGACGCTTGAGCTTATGGTGCAGGTGGCGCTGATCGCCCTGAAATACCGACTTGCCCGACCAGAGACGCTCGAGAATGACATAGAACGCATCCGCAATCGGCAGGACCAGGACCAGGAGAGCGGTCGCTATTTTCGTTCCGGCAGCCGTCGCCAAAAATGCGAGCAGAAAACCGAGAAACATCGATCCGGTCGTACCGGCGAATATCCGTGCCGGCGGCAAATTGAACAAGAGGAATCCTGATACCGCACCGGCACCGCTCGCCGCGATGATCGCAAAGGCCGGCTGATTGACTTCCGGCTTCAATGCGAGGAAGAAAATCGTCAAGAGAGCGATCAGAGAGACGCCACCGCAGAGTCCATCGGATCCATCCAGCCAATTCAGAGCATTCATGAGCAAAAGGAGCCAAAAGAGGCCGATGAGGAATCCGATCAGCACCGAGAACTCGGACGGGAACGTGATGACGCCGCCGAACGGATTCGTGATAAACAGGACGCGGGCCCCGAAGAGGAAGATCAGTACGGCCAGAATCGACTGGAAAAATATCTGCGATTTCCAAGAGAGCTCGAACAGGTCATCCCAGATACCGAATCCGACGATAATCACCGTACCCAAGAGCAGTCCGACGAGCGGCAGCGACATCACGATGCGGCCATCCGCGAAGAATGCCGTCGAAAATCCCAGCATGATGGCTACCCCGCCGAAACGGAACCACTGCTGCTTCCGTTTTTGAAGCCAAGAAGAAAGATGGACTATCGACAAGAACGCGAGTAGCACGGCCGTACTCACCAGAAAGGCGATCAGGAATGGCTTGAGAAAAAAATCCATCATACGCCGTGACTCTCGCCCTCCCCGAGCAGCAGAATCAATAGTTGATGTAGACGATAGCGACACACCCGACCGCAACGCCCGCCAAAAGCATCAGAGACCCCAACAGGAACAGATAGGCTGCGATTCTCTCTTGCTGGCGAGTGTAGAAGTAGGAAGCCAGCCAGATATTGATTCCGACGAAACAGAGCGCGATGCCTGGCAGAATATAGGCCTGCCACCAAGCTCCCAGGAGATCGACGCCGAAATAGACATTGTAATGCAGCACGGTCAGTACATCGGACGGGTGCAGGAAGAACGGCAGCGTACTGAAAAGGGCTCCGATCATCAGTCCGATGCAGAGCAGCAGGAGACGGACGATATTGTTCTGAAAAAATAAACGCCCCTCACCCGCTTCGAGCAGCGGCTGATCGATGGTTTCCTGGAATTGTTTTACCGGCCAGTCGAGAGTCATACTGTTTTCGTTTCAGCGGGTGTCTCTTCAGTCAGGAGCGGCGTATCGCTCTCGCCATGCCGACCGCGTACCTGGATCAGATCATCTTCGAAACGATCGAGGAGGTGTTCGGCATCCTCATATTTTTTCCGGGCATTGCCGAGGTGTCCGCCGAGAATCTCGAATTCCTTGGCGAAGCGATCATGACTCTTCATCAGCTTCTCGAGCTGCCCCATGATCTCTTTGGCCCGCTTCTCGATCTGCATCCCCTGCAGACCGAACAGGATCGTCTTGAGATAAGCATAGAACGAGTTCGGCGAGACCGGAATCACCCGGCGCTCCGTCAAGTACGAAAGCAGACCTTGCTCCTCCTCATCCTTGATGATCACTTCATAATAGACGTTTTCCGCCGGGATATACATGAGTGCGATATCGAGTGTCCCCTCGTTCGGCACGATGTACTTGTTGGCGATGGCATCGACATGCTTCTTCACGTCATTCAAGAACTGCCTTCTCGCGACCTTCTTCTCCTCATCCGAGGCAGCCGTGACGATGCGTTTGAAATTCTCGAGCGGAAATTTGGAATCGACGCTGATATCGCCGCCCTTGAGCCGGATGAGTGCGTCCACCGTCTCCCCGCTCTTAAACGTATGCTGGGTCACGTAGTACTCCTTCGGCAGCATCTTCTCGAGCAGATCATAGAGCATCATCTCACCGAAACCGCCACGTATCTTGGGCGCCGTCAGGATCTCCTGCAGCGAAGCGACATCTTTGCTGACCTCGAGAATCTGCCGATTCACCTGATCGACCTGAGCAAGCCGCTCGCGCACTTCCGTAAACGATTTGGCTGCCGTATCGAGCCGTTTATCAAGTCGGGAAGTATTGTCCGCCAGCCGGCTGTCGAGCATCCCCTGGAAGCCATGCAGCTGCTGATTGAGCGCGTGCGTCATATGATCCATTCGCTCATCGAAACGGCGATTGAGCGACTCCATCCGCAGCATCATCGCTTCCTGCGCCGCCGCATCAGATCCGACTGATCGCTCTCGCCGGAACACGAAAAACAACGCGATTCCGCCGACCAACACCAGGACTATGAGCACACTGAACCATTCCATATGTTTTCCCTCCCGATTATCCTTTTGTTTATGATTACGAGCGAGCCCGCAAGCGAAAGCTTGATTTCATCGGGGGGCGAGCGACGTAATTTCAAGCACCGTGACAGCGCTTATTTATGTATGCCCGCGATGAAACGCCGGAGCTCGGGGATCTTGTTGACTACCTCTTCATACGGCCCCTCAAGAAACTCGACAAAGAAGCGATCGAGCATATTGAGCCGGTAATGCAGCTCCTCCGCATTCATGAGTACGAACTGTATCTCTTTGCCGACTTCAGCCTCGAGATACTGGATAGCGTGCCGCAGCTTAGTCCGATTCACGTTGTTCACGACGAGAATCATATCTACCTTGCTCTTCGGGTAATTGAGAAACAGTCCGCTGATCAGGATGAGCTTCACTTCACCGATGACCTTGAGCTTCTTGAACACCTGCGACTGCGCATGCACGTTGAGCTTGGACACGAGACTCTTGAGCTCGGTATAGAAAGGAAAATCCGTATTGGTCGTATAGACTTTCTTCCCCTTGCGCGCCTTCTCCGTGATCAGCTTGAGCTTCGCGAGCTTATTCACTTCGCGGGCAACATCGGTCCGAGACAGCATGATCTTCGCAGTGACATCGACCACCGAGTTCTCACCCTCGGCATTGAGCAAAAAAAACCGGATAACACGGGCACGGGCCTTGGAACCGAAAAGGGCATCAAACAGGATGAGGGACATACTTTCAGGGAAAATACGGATTACGGTATACTTCCCTTGAGTATACGGCAGAGTTCCGTGAAAAGTCAACGGAAAAAGCCACAAATAAGCCCTGATACAAGCCGAAAATTGTGGTATACTAGAAAAATGAAGCTATGAGGGAACGAAAAGGAGAAAAACCAAAGGCGTTTCAGGAGTACGACCGTGTCATTACGGAGATCCAAGCGACCCGAGGACGGAATGCCGAACACTTCATAAAGATTTTCCGGCACGAAAACGATAATGTCGCTGGCGCTTCGCTCGGCGTCCTGCTTGGTGTTTTTGAGATCGATGACCAGAGCGAGGATTCCAAGTATATCGTCAATTTCCTTTTCTCCGTCGCCAAGAACGAATACTTCTGCAATCCTCGGCGCGGCGCCATGGAAAGCTTCGAAGCGGCGCTCCATAAGATCAACGTCGCCCTCGCTGAGATCGTCAAACATGGCAATATCGACTGGCTCGGCAAGTTCCACGGCACCATAGCGATCATCGAAAAAAACTCCATCCATCTCTCCGCTACCGGCGATGGCCGCATCTATCTCTTCCGCAACGGTACGCTCTCGCATATCAGCGAAGGACTCGCTTCTCCGGATGCCGCGGAGCATCCGATCAAGACCTTCATCGAGATCTCCAGCGGTCGGCTCGCACCCGATGATCGTCTCCTCTTTTTTCTGCCTCAGGTCTTCTCGCTGCTCGATGAAGAAACCATCGAACGCCAAGCACAGCGCATGGACAAAGACCGGTTCGCTCAATTCCTCCGCACCGCCATGATCAACGAGCTTGATCGGAGCGGCGCCATCATCGTCGATATCACCGAGCCAAGCGAGTCCGCTCGCGCCAAAGCGGAGGCCCCCGAAAGACAGCGTCCGGAAATCAAAAGCTATTTTTCCGAGGCCGCCTTCGAAGCGAAGCATCAGGAAAGCATCGCCGCGGCCCTTTCTGAGGAATCTCCGCACCATGCCTCAGGAACATCCGAATACACCGATACGAAAACCGGCCATATCTATGTCCAGGGAGACGAGAATAGCACGCCGATAGAGACGTCCCGTTTCGCGGAGTATCTCGAGGATTTCTTCCATTCGAGCCGAGTCATCCGCGAGCAAGGCACCCGGGCCATGCGCCGGTCTTTCCGCAACTTCTCCGATCGAAGCCGCCTCTTCTGCGTCGCATCTGCGGAGCGATGCCGCCAGATCAGTGTCGGATTTTTCAAAAAACATCTCCGCTCCAGACGACCAGGAGCGACTGAATCCATCGCCACCCTCGAACCAGTCGCTGTTCTTCAAAAGCAACCGGTGCCTCAGACACCACCACATCACCCTACCGATACGCCCCGTCTACCGCTCTCATCGGCAGCGATACCAGCCACACCGGGATCACCCCGTATCAAGGCTTCTTTTTCACAGTTTTCCCAAACATCCGGGCGTATAGCCGCCAAGACCGCTCCACTGTTCCGTAGAGCGCTCGCCTCTCTCCAGACGGTTGCTGGTATGATTGTTTCCTGGCTTCGCACTTGGATACCCCGGCTCTCGAGCCAGATTGTCCGCTCTATACGCCCTGCTCTCTCACATATCGTCCGCCTCTTCCAAAGACTTCCGTTCAAAGCCCGCATCGGAGTACTCCTGCTCTCTACCGCGAGCATCGCGACTTTCTTCTGGATTATGGCGCGCCCCGATACCTCCGAACCGGCACCGACTTCGGAACCAGAGACAAACCTTTCCGAGGTAGAACCAACCGCATCCATCCGATCAACCGAAACACTCGCGGCCGATCTCCCAGCTCTGCGCCTTCTCTCAGAACACGCCGATACCATAGCCATCGCCTCTCTCAACGACACCCTCGTCATCGCCACCCGGACGACGATCGAAATCCCCTCACTCGCCATTTCAGCAGTACTCCCGGCCGAAAGCGGAGCGGTCCGCGCTATCGCTCCGATGCCTGACCTCCGGACATTGTTTATCCTCACCGAAAGCGGAAAACTACTCTCCTTCACCCCTTCCAATACGACATTCACAGAAAACACCCTCCCAACCGACACTCATTCTATTCAGGCCATCGGCGCCTATCTCACCTATCTCTACGCGCTCGATGGAAACAGCGGCCAGATCTATCGCTTCCCGCGCGCTCAGGGCGGATTCAGTGAGGGTCTCGCCTGGCTCAAACCATCGATTGCTCCAGACAGAGAGGCGACATTTGCGGTCAACGACATGGTCTCTCTCTTTGCCCATGGTTCACTCCGCCAGTTTTCACGCGGCAAAGAAGTCCGGACTTTTGAAATGCCCAACGTACCTCTACAAACCCTGCTCTTAGCCTCCGAACCAGACAACACCCGCATCGTCGGACTCGATAATCAGAACCATCGCCTCGTCATCTGGAATACCGAAGGTGCTATCGAACAGCAGTACTTCTCCGACCGCCTTGCTGACATCCGCAGTCTCTCGCTCCACGGACCAGTAGTCAGCCTCTCCACTGATACCGCAGTATTCGAGCTTATTCTTCCTTAGGGATACCCTCTAGAGAAGTATCGAGGAGCAAAAACAGCGATCACCCGCTGTTTTCTCTTTTTATCCCCTCACTCCTTTACTTGCAACAAACGATAGAAATCGTAGCATCAGAGGTATATTCATCATCATCGGTCAAGCAGGCCTGTATATTGGCAGGATCAAAACTTATATCCCAATCAGACTGGCCTGAAGCACTATTGCCAACACTGCGCATATAACAACCTGTTTTTTGATACTCTCCAAGACACTCTATCCCCCAAAGACGTATAAAAGATTCATCCCGTATACTACTTCCTGTTCCAATAGACGCAACTTCTGATGTATCGCCGGTGGTAGTGCTTCCGTCCTTATAATACACCCGGATAGAATCATTTTTATACCGTGTCGCCTGCACGCAAGAGAGCCCGCTTGCCGCCACCGCCGTCTCCACCACTCGTGTGGTCCCAAAAGCGGAGCCTTCTGATTTGATCCGTACCACAGTGTCTCTCCAATCCGTAGCGGCACAGGTGACGAGCACTCCATCATTGTCATAGAACGAGACTTTGATATTGCCTCCGACAACATTGCTCTTGGAAATGGTGTCCGGCACAGGAGGCTCCGCCTCCCATGGCGGTAGCCATGGCATTGAGATCGGTGTAGTTGTTCTTGTAGATCTTCTGGAGAGCGAGCTCGATACCGGAGTCAGCCACTTGGAAGGATTGGACGGATTTGCCGGTAGAAGAGGCGGAACGCTGATTGGTGATAGAGACACTCGCTACCGTGATAGCGGCGGAGAGGATGATGCTCAAGATGATGAGAGAGAAGACGAGGACAGAGCCTTTTTTGGGGAGGAGAGGCATAGAAGATTTGAGTTATTGTTTGGTTTCAGTTTACGCTGTTTTGAGTGAGGGAGCAAGATGCGAAAGTAGATTTTTTCTGTGATTAAGAATTTCTTCCTGCTGGTTTCCCAGACCAGAAAATGCAATCCAGAGAATGCAGACCCCCACCGACCCAGCCAGCAAATTTTTTCCTCACTATCGGTTTAAAGCACCTCGGGCTTCAGAAAAAATCTCTGGCTGGGTCGGCGAGGGGGTGGTATTACAACGTCACAGTGAAATCGATTCCTAGACCAGAACAAAAGCACAAAGAACCATCAGCCGATCTCACTTCAGGGCGCGGCTTGAAAGCATTTCAGCATGGTTTCCGTCAGGATGACGGAATGAAATGCTTTCACGTCAGTCAAAAGCTCGCAGGGATTTTGACGGCGCCATGAGGTGAGTCGGTTGGTGGTTCTCCGATGGGAATGCGGTTTTTTTTATAATTGAAGGGAAATTTTATCTCATATTTTTTCAGCCAGTTTGACCCGATCCATGATTTCACGGTTGACGATAGTCGCGTCGCGACCGAACCGCAACCGGGACAGCTCTTTCAGGGCATTGGCGATTTCCTGACTGCCCCGCGTCGGCGGATAGGTCTTCATGTTGAATGGCTTGGTCAGTTCTCCATTCATCAACAGGCGAGCGAAACAATTGTAATTATCCACGTTCATCAGGTCGTTCGGACTGAAGACCGGTGAGAACTGCTTCTCGAGAAATTCTGCATCTTCCGGACCGACTCGAAACGCCACCATCGAACCGACATTGCCGAAGACCGCCTTGGATATCTCCTCCTTGAGCTGCGCGATGAATTGGTGCGCCAAGACCAGACAGAGGCGATACTTGCGCGCTTCCGAGAGAATCTGCGCGATCGAATTCGTCGTGACATTCTGAAACTCATCCAGATAGAGATAGAAATCCTGCCGCTCATCTTCCGGAGTATCGACGCGAGACAGCGCTGCCATGAGCAACCGACCGACGATAACCATACCGAGCAACTTGGCGTTGATCTCCCCGATCTTGCCTTTGGAAAGATTGACGAGGAAAATCTTCTTTCCATCCATGATATCTCGGAAATCGAGGGCGCTCTTCTGCTGCGCGATAATCGGACGCATGATGTCGTTCGAGATGAAGGTCGTCAGCTTGGACGTGATATAGGGGACCATATTGGCCAGCGCTGCCTCGCCACCAGCCTTCTCGGCTTCCTTGAGCCAGAAATCACGGACAATCGGATTCGTGCAGTGTTCGAGCTTGTACCGGCGAAACTCCTCATCCGCCAGCACCTTGGATATCTCCATAAGCGTCGAACCGCTTTCCGGATGTTCCATGATCAAGAGCATCGCATTGCGCATATACTGCTCGAACATCGGCCCTCCGGTCGATTTGAGATCATACAACTGATCGAAGATACCGATCATCTCATTGATGATGAAAGTCTTCTGCTCGGGATGCGCCGGGTCGTATTCGAGCATATTGATACCGATCGGTCGGGCGATATCTGATGGATCAAACACAATGACATCCTCCGCCCGCTCCTTCGGAATCGCCGTCAGGATATCCTCGATCGCATCACCATGCGGATCGATAAAGCAGAAACCCTTGCCAGCTGCCGCATCTTTCTTCGCCATTTCCTGGAGAAAATTCGATTTTCCAGCCCCAGTCTGACCGATCGCATAGAGATGACGACGACGATCATTGTCCGTGATGCGTATCTCTGATTTGGCTCCACGATAGTCATTAAATCCGAGCAAGAGTCCCTCGGTCGGGATATTGATCGGAGGAGCAGCCGCACCGGATTTGAGCCATTTGATCTTCGGTGTTTCCGTCGTAGAAATCGGGAAATGGAAGATGCTTGCGATTTCCTCGATACCGAGCACACAAGCATGCTCTTCGTCGAAGGTCCGGAAGATATATTCGAAGACCGCCCGCTTTTCTTTCACCCGGCGTAGTACTTTGAATGTATTAACATCCGGATTTTCAAATTGTCCGAACGCGTTTTCCATCTGAGAGAGTATCTCTTCGGCCCGAGCGTGATCCGCTGCTGTCGCGATCAGGCGGATATTGACCCGGAACGCTGCCTTGCCTGATTTGGCCTCGATAGCTTTTACCAGATCTTGCTCTTCCGGAGTCAGCGAGATCGGCTTTGGCTCATTCGCTTCCGGATGCGTCTGGGATGACAAGACACTCACCATCCCCTTCCCGAGCTCTTTACCGGCATCCTGCAAGAGAGACGAGTCGCTATGCGCATCCTTGAGCCGCTGCCCACCCTGCATCCTCTGGGCGATCGACTTGCCTGCGGACCGCCAATCGCTCGGAGCGCCTGAGAGCACCACCTGGATCGCCGCGCCTTCGGCTTCCGTCTTGAGCCGGGAGAGCGCGTTGGAAATCTCATTGAGCGGATCAGCACCGATCGAACGATAGGTGCGGAGCGGGAGAGCGTAGTTGTTCCGGAGACCGATCGTCGCGACCGCCGTCGCACTGTCTGGGGAAAAGACGGTGTAGTCGGATACCTTTTCGATCACCGCGTTCGGGAAAAAACTATGTATCTGCTTCTCGATGCTTTCGCGGAAACGCTTCGGGACGGAAATATAGAAAAATATCTCCTCGCTGTTCGAGGGATTGGCGATTTCAAACACGATATTGGGCGCCGTATAGAACCACTGCCTCCAAGAACCCGTCTTCCATTTGATCGTCGCGACTGATGAGAGCAGTTGTTCCATCGCTGCCACTTCGTCCCGCCAGGCTTCGGCATCATGATTCTGTGCTTCTCCGGATGAACGGTTCGGACGGGATACTTTGACGACCTCCAGATCAGCATTCATCGACTGGCTGACAGCGATACGAAATCGGAGCACGCTCCTGACTATAAGGAAGACACCCGAAAAAAACGCCAACAGACCAAAAACACCCAAGAGCGGTGCCAGGACTATATTCCAATCGAAACCCGACATAATCTGTTTTTGTTTGTTTTTTACTCTGCCTCTCTACTCCCGATCGATCATACCTTTCTCGACCAGTCCTTGATAGAACTTGTCTACCAACTCATCATGCATGCGATCCAACAGGTAGTAATTCTTCATCTTGCGGGCCACATTCACTCCATGCAGGACACCCTTCTGCATAACCAGGTCGAGGAGGCGCGTCACTTGACTTTCCGTATCGCCGAGGAGAGAAAGATTGCGTGCGTCATCATGCGCATCGTCCCGCATGACAGCGCCTGCCTGCCCTGACACCAGTGCTGTTTTCTGGAGAATCTCTGATAACTTTCCTGTTTCAACTTCTCCCTTCGATTCAACCACCTGCTCCGGCACCGGTTCCGCCGAACCCGCTTCCACCTGTGGCGCAGACGTCGAACCAGACTCCGCCGAAGCAGCTTCAAACACCGCCCCAAACGTATTGTCACTGGATTTCAGATCTTCTGCGGGCATACGATTCCGTATCAGCTCAATTTCACTGTCTCCTTGAACTCCTTGACGATACCAGCCACAAAATCATCGTACTCGGGGATGCGCGAACGGAAAAATTGCGCTATATCGTCATCCGAAGGCGATTTCTCGAGCAGCGCTTCATATTCCCCTATGCCTGACTCACCGATTTTCGCCATGGATTCGGCATAAATCACCTTGATCAGCGAAGCAAACGCCATCTCGAGAGCCTCTTCCTGCTTCTCTTCCGAAAAAGCACTCAGGCCGAACTCCTGCACCAGCTGTTGTCGGATCTCTTCTCTGTCAATCATCGGCTCCGTCATACATATGCATGTCAAAAAATTATATTATCGACTGGTCGAAAAAATCCCATATATTGTCCCTTGAGTCGCTCTCGGGGCTGCCTGCTTCAGGTACTCCTCTACCGTGCCATTGACATTGCCTCGGAAGAATTCCGTCATCGAGACGACACCGGCCTTCTGTAGGCTCGCAGCGAATTCATAAAAATTGCGATACTGCTCCGGAGCAAGGCTACTACGATACCCCATCACCTTTCCGGCAGCGAAAGCCTGCGTGTCCCGGATGACATCCGCGACCTTCACCCGCATGATTTCGGACCGATTCAGCACCCAATCCTGACCAGGAGTCGGACTCTCAACCCGGAAAATCTGCGCATACCAATCATCCACACGAGGAGCATGTTCTGAAACCGCGACTTCCTCCGCTAGAGGAGTCACCTCTGGCCTGGTTTCGGCAATCACCGACTCCACTGCCGGCGTATCGATCGAGATCGGTGATGTTGCCAATGTTGCATCCATCTTGGCCAGAGCCGCCTCTCGTACCGCATCGACATTCGATACCGGCGCGTGAGGTGCGACGGTCTCCACGAAGCGCCGCGCATCGGCCAGGTATCGATCCAGATCCTGTGTCCCGAAGAGACGGGTGAAGTCAATACGATCACCCGGACGCAACTGCGCGATATCACCACTCGAAATACCGAGCGCCCGGACCTCAGCCGGAGACAATGAAGCTGCTTTGTCCTTGATCGCATCTATCAGGGCATGCGACTGTCCGACATTCAATCCTAGTCCGCCGGTCCGCTCCTGCACGAGATTCCAGAAGTTATCACCCGCCTTCACATTGGCAGTCTTGAGAAAATTCGAATATTCGGATGAGAAGCCTTCTATGGACGCATGCGGCACTTCCGTTATCCGCTCAGGAACTGCAGATACCGCTGGCTGTGTTTCTACTGGTGTTGCCACCGGATCGGCCACACTGGCTTCTGGCAAGAGCGTCTCATCAGTCGCATCAGGGAGAGCGGCCAGACCGAATGATCGATCAAGCCATCCGATACCGGTCCCATGATCCATCACGTGTTGCACACCCTCACCGATCCAGCCCTTCCCGACGACGAGGCCAAGCGCGGCGCCCGACGCACCGATCAGGAGTTTCCGACGCTTCATCGCATCCACTCGTTCACGGAAAAGTCCGGAAGCTTCTTTGCCTGTTTGGAGATGCTGTTCGACAAACAGTTTCACTGATGCTTCAAAATCCCGCGCTTTCTCAGCCCGAGTCTCATCATCCATATCCATCATCAGGTCGGCATTACCTGTCTGCGCTTCTATCTCCGCAATCTTATCAAAAATTTTCTGTCCCGCCTCCTCAGCCTGCGCTCGGGCCCGCGCATCAGCCCGTCCTTCGAGCGCCGTATCGAGCGTCACCGAAAGTGAGCCTCCTGCCAAGACCGCCCGAGCAAAAGCCGCCCCGAAAGCCGCCGCGCCTCCAGCCGCCGTCACTCCCACGAGAGCGCCACCGATCGTCAATTTCTCATACCATTTGAGCCCATTATACGCATGCATCCACTGAGAAAGCTTCTCTCCGATACGCCCATGAAGCGAGCTCGATTTTCGTTTTATTTCTGCCTGCTTGCGTGCCTCGTATAATTGCACACGGCCTTCGAATTCACCGAAGTTCAGCACCTCCGCCATTTCCCGCTTGTATGCATCACTTCGATCACCGGCATATTTCCGTTCGATACGTGCTAGACGCTCCTGAGTGAATCGGAGACGAGCCTCCTCATAGCGCGTGCGGGCATCATCCACGTCTTCCAGAGGCACTTCCTGCTTGAGTCCGAACAGATTCCGCAGACGCAGCAGTGTGCTTGATTTTTCAAGGTCAACCGAGACGTAGCGCTCTCGAGCGATAGCCAGATCATTCTTCAGTGTTTCCAGCAAAGCATCCGCCTGGACCGTCTCTTCCGGAATCACAGCGGCTTCTTTCGGTAGACGGCCGTATTTGCGCAACACTTCCGCTTCCGCGGCTGATCCCGGCGCTGCGAATGCAGCCTCTTGCTGTTGTTTCAAATCTGCATCCTCAGCATCCAGCTCGGCAGGCTCCGCCATACTCGCCTTGATAAGTTCCGAAGCCCGGGCCTCTTCCTCCGGAGAGAGCGGCGTCGGCAACGGCTGGATCGGCAAAGTCGGATCGATTTCCACCCCCGCGCCATCTGTGCGCTCTCGTACGCCGAATCCCTTCAGGACTTCCTTCGGAAATTCTCCAGCTATCTCTTGAGCTGAATACTCTTCGGCGGGTGCGGAAGGCAGAGGAGGATGTGTCGTATCTTCCTTGATCAGATGCTGCACGGTCTCCATATCAGGATTCGTCAACGCACGACCATCCGGCGTCACGATAAAATCCTCAACCCCATCCAGAACAGGGTCCAGCGGCTCTACTACCGGCTGTTCGGCACGTTTCGTATTGGTTCGCCGGCGTCGGCGCAAGACCTGAGGAGCCGGCTCAGTCATAGGCTCTGCTGCCAAAGACAAAGTCGGTTCGATCTTCTCAGTCGACTTATCTGGCAACTGCGACAAATCCTCAGCCAGCTTATCGCCCATGCTGCGGATCCGTGCCAATACTGCCTCCATCTTCTTGTCCTCCATACATCGTCAGATTATATCATCTCATTGTAGAACATTTTTTGCAATCCGCTGCATCACGATATCGATAGCTCGATCGCGATCAGCGGCCAGCGCGATATTGCCGACCCGTGACAACACCTGGTCAAGATAGGTCGAGACGCAAACGCGCTGCGATGCCTGATCAAACCCATCCCCCATCTCTTCCGAGAGCAGCTCTACGAGTTGCGCTGCCGAATCCGCCATGATATCGAGGAGCATATCGGCATCCTTGGCACATCCGGCCAAAAGCTGCTGCCACTCCTCCGACCTATCTATCGCTTCAACCGAAACTGAGACATTCTCTTCGAGGCCAGTCGCTTCTGTCACTGCTCGATCAGCGCTCTGGGAAAATCTCCCGACATTCTTCGGGTCATTCCGATCAAAAACCAGCGTGCCGACATAATTCGTATCATGCGTCAGCAGCACACACGACACCGTATCTCCTTCCACCCGCTCGATACGGTACTGGCTCCCGCCCTGCTCGGCATCTGCGATCTCGACGCCCGCTTCCATCACGAAGCCGTGCTCCACCCGAGGTGATTCAGGCTGCGAAGCCGCTGCCGGAACCTCATCATGTTTGCGCACATCCAAATCGTCCTGCAAAACCCGCAATCTCTCGATGACCTCTTGGTCGTGTTCACCTTCATTACCCAAACGTATGATTTCATCCAACTCGGCCAGCCAGCTATCGAGCAGCCCGGACAATCGTTTCGCTTCCTTCTTAGAAATGCGGTTATTCATGCGTCGCACATTGAGAGTGGTGCGATATCGCTCGATCTGACCATGAGCGGCATCGATCTCATTCTGCAGCCACCCCATCATCGCCTCCAGAGGATCCACCGCCAAAGACTCGGGGTCAGAAGGAACTACTAGGGTCACCTCTCTTTCGTGGTAAGGATCAGCCGACACAATATCAACATCCTCATGCTTCGGACTGGACGCCGCTTCATGTATCACCGGATGATCCGGCCGCTTTGACTGGCTCTTCTTCGCCGGTATCGAAGTATCGGCACGCTCCCAGCGTTCCTGATCACGGCGCAGCTGCGTCAAACCAGCCGCCGGAGCTGCTGTTTTTTTCGATTTCTTCGGTTTTGCAGCAACATGATCGACTTCCAATCCTGCAGCCTGCATATTCTCAGTCATATTCCCTCCAGGAAAACCCCTTATGCTTCAGATTTACCACGTTTTTCGAGACTATATCCTCCCTCGGCAGCAAAACGCTCAAATTCTTCTACTGATCCAAAAAACCACTCCCCGTCCGGCGCATTTTCTTTCCTCTTGAAAAAAGCGAGGATCCGATTCGGTGAAAGCGGTTTCGGATCGAGATTGGCATCCGTACGGAAACGAATACGCACGCTCCCGATCGGCGTAATCTGATCAACGCGAAACGAATATTCTCCATTCGTCCAAACGTCCGCGATTTGCACTCTCTTTTGATCTGGTTCAGCGGCATCGGCGGGTACCGGCGACGGAACTGCCGCATCTTCTTTCGGCGCTTCCGGAATCGGTACTTCTACCGGGACAGCGGCTGCTATCTTTTCCTCTGACGGAACGCGTATCTCATCCATACGGTATGGTAATACATCTGAAAAACAGAGATGCTGCCCGCCTGACGGAGAAGCATCATTTATTTTTTATCTCTATTTCAGTATAATGATAGCATAACAAAAGAGAAAAATGAAAAACGCGAGATACCCTTCCCGTGATTCCACCGGCAGGATCATCTCCGACCATACTATGCGTGCACCGAATCGTTCCCATGCCCTGCGATACGGCCTGCTCGCAGCACTGCTGGCTCTCGCGTTTTTCCTCCGTATCTATCACCTCGACTCGATTCCGGTCGGGCTCTATCCTGATGAGGCAGCCAATGGCGTCGATGCGCTCCATGCCCTCGAGACCCACCGATTCGATCTCTTCTATCCAGCCAATTTCGGCCGCGAAGGGTTGTTCATCAATCTTCAGGCGCTTTCCATCTGGATACTCGGCAACAACTTCATCGGACTCAAGATCTTCTCCGTCATTTTTGGCACACTGACCGCACTCGGACTCTATCTTCTCGGTAAAGAGCTCTTCCACCGGACGACTGCCGGTCTCATCGCCGGCTTCATGGTCGCCACCTCGTACTGGGCGATCAATTTCTCTCGCATCGGATTCCGGGCGATCATGACTGCCTTCCTCCTCTCTTTCTCCTTCTACTTCTTTTTCAGGGGACTCCGCACTCAGCGCAAGCTCGATTTCCTCTGGTCAGGACTGATCTTCGGCCTCGGACTCCATACCTATATCGCCTTCCGCGTCGCGCCGCTCATCCTCATCATCCTGCTCCCAGCGCTGATACTCTCCTACGAGCGCTTTTTCCCACGCTTCTGGAAACACGGGCTCGCCTTCATTCTCGGCGCCATGATCACCGCAACACCGATGTTCTATCATTTCTTCATCTCGCATCCTGAGGATTTCGAATCCCGGTCGTCGCACATCTCCGTGCTTTCTCCGGAAGTCAATCACGGCGATCTCTGGGGAACCATGGCCAAGACGTTCTCCATCTCGCTCATCAAATACAATTTCTTCGGAGATCAGAACTGGCGTCACAATTACCCTCCCTATCCGATACTCGATCCGGTCGTCGGCACCTTCTTCCTCTCCGGATTCTTCATACTGCTCTGGCAGACATTCCATCTCCTCTACCGCCGCCTGCGCTTCGCTGATCGGGATTTCCGTCTCATCGTCAATTTCTTCCTCTTCGGATCATTCTTCGCCATGCTGGCACCCGAATTCCTGACCAATGAAGGCCTCCCCCACGCGCTCCGCTCCATCGGCACCCAAGTCCCGGTCTTTCTCTTCGCGACGGTCCCCGTGCTCTGGCTGATCAAAAAAGCCTCTCACGTCGGCTACGGGCTCCGCATCGCTCTATTCTCCGCTCTCATCATCGCCTTTTCCGCCTCCGCTCTCTTCAATATCACCAAATACTTCGTCCTCTTCGCCGGAAGTCCGAAGGGAGGAGAGTCCTTCAATGAAGGCTATACTCATATGGCCGAGTATTTCCTCTCTCTGCCCGACGAGACCCACAAGTACTATCTGATCGATCGACAAGGCAATACCGACCGCTTCCATCTGCCCGTCGCCGGCATGCCGGTCTATTTCTTCACCTACGGAAAGGCGAAGAACTTCGAGATCGTCGGTCCCGAGACGATCCTCCGCCGGCCTGGAGTCTTCGTCATGACCCACTTCGACCAGGGTACGGCCGACAGGCTCAAACATTTCTATCCGGACGCCTACACCCAAGAGATCGATCTCAACGGACCGGATCGCACCGGCGGAGAATTCAATACTGTCATACTCCCCATGAAACCATAATGATGATATCCGACATATCCATAATATAATCACGCGAATCCTATGCATCTCATGAAACGGCACGCCACCTGGATACTCTTCGGACTCCTCGCCTTCTACGGCATCATCTCACTGCTCGTCTCCGCTCAGGAGTCGGCAACTTTCGACGAAAAGGCCCACATACCCTCCGCCTACAGCTATGTCCGCTACGGCGATATGCGGCTCAATCCTGAGCATCCACCACTCCTCAAAGATCTGGCTGGTCTCCCACTCTTGTTTCTCGATGTGAAGTTCCCTCTGGATACGCCCGAGTGGCAGAACGGTATCAACGAGCAGTGGACGCTCGGGGACCTCTTCATGAACTGCACCCGACCTGATATCGCCTGCAATGACAGCGACGAGATCCTCTTCTGGTCCCGATTGCCGATCACGCTCGTCGCGCTCCTCCTCGGTCTCTTCCTCTTCTTCTGGGGACGCGAACTCGGCGGTGCTCTGGCCGGACTCATCGCCACGGCGCTGTTCGTCCTCGATCCCAATACCATCGCCCACGGACACTACGTCACGACCGATATCGGCATCGCGGCCTTTCTCTTCTTCGCTTTCTATTTCTTCGTGCATTTCCTCAAGCGACCAAGTTGGAAAAACGTCCTGCTAGCCGGATGTTTCCTCGGCCTGGCCGAACTGACCAAGTTTTCCGCCGTTCTGCTCTTTCCGATCTTTGGACTCTTCGCGCTCCTCTATGCCTTGACGAAACCCGCGGCCACACCACAGAGCGACGCTACACCGTCCCGCTTGCATTCGCGCCTCAGCATCCTGTTCGAATACCTCTCCAAATACGCCGTCATCGTCGTCGTCTGCTTCGCGCTGATCTCCATCGTGTACGCGCTCAATACCTGGAACATGCCGGCTGAAAAGACGATTGCCAATGCCGAGCTCGTCTTCTCCGGAGAACGGCCAGCCAAAGTCTTTGCCCGCGAAACACTGACGACTCTCGCTACCACTCCCGGACTCGCTCCGATGGCGCACTATTTCCTCGGCGTCTTCATGGTTTTCTCACGCGTCGCCGGAGGCAATACCTTCTATTTCCTCGGCAACGTATCAGACACCGCTTCCCCGTATTACTTTCCGATCATATTCGCCCTCAAAGAATCGCTCCCACTGCTCTTCCTCCTCCTCGCCACCACCGGCTACACGCTGTTCAGGATCACCAAGGCGGTCTCCGGCAAGCAGGCGTCCGACTTCTTCCGAGTCTTCGCCGAGTCTTTCCAGGCACGCATCACCCAGTATCTCGCGCTTTTCTTCATCCTCTTCTACTCTTATGTCAGCATCACTGGTAATCTCAATATTGGCTTCCGTCATCTCTTCCCAATACTGCCATTTCTCTATCTCCTCATCGCGAAGACGCTCGCCGACTTCATCCGACGCCATATGGAACAATCCGGCTATCTGATCCGGCCGCTCTTCGCATTCCTCTTCGTCTCCATGCTACTCATCCCCCTCTCCGTGTATCCGAGCTATCTCTCCTACTACAACGCCATCGCCGGAGGACACGAGAACGGCTACACCATCGCGACAGATTCCAACTACGACTGGGGACAGGATCTGAAGCATCTCCGCGACTTCATCGATGAGCACAATCAGTGTCTCAAAGCCAACTACCTCGGCTGCGATGAACGCCTCGTCGAGCTGCCTCCGATCGATACGATCCGTCTTGATTATTTCGGCGGTTCGAATCCGGCGCTCTATCTCCCGGGCCGCTACACCGCCTGGCACTCCGACAACGAACCGGAATCCGGCTGGTACGCCGTGTCGGCTGTGTTCTTCCAGGAGAGCATCTACAAGCACAAAGCCCCCGGGAAACGAGGGTACGAGTGGCTCCGCGATCAGGGCGAGGATGCCCGGGCCGGCGACTCTATCTTCATCTTCTACGTCAGTCCGGACGATCTCCGCTGACCGTCCTCCCTCTTAGCAAACATCCGCCCGCGGAAATTTTCCAGGGCGGATGTTTTTGTATTCCCGAGAATGATAGTCTCTCCCGACAAACCCTGGGCTGGCTATTCTTCCGACTGGGATTTCATAGCTGATTCCGGAGCAGATACTTCTGTCACTGGCTCATCCGGCAGCCGATAAAATGCTTTGCTCGGCACGCGCAGATCTACAGAAACAAGCTTCTCTGACTGCTCAGCCGAGACCGCCTTTTCACGGACGATACGCAGCGTATTCAAAGTCTTCTCCAGTGGGACGCTCGAGCTCAAGAGCAGTACGAGACCATTCTCCGACTCGATACGCAGCTCATCAGCATATTTGGACGGCAGATAGACCGTATCCGTCATCCGGATATCTGACTGCTCAGCCAATGCCTGAGGCAGACCACGGACAAAATCCAAAAACGCCGGGTCAGCCACCTGATCCCCGGGAGAGGCTGGCTTGGATGATTCGTCACGGAGGAAGAGATGTTGGACACGGTCCTCGCCGAAGTGCTCTGCCGGCTCACTGATCACTCCCGCCTCATCTATCAGGAAGCAGCGATCGCCGGAACACCAGAATGTGAGATGCCCCCGCTCCAACAGCGATACTCGGAGAGTCCCCGGGAATACTTTTCGGATCTCGATGCTGCGGACCAGCGGCGAAACCATCTCGATCCGCTCTGCCAGAGCCCGCTCCGAGAGGAACAGCAGATTGTCCCGATCGACGATACCCGCATGCTTCCCCATCATCGTCTCATGAAGCAACTGTTCAATCTCCCCTTGGGTCAAAAGATTCGCCCCATCGATCTCGATCCGACTGACTGACAAGGCTCCTGAAAAAAAGAGCTGGTACCCGACGGCGCCGACGAACAGCAGCCATAAGGCCATCAGTCCGATGCTCCTCATATTCCACGTATCGGACAGGTCTGCCGCCTGCTTCTCGCCATGGCCGCCTCGGATGAATTTCCGTTCGGTCTTTTTTTGGAAGAGAGCTAGCCGATCGGGAGTTTTCGGCCGGAGATGGAAGAGTTTCTTCATACGATAGAGAGAAAAAGCTTTTCCAATTGCAGTCGGGCATTGGCCTGTGTGCCGCGCAGGATTTTCTCCATTTCTCCGAGCTGATCAAGCAAGGCGTACACCGATCTGACTTCCTCCGGGCGATCGGTCTCGAGCGCGCGCTGCCGCAGACTCGGTATCCACCAGGCAAACATCCGCAGCGCCGAGAAACTGTCTTTCGCGAGATCTTCCGCCAGTCGCATGCGATCCCTCTGCGCAAGCTCTCCGATCCGGAACAGTTGGCCGAGCACTCCGCGCATGACGGTAAATTCCTCCGGTTCGCGGAGAGCGAGCGCGACGACTCCGGGACGGCCGAGCTGATACCAAAATGCCTGTTCGGATGGCAATCGAAACGCTGCCTGCATCTCCTCTTCGGCAACGAAAGTGAAGTGCTGACGCTGCAGACGCGAATGCACGGTGTCGAGCAACGCGGATGGATCGTAGGTCACCAGTATCAATACCGAGGTCGGATTCGGCTCTTCCAACGTTTTCAGCAAGGCATTCTGTGCACCGCGCGACAGACGGTGGGCATCATCGATGATCAGTACTCTTTTCTGCCCCGCCAGGGGATAGCGGGAGAGAAAATTCATCGCCTCCCGGATAGCTTCAACCGGAATGTTCTTCTCGCGTGTCTTGCCCTTCTCGGTGACTCGTTCCGGCTCGAGCAGCATGACATCCGGATGAGCAAGCTCTGCTTCCGTACGACCAGCGAATTCTCCGCCACGCCCCAGAAGCGACCAGGAAAATTCAAGTGCTGATAAGCGTTTCCCGATACTCTCCGGACCGACGAACAAGAAAGACTGAGGACACTCGGTGTGTCCAGCGAGCCTCTGCAGGCGTTCTCTCGCTGCGTGATGACCGACAATATGCATACGAGAAAAGAATCACGGTTCATCTATCCCGGCGACCAGCCGAGATATGGATTGTACAAAAGCCTCCTCGGAGAAACGGGTGACTGAATCGCAGAGCTTCTCAGCCGGATAACCTCCAGCGGATTCTTTCTCCACGAATCGTTTGATGGCCTCAGCGATCACTTCCGGCGTCTGAGAACGGAAGACCTCTCCGGTCTCGCCGATCCGCATGATTTCGCGTATCCCCCCGTACTCATAGGCGATAACCGGCGTACCGAGAGACAGTGCTTCCGCAGCTACCATGCCGAAATCCTCTTCGGAAGGGAAAAGCACCGCTCGCGCTTCCCGATAATACCGGCGGAGACGGGCGTCATCTGGAGCGCCGACAAACGAGATATTCGGACCGGCGATATCCTGAAGTCGGTGCTTATCGCGCCCGCTCCCGACGATCACCAGCGGGAAACCGAGCTTATTAAAAGCTTCGATGACTGGCTCTATCTTTTTGGACCGTGCCAGACGGGAGACGACGAGAAAGTGTTTGCGTTCGCCTCGGAGGATAATCTCATCCTGGCCAGCCGTACGCAGAGCCAAAGCCGGTGGATACACGACCTCGGCATCCTTCCGATAATATTTCTTTATCCGTTCCGCCGTATAGCGTGAATTGGCGATCAGCACATCCGGACGTTCCGCTGCCTGACGGTCCCACAGGCGCATATAGGAAAGCCAGAGACGTGCGAGGATACGTGGCACCCATCGAGGCAGGACTTCATCCAGATACGCTTCCGGCTGCTCCCAGGCATAGCGCATCGGCGAATGCAGATAGGCGATATGCCGGGTATGGAGACGCGTCACCACGCCCTTCGACCACGCTCCGGACGAAGAGATAACCAGATCGAACTCACGCAGGTCTAGAGTCTCGACCGCGATCGGATAGAACGGCAAGAGCCACGGATAGCGGCGCCGGAGCCACCCGGGAAAATGCTCCAAAAATGAGGTCCGGATCGTTCGCCCAGGGAAATATTTTGCGACCAGGGCATCGTCTTTGAGCAGCGTATAGATCGGCGCTTCGGGATAGAGCGCTGAGAGCGACTGCAGCACGCGTTCAGCTCCCCCGTAGGCGACGAGAAAATCATGCACCAGAGCTATCTTTTTATGGCTCAATGGCTCAATGACTCCATTGCTATTATGATTCTCGTTCATCTTTGATAGCTCTTAGACAATATAGCTCTGAGCCACGAAGCAATGTGGCAATAGCCTGAGCACATTTCTTCCAACTAAATAGCTCTACATTTCGCTTACCTTTCTCTATTATACCATCCCGGAAACTGCGGTCCGAAAGGAGCTTCTGGACGCCGAGAGCGATGCTTTCCGCGTTCAGAGGATCAACGTAGACGGCAGCATCGCCACCGACTTCGGGCAAGGAAGAGGTACCTGATGCGACCACTGGCACACCGACCGACTGTGCCTCGAGCACCGGAATACCAAAACCCTCGTAGAGAGTCGGAAACAGAAAGACGTCGGCCTCTTGAAACAGCTCCCATTTCTCCTGTTCGCTCACGTACCCCAGCTCAATGACAGCCTCTCGATGTTTGATTGTAGATTGTAGATTTTTGATTTTGGAGTACCCATAGCCCGGCTTGCCGGCGAGTACCAGCGTGTGCGGGATATGATAGCGCTCTTTCAAGATCTCAAAGGCTTCGATGATACGCACGATATTCTTCCGCTCTTCCAACCTCCCGATAAACAAGAGGTAGGGTTTTGCATGCCGTATCGCCATGCTCGCATCCAATTCCATATTCGATATTCCATATTCGATATTCTGAGAATATCCCTCGTAGATGACCTGGATTTTTTCTTCGGGAACCGCATAGGTCCGCATCAGGTCTTGCTTCGTATTTTCCGAGACCGAAATGATCCTCTCAGCCGCCCAGCACGAGAAACGGATAGAGAGACGCATATACCAGCGTTCGAACCAGGCATAGGCCGCCGGACAAAACTCGTATTCCAATCCGTGTATCGTCACGATCGTCCGCTTTGGATGGATCAATGGCACGGTATGTGCCGGTACAAAGAGCACATCCGGAGGGTGAAGCAGCATCTCAAGCGAGAGCCTCCCCTGAGTCCAAAAGCGTGGCGCCCACAATTTTTGAATCTTCCACGCAGCGGGTATATCCAGATCTGCCTCCTGATCTGCCCGGATATACAAAATAACCTGCTCAGATTCGAGTGCCTGTCGCAGGTGCTTGATCACTTGATAACTATACTCTTCGATGCCCGTCCGCTTCTTGATGAACGCTCGCGAAGCATCGATACCAACAATCATAACAAACAACTTATGACTTATGACGATTCACCCCCGTTTCGTATTTTTTGTTGTAAGTCATGAGTCATCAGTTGTCAGTGGCTACTTCGCGAGCATGATACTCCGCTTGTAGACATCGAGATTCTCGAGCACGATACCGGTTCCCTTGGCGACGCAGAACGCCGGATTGTCAGCAACATAGCACGGGACACCGATAGTCTTGGCGATCAACTGATCCAGATAGCGGAGCTGAGCGGTGCCACCCGAGAGCACCATCCCCTTATCCATGATATCGGCCGCCAGTTCCGGCGGGGTCTCCTGAAGCACCTGCTTGATCACATTGATGATTTCCCGCAGCTCATCCTGTATCGCTTCCGTCACCTCGTTCGACGAGACATTGACCGTCCTCGGCAAACCTCCCATCAGATCGCGACCCCGCACCTCCATGGAATCCTCCTTGACCTGCGCGATAGCCGCCCCGATCTTCATCTTCACTTCTTCGGCCGTCCGATCGCCGATCGCCAGCGAATACTTCCGCTTGATATAGTCTGAAATCGCCTGATCGATACGGTTGCCGCCGACACGAGCGCTGTGCGCCGCGACGACACCGCCGAGCGAGATAATCGCGATTTCCGAAGTCCCGCCGCCGATATTGATGATCATATTCCCCTGTGCGGTATGGATAGGGATACCAGCACCGATCGCCGCGAGTATCGGCTCCTTGACGACATATGCCGCCTTAGCCCCCGCCTTGAGCGCCGCGTCGATGACCGCCCGCCGTTCAGTCGAGGTGATACCCGCCGGAATAGACAGGACGATTTCCGGACGAAAGATACGAAGCCTTCCGGTGACTTTGTTGATGAAATACCGCAGCATCGCCTCAGTCACCCGATAGTCTGCAATAGCACCATCGCGCAACGGCTGCGAGGCGACAATCGTATCCGGGGTACGCCCGAGCATCTCCTTGGCCTCGTTGCCGACCGCTAGCACTTTGTTCTCGATGAGCGACACGGCTACCACCGAAGGCTCATTGATGACAATCCCCTTGCCCGGCACAAACACCAGTGTGTTGGCCGTACCGAGATCGATGCCGATTTTTCTGATCCAAGACATAAGATTATAAAAAGAAAGCTAATCTTTGAGAGCATTCCAGATTTGAAAGAAGTTTTTCCGATGCCCTACACTTCCGAGCGTACAGCAAGGAAAGGCTGCTTTCAGATTTGAAATTCTTTCTACAAAAAAACTGATACGAGTATCCCTGGCCGAAAAAGATGGTTTTTCTGATGCCCGAGACTTCTGAGGCGACAGCGAGGAAAAAATATCTTTTTCGGCCAGGGATACAATCTAGCTTTTTTAAAGCTAGCAGCGTTCGACACGATGGATATCCGCTCCGAGCTTCTGGAGTCGCTCCTCGATACGCTCATAGCCGCGATCCACCTGATAGATCTCCTCGATCGTCGTCTTCCCCTGCGCTGAGAGTGCTGCGATGATGAGTGCTGCGCCGGCCCGCAGATCGAAGCTCTTGATCGTCGTCCCCCGAAGCTTCTCTCCGCCGACGATTTCCGCCTGATGCGGATTGAGCACTTTCGCCTTTACGCCCATCTTCTCGAGCTCCGGAATATAATTGAACCGGCCTTCATAGAAATGGTCATGAATAAGTGTCTCCCCCTCCGATACGGCCGCCAGTACACCAAAAAGCGACTGCGTATCTGTCGGGATGCCCGGATAGAGTTCCGGCTTCACCTTGCCCGGAGTGACGAGCGGGGACCGAGGGAATACCCGGATCCGATTTTCATCCAGTACTTCGATACCGACGCCAAATTCGAGCAGTTTCTCGACGACAGCTTCCAGGTGCTCGATACGGGCATTGACCACCACGATATCCGAAAGTGTCGCCGCGCCGAGCACGAGAAAGGTCGCCGCTTCATTGGCATCCGGGATGATAGCGTGTTCCGCCCCGTGGAGCGCCCCGCCTTCGATCGTGATCGTATGTGTCCCGAGTCCCGAGACTTTTGCGCCCATCTTGGCCAGAAACATACCGAGGTCCTGCACGTGTGGTTCGGCCGCAGCCATCTTGATAATCGTCTTCCCTGGCAAGGCCGCCGCCAGCATCATCGCGTTCTCCGTCGCGGTCACCGAGAACTCCTTCAGTACCACGGTTCCCGCGACACGCTTGGTCGCATCGATACGATACTGCTTCTCGCCGTCGGAAACAATGGTCACGCCCATCTTCGCAAACGCATCGAAATGCGTATCGATGGGCCGCGCCCCGATAGAGCAGCCACCCGGATAGTAGAATTCAAACAAATCGAAACGCGCCGAGAGCGATCCGAGACAGAGTATCGACGAGCGCAGCCGCTTCACCAGATGCGCGTCCAATCGCTTCGGATCGATATCGCGAGCGGTAATCGCAACGGTCCGTTCATCCCGCCAAGCGACTTCCGCGCCCAGCCCTGCGAGGATTTCGAGCATGCGAAACACATCCTCGATACGAGGCACATTGTGAATCACGCAGGTTTCAGTCGTCAAGAGAGTGGCTGCCAAGATCGGTGTGGTCGCGTTTTTCGATCCCGAAACCGCGATTTCCCCTGAGAGAAGTTTGCCGCCTTCGATTTCAAAAACATCCATAGCCGCACGATAGACATTCGAATTATTCCGCCCGGACATACCGATACTGCAACGGGCATCCGCTTGCTGTACCTCAGGAGTATAGCGGAAAAATACCCCCTTTTCAAGCGACAAAAAACGAAAAACCGACCCTGGGGGCCGGCTTCGTATAGAGATGATTTCCGCCCGATGGAGCGGAAAAGATGCGGAATCGAAACCTCTACTCGCCCTTGCGGATAAAATCATACGCGGAAAGTGCCGCGACCACGCCATCCCCGGCCGAGATATTGTTCTGCTTATACGGAGCATCCGTGACATCACCAGTCGCAAAGATACCCAAGCGAGACGTCGCCTTGGTCCGATGATCGATCTTCACTTCGCCGCGCTCATTCAGATCGACGACTCCCCGCAAAAAATCTGAATTCGGCACCATGCCGATCTCCACGAACACTCCATCCGTCTCAATGATTTTTTCCTCGCTGGTATTGGCATCCTGATAGCGGAGACCAGCCACTTTCTCCTCGCCGAGCACTTCTTGTGTCAGTCCGAAATAGACGACCTGCACCCGCTCATCTGCGAGGATCTTCTCCTTGGTGATCGCATCGCCCTTGAGCTCGCCTGAGCGCACCATCAGCTTGATCTCGCTCGCGTACGGCAAGAGATCTTCGACCGCCTCGAGACCGGAGTTGCCACCGCCGACCACGACGACTTTCTTGCCGCGGAAAAACGGCGCATCGCAGGTCGAGCAATAGACGACCCCCTTGCCGCGAAACTTCTCTTCTCCCGGGACATCGAGCGACCGATGCCGTCCGCCGGAAGCGATGATCACCGTCTTCGTCTCATACGTCTCACCGAGCGATCCGGTGACCGCATAGCCGACTGCCTGTGGGCTGACCTCCGTCACGATCTCACCGGTACGGATCTCGATGCCCTCCTGCGCCCGCAGATGCGCTTCGAGCGACTGTGCAAGTTGCCATCCCGGGATAGAGATCGTCCCGATCCAATTCTCGATACCGGCCGAAACCGTCGACTGGCCGCCGATGCTCTCGGTGATGATCAGTGTCTTCAGCTGCTTGCGTGAGGCATAGATAGCCGCCGCTACTCCTCCCGGCCCTCCCCCGATGACGATGATATCGTACATACTCTTTTTTTTATGAAGATAAAAGCTAGTTTCGTCCGCGTGCCTGCATCGCCGCTGCGACCCGCTCCAACGCGAGGACATATGCGCCCTTACGCACCGTCGTATTGTACCGCTCATGCGCCGACCAGACCGCATCAAACGCCGTCTGCATCCGCTCCTTGAGCTTCTCATTGACCGAGGCTTCTGTCCAGAAGTCATTCATAGCATCCTGCACCTGCTCGAAATATGAGACGGTCACACCGCCGGCATTGGCCAAAATATCCGGAATCACGATGATACCCCGATCAAACAGCGCGCGCTCTGCCTCGGGAGTCACCGGACCGTTGGCGACCTCGACGATCAGTTTCGCCTGGATATCTTTGGCGTTGTCGATACGGATGGCGTTTTCGAGAGCTGCCGGCACCAGGATATCACAAGGCACTGAGAGCACTGCCTCGCTCCCGAGCGTCTCGCAACCCGTACACTGAAAGAGCGACCCCGTCGTCCGCTTGTGTGCTTCGATCGCGCTGACATCGAGCCCTTCTTCGCGATAGACTGTCGACTTCGAATCAGCGATCGCGACGACCCGATACCCAGCCGCATCCACAAGCCGGGCCAGATGCCCGCCGCCGTTGCCGAATCCCTGTATCGCCACCCGCGCACCCTCAGGCAGATGCAGCTTGGCAGCGGCATTCTCGAGTACGAAAAACGCCCCCTGCGCCGTCGCATAATCCCGGGCCAACGATCCGCCGATCACCACCGGTTTGCCGGTGATAACACCGGGCGCCTTCTCCCCGAGCAGCGCTTCATACTCGTCGAGCATCCAGCCCATGATACGAGGGTCCGTCGAGACATCCGGTGCCGGCACATCCCGGTTCTTGCCGATAAACGGAGCGAGAGCGCGAATGTATCCGCGAGACAATGCCTGAAGCTCCCGATCGGAGAGCCCCTTCACATCGACGATCACGCCACCCTTGCCGCCACCGAGCGGCAGGCCGAGTACCGCGGTCTTCCAGGTCATCCAAGCCGAGAGCGCCATCACTTCCTCACGCGTCACACCCGGATGAAAACGGATACCTCCCTTATACGGACCGGCAGCGTCATTCCACTGTGAGCGGAACCCTGGGAATACCCGAGTGGTCCCATCATCCATCCTGACCGGAATCGAGACTTCGATGACCCGATCCGGTACCATGAGGCGCTCGAATATATTCGCATCTATTTTGGCTATTTTCTGCGCCGATCGCAACTGCTCACGCGCGCTTTCAAGAGGATTCATATTGGCTTGTTGTCATATTTTTTAAAGCGTCTCTCGGGCTGCGAAAGAGGTTTTCCTTGATGCCCGAGACTTCCGAGGCGATAGCGAGAGGAAAAGCTGCTTTCGCAGCCCGGGAGAGACTCCACCGAAAAAGGCTGCTTCGTTTTACTGCAATTTAAAAAGCGTCTTGAGATACGCCTCATCGATCTTCTTCTTGCCCTCCCACTTGCAGGCGAAATCATCTTTGAGCAGCTCGACCCCGAGCATCGCGACCGCCTCGCGCACCGCGCTCACCTGCGTGATGATATTGAGACATTCCTCATCCCCTTCGACCATTTTCCGGATACCCCGAAGCTGACCTTCGATCCGCGAGATCCGCGCCGCTATCTTTTCCCGCGCTGATTTCTGTTGCTGCGACATACACCGATATATATTAAAATATACCCCATGGGGGTATATTAGGCCAAGCAACCATGACTGTCAAATAGGCGCTCAGACAGGCAGATCGGCGACGAGATTTCGAAACTGATCTCCGCGATCGAATTCATTTTTGAAAAGACCGAAACTGGCCGCACCTGGCGACAACAGCACGATATCACCTGCCTCCGCGCTCCGGGAAGCGAGCTCTACCGCTTTGCCCATCGACTCGACCACCTCGAATTTCCATGTGCCCGCCCCGCTCTCCATAAGGCGATTGTGAATCTCGGCGAGCAGCTTGTCCGTCCCGGTACCCTTGAGAAAAACCACTCCCTTGGCCCGCTCAAGGATGACACAGGCGAGTCGGCCGAAATCGAGCTCCTTGTCAGTCCCGCCGACGATGAGGTAGACCGGCTGCCGGAAACTTTCGAGCGCCGCGATAACCGCTTCCGGTATCGTGGCAGCTGAATCATTATAAAAACGGATACCTCGCTTTTCGCCGACCAGCTCGAGCCGATGCGGCACCCCTTCAAAAGAAACGAGTCCTGCTTGTATCGAGGCTCCTTCGATACCGAAAGACCGGACTGCCGCTACCGCTGCCAACGCATTCTCTCGATGATGTGCCCCGATCAGTCTCGTCCCACTAAGATTAGCAATCTCTTCCTGATGCACACCACGCGCCTCTACGATACGATCTCCCTGCATCGAGAAACCATCTGAAGCCGCCACCGCTGTCTTCGAATACCAGACGACCGAGCCAGGAGCTTCGCCTCCCATCGCCTGTGTCCAGGCATTGTCCGCGTTGAGCACGAGCATATCTGATGCTTGCTGGAAGCGGAATATCTGCTTCTTATCCTCGACATACGCCTCCATGCTGCCGTAATAGTTCTGATGATCCGGATAGATATTCGTCACAACCGACAACATCGGACTCTTATGGAGAGCCGCCAGTGCGGAGAGTCTCCATGACGACAGTTCAAAAACCACCACACTCTCCGGAGAGACCTTTGCGAGCTCGCCGAGTACTGATACCCGACTAATGCCGACCCGTACTACTTTTTTTCCAGCCGTCTCGAGAAGATGAGCGATGAGCGATGAAGTCGTCGTCTTGCCTTTCGTCCCGGTCACGCCGATGATTGGCGCCTCACACAGATCGAAGAAAATACCCGAATCCATCGTCACCGGGACGTCATGCTCGAGCGCGATCTTGATAAAGGGATTCGTCCACGGCAACCCCGGATTCTTCACGACCAGGTCCGTCTCGACGAAATCCCGCTCGACATGGCCGCCCAAAGCGTAGCGTATCCCTTTGACTCCCTTGAGCGCCTGCACCGAGGGCGCGAGTTCGAGAGCGGTCTTGAGATCAGTCACGATGATCTCGCGAACCCCCATATCCGCCAGAAAACGCACCGTCCCGACTCCGCCTTCATTGAGGCCGAGTCCCATCACCGTCACGCGCTTATCCTTGAAATAATCTCTGGTAAACATAAGTGAATTGTTTCCGACACCTCATCCTACAACAAAACAAGAAAAAAGACATGTCGCCCCCTGCACATGACTTTTTCGCGTGAGGCAGTGTTTCAATCACCACCGGAACCACGGACGGTCATGCCGGATGATTTCCCCAGCTCGCTTCTTCGTCATCCGTCCCTGCTCGAGCGCGATAGTCCCGTTGACCAGCACCCAATCGATACCCACCGGATACTGATAGGGATCTTCCATAGTCGCACGGGGCGCCACGACATCCGGGCGGAAAACGACGATATCGGCATGATACCCCTCCCTGATCAGACCGCGCTCTTCCAAGAGGAACTTCGCTGCCGGCTTGCCGGTCATCTTATGGATCGCCTCTTCCCAAGACAAGAGCTTCTTCTCACGCACGTATTCGGCGAGCACTTTCGGAAACGTCCCGAAATTTCTCGGATGCACCAGGTCTCCAGTCAGCTTATGCTCTATCGGGTAGCCCACGCCGTTGCTCGAAATGATAGAAAATGGATGAGTGACCGCCTTGTCGACATTCTTTTCGGACAGCACCTCGAGCGACACGATGGCCCGGCCATCGCTCGCCAAGAGCACGTCGATCACCACTTCCTCCGGCTGCTTCCCCTGCGCGACTGCGATTTCCGATATGCGCCGTTTGGTCAGCAGCCGATTGAGCTGAGACACGGAAATCAGGATCCGGGAATAATCACGTTTTTCCTTCTTCATATCCCGGATTACTGCCTGCCGGACCTGAGTATCGCGCAGACGGTAGATCATCATCTTGCGGCCGCCTTCCGTAATCCAGGCCGGCAGCAAAGTGTACATGACCGAACCGGTCGTGATATATGGATAGACATCGAAAGAGATATCGATACCATTCATCGAAGCGGTCTCTATCAGATGGAATACCTCATCCATAAGCGGCCAATGCTTCTCCCCGACCGCCTTGAGATGCGATATATGGAGCGGCATATCGGCATCCCGTGCCGTATCGATCGCTTCCTCGACCGCTTTGACCAATCCCGCCTCCTCGTCGCGCACGTAGGTCGCGTAGACGCCTTTTTCAGCCTGTGCCACCGATATAAGCTGCAGGAGCTCACGTGCTCCGGCTCCGCGGGCGTGCGTATAGACGAGACCGGTCGAGAGACCGAGCGCACCCTCTTTCATCGCCGTCCGCAAGAGCTTAGCCATCAGATCGATCTCATCCGGAGCGATCGGCCGCGTCTCATCGCGCATCGCTCCGCGCCGCAGTGTCCCGTGCCCGACCAGCGTGCCGAAATTCAATCCCAATCGGCGGCGCTCCACTTCCGATAGGAAATCCTTCATGGAGAGCCAGTTAAAATTGATCTTCCCGACGTCGGTCCACTTCTGGATGGAACGGATGACCGACGGATTCGTCAGCGGCGCGAGCGAAGACCCGGAGTTCCCACCGATGATCGTAGTCACTCCCTGACAGAGCATACCGGCAAGCTCCGGCTGTGCCAAAAGCTCCCAATATGTATCCGAATGGTTGTTCACATCGACAAAACCAGGCACGACATATGCCCCGTCCGCATCGATGACGCGCTCAGCTGCATCGGAAGATAGCGTGCCGATCGCCACGATCCGGCCCTCCTTGATCGCGACATCCGCTGGTACCATTGGAGCACCGCTGCCGTCGATGACTGTCCCATTTTTGATGACTATATCGTACACACTCGCTGGTTTCTATGTTTGTATTATTCCAACAATGCGAAACTCCGAATCGGAGATATCTACTGCTGTTTTTCTTTCAGATCCTTGATGATCTGCTCCGCCTCTTCCAGAAACGCCTGATCATCCCGCAAGGCCTTCGGGAGAAACATCCGCAGATCTACCGCCTGTCCGAGCGCCTTCACCTTCTCGCGCGCCTGCTTCTTGGCGATCTCGAGCATATCAGTATAGCCTTCCATATCAGGCATCGCGTACCGGAGATTCCGGAAATCGTTCTTCACCGCCGCCATCACGACCGGTGCGGTCCGCGCTTCCGAAAGCATCTCCGCCAACGGATTCCCTGAGTTCCTCGGGTTATTCATCGAGGCGATTTTCACATTGAATTCCTCGTTCTTCTTCAGTGTCTTGGCATCAGCATAATGCATCGCATACGCCGGATCCACCGCAGCCACCTTGAGCATGAATCCTTTGTCCTTCTTGAGCTCATCCGGCAGGCTTTCCAATCGAGACAGCGCGTCATCCGGGTTCTCCTCTAGGAGCTGGAGGAATTCTTTTGCATCAGCACTCGAGGTCGCCATATTGATCCGCTCGCCCCCGATACGTTCATCTAGGATTTTTTGAGGCACTTTCTCCTCCTTTTTCGTTGCTTCTTCCGGCTCGACATCGGCAATCGCTGGAGCAACCGCTTCCGCTACCGGCTCCGGTTTTGATGCTGCTGCCGGTTCCTCCGCGACCTCCTCGGCTACCGGAGACTCAATGATTTTCTCCGGCTCCTCCACCGACTTCTCTTCCACCGGCTCTGACGCCTCGGCTTCAGGTATCGGATCCGCGACGACGATTTCCTCCGACTCTCCGAGAGCAGCCAGCTTCGCCTCAAGCTTCTTACGCTCTGCTACCAGTGCCAAGAGGGTATCGTCATCCTTGTCTGGCGTAATCGAAGTATTCAGCTCAACCAATGCCTGCTCGATCGCCTGACGTTCGGCAGCCGCCGCTTGTACCCGCTGCTCTTTCTCATCACGCTCCCGCTCATAGGCGGTATTTTCCTTTTCCAAAGTCCGACGCTCAGCCAGAAGTTCAAGCACCGATTCGTCTGAGAGTGTGCCTAACACAGTCTCAGCAATCGCCGTTAATCGATCAGCATTCACCTGATAGCCTTTTTCATCAAGAGTCACTATTTGTTTTTTCATACCCTCCAGATTTTATGCTGACCAGCGATCCACTGAGACGAACACTCCCGGATCATTCCAGCAAGTATGCCCTCAGTTTGGCTGGCTTCGCTTTTATTTTTCCCGACCGACCAGCGCGGCCATCTCGACCAGACGCTGCGAGTATCCCCATTCGTTATCATACCACGCCACGACCTTTACGAAATCGCCATCGACCACTTTGGTCAGCGGCAGATCGACGATGCTCGAGAACGGGTTGCCGATAAAGTCCGATGAGACGAGCGGCTCTTCGGTCACTGCCAAGACTCCGCGCATCCGATCGCCCTCGGCTGCTGCCCTGAGCACCGCGTTGACTTCTTCGGCCGTCGTCTTCCTCTTGAGTAGAAAAGTGAAATCAGTGATCGAGACCACGATGGTCGGTACTCGGAGCGCCAGGCCGTCGAAACGATCCTTGAGCGCCGGAATCACTTCAGCGACTGCGATCGCCGCACCGGTCGTCGTCGGCACGATATTCTGTCCGGCAGCACGGGCCCGACGGAAATCCTTATGCGGTGCATCCTGGAGATTCTGGTCGGCTGTATACGAGTGGATAGTAGTCATCAGCGCCTTCTCGATACCAAAAGCATCCTCGAGGACTTTGGCTACCGGAGCGAGACAATTCGTCGTGCAGGACGCATTGGACACGACGGCCTCATCGGCATAGGTATCCTCATTAACCCCCATGAGAAAGGTCTTCACATCCTCGGCCCCACCCTTGGCTGGAGCTGACAAAACTACCTTGCGAGCCCCAGCGGTGATATGCTGCGCCGAGCTATCCTTATCCACGAAGCGGCCCGTGCACTCGAGCACGACATCGACCGAAAGATCTTTCCAAGGCAACTGGGTCGGGTCCTTCTCGCAGAGCACCGGGTAGAGCGTACCGTTCACGCGAATCCCTCCCTCCTCAGCGGTCGCGGTGTGCCGATACCGTCCATAGGCCGTATCATGCTGCAAAAGATGCGCGAGCGCCTTGGCATCAGCCAGGTCATTGATCGCCACCACTTCCATTTCTGGTCTCTCGAGCGCGATCTTGAAAGCAGCCCGGCCGATTCTCCCGAACCCATTGATCGCGATACGCATCTTTGCCATATATTTTTGTTATTGGTATTCTGTTTATTTTTTTTCCGACTACCAGGCTTTCCCTGCGCTCCCAAACATTTTCATCTTCTGTCGAACCGTATCCTTGGTCTCTTCTTTCGCTGCGCCCAGGATCTTTCGTAAATCAGTCTCGTCTCCGGAATCCAGCATCTTCCGAAGCTCCCCGAGGAATGCCAGTCTGATGGCCGTATCGACATTGAAACAGGAAATGCCCCGCTTGATCACCTCAGCCACCCGGCCGTTGTGCCAATCCGACGCGCCATGCAGCACGAGCGGCACTGTCACGCGCGACGCGACCGCCGAGAGACGCTCATAGTCCGGCTCGCTCCGCTCTCGGAAAAACCCATGCGCGTTGCCGATAGCGACGGCCAGCGTATCGATACCGGTCTCGCGGACAAACTCTTCCGCCTGCTCCGGATCAGTCATATATTCATCCCACGCGACGTCTTCCATGGAGACTTCGCCGAGATATGGCACGCTGCCGAGCTCGCCCTGCACGGAGACGCCGCGTGCATGCGCATGCTCGACTATTTTCTTCGTCATCGAAAGATTGTCTGGATACTCCTTCCGGGAGCCATCATACATCACCGAAGGAAAGCCGATCTCGATCGATCGCTCGACCACTTCGAAACTCTTCCCGTGATCCAGATGGATAGCGATAGGGATATCAGCCGCGTAGAACTCGGCCGTATTCTTCACGTAATTGAAAATCGCCCGACCACCGGCATAATCCAAAGTCTTCTCGGTCATCTGCACGACCACCGGGGATCGCTCCTCGATAGCTGCTTCGATGATCGCCCGCGTCGTTTCGACATTCACCGTATTGAAAGCACCGACCGCATACCCCTCGGCTTTCGCCCGCTCGAGGATTTCCTTCGTACCGTAGATCATAAGTTATTCCGTCTCAGTGGTTGAATTATCCTGTCCGCGAGCTTCCTCGAGCAAGAGCATCATCTTCACGACTTCAAAAGGGAAGAGGCTTTCCCGACCGACGAGCACGCCGTCCATCTCCGCCTCCCAGGACACCGCCCCAAGGAAACCGGCTTTGACCGACCCGCCGTACACCACCGCGATGCGCTCTTCGGTCGCCTCACCGAGACGATCCAGGAGCCACTTCCGCAGCATGACCCGGACCTGATAGATCTCCTGCGTCGAAGGCAGCCGGTCCGTACCGATCGCCCAGCGCGGCTCATACGCGAGTATAATCTTCTCGGCCTGCATCTTGGACAGATCGCCAAAAATCGCATCGAGCTGCCGGGACAACACCTGATGCACCATGCCGGATTCGCGCTCCTCGAGCGTCTCGCCGATGCACGCAATCGGAATCAGATGATGCCTGAGCGCGGCCCGCACTTTCTCTCCGACGATCGCGTCCGTCTCCCCCCCATAGAAACGCCGCTCGCTATGTCCAATCAGGACGTATTCGAAACCGTCATTTTTGAGCATGACTGGAGAAATCTCCCCGGTAAAAGCCCCTTCTTTCTCCCAGAACACATTCTGCGCGCCCTTCGCGAAATGCTCCGGCAGATGATCGAAATCCCGGGAATACAAAAGCGGAGCACACACGATACCAAGCGTATCACCGAAATGCTTCCCCATGGCTTCGCGGCGCAGCACCGAAAGATACTGCTCCGCTTCTTCGCGTGACAGGAGATTCATTTTTAGGTTGGCAATAAAATAGCGTTTCCTCATATACTCCTATTCTAAATCAAAAACACCCAGGGAGCCAGCAGCGAAGAAAAAAGCTGCTTTTGCAGCCTGATCCCTATTACAAGAGAATCCGTACACTCGTTACAGTTGCGCTCGCAGATATTTTGCCGCTTCTTCCGGCTGTATCGTCGAGACTTCGATACCCGTCGAAAGTTCGAATCCTGCCCAAGTCGACGTATGCGGAATGATCTCGATATGCCACTGATAGTGCTCGTAATCCCGGCCATCGCACGGCGCGGTATGGATATAGAAATTGTAGGCCGGATCATTGAGTCCCTTATAGATCGAGTAGAGCGATTGTTTCAGAGCCTGAGCCAGCGTGAATTTCTCCTCATCGGTGATATGCTCGAAATACGGCGACGGGCGCTTGCCGACAATCCAGATTTCAAAAGCGGCCCGCGAAGCGAACGGGCAGAAAGCCACGAAATGCTCATTCTCAAAAATCACGCGCTTCCCTGCTTCGCACTCGTATTCGACGATGGTCGAATAAACCTTGGTGCGCGTGCTGCGGAAATAACGCTCGGCGCCTTCCAGTTCGAGAGCCAGATACGGAGAAACGACCGGGATTGCCATGAGCTGCGAATGCGGATGAGCGATGCTCGCGCCCGCCTCCTTGCCATGATTCTGAAATATCTGGATATAGTTGACGCTTTTCTCATGCATAAGCGCCAGATAGCGATCCTGATACGCATCGATCAGCTCGGCTACCTGCCACGCTTCCAGAAGCGCGATCTGACGCTCGGCGTCACGAGTCACGAACAGTTCATGGTAGCCGACCCCGCTCATCGCAAAATACGGTCCTTCTGACAATTGCCGGATCGGCTTGCCAGCTGAAAAAGCCGGGTATTTGTTTGGAAACACGCGGAGACTCCATTCTCCGTCCGGCTGGCGATAGATCAGCAGGTCTTTCTCTTGGCCGCTCTCTTCGGGATTGAGAAATGGGTCTTGAGGATTCGCATCCTTGGCCCGATCAGCCGCAACAAAATCATCCGGGCGCTTGGCCCGACCCGTCGCAATCACTACCCAGTCACCGGTGACGATGTCCTGCCGCAACTCGGACTCATACGAGACTCCCTTCTTGTTTTCTATGTGTACCTCCATGATGTTTGTTTTATCCCCCATCCGCTTCAAATCGGATCTCCTTAGGCGGCAACAGCCGCTTTTTCTTTGAAATGCTCCTTGATACGGTATGCCCCCGTCATCAGACGCCATTTGGTCTTGAACAGATCGACGAACACCTGTACATAGCCGTTCGGACCAAACAGCTTCACAGTCGATCCTTCCTCGTTCATCCAGCGAACCGGCATCTGCTTCACCCGGTATCCGAGCTTGATCGCCAGAATGATCAGCTCATAATCGAAACCGAACCGGTCGATGACCATGCGCTTGGCGACCGCATCGGCCGCTTCACCGGAAATCATTTTGAAACCGCACTGCGTATCCGGATAGCTCCAAAGACCAAGAACGATACGGATTGCCCAATTGCCGGCATCGCCGAATACTTCACGCCATTTCTGCTGATGCACCTGGATGAATGATCCTTCGATATCACGGGAGCCCATCACGACGTCGTACCCCTCTTCGAACTGCGGCAGAAACGTATCCAGATGCGTAATCGATGTCGATCCATCCGCATCGAGGAAGAGCCGGTACTTCCCCTTCGCCTCGAGCAAGCCCTGGCGTACCACGTAGCCCTTGCCGTGATTCTCAGCATTGTCGATCACCCGGAGATTGGAGACCTGTAGACTGTAATTGCGAGCCACTTCGGCCGTATTGTCCGGCGATCCATCGACGACGACGATCAATTCGTAGGTAAACGACTTCCCCTTCAGAAACTTGTCGATTTCCAACAGATTCCGACCAATCCGCTCCCCCTCCTTATACGACGGAATAATCACGCTCAGATACGGCTGCTCCATATGAATTGCTCCACATTTAAGACATTAGGCCCTCTTGTCCCATAGTATATCACAAAAAATCAAAACGACCCCGTGTCCGGAGCCACCTTTTACCATATTCTCTATCAACTAAGTCTCTAGCGCTCTATTCCCTACCCTGCCTATCCAACCATTCCTGGAGGATGATACGCGCCGCTTCCTCGTCATCGTGCTTCGAGACGTTCTTCATGCCGCGTTCGATGAGATTGTGCTGAGCCATTTTGGTCGTAAACATCTCATCCTGATAGGCAATGCACATCTCCGGAAGGAATTGTGTGAGAAGTTTTCCGAGCTTTTCCCCCTCATATTCCACCACCACCCGATTCACATGCGACGGGATACCGATGACAATCGTGCCGACATCCTCCCGCTCGATGATTTCCGCGATCCGCTCGAGCAATTGCTCATCGTTCCGGAGCGTCGTGCACGTCAAAGCGATCCGTGTCTCCGGATCAGCCAGTGCGATACCGACATCGACTGATCCCCAATCGATACCGAGAAAAGATTTATCATCCATACTATTGAAAAACACAATCTTCAAACCACAAAAACCAAACAAAACACAGTATCAAAAACACAATTCTCAAAACCAATGGCTTGTTTGGTATTTGAATCTTGAGCTTTGTGTTTTGTTTGGTTTTTTGTTCACTGTGTTTTGTGTTTTTTTCTTAGATACTTCCCCGGGTCAGGATATCTGCCCCGTCCTTCGTTACGACGATCGTATCCTCGAAATGCGCCGAGAGACTCTTATCCTTGGTCACAAACGTCCATCCGTCATCCGCCACCCGCACCTGGAAGGCTCCGGCATTGATCATCGGCTCAAGCGCAAATGTCATCCCTTCGACGAAGGCAAAATCCCGGATACCGGCATGGAAATAATTCGGCACCTGCGGGTCCTCATGCAGATCATGACCGACACCGTGACCCACGAGGTCGCGCACGACTGAGCAGCCGTTGGCCTCGGCATACGACTGCACCGCGAGCGCATAATCCGACATATGCCCCCCAGCTTTGATGGCGGCAATACCCCGATCGAGACTCTCTCGGGTAACATCCAGAAGGCGCTGCGCCTCCGGAGTCACTAGTCCGACCGCGATCGTCCGGGCCATATCACTCACCATCCCTTCGAAGCGTAGGCCGATATCGAGCTTCACGAGATCACCCTCCCGGATAATACGCTTCGGATTCGGGATACCATGCACGACCTCCTCATTGATCGAGGTGCAGAGCGAAGCGGGAAACGGTTTTCCCCATTCGGCGCCATAGCCCTTGAAGATCGGGATCCCTCCGCAAGCGCGGATTTCCCGCTCCGCGATCCGATCGAGATCCTCGGTCGATACGCCCGGTGCCACCGCAGCCGCCACCGTGGCGAGCACGGCAGACAGGCGCTTCCCGGATTCACGGAGGCGCTCGAGCTCATCGGCTGATTTTTTCTGATAGAAAGACATAAGACAGAATCACATTTACATTTCCCGTTTCCGAAAACCAGGACTCCCCTCCGGAGTACATTCGCTCCGCCAGCGTCTCCGCTCTCTCATTTTCATCCTGCGCTCTTTGAGCTTCGCTCAAAACCGTGCCCGCTCCGGATGAAAAGGCCTCCTTGAAGAGAGTCCTGGTCTCCGGAAACTTCGCATCCCGAAAAACTTCCTCTAAAAAACACGGCTCAACGACTTACAGCTTCGACATGATTTCCTTGAAGATCACCTGCGGTTCCTGATTCGCATTGACCCGGACCACCTGGCCCTGCGCATTGAAATGCTCGACGACCGGCAGCGTATCGGCATGGAAGACCTGGAAGCGCTTGCGCACGCCTTCCGGCGTATCATCCTTGCGCTGGCCGATGCGTCCGCCGCAGAAATGGCAGCGCTCATCGATAGTCTCGACATCCTGTCCGAGAATGAAAGGGCGGTGACAACCGAAACAGAGCACTCTCCTCGAAATACGCCGTACCGACTCTGCCTCCGAAAGCTCGAGAAAAATCACCTGCGTCATCTCCCGGTCGAACGAACGAAGCACCGAGATGATTTCATCCACCTGGGTCGAGCGGCGCGGCGCCCCATCGAGCAGAATACCCTGTTCTGCCGGAATCGTCTTGAGCGCCTCGATCAGCACGGAATAGACGATAGCATCCGGGACGAGCTCTTTTTTCTGATTGATGATCAGATTGATCTGGCGGCCGAAAGGCGTATCACGTTCGGCTTCAGCCCGCAATTCGGATCCGACGTCGACATGCGCCAAATGGATCGATGCCCTGAGCAATTCTGCCTGTGTGCTCTTGCCGCTCCCGGGAGGACCGAGCAGGATATAGTTTTTTGTATTCGACATTGTTTTTGTGGATTTTGATTCTGGGTGATTGTCACGTCAGCGACCTAGAAGCCATCATAATTCCGCATCGTCATCTGGCTCTGGAGATGCTTGATGAGCTCAAGGACGACCGAAACGACGATGAGCACGCTCACGCCTCCGACCTGCATCGCCTGGATGCCGGTCAATCCCTGCGCGATGATCGGCAGGACCGCCACGAGCCCGAGGAACACGGCACCGGCCAGCGTGATACGGTTCACGATGTGATAGAGATACTCGGCCGTGCTGTTGCCCGGACGGATGCCTGGGATATAACCGCCCTGCTTCTGGAGATTGTCCGATACTTTGGCTGGATCAAAAACGACCGCCGTATAGAAATACGTGAAGATAACGACGAGCAGGAAGTAGAGGCTGCCATAAACCCACTGGTTCTGCAACCAGGTACTGGCGCTGCGGGCGATACTATGTACCGTTTCGTTGGTGCCGGCCTGCATGAGGAAATTCGCCGCCATGGTCGGGATCAGGATGAGCGATACCGCGAAGATGATCGGGATGACACCGGCCTGATTGACCCGGAGCGGGAGATGCGTCGCTGCGCCGCCATAGACCTGGGCGCCCCGCATGCGCTTGGCATAGGAGACAGGGATAGCCCGCTGACCTTCATTGATGAAGATGACACCGGCGATCGTCACGACGGCTAGACCCAGAAATGACAGATAGATGAATACCTGCGATGGATCCCAGGTCGCGATGAAACGCGAGAATCCGGATGGCAGACCGGCGACGATACCGGCAAAGATGATCATCGATACGCCATTGCCGAGCCCCTTCTCCGTGATGAGCTCGCCGAGCCACATCAGGAAGACTGTACCGGCGATCGACGTGATGATGATGACGGCGATCATGAATGGTGAAAGATCCCCGAGGATATTCTGGGAGCGGAGCAGAGACAACATGGCATACGACTGGACAGCCGCGAGCGGCACTGTGAACCAGCGTGTCCACATATTGAATTTCTGACGACCCGCTTCTCCCTCCTCTTTGTAAAGACGTTCGAGACGAGGGGCGATAGTCGTCATGAGCTGCATGATGATCGAAGCCGTGATATACGGTCCGACACCAAGCAGCATGACGGAAATATTCGAAAGGCCGCCGCCTGAAAATATATTCAGGAGACCAATCAAAGCGTTTTCCTCGAAAAAACGCTTGAGCTCAATGACATCGACTCCCGGAACCGGGATATTGGCTGCCAGACGATAAACGACAAGCAGAGCGAGAATAAAGAGAACCTTATTCCGCAGTTCCTTGACCTTGAAGATGCTGGCAATCGCGTCGATCATGGAGGCCTGACACTTGGATCATCCCCGGAAGGCCGATCAGAATGGCTTCACGAGAGGGATATGTCCGAAAAAATTTTATTTGAAGAAACCCTTGGCGGTTTCTGATGCGAGAATACCTTCCCCGAGCGAAAGCTTCTTGGAAAGTTTGCCGGTCGCCACAACCTTTACGCCACCCTTCGCGCCACGCGGAGTGATCATACGCTTGGCCAAGAGCGTCTCGATCGTGACCGTCTCGCCATCAGCGTAGCGGGCATCGAGCTGCTTGAGCGTCAGCGTCACTTTCTTCTCGTGAGGAGACTTGAAACCGCGATTCTTCTTGGTACGCTCGATCAAAGTAGACCGTCCTCCTTCGAAGAGCGGATCCTTCTTCTTTCCGTGAGCTCCCTGGCCCTTCGTACCGCGACCGGACGTCGTACCGCGCTTGCCGCCGCGACCGATACGCTTCGTCTGCTTGCGAGGCGCGAGTGTGAGTTCGTGAATTTGCATAGCTCCCTGTTCGTTATCTAAAAAATCCGCTTACTTGGCTACCGGAACCGCTGCCACGACCGGAGTCGTCTCAGCCGCTGCCACCGCTGTCTTCACCTTCGGGGCCTTGAGACCTTCGAGGGCCTTGACCGTCGCGCGGGCGACATTGAGCGGATTCGAAGCACCAAGCGACTTGGATACGATATCCTTGACACCGAGCAGGTCGACGACGGCGCGCACCGCACCACCAGCGATGACTCCCTGTCCCTTGAATCCCGGCTTGAGAAGCACCTTGGCACTGCCGAGCTTGGCATTCACCGCGTGCGGAATCGTCATAGTCTCCGGATCAAGCGTCACAGTGATCATGTTCTTCTTGGCATCATTGTAAGCCTTCTGGATCGCATCGGACACATCGGATCCCTTGGAGACACCAACACCGACTTTCCCCTTGCGATTTCCGATGATCAGCGTCGCACGGAAACGGAAACGGCGACCGCCTTTCACGACACGGGTTACACGCCGCAGGTCGAGCATTTTCTGCTCAAACTCCGGACGCTCACGCCGCATACCGCCTTTGCCTTTTCTTCCGTCTTGCTTTGCCATAATACGATCACTCTACATCAAACGAATAATACTAGAATACCAGACCGCCTTCACGGGCACCGTCCGCGAGCGCCTTCACCTTGCCATGATACATGGAGGATCCGCGATCAAACACGACGGTCTTGATGCCGGCCTTGACGCACTTCTCAGCGACTGCCAAGCCGACCTGCTTAGCCCCCTCGACGGTGTTCTTCACCTTCTTGCCGAGCTCACGGAGATCCGCAGCCGCCAGCGTCGTACCGGTCACGTCATCAATGGCCTGAACGGAAATACTCCGGAGGCTTCGGAAAACAGACAGGCGAGGGCACTCGGCCGTACCGGAAATCTTCGCCCGCGTGCGACGCGCACGAGCTTCCTTCTGATGATTCTTTTCACGCAATCTCTTGATCATAGGTATTTGCAATTAGGCAGTGGCCTTCTTTCCTTCCTTACGGCGGACGATTTCGCCGACATAGCGGAATCCCTTGCCCTTGTATGGTTCGACTGGCTTCAGCTTGCGGACGATAGCCGCGAATTGACCGACTTTCTGCTTGTCGATGCCGCTCACCGTGAGCACATTGCCTTCGACTTTCGCTTCCAGACCTTCCGGAATATCGACATTCACCGGGTGCGAGAATCCGAGCGCCATATTCAGCTTATTCCCCTGTACCGCCATACGATAGCCGACGCCGTTGAGTTCGAGCTTCTTTTCGAAACCCTTCGTCACGCCCTCGACCATATTTGAGAGGAGAATCACGGTCGTCCCCCAGATGCCGGCGGCTTTCTTCGAGGTTCCTACCACTTCGACGGTCATCTCGGACTCAGCCTTCTTGACCGCGACATCATGATGATGAGCGAACAAGAGCGTCCCCTTCGGACCCTTCACGGTAATCATGTTTCCAGAGAGCGTCGCTTCGACACCGGCCGGAATCACTACTGGTTTTTTTCCTATTCTACTCATAATCCCTTGAAGCGTTAGAGTCCTTTTACCAGACCTTACAAATATATTCGCCGCCCAGACCCTTCCGATAGGCTTCCTTGCCGGTCATGATACCCTGGGAAGTCGAGACAATCGCGATACCATAGCCGTTCTTCACTTTTTCGATATCGTGACGCTTCACATAGATACGGCATCCCTGCTTGCTCACGCGGTCGATCTCGGTGATAGCCGGCTTCTTCTTGGTCAGAGAGACCTGTTCATAGCGCAGACCTACCGAAAGCGTGATCTTGCCATCCGTATCGATCTGCTCGACACGCCCCACATACCCCTCGCGCGAGAGAATCCGGGCGATGGTCTCCTTGACGGAAGAATAGCGGAAGGAAACAGAAGCATGTCCCGCGGCTTGCGCGTTTCTGATTCTGGTCAGCATGTCTGCGATTGGATCTAACATAATTCTTGTCTAGCTTTAGGTTACGACGAAGACTACCACGATGCCTTCTTCACGCCCGGAATCTGGCCCGTGCTCGCCAACTCCCGGAAACAGATGCGGCAGATATCGTACGTACGCAGATATCCGTGCTTGCGGCCGCAGCGCCAGCAACGCCGGACAATACGGGTAGAGAATTTCGGAGTCTTGAGTGAGCGGACGTAAGTCGATGTCTTAGCCATAACGTAAATGTATTTCTCAATGGATCATTAGGAATTCTTTTTTGCTTCTTCATTCTGCGCGATCGGCAGTCCGAGAAACCGGAACAGAGCGACACCTTCCGCGTGATTCCGAGCCGTCGTTACGACATTGACCTGGAAGCTGAAGACATGCTGCACTTTTTCCGGGATGATTTCTGGAAATACCGAATGATCCTTCACGCCGATGTTGGCATTGCCGTACTGATCGATGACCGTCTCGTGCAATCCCTGGAAATCACGGACGCGCGGGAGAGAGGTATTGAGCAGACGATCCAGGAAATCCCACATGCGCTTCCCGTGCAGTGTCACCGAGACACCGACCTCGAGACCTTCGCGGATCTTGAATCCGGCGATAGCCTTGCGGGCCTTAGTCAGAACAACTTTCTGTCCGGTAATCATCTGGAGCGACGAAACAATCTCTTCGACATGCTTCGAATCCTTGAGAATCTTGCCGATACCCGTGTTGATCACGACTTTTTCGATACGCGGAACTTCCATCGGATTCTTGAGACCGAACGCCTCGCGCATCCCTGGGACCGCTTTCTTCGCGTAGACTTCTTTTGTAGACATGGCGTGATTCATAGACACTCTTTCGTCGCTCTCTGATTACAATACTTTGCCTGACTTCTTGCTGATGCGGACTTTCTCCCCGCCCTCGATCCGATACCCGATACGGGTCGGCTTGCCGGTCTCCGGGCAGACGAGCATCACGTTTGAAACATGGAGCGGTGCCGGGCGTTCGATACGCTCGCCCTTCTCGCCTTCCTTGCGCGGCTTCCGATGCCGCTTGACGAGATTCGCGCCTTCAACCACCACCCGGCTCTCAGTAGCGAGCACCTGGATCACCTTCCCGCGCTTGCCGCAGTCTTTGCCGGCGATGATTTCTACCTGGTCACCTTTCTTAATCTTCATAACTTCTCTTCACAAATGGATAGTATCGATATTCTTAGAGCACCTCCGGAGCCAGCGAGACGATCTTCGCGAATCCCTTTTCGCGGAGCTCGCGAGCCACCGGTCCGAAGATACGGGTGCCCTTCGGCTCCTGGCCCGAACCATCGAGGATGACAGCAGCGTTCTCATCGAAGCGGATATAGGAATTGTCCTTGCGACGATAAGCCTTGACCTGACGGACGATGACGGCTTTCACCTTGTCGCCCTTCTTCACCGCACCGCGCGGCTCAGCCGACTTCACCGAAGCGACGACGATATCGCCGATGCCGGCATACCGACGCCGTGTCCCTCCGAGCACCTTGAAGCACTCGATGATCTTGGCACCGCTGTTATCCGCAACTTTCAATCTGCTTTCCGCTTGAATCATAACTCAGGTTGGCTCTTGTCGAAATTAGTCAGCGACGACGATGAAACGCTTATCCCGGCTGATCGGCCGACATCCCTGGAAGATGACCTTGTCACCGACCTTGTAGGAGTTCTCCGAATCATGCACTTTGTAGCGCTTGGTCGACACATACTGCTTCTTGTACTTCGGGTGCGCTTTGAGTGTCTCGACCGCCACGACGACGGTTTTGTCCATGCGATCACTCACCACGATACCCTGGAACTTCGGCGCTTTCTTCACTTGTACGGTCTTGTTTTCCATATAAAACGATAAATGCAATTCTAACAATTTTCCGATACTTAGTCAAGCTTGCGATCTTCTTCAGAAATCAGGGTCTTCAGCCGGGCGATATCCTTCTTTGCTGTCCGGAGCGTATGATGCTTCGTCTCCTCACGGGTCGCGATCTTGAAGCGCAATTCGCGCGTCTTCACCTCGAGCTCCGCCAGAAGCTTCTCCTGTTCTCCCCTGCTCTTTTCTCGTAGTTCCTTCGTTTTCATAACTTCATGCTTCATTTAGAGTGACGACGAGTGCCGCTCGACGAACTTCGTCTTGACGGAGAGCTTGTGCGCCGCGAGACGCATCGCTTCTTCGGCGGCTACCTTTGGGATACCGTCGAGCTCGAAGAGCATGCGTCCGGCACGTACCTTAGCTGCAAAATGATCGACGCTTCCTTTTCCTTTACCCATCGGAGTCTGTTCTCCCTTCTTCGTAATCGGCTTGTCAGGGAAGATGCGGATCCAGACTTTTCCGCCACGCTGGATCGAACGGGTCATCGCTCGGCGAGCGGCCTCGATCTGACGGGCTGAAATCAGACCCTCTTCGAGGGATTTGAGTCCGTAGCTTCCGAAGCTCACCTTGTCGCCGCGGGTCGCCGGACTACCCGACCATCCGCCGCGCTGGACCTTCCGATGTTTCACTTTTCGAGGCTGTGTCAACATAGACGTATCTATTCCGCTGATTGATCTTCAAATTTCTCTCCCTTGTAAATCCAGACTTTGATGCCGATGACTCCGTAGGTCGT
>JAGOBM010000006.1:85788-87496 GCA_017983435.1 Candidatus Moraniibacteriota bacterium
GTCCGACGGTTCTTCCCCTCTTCGCGCTCTTCGAGGACGATCTTCACATTCGATGATCGGCGGATAATCGGGGTCGCCCGGCCAAACGCCTTCGGCGTAAACCGCTTGATCTTGAGCCCGTCGCCGACAAATACCGACGCGACATAGAGATTCTCTTCATCGAGGCCGAAATTATTCTTCGCGTTGGCGATAGCGCTCTTGAGGAGATCAAGCATCGGATCCGAAGCCCGCTTCACCTGCTTGGAAAGCTCGATGACAGCTGAGTTCGCCGAAAGACCGATAATCACGTGCGCGACGAGTCGTACCTTGCGGGGAGAGATGCGGAGATTTTTGAGTGATGCGTGTACCTTCATACGTCGTTATTTCTTCTTGGCGACAGGAGCGGTGGCTTTGGCGGCTTTGGCGGAATCCAGCTCACGCTGTTTCGCAGCCTGTTCGATCTCCTTCTGCATCTTACCACCATGCCGGCGGAAAGTGCGGGTCGGAGAGAACTCACCGAGCCGATGACCAACCATCTCTTCTGTCACGAACACCGAAATGAAATCTTTGCCGTTATGCACGCCGAAGGTAAACCCGACCATCTCCGGAGCGATCACGCACGGGCGCGACCACGTCTTGATGACGGTCCGATCACCCACTTTCTTTCCTTCGAGCTTTTTCAAGACTCTCGGGTCTACGTATGGTCCTTTCTTTAAGCTTCGTGACATAATGCTCTACACCAAATTAGTTCCTGCTCTTTTCTTGAAATTATTTCTTCATCCGGCGCTTGACGATGTACTTGCTGCTTGCCTTCTTGCGCTTGCGAGTCTTCTTGCCGAGTGCCGGCTTGCCCCACGGAGTCTTCGGATGCATACCGAGCGGCTGGCGTCCTTCGCCTCCACCGTGCGGGTGATCCACCGGGTTCATCGCCGATCCGCGGACCGTCGGTCGGATATTCCTCCAACGATTGCGTCCGGCCTTACCGATACGTTCGGCGCTGTGCTCGAAATTCGAGACCTGGCCGATCGTGGCAAAACACTCCTTGGACACGAGACGGATCTCACCGGAAGCGAGCTTCACGGTCGCGAGCGGGCCATCGAGGGCCATCAGCGTCGCCTGTGATCCGGCGCTCCGGACGATCTGTCCTCCCTTGCCAATCTGCAGTTCGATATTGCAGATAGTCGTACCCGTCGGGATATGATTGAGCTTCATGCGATTCCCCTCCACTACTGGAGTCTCTTCGCCGGAAACCACTTCCTGTCCGGTCCGCATACCATGCGTCGCGAGGATATAGCGCTTCTCGCCATCCCGATAGTGCACAAGCGCGATAAGCGCCGAACGGTTCGGATCCTTCTCGAGCGCGGCGATCTTCCCTGGTACCCCCCACTTGTCCTGACGGAAATCCACCAAGCGATAGAGCCGCTTGTGTCCACCACCTTGATGGCGGACGGAAATCTTTCCATTGGAACGACCAGCAAAATTCTTCTTGGAAACCACGAGCGACTTTTCTGGCCGCTTCTCGGTTACGCCTTCGGGCTTCACGATACTCATGTTGCGCCGACCGGCATGATTGCGTTTGTAGATCTTGATCGCCATAGCGTTACATTCCTGCCTGGAAGAGCGTGATGCTCTCACCTTCCTTAATTTGGACAATCGCCTTTTTCACACCGGACTTGGTTCCGACAAACCGACCGAAACGGCGGGTGCGGCCCGGGAGACGGACCATGTT
>JAGOBM010000009.1 GCA_017983435.1 Candidatus Moraniibacteriota bacterium
ACACGCGGGGACTGTCCATTATCATCGATTATGCGGTGACGCCGGACTCTCTCGAAAAATTGTACGCGTTGATCGCCCGCATGCGGCTAGAGGGCCAGAAGATCATCGCGATCCTCGGCGCCTGCGGGGAGCGTGATCGGGGCAAGCGGCCGATCATGGGAGCTATCGTCTCGGCGCAGGCCGATATCGTCATCCTGACGAATGAAGATCCATACCATGAGGATCCGGAGCGCATCATCGATGAGATCGAGCAGGGTATCGTCGGCAAAGAAAAAGAGAAGGATTGGTTCCGTATCTTCGATCGTCGGGCGGCAATCGCCCGGGCGCTCTCGCTTGCTGGGCCGGGGGATATCGTCGTCATTACCGGCAAGGGTGCCGAGGAGACGATGGCACAGGGCGACGAGCGGCTGCCGTGGAGCGAACGAACGGTCATTCTGGAAGAGCTCGGAAAGATGCGGTAGAAAAGACGTATATAAAAAGAAACGGCCCTGTTCCAGTGTTCTGGAATGGGGCCGGTGTGCATCAGGTCACGCAATCAGTAAGTGAATGGATATCCGCTTGACCGACCGCGATGGCGACGGCTCCATCGAGGAGGCGCTCTATGAGCTCCATGGCGATGGTGTCGTCCTGGTGTCCGAGGAGTTCGGAATATATTTTTTGCGCCAGCATCGAGAGTGCTGGGTCTTCTTGGAACCGGATAATCCGGATCGACGGGTGGCGTTCGCCAGCGTAACGATAGATGTCCTGCAGCGTGAGATCACGATGCTTCAGTCTCTCGTCCCGTATGCGTACAGCAAGAAAAAAATCGCGCTCGTCTTTGCCTAGATGCCTGTATCCGTGGCAGTAGAACATGCGGATCATGGCAGACCTCCTTTCTCTGTGCTCCTCTCAAGAACGATGCCCCTAGTATGCGCTTCAGGTCGTCCTTCGGCAAGTGGCCGAAAAAAATGACCCAGAGAGCAGAGGCTGTCTGGGTCGGGATGGTCTTAGACAGCAGCGGCTATTTCTTCGGAACGGTCGAGAACGACGTCCGGGAAGAGAGCGATGCTGGCGATACCAGTCGTGATGCCTTGTACGAGTATGAGCGCTTCGGTCTTGCTGAATTTCTCTGCAGCAGCACGGTAGAGTCTGGTTGCGAGCTCATCGAGTTCATCATTTTGCTTCGAATGCAGGCCGACATCCATGTAGGGGAGCTTGCCGAAGCGCATGAGCGATTCGAGATACCGCGGGGTGATCTTGACGGGTTTTCCCTCAGGGGTCGCTTCGCAGTAGACAAAAATCTGACTGATACTGCGATGGTGCTCGCCTGTGGTACCAGCGAGATGGATGATCCGGATCTTCTCGATCATCGGAGCTGGTTTGGGCGGGGTTGGCGTATGGCCAGGTTGCAGCAGGGGTATTATTTCGTCACGCTCGGTGGTCATGGACTACTCCTTCTCTTGTTAAAAAGCTAAAGATATTAATAGCATAAAAGCTACTAAAAGTCAATAGCAATGGCGAGCATATGGCTTATTAACAAGCAAAACGAGCCTTTCAGCTCGTTTCAGTGGCTCGGGGTAAATACCTGTTATTAGGCCGCGAGCAGAGCGATAAGTATCGCGGTACAGAAGAAGCCGAACAGGGCGCCAGCGATAACCTCGCTCGTGCGATGGCCGACACGCTCCTTGAGATGGGGGAATTTGGATGGATCGATCTCGTGGCGCAGCTGATCGACGAGCATATTGAGATAGCGTCCCTGATCCCCGAGTATCATGCGGATGCGGAGCGCGTCGTCGACGATGATGAAGGCGAGGACGATGGAGACCGCGAAGGTCGGAGAATGCAGACCGTCGAAATGGCCGACCGAGACCAGGAGCGAGACCGCCAGCGCGGTGTGGGCGCTCGGCATATGCCCGTGCGTGAAAAGATAGCCCGGCTGCCATCCGTGCTTCATGGTGAAGAGGACGAATTTGGTGATCTGGGCGAGCAGGCCGACGATGATCGGGAGGAGGAAGACGAGGTACGGCTGGAGAAATTCCATAAGTATCTTTTAATGAATTGCTGCTTCGAGTATAGCATATGAAATCGTCTCCGGCCGCCTTGTCATCGGGCGGAGATATGCTACCCTTGAAGCACGGTTTCAACGAATCATTAACACTCAATTCTATGGGAACACTCGGAATCATACTGATAGTCGTAGCAGTGGTCGTCATCTATGTCGTCTTGGCCTACAACGGCCTGGTGACGCTCAAGAATCGGACCGAAGAAGCGTGGAGCGATATCGATGTGCAGATGAAGCGCCGCTACGATCTCATCCCGAATCTCGTAAACACGGTGAAGGGATACGCGACGCATGAGCAGACCGCTTTTGAAAAAGTGACCGAGGCTCGGGCCAAGGCGATGTCGGCGAGCGGTGTGGCCGACAAGGGACAGGCGGAGAACATGCTGACCGGGGCGCTCAAATCGGTGTTCGCGATCGCGGAGGCGTATCCGGATCTCAAGGCGAATCAGAATTTCCTCGAGCTGCAACAGGAGCTGTCGGATACGGAGAATAAGATCCAGGCATCGCGCCGCTTCTACAATGGCAATGTCCGCGATCTCAACACGAAGATCGAGACCTTCCCGTCCAATATCATCGCTGGTATGTTTGCCTTCGCGAAGCGCGAGTTCTTCGAGCTCGATGAGAGCGAAGCGGCAGCCAAGCAGCCGGTAGAAGTGAAATTCTAGGACC
>JAGOBM010000001.1:0-764 GCA_017983435.1 Candidatus Moraniibacteriota bacterium
CGCGACCGGCAACTCGGTCTTCGGTACCACCGGCCTCATCTTCGAAGGGGCGACCGCTGATACCTTTGAGACCCTCCTCACCCTCACAGATCCCACCGCCGACCGCACCCTCACCCTTCCGAACGTCTCCGGTACGGTCATCACGACCGGAGATACCGGGAGTGTCACGGGCACCATGATTCTCGATGATACGGTCGCCTTGGGCACCGATACCACCGGGAACTATGTCTCTTCCGCCACCGGGAGCGGCGGTCTCGTCCTCACCGGCACCGAAGGGGCGAGCCTGGGTGTGCTCCTACCTGCGGCTACGGACGCTCTTTCGAGCACCACGGCTTCCGGTTCCGGCCTCGAACTCTTGGCCTCCGGCCTCGCTCTCCTCCAGGGCTGTGCCAACAATGATGTCCTTGCCTGGAACGAAACCGCTGATACCTGGGGCTGTACCAGTGTGGGAGGCGTGGGCGCTGGAGACATTACGTATATTGGTGATGTCGCTTCCGGGGATGCCTTCACTGCCTCGGGTACGCAGGGCACCTCCCTGTATTTCTACGATGCCGATGGACGAGGACAGCTCACCATCGCCAACCTCTCAGCTGCCAGAACATATACCCTCCCGAATGCCACGGGTACGGTCATCACCACCGGCAACCTGACCGATATCACCGCGACCGGCACCATCACCTCGGGTACCTGGAACGGCACCACCATCGCCGTGGCTAACGGCGGTACCGGCGCTACCACCCTCACGAGTAATGGCGTCCTCTACG
>JAGOBM010000001.1:864-11006 GCA_017983435.1 Candidatus Moraniibacteriota bacterium
CCAACGGATCCGGTGTCCCGGTCTTCGTCTCCATGTCAGGGGATGTGAATATCTCGAATACCGGAGCGGCCACCATTCAGGCTGATGCCGTCGCTCTCGGTACGGATACCACGGGGAACTATGTGGCTACTATCACCGCAGGCTCGGGTATCTCCGGCTCCTCAAGTACCGAAGGCGGTACCCCGACCATCGCTCTCGGAGCGCTCACCGCTGACTGGAATCAGACCGGGGCCTTTGATCTCGTCCTCAACAATACGTCTTCGGAACTCAAAATCCTCGAAGGGGGAGGTACGCCGACCCTCTTCGGTATCTTCGACATCGCCGATCTCTCATCAACCGACAAGACATATACCTTCCCGGACCTCTCCGGCACCGTCGCCCTCACTGCCAACACCTTGGGCGTCTTCGCCGCTACCACCTCAGCCCAACTCGCCGCGGTCATTTCGGATGAAACGGGCACCGGCCTCCTCGTCTACTCCGCGGGCCCGACTTTCACCGGTGATCCGCTCGCCCCGACTCCGACGACGGGGGACAATGACACGAGTATCGCTACCACAGCCTTCGTGAAAAACCAGGCCTACCTCACCGCGGAAGCCGATACCTTGGCGAGCGTCACCGGCAGAGGCGCTACTACCGCTACCGCCTCCAGCTTCACCGGAGGAGCCACGATCCGCAGTCTCACCGTCGATACCGCTACCGGGACCGATGACCGTATCCTCATTACGGCCGCGACCGGTGGAGCCGCCCGCTTCGATGGTTCGCTCACGAATGCCGATCTCACGGCTGCCCGTACCTGGACCTTCCCGAACGTGTCCGGCACCGTCGTTACGACCGGCAACCTGACCGATATCACCGCGACCGGCACCATCACCTCGGGTACCTGGAACGGCACCACCATCGCCGTGGCTAACGGCGGTACCGGCGCTACCACCCTCACGAGTAATGGCGTCCTCTACGGCAACGGCACCGGAGCCATCCAGGCTACCGCCGCCGGTACCAGCGCCCAATTCCTCGTGGCCAACGGATCCGGTGTCCCGGTCTTCGTCTCCATGTCAGGGGATGTGAATATCTCGAATACCGGAGCGGCCACCATTCAGGCTGATGCCGTCGCTCTCGGTACGGATACCACGGGGAACTATGTGGCGACGGTCACGACTTCAGCCCTCACCGGTCTCACGGGAGGAGCTGCCGGTTCCGAAGGCACCGCTATCACCCTCGGTCTCGATTACTCCGCCACCCTCGCGGCGAACCCCGTCCTCGCGACCGGCAACTCGGTCTTCGGTACCACCGGCCTCATCTTCGAAGGGGCGACCGCTGATACCTTTGAGACCCTCCTCACCCCCACAGATCCCACCGCTGACAATACCTTCACCTTGCCGAATGTTTCCGGTACCATCATCACCACTGGCAATCTCTCAGACATCACCGCTACCGGTACCATCACTTCGGGTACCTGGAATGGTACGGCCATCGGAGCCCAGTACGGGGGAACGGGGATCAATACAAGTGCTTCGACAGGTATTCCGACGATTTCATCCGGTACGTGGAGCGTGAGTTCATCCCTCAGTATCGCTCTGGGAGGTACCAATGCCACCACCATCGGCTCCGCCGGTTCGGTCGCCTACTCCAATGGTTCCGCCTATGCCTTCTCCGCTGTCGGTACTGCTGGTCAAGCGATGGTATCTGGAGGTGCTGGCGCTCCGACCTGGTTCGCTCCGACCCTGGGGTCAGTCATCTTCGCTGGGGCATCGGGGATTCTCTCACAAGACAATGCCAATTACTTCTGGGATGATACCAACAATCGTCTCGGACTCGGTACCACGAGCCCCGCCGCCATGCTCTCCCTCTATGGCACCACCAATGCCATGCGTCTCTCGTATGACGGCAGCAACTACAATACCTTGTCGACGACGAGTACGGGGGAGTTGTCAATCACGGGCACGGGCACGGATGCTCAGATACTGGTCGGTGATGGGAGCGCCATCGATACTTCCGTCGCCTTTGACGGATCCTCGACAGATTTCTTCTCGGGTATCGATACGACTACCGGCTCCTACATGATCGGCTCCGGCTTCATAGTACAAGCAGCTAGTGCCTTCTTGACCGTGAACTCGACAGGTCTCATAGGTGTCAATATGACCCCAGCAGCACGTTTCGATGTGACGCACGCTTCGACATCTACGACCGCGGGTACGGAATACTCACTCCGTAATGCGTTTTCCGACACCGGTATTGTCACCAGCGGCACCGACACCACCTACGGAGGCTACACCTCAGTCACTCGGACCGGAGCCACCGGCGGCACCATTAATACGTATGGACAGTACACGCTTCTCTCAACCGATACTGCTGGCGCGGGGACCTCGACGGCCTATGGTTCATATATAGATACCAATGTCGCCGGCTCTGCCAATGCCGATACCGTCTACGGTCAGTACATCAATACTGAATCCAATGCCGGAACGACGTATGGCCTGTACGTAGATGCCGGTACCGGGGCGGGGACGGAATACTCAGCCATTTTTATGAACGGAGCGATCGGTATCGGTGATACGACTCCGGATGCGCGCTTGGATATTGATTTCGCACAGACTTCAGGGACCCTCTACCGGGCTGCGGCACCTTCATCGGTGACGCTGGCGGGCACGCTGACTGGACTGGCGCTGGATCTCTCGACCAATGTCACTTCCACGGGCCAGTCGGTGACCGGTGAAACCATCGCTCTTCCGGCAGTGACCAATACCGCAGCCGCGACCTACAACTATCTCGGTCTCTCGCTCACGTCTGGAAACTATTCGAACACGACCAATGCTGCCACGACCAATATCAAGGGAGTCACCTATACCACCGGCACGCTTACCAACTCTACCACCGGCACACAGACTGAGATTGGCTATGGAGTCATCGGCGGAGCGATTACTCAAAATACAGCTGCTGGTACGGTGAATTTCCATGGCGTGAATGTTGCGAATCCGAATATCACCCAGACAACTGGTACCGTGACAGCGAGTGGTATGACCGTGACGACGGGCTCTATCACGACTGGGGGAACTCAGAATGGTCTTAATATTGTCGCCTCAGGGGTGGGAGTTGGAAGTCTGAATGGGCTGAATATTAGTGCGATCACCGCTGGCGCCGGGACCGAAACGGCTCTCAAAATCGGCAGTGGTTGGGATACACTTCTTGATTCTGCTACGCTGGATATTTCCGGGGCCGGGGCGATTACCGGGGCGACCGGTATTACGAGCTCTGGAAGTATCACTTTCTCGGCCTTCACTTCGGGTTCGGTACCGTTCTTTGGCACCGGTGGACTCCTCTCTCAAGACAATGCCAACTACTTCTGGGATGATACCAACAATCGTCTCGGTATCGGTACCGCTACTCCCGCTGCCATGCTCTCCCTCTATGGCACCACCAATGCCATGCGTCTCTCGTATGATGGCAGCAATTACAATACCTTGTCGACGACGAGTGCGGGAGACTTTTCGCTGGTCAGTTCCAACACCAGCGAATCGCAGGTGGTGATCGGCAATGGTGGATCGGTCGATACCTCCGTCGCCTTCGATGGCGCTTCGACGGATTTCTTCTCGGGCATCGACACCACCACTGGCTCCTACATGATCGGCTCCGGCTTCACCGTCCAGTCAGCCAATGCTTTCCTGACGGTGACTTCAGCGGGCAACGTGACGGTAAACACTGGCCAACTCGATGCTTCTGCGGATGGCGTAGTGACCAAGGTGACCGCCGGTGCCTGCAACGATACGACCTTCGCAGCGGATACCAACGGCAATATCTGTGTTGACTCGACCAATGGCCGTATGTACTTCCGCTACGGCGGGGCCTGGCACTATGTCAATCAGACCGCTGGCTTCCAGATTCCGAACTACGAGACCGCTCCGCAGGCCAAGCTCGATGGTGAGGCGCTCGCCGATCAGGAGAATGCGCTGCCGTTCGACGCGACCAGCCATCCGGAATACCTGACCAAGGCGATGCAGTCGGGTGAGTTCCTCATCCCGTATGTCGATGAATACCTGTCAGACGGCGCGGTGCACGGACTCTATGCCCGCTTCGATGATGTGAAATCCAAGATGTTTGGCGAGGAGCAGGCGCAGATTGCGACCTTGACGCTCAAGACCGATCAGAGCGCGACGACGCTCAGCGGACTCCAGGACTCGATCGATACCGAGCTGCTCGCAGTAAGCGGCGAGCTCAGCCGGCTCTCCGATGAGAATGAATCAGAAGACACGGCGATACTTGCGACCCAGACCGATATCGCCGCGATCCAGGCAGGTATCGTGACCATCCAGACCGATGCCAACACGCTCGCGGCCCGGACAGCGACGGTTGAAGCCGATTTGACGACCGTCAAGACGCAGATTGATACGTTGACGGAATTCTTCTCGACCTTCGATCTCGGCAACGTCATCGCCAAAGATGTGAATGGTGATGTTGACCTGATCGATGGCACGCTCGCGGCTCGTATAATCGAGACCGGCGGTATTGTTGTGAGGAACACCGTCGAGGACGCTCCGACTATCGGTACGGTCGAGATTCTTCCGGTAGCGGTCGACGTCGATACGGATGGCAATGATGACATCACCGGACTACCGATGACCGCGGACGAAGTCGTCGCGCGCGATGGTCAGACTGCTCAGGTCATGACGCGGGCGATGATCCCGATGATCAATGGTTCCCGTATCTTCACGGGATTCAAGGGGAATCCAAATGGCTTCAGCTGGATCGAGAAGACCGTAGTCGAAGGGGACTATGTCGGCTTCACCATTCATGTCTCGCAGCCGGTTGTCGCCCCGGTCAAGGTTGACTGGTGGCTGATCGAACAGAAATAATTTACACCATGCTCAAGCGCACCCTCCTCATCATAGCCTTCCTCTCCCTCCCAGCCTTCCTCTGGCTCTTTTCCCGTCCCCAAACCCAAACCCTCGCCTCTCTCCTTGAGCCCTACGCCCAAGCCGGCATCCATACCCAGCAAGACCTCTCTCAGATAGCCTCTCTCCCTGTCCATGAGGTAGACGGAGTCTTCCGTATGGAAGACGACGGCCAGCAAGGCATACAAATTGCCTACGCCAACCAAGCTTCTGTCACCCCGACCGGAGTGGAGGGGTCTCAAGATTCCTCGACTGCGCTCGGAATGACACCAGCCAAACCTGGTCTCTCCCTCTCTTTCCCTAAGACGCTCGATCAGCCCCTCGAAATCAAGCTGGATGAACAGAGGATCATCACCCTGACGGATCAGAACAACCATGATCTCAAGCCAGAGCTTCTCTCAGATACCTCGGTCACCCCGAGCGGAGTCGAGGGGTCTTCTTCTGCCTGGCAGAGATTCCTCGACAAGCTCGGAATGACAGAGAAAGAGGATGACAAGTCGACCTACCTTTCCTACCAGAACCAAAGAAAAACCATTCTCTACACCCTCAAGAAAGACCAGGCTACCAATGAAAAACAGCTCAAATCCTGGACCCTCTATCAATCAGGCAATGGTATCGAACACGAAGCCTACCGTATCGATCACGCCCAAGTCAAAATCAACGAAGAAGGCCAGGTTGAGCTCTTCTACCAGGGAGAACAAGAGCTCAAGAATCAACAAGCTCAAACCGAAGTCGAACCCTCCCTCCTGGAGAGAGCTCAGCGCACCCTCGAGAAAGAGATGGGGGAAGATATCTTGAATAGCAATCAAGCTCCTGACCTCATCATCCCCAAGCCTTTCTTCTACGACAAGGATGGAGAGAAGCATGAGGCTGAGTGGAGAATTGAATCAGTCACCCCGACCGGAGCGGAGGGGTCTCAGGATTCCTCGACTTTGCTCGGAATGACATCAGTTATTTTGTCCTTGGAGCTGACCTTTAAGGATGATCTCTATCCCATCGCCCTTGATCCGACGCTTCAGTTCACCGCACCTGCTCAATCCAATACCGGAGAGGTGATTACGGGGGAGGTATCAAGTCTATTTGGCACATCCCTTACCACCGGTGATCTCAATGCCGACGGGAAAACCGATCTCATCGTCGGGGCCGAAGGATATTCCACCAATACCGGCCGCGCGTATATCTTCTACAACGACGGCTCTATCCCCACCACCGCTGCTACCGCCGATGTCACCATCACCGGTGGAGCGACCAGTAATTTCTTCGGGCACTCCCTCACCACTGGCGATCTCAACGCCGATGGGAAGACTGATCTCGCGGTCGGTGCCTATGGCTATTCCACCAATACCGGCCGCGCCTATATCTTCTACAACGACGGTTCTATCCCCACCACCGCTGCCACCGCCGATGTCATTATCACCGGCCAATCGACCAATAATTCCTTTGGTATATCCCTCACCACTGGCGATCTCAATGCCGACGGGAAAACCGACCTCGTGGTTGGTGCCTGGGGCTATTCCACTAGTACCGGCCGCGCCTACATCTTCTACAACGACGGTTCCATCCCTACCACCGCTGCCACCGCCGATGTCATTATCACCGGCCAGTCGACCATCAATCTGTTTGGTGTCTCTCTCACCACCGGCGATTTCAATGCTGATGGTACGACCGACCTTGTCGTTGGGGCCTCTGAATACTCCACCAATACCGGCCGCGCCTACATCTTCTACAACGACGGCTCTATCCCCACCACCGCTGCTACCGCCGATGTCACCATCACCGGTGAAGCGACCAATAATTACTTCGGTGTTTCTCTCACCACCGGCGATCTCAATGCCGACGGGAAGACCGATCTCGCGGTCGGCGCCTCCGCCTATTCCACTAGTACCGGCCGCGCCTACATCTTCTACAACGACGGCTCTATTCCCACCACCGCTGCCACCGCCGATGTTGTCATCACCGGTGAAACGACGAGTAATTACTTCGGATACTCTCTCACCACCGGCGATCTCAATGCCGACGGGAAGACCGATCTCGCCATCGGAGCCTATGGTTATTCCACCAATACCGGCCGCGCCTACATCTTCTACAATGACGGCTCCATCCCTACCACCGCTGCCACCGCCGATGTCATCATAACTGGTGAAACGGGGGGGTATTTCGAACGTTCTGTTGTTGCTACTGATTTCAATGCCGACGGGAAAACCGACCTCATCGTCGGAGCCTATGGCTATTCCACCAATACCGGCCGTGTCTATATCTTCTACTCGCAGAATGGACAGGTGAATACCAACAAGAGCATCGTCGGGGAAACGACGACCAACTACTTCGGTTCCGCGATGGCGACGGGCGACTTCAATGCCGATGGTAAGACCGACCTCGCCATCGGAGCCTCCGGCTATTCCACCGACACCGGCCGTGCCTATATCTTCTACAACGACGGCTCCATCCCCACCACCGCTGCCACCGCCGATGTCATCATCACCGGTGAAACGACCAATAATTACTTCGGTGTCTCTCTCACCACCGGCGATCTCAATGCCGATGGTAAGACCGACCTCGCCATCGGAGCCTCCGGCTATTCCACCGACACCGGCCGTGCCTACATCTTCTACAACGACGGCTCCATCCCCACCACCGCTGCCACCGCCGATGTCATCATCACCGGCGAAGCGACAAACAACTCTTTCGGATATTCCCTCACTACCGGTGATCTCAACGCCGATGGCAAGACCGATCTTGCCGCCGGCGCTTATGGATATTCTTCTGATACCGGCCGCGCCTATATCTTCTACAACGACGGCTCCATCCCCACCACCGCTGCCACCGCCGATGTCATCATCACCGGTGAAGCCACGGGAGACTACTTTGGAGCTACCCTTACCGTGGGTGATCTGAATGCTGATGGCAAGACCGATCTTGCCGCCGGCGCTTATGGATATTCTTCTGATACCGGCCGCGCCTATATCTTCTACAACGACGGCTCCATCCCTACCACCGCTGCCACCGCCGATGTCATTATCACTGGTGAAGCATCGAGCCTTTTTGGTGCTGCTCTCACCACCGGCGATCTCAACGCCGATGGCAAAACCGACCTCGCCGTCGGCGCCTATGGCTACTCTACTCTCACCGGCCGCGCCTACATCTTCTACAATGACGGCTCCATCCCTACCACCGCTGCCACCGCCGATGTCATCATCACGGGTGGAGCGACGAGTGATGCCTTCGGTCACTCCCTCGCCGCTGGCGATCTGAATGCCGACGGGAAAACCGACCTCGCTGTCGGCGCCTATGGCTATTCCACCTATACCGGCCGCGCCTACATCTTCTACAACGACGGCTCTATTCCCACCACCGCTGCCACCGCCGATGTCACCATCACCGGTGAAGCGACGAATAACAGCTTCGGCGTCTCTCTTGTGGCGGGCGATCTCAATGCCGACGGCCGTACCGACCTCCTGGTCGGGGCTACAGGGGCCTCATCTGATGCTGGCAAAATATATTTCTACGAAACCCGGGAGAACTTCACCTGGCAACTCCAATCAACCTCGCTCGTCTCCGGTCTCCGAGTCAATCCCAATGTGTCCGGACAGGAATTGAAGATTACCGGAGAAGCGACGGATGATTTTTTTGGTTCTTCCGTGGTGATAGGGGATTTCAATGCTGATGGCAAGACCGACCTCGCGGTCGGAGCCGATGGATATTCTTTCAACACCGGCCGTGCGTACATCTTCTACAACGACGGCTCATTGACCTCATCGGCATCAAGTGCAGATGTGGTTATTACCGGTGAAGCGACGGATAATTATTTCGGTGTCGCACTCACTGCAGGCGATCTGAACGCCGATGGCAAGACCGACCTCGCGGTGGGTGCCCATGGATATTCCACCAATACCGGCCGCGCGTATATCTTCTACAACGACGGCTCCATCCCCACCACCGCTGCCACCGCCGATGTCATCATCACCGGTGAAGCCACAGGGGATAATTTTGGTGTCTCCCTCACCGCTGGCGATCTGAACGCCGATGGCAAGACCGACCTCGCGGTGGGTGCCCATGGATATTCCACCAATACCGGCCGCGCGTATATCTTCTACAACGACGGCTCCATCCCGACCACGGCTGCCACCGCCGATGTCACCATCACCGGTGAAACGACCAATAATTACTTCGGTGTCTCTCTCACCACCGGCGATCTCAATGCCGACGGGAAAACCGACCTCGCGGTGGGTGCCCATGGATATTCCACCAACACCGGCCGCGCGTATATCTTCTACAACGACGGTTCCATCCCTACCACCGCTGCCACCGCGGATGTCATTATCACCGGTGAAACGACCAATAATTACTTTGGTATCTCCCTCACCACCGGCGATCTCAATGCCGACGGGAAAACCGATCTCATCGTCGGAGCCGAAGGATATTCCACCAATACCGGCCGCGCGTATATCTTCTACAACGACGGCTCCATCCCCACCACCGCTGCCACCGCCGATGTCACCATCACGGGTGAAGCCACGGGAGACTACTTTGGAGCTACCCTTACCGTGGGTGATCTGAATGCTGACGGCAAGACCGACCTCGCGGTGGGTGCCCATGGATATTCCACCTATACCGGCCGCGCCTACCTCTTCTACAACGACGGCTCCATCCCTACCACCGCTGCCACCGCCGATGTTGCTATCACGGGGACGGGCGGTAGCTTCGGTGTTTCCCTCACTGTAGGGGATCTGAATGCTGACGGCAAGACCGACCTTGCTGTGGGTGCGCATCAGTATGCTTCCGACAAAGGCCGGGTCTATCTCTATACCTGGAATGACGGTGTCGTCACCGGCGAAGCGAGCAGTAACTATTTTGCCGAATCTATAGTTTCGGGTGACTTCAACGCCGATGGCAAGATCGACCTCGCCATCGGCGCCTCCGCATATTCCACCAACACCGGCCGCGCGTATATCTTCTACAACGACGGTTCCATCCCTACCACCGCTGCCACCGCCGACGTCATCATTACCGGTGAAACGACCAATAATTACTTTGGTATCTCCCTCACCACCGGCGATCTCAATGCCGACGGGAAAACCGACCTCGCGGTCGGCGCCTCCGCATATTCCACCAATACCGGCCGCGCCTACATCTTCTACAACGACGGCTCCATCCCGACCACGGCTGCCACCGCCGATGTCACCATCACCGGTGAAACGACCAATAATTACTTCGGTGTCTCTCTCACCACCGGCGATCTCAATGCCGATGGGAAAA
>JAGOBM010000001.1:11106-31938 GCA_017983435.1 Candidatus Moraniibacteriota bacterium
ACGACGGCTCCATCCCGACCACGGCTGCCACCGCCGACGTCATCATCACGGGTGAAGCGACGAGCAACTCTTTCGGATATTCCCTTACTACAGGCGATCTCAATGCCGACGGCAAGACCGACCTCGCTGTCGGTGCGTATGGCTACTCTACCTTCACTGGTCGGGCGTATATCTTCATGACCGAAGCCAAAGTCGAGCCTCAGGCGGGAGTCCGGGCCCGCGGGACAGCCACTATTCGTGGAACTTTTATAATCAAACGCTAGCAAGAGGAAGAAATTTTCTGTGTTTTGATGTGTTGAAATCCTGTGGTTTTCGCTGTTTTCTGGCATTATTTTGGCAGGTTGCCCCCGATTTTTCTTTGACTTATAATAGGAGGAGTTAACAAAGAGGGTTTCGGGTTTTGTAATTGGCGGCGTAAATACTCATATAGAGCATCCGTATGGCTGAGAAACCATCATTTCTGAGAATGGGAGGGGGGCACAATTTTTCTGGCGGGCAGCATCCGGCTCCGGCCGCACCGATCATACCTCGGCCGATACGGGAGAGCGAACTGTCGGCGCCGCGCCGCGAGGAGGCTGGATCAACCAAACGTACTTCCAAGAGTGCGCAGGCTTTCGATGTGCTGATTTCAATCGCGTTGTTCGCGTTGTTCTTTGGTATCCCGATTTTTTTCACAGGGATTACGTTCCAGGGTATCGTGTTTGAGAAGCAGATTTATTTCTATTTCTGGCTCCTGGTTGGTATCGTGTCCTGGGCATCCAAAGGCGTCATCACCGGCGAGATGCATATCCGTCGGACCCCGATCGATATTTTCGTACTCTTGTTTCTGGCGGCCTACGCACTCTCCTCTTTTCTCTCAGTAGATCGGTGGCACAGTTTCTGGGGATTCTTCGGTGATCCGTCGCGTGGCCTGATCTCGGTCGTGGCGCTCGTGCTGGCCTACTATCTCATCATGAGTCATTTCACGATGAAGCGGTTCTCTATCATGTTTAGCGGATTCCTGGCGTCGGGTTTCATCGTGGTGCTCTGGAGTTTCCTCGCGCTGACCAAGATCAAGTTCCTGCCGGACTCGCTCGAACAATACGCGCCGTTGTCGCTCATCGGCACAGTGTCGACGCTTGGTATCTTCGTGACCGTGCTCGTCCCGCTCTTCATCACGGCCCTCTATTTCGTGTGGAATCAGACGGCGATGAAGCAGTCGACCAAGTACACGCTCTTCTCATTGATCGGTGTCGGCCTGATCGGTGTGCTTTACCTCATGCTCGCGCTTTACCCGTTCCTCCTTGATACCAAGGATTCGCTTGCGTGGATGGTACCGCTTGGTGGCATCGCGTTTTTCCTGGTGTATATCTTGGCACAGATCGTCCGTCCGCCGGAGCAGCTGACCTGGGTGCCGATGCTGGTATTCGTCGCCGTGCTCGCGTTTCTTATGATCGGGACGAATTCTCTGGTCCGAGCCACACTGCCGGTTGAGGTATCTCCAAATCAGCGACTATCGTTCCAAGTAGCCGAGGAGACGCTCAGCGGTGATCATTTCTTCCTCGGAGTCGGCCCGGCCAACTACGGCTACGCCTTCTCGATGTTCCGTCCGAATGAGTACAATGACAGTCTGTTGTATTCCCTGCGTTTCTATCAGGGGACCGGTGTATTCTTCGAATCGCTCTCGACGATCGGCGTGATCGGTACGGCGCTCCTACTCGTGGTCTGGCTCTCGTTCCTCTCGGTCGGTCTTTACCTCCTCTCGAGTGAGAAGGAGAAGAACAAGTATCTCTCGCTCGGACTCTGGACGACCAGTGTCATGATGTTCATCGCGGCTTTCACTGCTCCGATCAACGGCACACTCCTCATGATCGGGGTGCTACTCTCGGCTCTGGCTCTCGCGCTCCTCTTCAAAGAAAGCGGTATCGAAGAACGTTACTATAGCCTGTCGCTCAAGGCATCGCCGAAATATGCCCTGGCTCTCGCCTTCGTCTTCATGCTGGTGAGTGCCGGCGTTGCCTTCCTCTTTGTCTTCATCGGCAAGGCCTATATGGCGGACGCCGCGGTCGGCCAGGCATCGCGCCTCTCTGTCAGCGGTCCGCAGAAGGAATCCGTGACGCTCCTCTTGAGCGCGCTCCAGAAGAATCCTGAAGAAGGCCGCTACTACACCCGTCTCGGGCAGGAGCTCCTCGGTCTGGCCAATGTCGAGGCTCGCAAGCCGGAGAAGGATCGCAACGCGGTAGAGCTCGAGCAGACGCTCCGTGATGCGGTCGCTCTCACGACACAAGGCAAGAATCGAATGCCGAACGACGTTCTCGCTGTCGAATCGCTCGCGCTGGTCTATGAGAACGGATCGCTCTATGCAAGCGATGCGCTCGAGAAGGCCTACGAGTACTACGCTCGAGCTTCTGAGCTCGAACCGACCAATCCGATCCTCCTCGTGAAGCAGGGACAAGTGAAGCGGAGTCTGGCTGACCAGAAGAAAGACGGTGATATCGACAAAGATCAGCTCTACCGTGATTCCGAGATGTATCTCAAGACAGCCGTCGAGAAGAAAGCTGATCTGCCGGCTGCGCTCTACAACCTCTCGGTCACCCAGTCTCGGCTCAAGGATACCGAGGGAGCTATCAAGAGCGTCACGGATGCGCTTCGCTACGATCGTAGCAATGTCAATTTCAAGTTCAATCTCGGTGTGCTCTATCAGATCCGCGATAAGGATGGAGACAAGGAGAAAGCTGAGACTCTCTTCAGAGATGTCTTGAAGACCAATGAGAAGTTGATCGATGTCCGTCTCTCGCTCGGTCTCCTCTATGAGACCTGGAGCAAGCGCGATCAGGCGCTCGAAGAGTATCGCAAGATCCTTGAGTACCTCCCGGCTGATGGCGCTGACAATGTCCAGTCGACCCGTGAGCAAGTCGAGAAATTCATCGAGAATCTCCGCTCGGGTAAGGGGAATATCGCCAAGAACAACGCTGACGAAGTGGTGCAACCGACCGATATCGCTCCGGCCCCCGCTCTGGAGGCCCCGGCCAATCCCAATGTCTCTCCGATCGCCAACCCGGCGCCGTAGGAATATTCCCCCCCCCAAGAACTCCCTCGAAAAAGAGGGAGTTCTTGCTTTTTTCGGGGGATTCCGATAGGATGCCTACGGCCCGGAAAACAGCGATTTCGGACAGGAAGAATGCAGGTGTTGACAGGATTCGTTTGATTGTCTATGATGAATCTTACTGCCCCGAAAAGTGCTTTTTTTGTTTCTCTGGGTGAATTATTGAAATATCGACTTGTGCTGAGATGACGAGCGAGAGCCGTTCCCATTTCCGCAGAAGCGCCTTGACAATTCATGTGTCTTTTTCAGACATCTCTTCCTCGACAGGTATTGCGGAATCGATACGGGATGTCATGAAATAGTCAATCATATCGTCGGCACACGACGATGATATGGTTTGTATGTAAGGTCGCCACGTCGTCCGCAAAACGATAGTGGCAGCAATTCAATCAACGAATCAACTAGCGGTGGAACATTTTCCACCGTTAACCGGTTGTCCGTGAGGGTCCGATTTATCGGAAACTTGCGGACAATGGAAAAAGAGAAGGTTACGTAACGCATGGTGTGGATGCCTTGACTGAAGCAAGCGATGAAGGACGTAGGAGGCTGCGAAAAGCCTCGGGGAGCTGTCAACCAAGCTGTGATCCGGGGATGTCCGAATGAGGAAACTCTCTTGCGCGTGCGCAAGAATCGTACTCTGAATACATAGGGGTACGAAGCAAACCCTGGGAATTGAAACATCTCAGTACCAGGAGGAAAAGAAATCAATAGAGATTCCGAGAGTAGTGGCGAGCGAAATCGGAACAGCCTAAACCGCATACTTGTATGCGGGGTTGCAAGGCTCATTGACTCGATCGATCGGGGTCCGTCAACTTTTTTTAGCAGAACAGTCTGGAAAGACTGACCACAGGGGGTAATAGTCCCGTACGCGAAAAAAAGAGTTGCCGGATGAATGAGTCCTTAAGTAGGGCGGGGCCGGAGAAACCCCGTTTGAATCCGGGAGCACTAACTTCCAAGGCTAAATATTGCTTCAGATCGATAGTGAACTAGTACCGTGAGGGAAAGGTGAAAAGCATCCCGATAAGGGAGGTGAAATAGAACTGAAACTCCATGCTAACAAAGAATTGGAGCCTCGACGCAAGTCGGGGTGACAGTGTGCTTTTTGCAGCACGATCCAACGAGTTAGTTCTGCGCGGTTGTTTAAGGGGTGACAAACTCCGGAGACACAGTGAAAGCGAGCCTTAATAGGGCGACTTATAATCGCGTGGACTAGACCCGAAGCCAGACGAGCTACACATGAGCAGGGTGAAGCGTCGGTAAAACGACGTGGAGGCCCGAACCCACTAGCCGTGCAACTCTAGGGGATGACTTGTGTGTAGGGGAGAAATTCCAATCGAGTTTGGCAATAGCTGGTTCTCTCCGAAATAGCTTGAGGGCTAGCGTCCGGACAATTATACCCGAGGGGTAGAGCTACTGAATGAGGTGTCGCCGCAAGGTAGGCTCTTCAATCAAACTCCGAATACTCGAGGTACGTACCCGGGCAGTCAGTACTACGGGGCTAAGCTCGTAGCACAAAAGGGAAACAGCCCAGACCGTCAGCTAAGGTCCCTAAATTTATGCTCAGTGGGCAAGGAAGTGAAGACTCTCAGACACTTAGGAGGTTGGCTTAGAAGCAGCCATCCTTTAAAGAGTGCGTAATAGCTCACTAATCTAGAGTCTTTGCGCCGACAATGTAACGGGGCTTAAGCATAATACCGAAGCTACGGATTGCATCGTAAGATGCAGTGGTAGGAGAGCGTCCCATACGCGCTGAAGCGGGAGGGTGACCGACCGTGAAGTGTATGGAAGTGAGAATGTTGGAATGAGTAACCACAAGGCAGGTGAGATCCCTGCCCGCCGAAAATCCAAGGTTTCCTGGGCCATGTTGATCAACCCAGGGTTAGTCGGTCCTAAGGCGAGGCTGAAAGGCGTAGTCGATGGACAGCAGGTTAATATTCCTGCACTGCTTGCATATTCGATGGAGTGACGCATCTCTGTACTTCTTGCCCCTTATTGGATTGGGGTTTGGGTTTCGAGGATGTCATACAGGCAAATCCGTATGGCAATAGTCCGAGGAATTCGACGATTCTGGTAGTAATACCGGAAGAGAAGGGGGAGCGGGGTGCCAGGAAAAGCTTCTCAGGTTCGTATGCAAGTATCCGTACCGGAAACCGACACAGGTGGATAGGTCGAGTAGACCAAGGCGAACGGGAGAGTATTCGTTAAGGAACTAGGCAAAAAAGCTAGGCGTAAGTTTGCGATATGCCTTGCCATCCGCAAGGGTGGCCGCAGCGAAAGTTTTCCAAGCGACTGTTTAACAAAAACACAGCTCTCTGCAAACCCGTAAGGGGAAGTATAGGGGGTGACACCTGACCAGTGCTGGAACGTTAACGGGAGCGGTGCAAGCCAATCCCCGAAGCGCCAGTGAACGTCGGCGATAACTATAATCGTCCTAAGGTAGCGAAATTCCTTGTCAGGTAAGTTCTGACCCGCATGAAAGGTGTAACGATTTGGAAACTGTCTCAACGAACATCCCGGTGAAATTGCAATGACGGTAAAGATGCCGTCGACCTGCAGCAAGACGAAAAGACCCCATGGAGCTTTACTACAACTTGGTATTGACTTAAAGTTTTTGTTGCCGAGCATAGGTGGGAGACTTCGAAGCGTCCCTTCAGGGGGACGTGGAGTCATCACTGGAATACCACCCTGCAAAGATTTTAATTCTAACCTGCCGCCGTAATCCGGCGGGGGGACAGTGCCTGGCGGGTAGTTTGACTGGGGCGGTCGCCTCCTAAAGAGCAACGGAGGCGTTTACTAAGGTTGGCTAGGTCCGGATGGAAATCGGGCCGATAGCGCAAAAGCACAAGCCAGCTTTACTGAGAGACCGATCAGTTAATCAGTTACGAAAGTAGAATTTAGTGAACCGACCATCACTCGTAGGAGTGTGGAAGATCATCAGATAAAAGCTACCCTGGGGATAACAGGCTGATCTTGCCCAAGAGTCCATATCGACGGCAAGGTTTGGCACCTCGATGTCGGCTCATCGCATCCTGGGGGTGAAGAAGCTCCCAAGGGTTTGGCTGTTCGCCAATTAAAGCGGTACGTGAGCTGGGTTCAAACCGTCGTGAGACAGGTTGGTTTCCTATCTGCTGTGGGCGTGTGTGACTTGAGAGATCTCTTTCCTAGTACGAGAGGACCGGAAAGAACGAACCTCTGGTGTGCGAGCTGTTCCGCCAGGAGCACTGCTCGGTAGCTATGTTCGGGTAGGATAACCGCTGAAAGCATCTAAGCGGGAAGCCAGGCTCAAGATAAGGTCACGGTCCTGATTTATCAGGACGAGATTCCCTGGAAGATGACCAGGTTGATAGGCCGCAGGTGGAAGCGTGGTGACACGTTAAGCCGAGCGGTACTAATATAATCTTATAACTTTTTCTCTTTTTTCTTCGGTTAATGGTGGAAAATGTTTCGAAGATTGAATAGCAACACGATCAAAGTACAAAGACGATAGACACAATTTTGGAAGGGGGTGTTCTCGGTGCTTCTAGCGAAGCAGGTACACCCGATCCCATCTCGAACTCGGCCGTTAAGCGCTTCAGCGCCGATGGTACCCCGCTCGCGCGGGGGAGAGTAGGTCAGTGCCGAGAACATCCTCTTTCAAATCTTCCGTCCGCCCCGATACCCGTCGGGGCGGGCTTTTTTGTGTGGTATACTGAGGAATATTCACCCGTATTTCCGACCCTATCTCGGGTCTGTATCGCTATGGAAGATCCGCGGCTTATCAGACGTATACTCGTTGTGAGCGGTTTTCTCATTTTTTTCGGGCTGATCAGCGCGCTGATCTATGTGACCTTTCTCAAATCTGACCCGACCTGTTTCGATGGGAAGCAGAATCAGAATGAGACGGGGATGGACTGCGGCGGATCCTGTACGAAGCAGTGCGTGGTCAAGGTCGAGGCAAAGGATCTTGTGACCAAGGAAACCGCTTTCATGCCGGTGGGGGATGGCAGCTACGATGTCCTCGCTCAGGTGTACAATCCCAACGATGTTGCTGGCGCTTCATCGTTTACCTATACCGTATCGCTTCGGGATGCGTCCGGGCGGACCCTCTCCCAGCAGTCCGGCACTTCATTTATCCTGCCGCAGGAGACCAAGTATCTGCTCGAGTTCCACCTGGCCAGCGTCTCTGTCCCGGCCCAGGCAGTAATCGAGTTTTCTGGTATCGTCTGGGAGCATTTCGAAGGGTATGCCGAGAAGCCTCGTATCTCCGTCGTGCACCAGTCCTATGCTCGGATCACTTCGGGCCCGGGGTATGGAGCGGCGACCGGCCTGGTCATCAATGAAAGCCCATATGATTTCCGTTCCCTCTCGGTCAAAGTCGTCCTGCGGGACGCGAGCGGCAAGCCGGTGGCTATCAATATGACGGCGATGCAGACCATGAAGTCCAAGGAGCAGCGGGATTTCCGACTGGTGTGGCCGGCGGCTTTCCCGGGTGAGGCGGTGGCGTATGAGATGCTCGTCGATGCTGATGTCTATCACACGGCCAATTTCATCAAGCAATCCGGTTCGGTAACCCCATTCTAGGGGAACTGATGTATCAGGGATTTCCATGGACTCCGAAAGCAGCTTTTCCCCTCACTATCGCCTCGGAAGTCCTGGGGTTAAGGGAAAACCTCTTCCGGAGTCCATGGAAAGAGGCAGAATACCCTAGGGATATTCCAGTCTGTAAAACAGATTTTTTTCGATGCCCTACGCTTCCGAGCGTACAGCAAGAAAAAAAATGTTTTATAGACTGGACACTAGACGTCATTAGAGGTATTTTTTTTCGATACTAGACTTGGAGGCGAAAGCAACTTCTTTGGATGCGCAGCTTGGATGCAAAAGTACATTTTTTCTGCCGCCCGAGACTTCCGAGGCGATAGCAAGGAAAAAATGTACTTTTGTAGCTGAGCTGACCAGCGGTAATGATGCAGTTTGGATGTTAGTTTAGAAAGCTATGAGTCGAAAAAAGTTTTTCTATCTGAGTGCGGTCTCCTTCCTCTTGCTCGGAGTGACCATATCCGGACTCATCACGGCGTATTTCGGCATCGACCATGTGAGTACACTCTTGCTCGTGAGCCTGATCTGGGCGCTGTTTGGTGCCCCAGCGGTAGGATGTTTCGGACTCGCGCTCTTTGCACATTCCGCTGAGTCGCTGACTGATCGGCGTGGGTCGTCGTTCTCTACCGCCTTCATTGTCACGCTCGGCCTGATCGGACTCTTCGCGCTCGTCCTGCATTTCCTGTATCTTTTCTCCTAAAAAGTATCCCGCCTACATCGATGACTCGACGGCTCTTCCAATTCGACTGGGTGCTGCTTGCGGCGACGCTTCTCTTGCTCGGCGTGAGCCTCTTGTCGCTCTACAGCTTGTCTTCCGGCGGCGGGACGAACTATTTTGCGAAGCAGGCGCTGTTCGCCGGCCTCGGTATGGGGGTGATGTTTTTCGTCGCGTTCCTCGATTATCGGCATATCGAGCGGGCCAGTACGCCGCTGTATTTCTCGATGCTGTTCATACTGACCGTCCTCCTCGTGATCGGCTCGACGGTGCGCGGCACGTCTGGTTGGCTGTCGCTGGGCATTTTCCAGATTCAGCCGGTCGAGTTCGCCAAAGTCGTACTGATCCTCTTCCTCTCGAGCTTTATCCGCAAGAAGACGACGGAGCTCGGAGAGTGGACCCGTATCATCGCCTCGCTGTTCCTATCAGCTATCATGATTTTCCTCGTGCTGCGGCAGCCGGATCTCGGATCGAGTCTGGTGCTCATGGCGATCTGGATCGGGATGATCGTCGTCGCCGGACTGCGCTGGTCGCACGTCATCACGCTCGCGGTGCTCGGGAGTCTGCTCGTATTTAGCGCGTGGTTTCTGCTCGCTCCGTACCAGAAAGACCGGATCAATACGTTTCTCCACCCGGAGCTCGATCCCAAGGGGAGCGGCTACAACGTGCTCCAGTCGATGGTAGCCGTCGGATCAGGCGGAGTCTTCGGCAAGGGGGTAGGACACGGTTCCCAATCGCAGCTCTCGTTCCTGCCGGAAAAGCACACGGACTTCATCTATGCGGTGGTGACGGAAGAACTCGGCCTGGTTGGCGCCTGGCTGGTCCTGGTTCTCTACGGAGTCATCCTCTATCGCATCCGCCGGATCGCCGATCTGGCGAGCGACAACGCCGGGTACCTCCTCTCAGTCGGGGCACTCATCCTCTTTTTGACGCATATCGCCATCAATATCGGTATGAATATCGGCGTCTTGCCGGTTACCGGTCTGCCGGCGCCGCTCCTCTCCTACGGAGGGAGCTCGCTTCTGGCTTTTTCGGTGATGCTCGGGCTGCTCCAGAGCGTCTATCGGCACAAGCGTGATGAGCTGAGCGGGAGACTCTCGCTGGATCGGAATCTTCTCTAGGTCGATTCTTGAGAGGATAAAAACAGAAAAACAGCTGATGAGAGCTGTTTTTACCTGCATCGAACGATGATATCTGTATACAATTATACCATTTTCTAATACAAGAGTCAATAGAGCGCGGGTGTTTTTTCGTTGACGGGTCAGGGGTTTTTTGATACACTCGAAAGGCTTTGATACAAGTTTTTCTTTCCGATAAGCCTTCCGTATGCGCACACTCCTTATCGCCCAAGCTGTCATTTCCGTGTTGCTCGTGGTCTCTATCCTGCTCCAGAATCGCGGTTCGGGACTGGGGTCAGCCTTCGGGTCTGATTTCGGCGGCTACTACACCAAGCGGGGCATCGAGAAATTCCTGCTCTACGCGACGGTCGCGCTCGGCGCCCTGTTTCTTATCATAGCGGCTCTCAACGTCTACTACGCATCCGCAATCTGATTCTATCCGGAGCTCTCTTCCGGTGACGGGTGCCGTATAATTGCTAACACGACGAGTATCTCATTTTTCTCAAATATCCACGAAGTATTTCGGGTGGGCTTCGGCAAGACGGTCCGAGCCCTCGGCTTTTGGGAAAGAGCGCTGGTTTCCCTGCTCTCTCTCATAGCGATGATCGCCTTCCTCTACTGGGTAGGGGCGCTCTATCTGGCCAATACCGAACAGGTCCCCGAAGCAGGAGGCGCCTATACCGAGGGTGTCGCTGGCCAGCCGCGCTATGTGAACCCGATCCTCTCGCAGACGAGTGACGCGGACGCCGATCTGGTCCGTCTGGTGTTTTGCGGATTGTATTCGTACGATGCTACTGGTAAGCTTCGGCCGGAAGTCGCTGAGTCTTTGGAAGTATCGGAAGACGGCAAAATCTATACGGCCCGGCTCAAGCAGGGCGTGTTTTTCCATGATGGCAATGAGGTGACCGCGGATGATGTCGCGTTCACCGTGCAGGCGATCCAGAGTCCGGCCAACAAGAGTCCGCTCCGTCAGAATTGGCAGGCCGTCGATGTGCGGGTCGTGGACCGGTACACGATCGTTTTCGAGCTCAAAAAAGCCTATTTCGGATTTCCAGAAAATCTGACCGTCGGTATCCTGCCGAAGCATCTCTGGTCCGATATCAGTGCGGACAAGTTCATCCTGGCAGATTACAATCTCGCGCCGATTGGTTGCGGTCCGTATCGGTATGCGGATGCGACCCGGGATTCGAATGGCAATATCCTCGAATACACCCTGACGGCGTTTGAGAAATACGCGGGTGGAGCGCCGTATATTGCCAAGCTGACCTTCCGGTTCTATCCGGATGAGAGCGGACTGATCGATGCCTATCTCCGCAAGGAAGTGATGGGGATGCAGGGGATCTCCGCCGAAGGAGTGGAGCGTCTTTCTGAACGCAAGAGCACCGATATACAGGAAATCGCTACCCCACGCTCATTCGCTGTCTTCTTCAATCAGACGACGAGTGTCGGACTGGCTTTCGATGAGGTCCGGCAGGCGATCAATATGGGTACGGACCGTCAGGCGATCATCGATACCGTGCTGGGTGGCCGGGGGACTGAGGCCCGAGGGCCGTTCCTGCCGTTCATGACTGAATTCGCTGCCGACCTCGCCTGGCCGGCCTATGATCGCGATGCGGCCAACCGGCTCTTGGATGAGAAGGGCTGGGGGAAAAACGCGGACGGTATCCGTGAGAAGGGTGAGACCAAGCTCTCGATCGATATGTATGTCCCGGATTGGCCGGAGCTCGTGAAGACATCCGAGTCCCTCAAGACGCAGTGGCACGAGCTCGGCATCGAGCTCAACCCGATCGTCATGAGCCCGGGCGATCTCCAGCGCAATACCGTGCAGACGCGCGAGTATCAGGCTCTGCTCTACGGCGAGCAGCCGATGCTTGATCAGGATCCGTATTCGTTCTGGCATTCGACGCAGAAGCGTGAAGCCGGTCTCAATCTGTCTCAGTTTGATGATCAGGAAGCAGATGATGCACTGGCGCAGGCCCGCGAGACGCTCGATTCAGAGAAGCGGCGCGAGTTCTATCGGAAGTTCCAGGAAATCTATCTGCGTGAGCTGCCGGCGCTCTTCTTGTTCAGTCCGTCGTATCTCTACGTGACCGATGGGACGGTCCAGGGTATGGGGGTGGAGAAGATGAACTCTTCGAGTGATCGATTCGGTGATGCCGCTCTATGGTATATCCATACCGATCGGGTCTGGAAAAACCGCTAATCCCGACTGTGTTAGAATAGAAAGACTAAAATCATACGTATATATGTCGACCCATCCGCTCGATACTTATAATTTCCGTCAGATGATCATCGATAGTCCGGAGCAGCTCCGGACCGGGTTTGAGCTCGCACAGGGGATTTCCGTGCTGGGTCAATTCCATTCGATCATGATTTCGGGTATGGGCGGATCAGCCTTGCCGGGCAATCTCTTTCGGATTTACCTGAACGATCTTTTCCGGAGCGAGCGTCCGGAGGAGCAGCCGCTACCGATCTATCAAAACCGGTCTTACAGTCTTCCGCCGGAAGCGTATCATGAATGTCTGAATTTCATCTGTTCGTATTCGGGCAACACCGAGGAAACCATCGCCTCATTTGAGGAAGCGCTTGCGCATGGCTTGCCCTGTATCGGGCTTTCGAGCGGAGGCACAATCGAGGCGATGTGCCGGGAGCACGGAGTCCCTCATATCAAGCTGCCGATTCCGACGCCGGGGTTCCAGCCGCGAGTCGGCACCGGGTATTTCTTCGGGGCGCTGTTCCAGGTACTGGTGAATCAGAGACTGGTTCCGGATACGACTTCGGTGTTACTGGAAGAAGCGGAGATATTCAAGCGAGCGATGCCAGAGATTGAGACGGCGGGCCAGGAGCTCGCCAAGAAGCTCATCGGTAAGACCCCAGTAGTCTACGCGACTGCGGAATATAAGTCGGTAGCGATGGTCTGGAAGATCAAGCTCAATGAGAATGCCAAGATCCCGGCTTTCTGGAATTTCTTCCCCGAGCTCAATCACAATGAAATGGTCGGTTTTACCAATCCGCAGGCTGAATTCATCATACTGATGCTCCGTGATCCAAAGACCCATCCGCAGATTCTCAAGCGTTTCGATGTGACGGCCGAGCTGATGCGGCAGCGGGGGATAGCCGTCGAGGTGATTGACATGCAGGGGGGAAGCGTGTATAATAAGGTATTCATGAGCATTGCGCTCGGAGACTTCGCTTCCTATTATCTGGCCCTGGAATACGGGCAAGATCCGACCCCGGTCGATATGGTTGAGGATTTGAAAAAGCTCTTGTAGACTGTAGAATATTGAGTAGGGAATATAGTATAGAGAATGCGGAATAGAGAATGTTGAAAATTGAATAGAGAATGCGAATTCTTCCGAACCTATATTCCATATTCAATATTCCCTATTCTGTTCGAAAAATGCCTCGGTGGTGGAATTGGTAGACACACTAGCTTCAGGTGCTAGCGTTCGCAAGGACATGGGGGTTCGAGTCCCCCCTGAGGCACAAAGAAAAATGAATCAGTGAAATATCCCAGTGAGGGATGTTTTCCAGCTGATTCTTAAGGATGTTTTCTTCGAAAGCGACTGACAATCCTTTCTCTTTAATTCATAATCCTTTTTACTTCGCGCGACCCTTTTTCGTCTAGGAAACATGACGAGCAGTGTCCCGCATAAAGCAATCGTTATGGTACCAAGTACCCCAAACAATCGCGGGTCGAAATTCGCCCCGCACAGCCCGTCGCCTCGTCGCGATGTACCCAAATCACCCGCGGCCCCGCACCGGGATATAGCCGCCGTTCCCAGGCCGACCCCGGTAATCGGTGCCTTCGAAGGCATCATCGCCCGGGAGCAGTCGAGCCGCGAGCGCAGCCACCGCGAGCATGAGCGTCACAATCGAACAGGAGCCGCGCCCAAGCCATCGCGCGTCTATCATGCCGCTCCGACTCATCCCAAAGGATCGAAACCAGCAGGCGTTCACCAGGAGCGACCGGCTCAGTCAGCACCGGCCAAACCGATGCAGACTCGGGAGAAGGCTGGTCCGAAACCCGCTGGTCAGAAGCCGGCCGGAGCCAAGCGTGGCGGCAATCGTCGCAACAATCGCGGATTCCAGGCTGAGCCGACGTTTATGAAAAAACGCGATGCTGGCAATATTCCGGCTATCGAGAAGGGTCAGTTGCGTATCATTCCACTCGGCGGACAGGAAGAAGTCGGCCGCAACATGACCGTATTCGAATACGGCGAGGATATCGTCATCATCGATATGGGAGTGCAGTTTCCGGAAGAAGACATGCCGGGCATCGACTATATCGTTCCGAGCGTGGATTATCTGCGCGGGAAGGAGAAGAATATCCGCGGCGTCCTCTTTACCCATGGTCATCTCGACCATATCGGGGCGGCACCGATCCTCTTGAAGCAGCTCAATTACCCGACCATCATCGGCCGTGATTTCACACTGGCGCTCGTGCAGCGCAAGGTCGAGGATCAGGACAAAGGTGCCTCCAAGCATCTCAAGATGATTCACGTGAAATCGCTCAAAGATCGCCTGAAGCTCGGCGTGTTCGAAGTCCGTTTCTTCGAAGTGGAGCACTCGATCATGGATGCTATGGGTATCGCGCTCGTGACGCCCAACGGCTCCATCATCCACCTCGGTGACTGGACGATCACCAATGAGCCGGTCAATCCGGAGGAGAGCAATATCACCTACAACCATCTCGAGGAGCTGCCAAAGCCGACCATACTCATGCTCGAGAGTCTCGGAGCGACCAAGAAGGGTCTGCCGCCGTCAGAGACCGAAGTGCATACCAATCTCCAGAACCTCATCCGTACGGCTCCCGGCCGCATCATCATCGGTACGTTTGCCTCGCAGGTGCGGCGCATCGCCTACCTCATCGAATACGCTGAGCGTATGGGTAAGCGCGTGGCTCTCGAGGGCTACAGCATGAAGATGAATATCGAAGTGGCCAAGGAGCTCGGGTATATCAAGGTGAAGAAGGAGACACTCATCACCGTCAACGATATCCACAAATTTCCGGACAATCAGATCGTCATCATCTGTACCGGCGCCCAGGGCGAATCCAATGCCGCGCTGACCCGCATCGTGACCGACAACCATCGCTTCATCAAGCTGCAGAAGAACGACACTATCGTCTTCTCGTCTTCGGTGATCCCGGGCAACGAGCGCAGCATCCAGCGGCTCAAGGACAACCTCTATCGCAAGTGCGACAATGTCATCCACAGCGATATCATGGAGATCCATATCGGCGGACACGGCACCATCTGGGAGATCGAAGAGATCCTCCGTCAGGTGAAGGCGACCTATGTCATGCCGGTCTATGCCAACCACTATTTCCTCGTGGAAGCAGCCAAGATCGCCGAGCGGCTCGGCTACCCGGCCAAGAATGTCTTCACGCTCGACAACGGCCATATCCTCGAAGTGCCGGAGAAGGACAAGGGCATGCCGTATATCCGCCAGGAGAAGGCCGACTCGAACTACGTCTTCGTCGACGGGCTCGGCATCGGCGATATCGGACACGTCGTGCTCCGTGACCGCCAGATGCTGGCGCAGGACGGCATGGTGGTCATCACCGTTGTCATCGAGAACAAGTCCAAGAAAGTCCTCGGCAATGTCCAGATCACGTCGCGCGGCTTCATCCACGTGAAAGAGAATTTCGATCTCGTCAACGAGGCGAAGCGCAAGGTCCAGGACGTCATCAAGAAGAATACCGCTCCGGGCATGCAGCTCGATTGGGAAAACGTGAAGAACCAGCTTCGTGAGAATATCGGACAGTTCCTCTTTACCAAGACCGAGCGCCGCCCGATGGTGCTCCCGGTCGTCATCGAAGTCTAAGACGCCATATGAGGCGCGCAGAAAGGCTACTTTTCGGAGTAGCTTTTTTGCTTTATCAGGGTCCTTTCGGTACAATGCTGGTATTCATCATCAATGACATATATGGGAAAATCACGCTTGTTTTCAGCGGTGCAGCCGTCGGGCCATCTGCATATCGGCAATTATCTCGGGGCGATCGCCCAGTGGACTGCGCTTCAGGATGAGTACGAGGCGATTTTCTGTATCGCCGATCTGCACGCCATCACCGTGCCGCAAGATCCGGCGGTGCTCCGAGCCAAGACGCTTGAGATCGCCAAGATCTATCTGGCCGCCGGCATCTCCGCCCGAGGCGGATCCGCCCTGGGCGGAGATCCTGGAAAATCTATTCTTTTTGTCCAATCACAGGTGAAAGAGCACACCGAGCTCATGTGGATACTCAATACTTTGGCTCGTCTCGGCGATCTCGAGAAGATGACACAGTTCAAGGACAAGTCCGCCAAGGGGGAGAAGGAAACGGCGGGGGTCGGGCTCTTCGATTACCCGGTGCTCATGGCAGCGGATATCCTGCTCTACGATACGGCGGTGGTGCCGGTCGGGGAGGATCAGCTGCAGCATATCGAGCTCGCCCGGACGCTCGCCCGCCGGTTCAATGATCGGTTCAGTGAGAGTTTCATCGTACCTGAGGGCCGGGTGACCCGCGGCGGAGCCCGCATCATGGGCCTCGATGATCCGACCAGGAAAATGTCCAAGTCAGCTGCGAGCGAGTACCACGCCATCGCGCTCACAGATACCCCGGATGCCATACGCAAGAAAATCAAAAAAGCCGTGACCGATAGCGGATCAGAAATCGTCTACCGCGATGACAAGCCGGCGCTCAAGAATCTTATCAATATCTATTCACTCCTCTCGATGAAGACCCCGGAGTCGATCGAAGAGATGTATCGAGGTCGGGGCTATGGCGATTTCAAAACTGATTTGGCCGAAGTGGTCATCGGTTTCCTCTCGCCATTCCAGGAGCGGTTCGCGGCGATTGCTGATGAGGAGGCACTGGCGATACTCGGGGCGGGTGCCGAGCAGGCTCGACTACTGGCAGCGAGCAAGATGCGTCTCGTCCGTGAGCGTGTCGGACTGATTGGATGATATAAGATAAATCTGATTTCCGTCCGGGACTTTCCTTTGTCGATAGTCTTTTTTGTGGAGTAATCCCTACCAAGGACACTCCCTTGTCGGGGTACGTGCGCTCCGCCCAGCCGCTCCGCTTACTCAATTTTTATCCGAGCTCTTCCGCTCAAAAGCGGAAACCATGCCCGCTCGGATAAAAAAAGCCCCCGCCGAAGGGAGTGTCCTTGGTAGGGGCCTATGTCTCTGTAGTTTTGTGAAAAAATCTATGCAAGTGAATGAATTGCAGCAGCTGATCGTGGTGAATCCTGACAGGGTGCTGGTCATCGATGTCCGCGAGCGAGATGAGGTGACGGCAGAGCCGCTCTTTCCGATCGGTACGGCGTATTATGCCGGGCTGCCATTGAGCGTGCTCCGTATGCTCCCGCAGGCAGAGCTCCCCGGGCGGATCAAAGAGCAGGTCGTGGCAGCGGGTCGGGATATCGACACCGTCACGCTCGTACTCTCGTGCCGCTCGGGCGGGCGGTCATGCCAGGCCCAGGCGCTCTTGGCGGACGTCGGCATCACAGCAGAGAGTCTGGATGGTGGTTCTCTGGCTTGGTTATAGGAAAAAGAAAACGAGACCGTGTGTTGACGGTCTCGTGAGAGAGGAGCGCATGATGGTCACGCTTGGAAATGGATACTGCCGCGGGGATGGCTCGAGGCGTATTCTTGCAGTTGCAGCTCCAGCCGGACGGAAATGCTCTGATCCTGGCAGGCCTGGCAGCGGCCGCCTTCGGAGCAGGTGATACCGGGGTGTGCTTGTTCGAACATCTGTTTGGCGCCGGGCACGTGGCACAGACGATCGCGTTCGCTGAGATGCGCGTAGGCTTCTTTAGGCATGAGCGGACAGGGGACGGATTTCATGATGGGCTCCTTCGAGTGGATTGTCAAAGAACGGAAATCAGGTACAAAAAAACCGCCGGAAGGGCGGTCAGGGAACCATACTACCGAGTCGGGGGATGAAACCATCTCCGTCAGGTCGGCAGTCCGTATGATGCTTCAGTGTGCAGATCAGCATACGCTTGAAGACAGTATACTCCCGCTGCTTTTTTTGACAAGCCTATCCGTAAAAAAAGCCAAGAAACCTTCTGAAGATCTCCTAGGCGCCCTGTGGATTTAAAGCATCCAACTTTCAAAATAGCGGAAGACTTTTTGGAAATTTTTCACCCGCCATTTTCTTTGAGCCGGGCACCACTCCAAGCATAAGCGCCGCTACAAAAAATCCGTGACACGAGCGAAGCGTAGTAGGACAGGAGATTTTGTCGGCGTGATGCTTGAGAGTGGTCGGATAAAGAAACCGGCGGAGAAAATTTCAAAAAGTCTTCTTTGATTTTCCTTGGTCTGCTCTTTTTCTTAGCTTCGGATAAGAGCGAGGAGCTCATCCCGCTTGGCCTCCATGAGCTCGGGGGTCGCGGCTTCGAGGTTGAGGCGGAGCAAGGGCTCGGTATTGGATGGGCGGACATTGAACCACCAGTCGGGATAGTCGACCTTGAGACCGTCAAGCTCGTGCTGGGTACCATCGGCGTAGCGCTCGCGGAGCCGCTCGAGCACGGCATCTTTGTCGTGCACCTCGCTATTGATCTCTCCGGAATGGAAGTAGCGTTTGGTCTCGGCGACGAGCGCGGAGATCGGCTGGCCGGTTTCGGTCATGAGGTTGAGGAGGAGGAGGGCAGGCAGGGTGCCGGCCTCAGCGACGGAGTTTTCTTCAAAATAGTAGTGCCCCGAGAGCTCTCCGGCGAAGACAGCACCCGTCTCACGCATCTGTTGCTTGATGAAGGCATGGCCGACCCGGCATTCGAGCGCTTGGCCGCCGTTTTCCTTGATGAATTCCTTGACGGAGCGGGAGGAGCGGAGATCGTAGAGGATAGTGGCACCCGGCTTCTGCTTGAGGACTTCCTTGGCGAGGAGGGCGGTCACGAGATCCATCGGGATTGGCAGTCCGGTCTCATCGACGAATCCGATACGGTCCGCGTCGCCATCGTAGGCGATACCGAGATCAGCAGAGCGCGCTATGACCTGCGCGCGGAGCTCGTCGAGCGTCTCGATCTTGAGTGGATTGGCTTCGTGCGCGGAAAACGGATGAGCGAGATCATCGTAGAGCCGGGTGATATCGAGGTGATCGGCGAGTTGCTCGTAGATCGGGAGCTCGAGGACGCCCATGGCATTGGCCGTATCGATGACGATGGAGAAACGCCGGTCTCCAAACGCGGCGAAAGAAGAGAAGTAGCCATAGTAGGCCGGCTTGATATCTTCCGGAGTCAGGGAGCCTTTCTGTTCCGAGGTTTTCCACTCGCCAGCGACGGCGAGGTCGCGGATACTGGCAAGGCCGGTCGCTTCACCGACCGGGATAGCGCCGCGGAGGCAGATCTTCATGCCGTTGTATTCCGGGGGGTTGTGCGAAGCGGTGATAGAGACCGCAGCGTCGACATCGAGCCGACCGGCGGCAAAGTAGACCATCGGCGTGGTGATGACCCCGAGATCGAGGACATCGCAGCCAGCCTCCATAGCCCCGCGGGTGAAGCTCTCGAAGAGCACTGGCGATGAGGCGCGCGCGTCGCGACCGACGGCGATCCGCTTACATTCGAGATAGTCGACCGCGGCTCGGCCGATAGCGTAGGCATCCGTCTCGTCGAAATCCGTCCCGTAGATGCCCCGGATATCGTAGGCCTTGAAAATCTTGGTATCCATAGAGAGAAGGTTAATGCACGCCCAGTATACCACAAAATTCTTAAGCGGTCGGGACTGCTAAAAACTCAATCCTCCCCGAGTCTGGTATAATAGAGGCATCATCTATCCATACTTGTTATCCCTGATGTTTTCTCTTAAACAATCTCTCATTCTTCTTTCAGTCATAGTCTTCGGAGCCAGTCTCTGGCTCTTTTCCCGTCCAGAAACCAAGACGCTCACCACCCTCATCGAGCCCTACGCCCAAGCCGGAGTACAGATGCAGCAAGACCTCTCCCAGAGAGCCTCTCTCCCGATCCAAGAGATTGACGGAGTCTTCCGTATGGAAGACGACGGCAAACAAGGCATACAGATCGCCTACGCTAACGAAGCTCAAGCAGCTAGTGAAGCTAAAGAAGCTGTTTCCGGTCTCTCCCTCTCTTTCCCCAAAGATCTCACCCAACCCCTCGAGATCAAGCTCGACGCAGAGAGAATCATCACCCTGACGGATCAGAACAATCATGATCTCACCCCGAGCTTGTTGTCTGATGCATCTGCTCTGCCTCGGTCATCATCGGTCACCCCGATCCGCCAGCTGGCGGACGAGGGATCTTCTTCTGTCTGGCAGCAATTCCTCGACAAGATGGGTCTGACGAAGAAGGATGACACCCAGACCTACCTCTCCTACCAGAACTCAAGAAAAACCATTCTCTACACCTTGAAGAAAGACCAGGCTACCAACGAGAAACAGCTCAAATCCTGGACCCTCTACCAGAAAGGCAATGGTATCGAGGAGGAAGCCTACCGTATCGATCATGCCCAGGTCAAAATCAACGAAGACGGCCAGGCAGAACTCTTCTACCAGGGAGACCAAGATCTCAAGAACGAAGCAGCCAAAGGAGAAGTCGAGCCCTCTCTCCTCGAAAGAGCTCAGCGGACTCTCGAGAAAGAACTGGGAGAAGATATCCTGAATGGCAATCACGCTCCTGATCTCATCATCCCCAAGCCGTTCTTCTACGACAAGGAGGGAGAACGGCATGAATCAGACTGGGCCTGGGATCAAGACTCAAAGACTCTTTCTCTTGAACTCACGTTCTCAGACGCTCTCTATCCCATCGCGCTTGATCCGACGCTTCAGTTCACCGCACCGGCTATATCCAATACCGGGGGTGTGATTACGGGGGAGGCATCTGATAATTATTTTGGCAGCTATCTCATGGCTGGGGATTTCAATGCGGATGGCAAGACCGATCTTGCCGTCAGTGCCTTGGGGTATTCCACCAACACCGGCCGAGCGTATATCTTCTACAACGACGGCTCATTGACTCCATCCGCCGCGAGTGCGGATGTCGTCATTACTGGCGAAACGACAAGTAACTATTTCGGCGCCTCTCTCACCGCTGGCGATCTGAACGCTGATGGAAAAACCGACCTCGCTGTCGGCGCCTATGGCTACTCGACCAACACCGGTCGCGCGTATATCTTCTACAACGACGGCAGTATCCCGACTACCGCCGCCACCGCCGACGTCATCATCACCGGCAACGCGACGGGTGACTACTTTACGCGTGCGTTAGCGACGGGCGACTTCAACGCTGATGGCAAAACAGATCTCGCTGTGTCTGCACACGAATATTCATCTAGCACGGGAAGGGTGTATATCTTCTACAACGACGGCTCCATTCCCACCACCGCTGCCACCGCCG
>JAGOBM010000001.1:32038-187223 GCA_017983435.1 Candidatus Moraniibacteriota bacterium
ACGTCACTATTACCGGCAACGCGACGAGTGATTATTTCGGCCTCGCACTTGTCTCTGGTGACTTCAACACTGATGGCGAAACCGACTTGGCAGTGAGCGGAACCGGCTATTCATCCTACACCGGCCGAGCGTATATCTTCTACAACGATGGCTCCATCCCCACCACGGCTGCCACCGCTGATGTCACTATCACCGGTGAAACCACGAGTAATTACTTCGGCGTTTCCCTCACTACAGGCGATTTGAACGCCGATGGCACAACCGACCTCGCTGTGGGCGCCGATGGGTACTCCTCTTCTACCGGCCGCGCGTATATCTTCTACAACGACGGCTCCATTCCCACCACCGCCGCCACCGCCGACGTCACCATCACCGGTGAAACCACAGACAATTATTTTGGCTCCTTTCTCACCGCTGGCGACCTCAATGCCGACGGTAAGACCGACCTCGCAGGCAGTGCTGATGGATATTCCACCGATACTGGCCGCGTCTACCTCTTCTACAACGACGGCTCCATCCCGACCACCGCTGCCACCGCCGACGTCACTATCACTGGCGAAGCGACGGGTGACGCATTTGGAGTCTCTCCGGTTACAGGAGATTTCAATGCCGATGGCCGCACCGACCTCGCTGCCGGTGCCTGGTATTCCGCTAGTACCGGTCGCGCGTATATCTTCTACTCCCAAAACGGGCAGGTGAATACCAACCAGAGCATCGTCGGGGAGACGACGGGCAATAATTTCGGCTTCTCTCTCACCACTGGCGATCTCAACGCCGATGGGCGGATTGATCTTGTGGTGGGTGCTACCGGTTATTCTTCCAGCACCGGCCGAGCATATATCTTCTACAACGACGGCAGTATCCCGACTACCGCCGCCACCGCCGACGTCATCATCACCGGCAACGCGACGGGTGACTACTTTACGCGTGCGTTAGCGACGGGCGACTTTAACGCTGATGGCAAAACAGATCTCGCTGTGTCTGCACACGAATATTCATCTAGCACGGGAAGGGTGTATATCTTCTACAACGACGGCTCCATTCCCACCACCGCTGCCACCGCCGACGTCACTATTACCGGCAACGCGACGAGTGATTATTTCGGCCTCGCACTTGTCTCTGGTGACTTCAACACTGATGGCGAAACCGACTTGGCAGTGAGCGGAACCGGCTATTCATCCTACACCGGCCGCACCTATCTCTTCTACAACGACGGCTCCATCCCAACCACCGCTGCCACCGCCGACGTGACCATCACGGGCGAAACGACAAGTAACAGTTTCGGCATCTCTCTCACCTCAGGCGATCTGAACGCTGACGGCAAGACCGACCTCGCTGTCGGCGCCTGGGGTTACTCCACCAATACCGGTCGAGCGTATATCTTCTACAACGACGGCTCCATCCCCACCACCGCTGCCACCGCCGACGTCATCATCACCGGTGAGACGACCAATAATTCCTTTGGGACAGCGCTTGCAACTGGCGATCTGAACGCCGATGGCAAGACTGATCTCGCCGTCGGAGCTTGGAATTATGGATCTGGAGCAGGGCGGACCTACCTCTTCTACAACGACGGCTCCATCCCCACCACCGCTGCCACGGCTGATGCCATCATAAGTGGGAGCTCCGGAGAAAATTTTGGGTCGACGCTTGCCATCGGTGATATGAACGCCGATGGAAAAGCCGATCTCGTCGTCGGCGCCTGGGACTCTGCAAGTGTCGCGGACCGGGCCTCTCTCTATTTTAATGACGGATCATATCCGTCTACATCGACCTCTGCGGATGTAGTGATAAGTGGTGATAATGTCGCCGACGATTACAGCACGGCGTTTGCTTTTGGTGACTGGAATCAGGATGGAAGGATTGATCTCGTTGTCGGTAGTCCGAACAACTCCACTGATACCGGCAATATCTATTTCTACGAAACCCGGGAGAACTTCGCTTGGCAGCTCCAGCCGACCTCGCTCGTCTCCGGTCTCCGGGTCAATCCTGGTGTTTCCGGACAGGAACTGAAGATCACCGGAGAAGGGGTGAGTAATAGTTTTGGACAAGCAATGGTCGCGGGGGATTTCAATGCCGACGGCAAGACCGACCTCGCTGTCGCCGCCCATGGCTATTCTTCCGATACCGGCCGAGCGTATATCTTCTACAACGACGGCTCATTGACTCCATCCGCCGCGAGTGCGGATGTCGTCATTACTGGTGAAACGACGGGGAGTAGTTTTGGAACAACTCTCACCACCGGCGATCTGAATGCCGACGGCAAGACTGACTTGGCTGTCAGTGCCATTGGCTATTCATCCTCCACTGGTCGCGCCTACATCTTCTACAACGACGGTTCCATTCCGACCACCGCTGCCACCGCTGATGTCATCATCACGGGCGAAACTACGAGTAACTCTTTCGGCTACTCTCTCACCACGGGCGATCTGAACGCCGATGGCCGGACCGACCTCGCCGTCGGTGCTTACGGCTACTCTACGAGCACTGGTCGAGCGTATATCTTCTACAACGACGGCTCCATCCCCACCACCGCTGCCACCGCCGACGTCATCATTACCGGTGAAGCCACCAGCAACTATTTCGGTACCGCTCTCACGACCGGCGACCTCAACGCCGACGGCAAGACTGACTTGGCTGTCAGTGCCATTGGCTATTCCACCTTCACCGGCCGCACCTACCTCTTCTACAACGACGGTTCCATCCCCACCACCGCTGCCACTGCTGATGTGACGATTACCGGACAGTCTACTGGAGATGTTTTCGGCTATGCTCTCACCTCAGGCGATCTGAACGCTGACGGCAAGACCGACCTCGCTGTCGCCGCCTATGGCTACTCCTCCTCCACTGGTCGCGCCTACCTCTTCTACAACGACGGTTCCATCCCCACCACCGCTGCCACCGCTGATGTCACTATCACCGGTGAAACCACGAGTAATTACTTCGGTCGCTCCCTCGCTTCAGGCGATCTCAACGCCGATGGGCGGATTGATCTTGTGGTGGGTGCTACCAGTTATTCTTCCAGCACCGGCCGCGCCTACCTCTTCTACAACGACGGCTCCATCCCCACCACCGCTGCTACTGCTGACGTCATCATCACGGGCGAAACTACGGGTAACTCTTTCGGCTACTCTCTCACCACGGGCGATCTGAACGCCGATGGCCGGACCGACCTCGCCGTGGGCGCCACTGGCTATTCCTCGGGCAAAGGCCGCACCTATCTCTATACCTGGAATGACGGGGTTATCACGGGCGAAACTACGAGTAACTCTTTCGGCTACAGGCTCACGGCCGGTGATTTGAACGCCGACGGCAAGACCGACCTAGTGGTGGGGGCTTCTGACTACTCTTCTTTCACTGGCCGCGCCTATATCTTCTACAACGATGGCAGTATCCCCACCACCGCTGCGAGCGCCGATGTCGTCATCACTGGTGGAGCGACCAATGATTTGTTTGGCGCTGGTCTTGCTTCAGGAGACTGGAACGCCGACGGCAAGACTGACTTGGCTGTCAGTGCCATTGGCTATTCCTCTCTCACCGGCCGCACCTACCTCTTCTACAACGACGGTTCCATCCCCACCACCGCTGCCACTGCTGATGTGACGATTACCGGACAGTCTACTGGAGATGTTTTCGGCTATGCTCTCACCTCAGGCGATCTGAACGCTGACGGCAAGACCGACCTCGCTGTCGCCGCCTATGGCTACTCCTCCTCCACTGGTCGCGCCTACCTCTTCTACAACGACGGCAGTATCCCCACTACCGCGGCCACCGCTGATGTCACTATCACCGGTGAAACCACGAGTAATTACTTCGGCGTTTCCCTCACTACAGGCGATTTGAACGCCGATGGCACAACCGACCTCGCTGTCGGAGCCTACGCCTACTCCTCTTCTACCGGCCGCGCCTATATCTTCTACAACGACGGTTCCATTCCGACCACCGCTGCCACCGCTGATGTCACTATCACCGGTGAAACCGCGGGCGATCTTTTCGGCACTTCCCTCACCTCCGGCGATCTCAACGCCGATGGCAAAACCGACCTCGCCGTCGGTGCCACTGGCTACTCGACCAACACCGGCCGAGCGTACATCTTCTACAACGACGGTTCCATTCCGACCACCGCTGCCACCGCCGATGTCACTATCACCGGTGAAACCACAGACAATTATTTTGGCTCCTCTCTCACCGCTGGCGACCTCAACGCCGACGGTAAGACCGACCTCGCAGGCAGTGCTGATGGATATTCCACCGATACTGGCCGCGCCTACCTCTTCTACAACGATGGCTCTATCTCTACCACTGCTGCCACCGCCGATGTCACTATCACTGGTCAATCGTCAGGTGATCTTTTTGGCTCTTTTATTGCTGCAGGAGACTTCACCACCGACAGCAAGACCGACCTGGCGGTATCTGCCTGGGGATACTCTTCCAACACCGGCCGCGCCTTTATCATCGTGACTGAGGCGGAGACCGTCGATGGTCAGGAAAAAGCGACCCTGCGCAAAGCGGTCAAATTCCGCGGACCGGTCAAGCTCCGCTAGGGAGAACGGGAAATCGGAAATATTGACGAAATGGCTTATCTGTGCCAAGATAAGTCAGTTTCTTTTTATCTGAGGGAGGTGGAATCATGAGTAGCGTACATCAGGCCGAGTACCTGGCACTCTGCGTGCTGCTCCGGCGGATACGGCATCAGCCGAGAGTATTGCTCTGCCGGCAGCTCGGGGGACAGCACTGGTCTTTCCCTGCGCGGGTATTCGCGCCGGTCCAGGGTGAAAATCCGCGGACGGTCTTCGATCGCCAGATGCTCGAGATCTTCTCGCTCGATACCCGGCGGCTCCAGGTCTCGACCCTGATTCCGACTTTCCAATCGGAAGGTCGCTCGGTCAGGATCGTCATGCATCTGGCTGACAGGGAGTATGCACAGATCGGGGATGATGCTCCAGTGAGAGTCAAATGGGTATCGATCGTCGATATGAAGGCTGGCAAAGTCAGGCTGGATGGCGTCTCGGCTCGCGTACTCGCGTGGCTCGGAGAGGATGCCCAGCAGCAGTACTGGTTCCGATAGGGCAGTGTGGTAATGCCAGGGAGGACGAGTCTATCGCCCTCCCTCTTTTTTATCTAGACGGAGCGCTCTTTTCTGGAAAAATACCCGCAAGTTTCGTATACTAAGAAGCTAAGCAGCTAATGAAGCTAATAAGCTTATCCATACTATGTCTCTCAAAGTCGGAATCGTCGGACTGCCGAATGTCGGGAAGTCGACGCTCTTCAAAGCCTTGACCCGCAAGCCGGTCGATATCAACAATTACCCGTTTTGCACGATCGAGCCGAATATCGGTATTGTCGAAGTGCCAGATGAGCGTATGGCCAAGCTTTCGGCGCTCTCGGGGAGCAAGAAGCTCATCCCGGCCGTGGTGGAATTCGTCGATATCGCCGGACTGGTGAAGGGGGCGAGCGAAGGTGAAGGACTCGGCAACAAGTTTCTGGCCAATATCCGGGAAGTCGATGCGATTGTCGAGGTGGTGCGCGCTTTCCAAAACCCGGATATCATCCATGTCCACAACCGTATCGAGCCGAAGGAGGATATCGATATTATCAATACTGAGCTCATGCTCGCCGATCTCGAGACACTCGCCAAGCGCAAGATCAAGACGGCCAAGGATATGCGCGGGGGAGAAAAAGAAGCTCCGGCCGAGCTGGCTCTCATCGAGCGCCTGGAGACCGAGCTGTCCAATGGCGTGCTCGCGCATCAGGTGCTACTCTCGCTTACCGATGAGCGGGAGAAGAAGATCTTGCAGGGGCTGCAGCTCCTCACCGCCAAGCCGTTCCTCTACGTCTACAATGTCTCGGATATCGACAAGACGCTCGCGCCGGATCTCGAAGAGCGGCCGCATGTGAAGCTTGATATCAAGATCGAGGAGGAGCTGATCGAGATGTCGGCCGAGGATATAGCCGAGATGGAGCTACAGTCGCATATCAGCGATCTGATCCGCAAGGCCTACTCGCTCTTGGGACTCATGACCTACTTCACGACCGGCGAGCAGGAGACTCGGGCCTGGACCGTCCGTCAGGGGTCGACGGCTCCGCAGGCTGGAGCGGCTATTCATGGGGATTTCGAAGAGAAGTTCATCCGGGCCGAGGTGATACGCTGGGACACACTCCTCGCGGCCGGTTCGTGGAGCGCGGCTCGCGATCAGGGGATGCTCCGTATCGAGGGGAAGGACTATATCGTCGAGGATGGGGATGTGATTGTTTTCCGAGTCTGATGATTTTTTGTGGATTTGAATCCATAAAATAAGGACCCTCACCCGCTCAGCCAGAGATTTTTTCCTTACCGATTGAAATCTCTTTCCAAAGGGGAAAATAATCTTTTCCTCACTATCGCCTCGGAAGTCTCGGGCATCAGAAAAAATTATTTTCCCCTTTGGAAAGAGACTATATTTGTGGCGCAGAAAAAATCTCTGGCTGAGTGGGTAAAGGGGTGGTAGTACAACATCGCAGCGAAATCGGCAGGAAGAGCATTGCGTATTACCAAGCGTCAAGAAAATCCTGGGGTGCGAGAAAGATTTTTTCGATGCACTACGCTTCCGAGCGTACAGCAAGAAAAAAATTTCTCGCACCCCAGGATTTTCTCCAACGAGAAGTGAATGTACTCCGGGTGAGAGGCTCTGGTCTGGGAAATCAGCGATAATAATTAGTACCTTCATAGTATTGACTATAATTATATTTTGGTGTATAATATAAAAGAGTAGATATCAAGTACAGAGCCTTGGATAAGCCATGAAACCGGAAAATATCCGGTTTTTTGCTTTACCGGATGCCAAAATGATGCTAGCCTATGACTTGCGTTTTCGGAGGGTTTGATAAGGGAACGCGATGTGTTTATGAGTTTTTGTTTCGGTTTCAAGGAGGAGTGCCAGACGAAAGCAGTAGGGGGGAAGCAGCATCAATTCTTGGTAGGGGCTTTTGTGCCACTGTTTGTCCTTTTGGGCGGCAGCGGTTTTCAGTCTGACTCAGGAGCATTTTCTGAGCTCGGAGGGATGCCACCGGTGGCGGTCAGCGAGGGAGCGGAAGCGCCGATGGAGGCGTCTCTGGTATCAGCAGAAGCAGCCGAGGATCCGGCCCTGATACGCTGCCGCTGGCAGGCGGATCGGCAGCTCTTGGCCAATATCGGCAAGAGTGCGACTGATGAAGGAATAGCGGATTGCACGGCTTTGGCGCAGACCACTGCATCAGGATCGACTGGCAAGCGTGAGATCCGCGAGAAAGTCATCGCTCTCGCTGAGGCGGAGTACCCGATCGTAGACATGGCAGAGAGCATCTCCCGCTACGATGAGCCGATAGCCGGGCTCATCGTCGGTATCGCCAAGAAAGAAAGCAACTGGGGCAAGCGCACGCCGAAGCTGCGCGGCGAGGAGTGTTTCAATTATTGGGGCTATCGCGGTCCGGGAAGTCGCGGCATGACCGAGGACGGCTATGGCTGTTTTGAGAAACCGTCGGATGCGGTCGAGACGATCGGCAATCGGCTGGTTGAGCTCTCGGAACTCCGATCGACGACAGAACCGGCCAATATGGTCGTGTGGAAATGCGGATCGAGCTGCGCGTCGCACAGTCCGGAGAGCGTCCGCAAATGGATCAGCGATGTGGATATCTATTATCGGCAGTTCGCTCAGAAATAGGTATTGGTATCAAGTATTCAGTATCATGTATGCCGCCCTCCGGGGCGGTCTTTTTTTTGTTGCACAAGGTATCGAATAGAACCACCAACCGACTCACCTCGTGCGCCGTCAAAATCCCTGCGAGCTTTTGACTGACGTGAAAGCATTTCATTCCGTCATCCTGACGGAAACCATGCTGAAATGCTTTCAAGCCGCGCCCTGAAGTGAGATCGGCTTGATGGTTCTTTGCGCTTTTGCTCTGGCCTAGGAAGTGATTTTGCATAACTCCCGACTTTGCTGTGACGTGGTGACACCACCCCTCACCGATCCAGCCAGAAAGCTTTTTCTGATGCCCGAGGCTTCTGAGACGATAGTGAGGAAAAAATTTACTGGCTGGGTCGGTGAGGGTCATGATTCTATGGATATAGAGTTTTTCATGTCGTCGCGGTATACTGTATCCATATGTCATGGATTATTGTTGCGGTCGTATCGTACTTCTTCAGTGCGGTCGCTGCGTTGCTCGATAAGCTGCTGCTCTCCGGTCGGATCGCTCATCCGTCGGTGTATGCTTTTTTCGTCTCGCTGTTCAGTCTCTTTGCACTCCTGTTCATCCCGTTTGGTTTCCAGTTCTATGGAGCGATACCGACGGCGGTCTTCATGGCGTCCGGAGCGTTTTTTCTGTACGGACTCTTGGCTTTCTATGCGGCGGTACAGAAAAACGAGGTATCTAGGGTCGCTCCGCTGGTCGGGACTATCATGGCGCTCACGGCTTTGCTCGTCTATTTTTTCCCATCGGGAGGAGACTGGAGTCGGCTGGCTTCGTTGGCACCGACGCAGCTCCTGGCGTTTCTGATCCTGATCGGCGGCGGCATCCTCATCGCTTTTGATTTCCCGCTCAAGAAGCATGAAAATATCTCGTGGCTGGCAGCGGTAGCCGGGGTACTGATGGCGGTCTCGCTCCTCATCCTCAAGTACGGGTACTATCACTACGATGCCAATTTTGAGAGCGGATTCGTCTGGTCGCGTATCGGTATGTTTGCAGCGGGCATGAGCCTGCTCTTGGTACCGAGCTTCCGTCGGCAGATACTGGCCGGGCTTGAGCGGCACAGCCAGGCGGATAAGGACAATGCCAAGACGGGCGGTCTCTTCGTGCTCAACAAAGTCGCTGGCGGTCTCGCAGCATTCCTCATGAACTACGCGACGTTCCTCGGGCCGGTCACGTTTATCCAGGCATTGTCCGGATCGCAGTTCGTCTTCCTGTTCCTCATGGCGTGGGCGACATCGACGCAGTATCCGCATATTTTCGAAGAGCGTTTCGGATTGGCTCAGTGGATCCAGAAGCTCGCTGCCATCGCACTGATCGTGCTCGGGGTCTGGCTTGCAGCGGTCAGCGGCGCTCGTCTGCTCATCTATTAAGATTACGAATTTATGAGGGTTAGTCCTGGCGTCTACCATCTTTTCAAGGTCCTGTTCTGGTTCGTCTGGTGGATACTCTTCGTCATCACGCTCATTTTCGGCTTTTTCAACCTGCCTGGGCCGGATCCTGAGGAAGGAGTGAGGCTCGGTATCACGTTTTCATCGCGCTATGCGACTGATCTCGGTCTGGATTGGAGAGAGACCTATACCGCGCTGCTCGATGAGATCGGCGTGCGCAAGGTGCGTATCCCGGTGTATTGGGATCTGGTGGAGCGCACCGAGGGGCAGTATGATTTTTCTGATATCGATTGGCAGCTCGAGGAGACTGAAAAGCGGGGTGGCGAGGTGATACTCTCAATCGGGCAACGGGTGCCGCGTTGGCCGGAGTGTCATATCCCTGGCTGGGTTGGTGATGATGCCTCAGTGCGTGAGCAGAAGCTCTTGCGATTCATGAAACAGACAGTGGAACGGTATCGGGACCGCGGTGTCGTCCGAGTCTGGCAGGTTGAGAATGAGCCGTTCTTGGTCTTCTTTGGCCAGTGTCCGCCGTTTCGTCGGGAGATGCTCGATCAGGAGATCGCCTGGGTCAAGGCGCTTGACCGATCGCGGCCTATCCTGACGACAGATAGCGGCGAACTCTCGCTTTGGTATCAGGCAGCGCATCGCGGCGATCGTTTTGGTACGACGATGTATCGACATATTTACAAGCATGGCTACGGGTATTTCACCTATCCGCTCGGTCCGAATTTCTTCATCGCGAAGCGGTGGCTGGTCGAATTTCTGACGACGCAGGAGAATTTCTCTGTGATCGAGCTCCAGGCTGAGCCCTGGGCGAGCGGCTGGGTAGCACATGTGCCGCTTGAAGAGCAGTTCCTGACTATGGATGAGACCAAGTTGATTGAGAACGTGACGTATGCCAAACAAGTTGGATTCTCTGAAATCTATCTCTGGGGTGCGGAGTGGTGGTACTGGCTCAAGGTCTCGAAGGACTATCCGGCCGTCTGGGAAACCGCTCGGCAGCTTTTTGAACAGCATGACCGCTAAGCGGCGCATCGCGCTGCTGATGCATGGCCGGAAGCACTCGCTCAATGTCGCGGTGGCTGCTGGGATTGCGCTTTATGCTATCCGCGGTACAATGGAGAAAACAAACATACTATTATGAAAATGAAAACAGGAGTAGAATCATCGTTCTTCTTCGTATTGATGAGCGTCGTGCTCGGAGGAAGTATTTTTATCGGGCTGAGCCGGGCGGAAGACAGTGTTCAGACAACGGATCTTGCTGTCATTCAATCGGCTACCGACGAGTCGACCCAGACGATCGAACATCGGGTGATGATAGTACCAGATCAGGACGCGTCGACAACAACGGAATCAGAAGGGGATAGCAATACGACGAACTCCGCTACGGAATCGTCAACATCCAAATCTTCTTCAAAATCGCTCGGGACACTGGATCTGAATAGTATGAAGACGCAGACCCCGAGACGTCCGATTACGCTGATTAATCCGCCGATCCGCAAGAAAGAAGAGCAGTTGCCAGTGAAGAAATTCGTGCCGGTGCCACCGGTTGATGGGGTCGAAGATCGCGATGGTGACGGGTTGCCAGATATGGAAGAGACGCGGCGTGGGACGAGTCCGACGAATCCGGATACGGATGGTGATGGCTATACCGATAGCGACGAGATCAAGAGTGGCTACAATCCATTGAAGTTTTCGGCCGGGGATAAGGGTGACAAGATAGAATTCCAATCACCGAAGGATGTGATCGGAGCGGCCAAAGCGCAGGCGACGAAGGAAAATAAGCCGTATGTCGCTCCGCGGGTGCAGAATAAGGCATACACGGTCGACAAGATCGAACGGGTGAAGCGCGATGACGGGCAGAGTATTACTCGTCTGTCTGGGCAGGCGCTGCCGAATGCGCTGGTGACGGTCTATGTCTTCAGTGATCCGATCGTTGTGGTCGTGAAGACGGATAGTCAGGGGAATTGGTCGTATGATCTGGAGCAAGATCTGGCTGATGGAGATCATGAGGCGTATGTGGCTGTGACGGACAATATCGGCCAGATCACCGCGCAGAGCACCCCGCTGCCATTCGTGAAGACGGCAGAAGCCGTCACGATCAGGACGGCAGAAGCGGCTGCGGTCCAGCCGGTCTCGCCGATGGATCGTTGGAAATCATCATTTATGGTTATCGCTGTGATCCTGATGGTCTCATTCTTCGCCATGGGAGTCGTGCTGATCCGACATTTCTCACGATCGACGCCCAAGACTAACTGATTCGCAATCCGAACATGCAGCAAAGCGATGCGGGCTGGTTCCGCTTTATCCAAAAAAATCCGGTTGTAGCATATTCGGCGCTCCTGATCGTGGTGGTCACGAGCGTCATTTTTTTCAATACCTATTACTCTCTTCGGAAATTCGAGGAGAGCGTCGATACGCTCGTCAAAAGCCGGGCGGCGATCGTCGGGGATTTTGCGACTGAGCTGGCGCGCGGCCGGTGGGGCGAGTGGGATGCTCTGCAGCAGGGGATCGATACATTGCTCGCTGAAAATTCTCGCAAGCAGGGGGACATCCGGGATATCACTCTGATCGCGTATGAGGATGATAAGCTCGCGGTGCGCGCCTCGACGAATCAGGACAATCTCGCTTTGACGGATATCCATGACCGGTTGTTTGAAAACGCACTGCATGAATCAGGAGGGACGATGTTGATGTATCTCGACTCGATCGAGAGTGGCGAACGCGTCTGGAATGCCGTCAAGGTGATACGCGGCCAGGATGATGAGCGTCTCGGGCTGGTCTTCATCCAGTTCTCGCTTGAGAAATACGATACCTATGTCGAGAAGACCCTGCGCCAGGTCTATGCGGTCGCGATTATCTCGCTTTGTATCATTCTGCTTCTGATCCTGAATCATACGCGGCTGTTCCGCTACGCGATCAAAGCGACCCGGCTCGAGGAGGTGGATCGCATGAAAGATGACTTCATCTCTATGGCGAGTCATGAACTCCGGAGCCCGATGACCGTACTCAAGGGCTATCTCGAGATGCTCGGAGACGGACTGGAGAAAAAAGCTGGCGATGGCGAGCAGTTCACGGAGGAAAAGCAGTATATCCGCAACATGAACGCTTCGGTCGAGCGTCTGGTCGAGCTCGTCGAGGATATCCTCAATGTCTCCCGCATCGAACAGAACCGATTGCCGATGGAGATCAAGAATTTCGATATACGTCCGGTGCTCGATGAGATCGCAGCGGGCTATCGTTTGCTCGCGGAGCAGAAAGGATTGGAATTCTCATTCGTCGTCCCGGATCGTCTCATGGTGACTGGGGACAGTGCTCGTGCCAAGCAGATCATCACGAATCTCCTGTCAAACGCGGTGAAATATACGGAGAAGGGCAAAGTGGAAGTGTTGATCAAAAAATCGGCGGATCAGGTCGGCATCATGGTAGCTGATACGGGCTTCGGTATCGGTCCGGACGGATTGAAACACTTGTTTGAGAAATTCTACCGCGTGCGTACGGAATCCACGGCCAAGATCGCGGGCACCGGTCTCGGTCTCTGGATTTCTCGCGAGATTGCGCGTAAAATGGGAGGGGACCTGACCGTCGAGAGCATCGAGGGCATCGGTTCTCATTTCACGCTCTCGCTTCCAAAAAAGAAATATGCAGAAAAAAACCAATAAGCTGGCCGTTTTCGATATCGATGGGACGATATTCCGGAAGAACCTCCACTTCGAGCTCATCAATGAGCTAGCCTGGATGAAGATGTTTCCGCTTGATGTCAGGCGGCAGCTGACTGATATCTATACGGACTGGATCGAGCACGAGGGGACATATGAGGATTATCGCCAGGCTATCGTCCGCCTGTACTCTGAGCATATCGCCGGTTGCCGCAAGGCAGATGTCCTGCGCGCGAGCAAGATCGTCATCCCGTTTCATGCGAAGCGGACGTATGTGTTTGCGGAGGACCTGATCAAGCGGCTGCGGAGCGAGGGGTACCATATGATCGCCGTATCGGGATCGCCGAGCGAAGTCGTGGAAGAGTACAATGATCATTATCTTAAGTTCGACGCCGCGTTTGGCAGCATCTATACGCTGGATGCCAACGATATCTATACGGGCGAGGCATCGTTTGAGCCATCGAAGAACAAGGGAGAAGTCGTGAAGCAGTACGTCTACGAGCACGGGCTCACACTCGAAGGTTCGTACGGCATCGGTGATACTGAATCGGATAGCAGTTTTCTCAATCTGGTCGAGTATCCGATCGCTTTTAATCCGAATCAAGGACTGAAAGCTTCAGCAGAGAAATCCGGGTGGCGCATCGTCATCGAGAAGAAAGACGTGATCTATGAAATTGCTCCTGGTAATGCCGCAACCGTATGAATATCAATAGCTCGATAGATAATTTCCTCAAGAAGACGCTGTGGATCTGGCTGCCGTTCTACGCGCTGGTACTTTTGATGCGGGAGCTGCGTGATCGGTTTGAGAAAAAGCATCATCGGTAGCCAGAGCTGATACGTATGGAGGGAACGCTACGGATATGGCTGAGAGGCGGTGTGTGGCTCGCATGGATGGGGGTGATTTTTGTTTTGTCATCTATGCCGGGGAGCGGTAATGCCGGTGAGCCGCCGCTCTGGTATGTGCTCGAACGGAAAAGCGCGCATGTTTTCGAGTTTGCTGTGCTGACGGGACTCACGTTCGTATTCTTGCGGGAGGTGTTCGCTCGGGAGAGATGGCGGCGGGTACTCTGGGCTGCGGGAGCGTGGTCTATCGCTTATGGAGCGCTTGATGAATTGCATCAGGCCTTTGTGTTCGGCCGGGGGAGCCGTCTGTCCGATGTGATGGTCGATGCGTTCGGAGCCGGGATCGCTGCTCTCACACTTTTCTTCATATTGCGCCGGCGGAAACGCGGAAAGAAATTGAAAAAAGTGATATACTAGAACCACAGAAAACAAAATATACATACCGTCATGCGTATCGCCGCACAACAACTGAAGGATTTTTTGCTTGATTCCGGACTGCTCTCTAAGGAGAAGATTGAAGAGGCGATCGTGAAATCCGCCGAGAGCAAGCAGGATCTCGGGCAGTATCTGCTTGAGGCTGAGCTCTTGCAGGAAGCTGAGCTGCAGAAGGTGTATGCCTACGTGCTCGGTATCCCGTTTGTCGATCTGGTCAAAGAGACGATACCGCTCGAGATATTGCAGGTCGTACCCGAACCGATTGCCAAGAAATCCAATATCGTCTCGTTTGAGAAGGATGGCAACAATCTCAAGGTGGCCATGCTCAACCCTGAGGATCTCCAGACTATCGATTTTATCAAGAAGAAGACCGGTCTCCGTATCATCCCGTGCCTGACGACCCGAGAGAGCATCCAGACGGCGCTGCGCCAGTACGAGAAGAGCTTGAAAGCCGAGTTCGGAGACATCCTGACCGGCGAGGTGAAGCCGGGGGATCTCAAGAAGGATGAGGAGAATGCCGAGGCGCTCGCCGCCGGGCTGCCGATTATCCGTATCGTCGATACATTGCTCAAGCACGCTATACTTCAGTCGGCTTCCGATATCCATATCGAACCGGATGAGAAGGAAGTACATGTCCGCTACCGCATCGACGGTGTGCTGCATGACGCGATGACACTTCCCAAGGATACCGCCGCCGGTATCGTGGCTCGTATCAAGGTCTTGTCCAATCTCAAATTGGATGAGCATCGCGTCCCGCAGGATGGCCGCTTCAAGATCGAGAAAGATGAATACAAGATATCGTTCCGCGTGAGTCTGCTTCCGGTCTTCGATGGGGAGAAAGTCGTCATGCGTCTCTTGGATGAGACCTCAAAGGGATTGACGCTCGAGAAGATGGGACTCAATGGCAAAGCGCTCGAGAGCGTGCATCGGGAGATCAACAAGCCGAACGGCATGATCCTCGTGACCGGTCCGACAGGATCCGGCAAGACGACGACGCTTTATACCACCATGGACATCCTCAACACACCTGAGGTGAACGTCAGTACGGTCGAGGATCCGGTCGAGTATCGCATGCCGCGGGTCAACCAGACCCAGATCAATCCGAAAGTCGGGATGACCTTTGCCGCCGGTCTCCGCTCGCTACTCCGTCAGGATCCGGACATCATCATGGTCGGTGAGATTCGCGACCAGGAGACGCTTGAGATTGCGATGCATGCCGCTATGACCGGTCACCTCGTGCTATCGACGCTTCACACCAACAGCGCCGCCGCGACCCTGCCTCGTATGCTCGATATGGGTGCTGAGCCGTTCCTCATCGCATCGACGGTCAACGTGATCATCGCGCAGCGTCTCGTCCGCAAGCTCTGCGCCGAGTGCCGCAAGCCGTACCAGCTTGATGAGAAGCAGATGGAAGCGCTTTCGAAGAGCTACGATATCGATCAGATATTCAAGACACTTCAGACGACTCCGGAGACGGCCAAGATCGTCGGATCTGCCAAGAGCATGCGCGACCTGACGTTTTATATGAACGGCGGATGCGATCAGTGCGGCGGGGAAGGCTATCGCGGCCGGCTCGGCATCTATGAGGTGCTCGAGATGGAGACCAATATCCGCAAGCTCGTGACTCAGGCGGCGACCACCGAGGATCTCGAGAATATGGCTCGCCAGGAGAATGGCATGTGCTCCATGGTGGAGGACGGCTTCATGAAGGTGGTCAACGGGCTGACGACTATCGAAGAAATCATGCGCGCGACGAAGGAATAGATGGCAGAAGAATATAGATTTTTGATTTTAGAATTTGGAATAAACAGCCTGATAAATTCTTGAAGGAGGGATTGTTTTGAGGTTTTCCACCGCCATCTTTCTTCTCACCGGGCACCCTCTTGGCATAAGCGCCGGTACAAAAGATCCGTGACGCGAGTCTTCCGTAGCGGACAGGAGATTTTGTCGGCGTGATGCTTGAGAGCGGTCGGAAGAAGAAACTGGCGGAGAAAATTTCAAAACGATCTCTCTGCTTCATAAAAGGTTGGGAATAAGAAAACCGAGGCATATCCTCGGTCTTTTCATATCTTGGATTTGATATTCCAAATTCTAAAATCTTAAACCCACATTCCACATTCCATATTCCATATTCTCTATTCTACATTCTTCTTCGGCCTACTCCTTCATCTTGAATTCCTCATGCCGGAGTTCGCGGCGGATATGCGATTTCGCGTTGGACGTCTTTACAAAATTGAGCCAGTCACGTGATGGGCGCTTCTTCTCCCGGACAGTGAGGATCTCGACGACTTGGCCGTTCTCGATGTGCGAGTCGAGCGGGACCATCTTGCCGCCGACTTTGGCGCCGGTAGCCCGGTTGCCGACTTCGCTGTGGATGGCATAGGCAAAATCGATCGGAGTGGCATCCTCGGGCAGCTCGATGATGTCGCCTTTCGGCGTGAAGGCGAAGATGTGGTTCTTGAAGAATTCGATCTTGAGTCCCTGCATGAATTCCTCGTCGTTGCGGCCGATCTCGCGCTGCCATTCTTTGAGCTGATTGACCCAGGCGAGTTCCTTGGGAGGGGCCTGGTGAGTCTCCGGCCGGCGTCGGAAAAAGAGATTGCGCCAGCCCCGGCGCTCCTTCTCGGTATAGATCCAGTGGGCCGCGATGCCATATTCGGATTCGTCGTGCATCTTCTGGGTGCGGATCTGGACTTCGAGGATGCGGCCTTCAGGACCGAAGACGGTCGTATGAAGCGATTGATACCCGTTCGGTTTCGGCAGGGAGATATAGTCCTTGATGCGGCCGACCATGGGACGGTAGAGTTTGTGGATGATGCCGAGCGATTCGTAGCAGTCGGCGATCTCAGGGACGACGATGCGGATCGCGACCAGGTCATACACCCGGGTGATATCCATATCGTGCTTCTCGAGCTTCTGGAAGAGTCGGTAGAGATGCTTGGTGCGGCCGTGGATATCGAGGATATGGATCTTCTCCTTCTCGAGCTCCTCCCGGAAGAGACTGACAGTCCGGGTCATGTATTCGTTGCCTTCGCGGAGGTAGGTGTCCTGCAGCTTCTTCGTGAGCGCGTAGTTCGTCGGGTCGAGGTATTTGAAACAGAGATCCTCGAGCTCGCCCTTGAGCTCGCCGATGCCGAGGCGGTTTGCGATCTGCGAGTAGACTTCCAGAGTCTCGCGGGCGATGCGCTCCTGCTTCTCGCGGGGGACGTGCTCGAGCGTGCGCATGTTGTGCAGGCGGTCGGCTAGCTTGATGATGACGACCCGGATGTCGCGTGCCATGGCGAGAAACATCTTGCGGAGATTCTCGAGATAGAACTCTTCTTTTGTTCCGCGGAGTTTGATCTTGCCGAGCTTGGTGATACCGTCGACGAGGTAGGCGATTTCGGCACCGAATTTCTTCTCGATCTCGGCGAGCGTGACCTCAGTGTCCTCGGGAACGTCGTGGAGGAATCCGGCGGCAATTGTCGTGGCGTCCATACCGATCTCACGCAGGGTGAGGCCGACCGCGAGGCAGTGGATGATATAGGGTTCTCCGGAGCGGCGCTTCTGATGAGCATGCGCCTTTTCGGCGAAAGCATAGGCTTCCTGCAAGAGCTTCTGGTCGTCGCTTGAGAACGGGGAATTGCCGGCTTCAATGATGTCTTTGAGTGTGGTCGGGTTCATATGGGTAGAGGAGTGTGAGTTTGCTCCAGTATAGCAGATTTGACAAATGCAACTAAGTTGCATAATATCAAAACATGCTGATCGATATGGAAAAAAGCAGGGAGTTCCTCCGGACACGCGGTCTGCGGGAGACGCGCGCCCGGGTAGCGATACTCGGGGTTTTCCTCTCGGCTCCATCGCCGGTATCGGTACCGGATGTGTTTTTGGCACTCGCGGATATCGGTCAGGTTTTCAACAAGACGACGCTCTATCGGGAGCTTGAGTTTCTGGCGGCCGAGGGTATCGTGTCGGGAGCGCTCTCGCTCGGGTCTTGCCAGTACTATGAGCTCGCGCGCGAGCATCATCATCATTTGGTCTGTACCAGTTGCGGCACTATACAGGATATCGAAGCGCGGGAAGATCTCTGTCGGTTCGAGCATGAGCTCTGGCATGAGAAGGGGTTCCGTGTGGCCAGGCACTCGATGGAATTCTTCGGGATCTGCCAGAAGTGTTTGATTTAATAATTTCGTTGAAGAAGAATCGGTATGAAGAAAGGATATGTGATATTCGGAGTAGTCTCTCTCTTGCTGCTCAGCGGGGCGTACTGGCTCATGCGCGATGGAATCCCGGCAGATCAGCAGACTCCGCAGGACGACCGCTTGCGGATCGTCGTCTCGTTTTTTCCGTATGGCGAATTCGCACGGGCGGTCGTCGGGGATCGGGCGACGGTATCTGAGCTGGTGCCATCCGGAGTCGAACCGCATGATTTCGAACCGACCCCTCGCGATATCGAGCAGATGTATCGAGCGGATATCGTGATTATCAATGGCGCCGGTATTGATGCCTGGGCGGAGAAGGTTGCTCGCGAACTGCCGGAGCGCGGCGTGCGGGTGATCCGTATGGCGGATGGTATCGAACTCTTGTCGGCGAGCGAAGAAGAACATGAGGAAGAAAATCAGGAAATATCTCACGAAGAGTCCGGGAATCATTCCGCGGACCCGCATTTTTGGCTGGATCCTATCCTGGCGGAGAGCCAGGTGAGGACTATCGCTCAGGTGATCGGCGAGCAAGACGAGCAGCATCGCGATTTCTACCAGGCGCGCGCGGAGGTATTTGCCCTGGAACTCGGTCGGTTGGATCAGGAGTATCAGACGGGTCTTCGTCAGTGCCGCTTGCGGACAATAGTTACTTCGCATGATGCTTTTGCTTATCTTGCGAAGCGGTATCTCCTTGAGACCGTATCGATCGCTGGCCTCTCTCCGGATGCCGAGCCTTCTTCGCAGCGGCTGGCTGAGATAGCCCGGGAGACGAGTCGGCTCGGAGTGAAGTTTATTTTTTTCGAGACGCTCTCGAGTCCGAAGCTGGCACAGACACTGGCCAGCGAGCTCGGTATTGGTACGCTCGTCTTCGATCCGATCGAAGGTTCTCCAGTTGTCGATGGTGCTCGCGCGACGTATACTGAGCTCATGCGCTCGAATCTCCGTAACCTAGAAGTCGCGCTTGAATGTCTATGAATGACGAACCGATCATCGTAGCCGACGGAATGAGTTTCCGGTATGGCCCAGAAGATATCTTGACTGATATCTCGTTTGAGATACCGGCTGGCGGATATGTCGGCATCCTCGGGGCGAACGGGAGCGGGAAGACGACTTTGATCAAGCTGATCGTAGGGCTCCTGACTCCGGCTGCCGGAACGCTCCGGCTGTTCGGGAGCGATCCTCGGCTGTTCCGCGGCTGGGAGCAGGTAGGGTATGTCCCGCAGCATGTTTTCAAAAATGATCAGAATTTCCCGGCGACGGTCGAAGAGATAGTGGCGAGCGGTCTCGGTAGTGATGAACGGCGTCTCTCGAAGATCGAACGCAAGGCCTGTATCGAGCGCGCTCTCGCAGCGGCCCGTGTCGAACATGTGGCCAAACGGCGTATCGGCGAGCTCTCCGGTGGTGAGCGGCAACGGGCATTCATCGCCCGGGCGCTCGCGACGCAGCCTCGATTGCTCATCCTCGATGAGCCAACGACCGGTATCGATCGGACTTCCGAACGGGAATTCTATGCGCTCCTCAAAGAGCTCAATGATAAGGGTATGACGATACTCCTGATCTCACATGACCTGGATGCTGTCTCGCGGGAGGTCAAGCAGGTACTCTGTCTCAATCGCCGACTCGTTTATTTCGGTACTCCGGCAGCACTCCGATCCTCAGAGACTCTTCAAGAAATGTACGGAGATGGGAAGCAGGCGCTCTTTCACTCGCATGAACACTGATATGGACCTCTCGGCTTTCCTTCAATTCGATTTTCTACAGCGGGCGCTCGAAGCCGGCATCCTCGTCGGTATCGCTGCTCCGCTGCTCGGCATGTTTCTTGTTGTGCGCCGCTATTCGCTGCTTTCCGATGCATTGTCGCACGTGTCGCTCCTCGGCGTGGCGCTAGCGCTCATACTCAAGATCCCGATTTTTTTCGGTGCGCTTTTCCTTTCGGTCGCATCAGCGCTCGGCATGGAACGGCTGCGAGCGAGCGGCCGGATGCCTGGTGAGTCGGTAGTGGCGCTCTTCCTTTCGGGCAGTCTAGCGCTGGCAGTCGTGCTCCTATCCTCGCTCCGCGGGCTCAATGCGAATATCATGAGCTATCTCTTCGGGAGTCTTTCGACCGTGACCGCGTTCGATCTCCTGATGCTCTGCGTAATCGTCGCGCTCGTTATCGTGTTCGTCTCCTGGAAGTATCATTCGCTCTTCCTCTCCTCGCTCGATGAGGAGCTCGCCCGGGTGTCTGGGGTCCGGGTTTCGCTCCTCAATGTCTGCTTTGTCTCTTTGGCAGCCGGCGTCGTCGCGGCTTCCATTCAGATCGTCGGCGCTCTCCTGATCGGCGCGCTCATGGTAATACCGGTGCTGGCAGCGCTCGAGCTCCGGCGCGGATTCTTCGCTACCCTGATGGCTGCCGAAGTTATCTCGGTCGTAGCGGTCATCATCGGGTTCTTCCTGTCGTACCATTTCAACCTGGCCAGCGGCGGCGCTATCGTGCTGGTCGCTATGGGCGGATATTTCCTCGCGTTTTTCTATCGGAGGCTGGTGCCGTCAATTATTTGATTTTTGATATGCCGGAAATCCAGAATCAACGATTGAAATTCTTCACATGGAAGCGCATGGTATTGCGCTTCTTCTATCCTCTCTGGATAGTAGCGTCGAGCAAAAAAAAGATGGACGCGCTCAATGAGCGCAATATCCTGGACGCGTGCGCTGCTAGTGGCCGCATAACGATTTTTCTACATGGTATCGCTTCGACATACTACTTCGCTCCTTATTGGATCGTGAAGTGGTTTACCCGGAACGGTATCCATATGGTCTCGCTCGGGTATGATTACAATGCCGATCTCGCGACAGCGGCGAAGGATATCAAGATGCAGATAGATGCGATCAGAGAGCGCTCTGGTGTCACGGAAATCAATATCGTCGGAGTCAGTCTCGGTGGTGTCGTAGGACGCTACTATGTCGAGGCTCTGGGCGGAAAGGATATTACGCACAAACTGATCACGATTTTTTCGCCGATTATCCCGCCAGAGCCAGGAGAAACAAGTATCGCGCTCAGCATGAGCAAGCTGCTCAGTCACGGAACAGCCGAACGATCAGCTAGCCAGAATCGGGTGATCAAGGATACGTTTGCAGTCAGGAATTACCTAGCGATCTATGGGACATCGGACTGGATCGTCGGCAAGCGGATGTATCCGCTGAAGCAGGCGCCTGAAAGCGTGCGCCAAGTTCCGCTCGCCGGAGGGCATATGCTGGTGACATACAATACGGATGCTGCGGAGGTAGCGCTGGACTATCTCCAGGAGTGTAGTATATCTGGCTGATCGGTGGAGGTGAAGCTATCCGTTGTGGGCTACTGGGCGGCGGGAGAGACAATGAGTGCTCTCTCGCTGATTTTGTGTGCCGGGACGCCTCCCCAGACTTCATTCGCTGGGATGACGGTGTCTTTGGGTACTACGGCGCCGGCGACGACGATACTGTTTTCTCCGATTGTCACACCGGGAAGAATGACAGCATTGACGCCGATCGTAACATAATTGCCGATTGTAATCGGCTGAGCTCCGAGGATGCCGGATTCCATGATATGCGGTAGATGCAATTATCACCGATAGTGATCATCGAATAGGGATGACTCAGGATAGAACCGCTCGGATAAGTATTTTTTCCGATCTTTATTCCGAGCATGATATGGATGAGCCGAGTGCATGGCAGAGGAATAGGGAGGCGGTGGAGAATCGGGTCGAAGAAGAAGATAACGAATAATGTCTGGAGTTGGTAGTGAAATTCTTCTGGTGATCTGTCAGTGTAGATACCGGGCGTGAGCGGGAAGAATCGGGCATGCAGCCGATGCGTGATGATGGTAAGGAGAGAGAAGATGGAGATCCAGAGGATACAAAGCGAGAGCGTGCTGCTAGTCCCGGTCCAAAGAAGGATGCCGGTGACGAGTAAGAAGCTCATGCTGCCGATGAGGAGGAGGATTGAGACGAAAAAAAATATGATGAGAGGAGGCATGGTTTTCATAGGAGATGTTCTATGGTTTTAAGAAATATGGCATCTGGATGATAGGTGAGTATCTCTTGCTTGAGCGTATCGGCTTTCTCAGTATAGCTGGTTTGACTGAGAATTTCATCTAGAGCTTTGGTGAGCGAGACTCTCGTCGTCTCGGATGGTCGGAGTATGATACCGGCACCGAGTTTTTCGATACGTTCCATGCTGAAATACTGAGCGATATTATCAGGGATACCGATGAGAGGGATGCCGTGACGGAAAGCCTGATAGGCAACGACATTGCCGCCATGGCAGATGACGAGAGCTGATCGCGCTATTATTTGGAGAGCCGGTGCATAGGGTATGAGACAGAAATTTTCCGGTGGTTTTCCGGGAATAAGCCGTCCGGCGGTTGATACAATGACTCGGACCGGTCGTCGGCCGAGTATATCAAAGAGAATGGGAAAAATATTCGTATTGCCTGATGACCCGAAGGATATATAAATAAGCGGCTGCGCTGGATCAGTTGTTGCCAGCCAGTCGGGGATTGGGATTGGCGGCTCCCAGAAGAGAGGGCCGATGAAAGCGTGACCGGAAGGAAGAGTGGTAACCGGTGTGACGGAGGGGATGTCGGGATAAAGGACAGCGGTACCTTGTGTCGAGGCGGCGCGCTGTGATGATGGGGGTGTGAGCCCGTAGTGTCGGTAGAGTCTGATAATCGGTCGCTGGTAGAGCCAGAGGACCAGGGGGAGGACTAGCGGGAAAATTCGGTCGGCAATACGGCGTCCGATCAAGGAAGAAAAGGTATTTTCCGGTTGCGGATAAGGGAGTAATGACGCTGGACTCCAGTATCCATCAGTCAGATTGATATGAGGGATGCCCATTCGGCGCGCGGTGATATCTATGCTGAGTCGGAAGTCTGAGATAATAATGTCCGGCCGGATTTTTTTGACCAGAGCCTCATCGGCTTCGACGTAGTCGCGGAGTTCGCGGTATTGATAGAGGGCGTTGAGGGCGAAGCGGAGACGGCGGGCGAATGTCTGATGAGGAATCGTTAGGAGCGGATGCCATGTAATCCCGGCCTGTTCGACGAGATCACGGTAACGGGTTCCGCATGCAAACGCGATACGGAACCGTGGATCACGGAGAAGCGGCGTAGCGAGGGCGATGAGTCGGACGACATGCGAAAGAGTTACTTCTTCTCCGATGAAGAGAAGTGTCTTCGGTTCGGCTGGAGTATCTGATGAAGAAGCGATCATAGGTACAGCTCGATGTTTGGTCAGCGCTTTTCGAGTTTGTGCGGGTTGTGGTTCGGGCACTCTTTCTTGCTGCAGCGATCAGGAATAGTCTTCGTACCTTGCATCATGAGCGCGCCGCACAGCTTGCAGAGAGCGCCAGTCGGCCGGGCTTTGATGGCGTGCTTGCAGTCTGGATAGTTCGAGCAGGAATAGAAGAGACCGAAGCGTCCGCGCCGCTCGATCATGTCGCCTTTCTGACAGAGCGGGCACTGGACGCCGCTCGAGACGATGGACTTCTCGTCTGCTTTGATGAATTTGCATTTAGGATAGTTCGAACAGGCGATGAATTTCCCATATTTGCCTTCGCGCTCGATGAGCTTGCCATCTTTGCAATCAGGGCAGGCCTCGCCGGTCTCTTTGGGCGGTTCGACGACTTTGCCTTCTTCGGTCAGTGCACCGTCGCATTCGGGAAACTTCGAACAGGAGAAGAATTTTCCACTGCGGGAGAGCTTGATGACCATGCTGGCCCCGCACTTGGGACAGACCGTGCCTTCCGGAGCGTCACCCATGTTGGTCACCTTGTCGACTTTGTCCTTGCTCTTCACCTCTTTGGAAAATGGCGTGTAGAATTCTTTGAGCGTCTTCTCGTATTCACGGTCGCCGTTGGCGATATCGTCGAGTTTGTTCTCCATATCAGCAGTGAATTGTTCGGAGACGATCTCGCTGAAGTGCTGGAAGAGGAAATCATCAACCACGATGCCGGTATCGGTCGCGATGAGCGATTTTCCTTCTTTGTTGACGTAGCCACGGTCTTGGATGGTTTTCACGATGCTGGCATAGGTCGACGGCCGTCCGATGCCGCGTTTCTCGAGCTCTTTAACGAGGCCGGCTTCGGTATAGCGCTTTGGTGGTTCGGTAGCTTTTTCTTCGGATTCGATGCGCTTGAGATCGAGCGGATCATTGGGAGCGACCTGTGGTACCTCGACGTCATCGCTCCGGGCAGCGGTGTCGAGGGCGAGCCAGCCGTCGAACAGGAGCTGTGATCCGTTCAGGGTGAAATCAGGCAGGGCTCGGTCAGTCGTATTGGCCGTGATCTTGGTGCGGAGCACTTCGGCATCGGCCATCTGTGAAGCGAGTGTCCGGATGCGGATGAGCGTATAGAGCCGCTTCTCATCATCGGTGAAGCCGGCGGTCTTCTTGCCCGGGTCGGTCGGTCGGATAGCCTCATGTGCTTCCTGGGCATTCTTCGATTTCGTCTGATAGCGCCTGACGGAGACGTAGCGCTCGCCGAATTCTTTCTTTGCGAGACTGGCGAGTTTCGGGATGATCTCTTCCGAGAGAGAGACACTGTCGGTACGCATGTAGGTGATAGCGCCTTTCTCATAGAGCTTCTGAGCGGCACGCATGGTACGCGACGGCGACATGCCGAGACGTGAACTCGCAGCTTGTTGGAGGGTCGAAGTTGTGAACGGGGGATACGGCCGGCGACGCGCATCGGTCGCGGTAACCGCTGTCACTTCCCAATCTTTCTTTTTGGCTGTCTCGAGGATATGCTCGGCAGCTTCGGCTGTCTTGGGTTGTTCGGTGCAGGTAAGGAGGAGTGTGGATTTTTTTTTGGTCCGGCACTCGGCAGTGATGATAAAATACGCTTCGGGGATGAAAGATCGAATCTCTTTTTCGCGTTCGACGAGTATATGGAGGGCCGGAGATTGGACACGGCCAGCTGAGAGTCCGTAGCGGACTTTCTTCCAGACGAGACCGGAGAGGTCATAGCCGACGAGCCGGTCGAGGACGCGGCGGGCTTCCTGGGCTTTGCGGAGATTCTGATCGAGAGGACGCGGATGCATGACGGCTTCGTTGACTGATTTCTCAGTAATCTCGTAGAAGAGGACACGCTCGGGCTTCTTGATGTCGCAGACCTGGGCGACGTGCCAGGCGATCGCTTCGCCTTCGCGGTCGGGGTCGGTAGCGAGGAATACCTGGGTGCTCTTTTTGACGAGTGATCTGAGTTCACTCACGAGGGATTCTTTGCCGGGCGTGACGACGTAGCGGGGGATGAATCCTCCGTCGATATCGATAGCATCCTTGTTGGATTTCGGAAGGTCACGGACATGGCCGACAGAAGCGACGACCTTGTATTCGCTCTTCAGATATTTCTCGATGGTTTTCGCTTTGGAGGGCGACTCGACGATGAGAAGTTTCATACATCAGTAAACAGTAAGCAATAAACAGAAAACAGAGAAGAAGAATGTGTTAGCTGTTCATTGTTGTTTGTTGGTTGGCTTATATTCTCATATAGTGCATGCCGCCGATATTCTTGGCAAGCCCCTTCATTTCGAGGAGCGTGAGCAGAGCCATGATTTCGCCTGCTGGCCGCTTCGTCCGGAGGATGATGGCATCGATGTGTATCGGCTCACGGCTGAGGAGATCGAAGAGTGCCTGCTCATGGTCTGGAAGCGTCGGTGTGGATGATTCGGAACTGGTCATATCCGGAGAGAGACGGGGTAATTCTTCAAGTATATCCTCGATCGAGGTGACGAGTTTGGCTCCGCGCTGGATGAGCCGGTGGCAGCCGATGGCTCCTGGAGCGAAGATGGATCCGGGGACGGCGCAGACATCGCGATTGTATTCGAGCGCGAGGCGGGCAGTGATGAGCGTACCACTCTGCTCTCCGGCCTCGATGACGAGCGTGAGCGGGCTCATGCCGGCCATGATGCGGTTGCGGGCGGGGAAGGTACCGACCGTCACGGTGGTTCCCGGGATGAATTCGGAAATGACCGCACCGTCATGCTCTATGATGCGGTGCGCGAGCGCGAGGTGCGATTGCGGAGCGATCGAAGCGTCATCGATGCCACTGCCGATGACCGCGATGGTCCGGCCGCTGTTTTCGAGCGTGGCTTCGTGAGCGAGACCATCGACTCCGAAAGCGAGTCCGGAGATGATAGTGCAGCCAGCTTGCGAGAGACGGCGGGCGAAGTCCTGAGCGACTTGCCGTCCGTAGACGGATGGCTTGCGGGTACCGACGATAGTGATCATCGGATGATGAGCGTGCCAGTCATACGTGCCGCGGACATAGAGAATCGGCGGGGCATCGGGGATTTCTCGGAGAAGTGCCGGGTAGCGATTATCGGTATAGCCGATAGGGGTGGCGCCGAGGGTGTGGAGTTCTTGCCAGAGCCGGGCGGGCTCGAGGACCGGTAGGGTATCGCGAAGTGCTTTGATTGCCTGGGGTCGGATATCTAGTAGTGTGCTTCCGGTATCAGTCACGGCATTCCAGGCGGCTCTCCCTGATCCAAAAGTACGGATGAGTGAGAGAATCGTTTTGTTGCCGATGCCGGGAATACGAGAAAAAGCGTATATCCAGGCGGTATCAGGCAGAGACTCGATAGCTGGCGGGGTACTCATACAATATATATGTGTGCACGCAATATGTCTGGTATTGTAACATGACTGATGTTTGGATAGACAAAAGCCCGGATTTCGCTATAATGGCTGAGTATCTGATCGGGCCCATAGCTCCCTAGAGAGGCGGGTAAACATTTGGCAGAGCGCGCTTGGGCGTGTAGGTGCTCCGGTGGATACTCTGTTTGGTTTTTGAAAATGATCGGGCCCATAGCTCATTTGGTAGAGCACCTGCTTTGCACGCAGGGGGTGAGCGGTTCGAATCCGCTTGGGTCCACCCTTGATTTTCTCGGATGCCTGGGGTACACTGGGCAACGTGGTGATCGAACCGGTTTTTTATTGTTGGAATTTCCCGGGCGATTAGCTCAGTTGGTTAGAGCGCGACACTGATAATGTCGAGGTCCCAAGTTCGAATCTTGGATCGCCCACACCGGCCATGTATGGCGGTATTATAGCGGGGTAGAGCAGTCTGGCAGCTCGCTTGGCTCATAACCAAGAGGTCGGTGGTTCAAATCCACCCCCCGCAACAAATGGAAAGAGGGCAGGGTAGCTCAGCCGGTTAGAGCACAGCACTCATAACGCTGAGGTCGTGGGTTCGATTCCCACCCCTGCTACACTTGAAAAAAGAACCAAGAACCAAGCTCCAATAACCAAGTAGCGTATTTCCTTGGTGATTGGATTTTGGTAATTGGAGCTCGAATAGAGTCTATGGGGGCGTAGCTCAGCTGGTTAGAGCGCCACACTGTCACTGTGGAGGTCGCGGGTCCGAATCCCGTCGCTCCCGCCCATAGAAAAATACGGCCGGTTCATCCGGTCGTATTTTTTTTGTGGAGCGAAAGAAATCAACTGCTTGATTTCTGTCGGGATGAGGAAAGCGGAGCGATGCCGAGCGAGTACGCGAGGCCGCGAGCTGGGGTCGCGAAAATCGGCGAGCGGCGGTGAGGCGATTATTCGTGACCGAATCCCGTCGCTCCCGCCCATAAACAAAAACAGGTCTCAGTGGACCTGTTTTTGTTTGCTCAGGTGGGATATATGGATGAAGAATCCTGTCACTCTCACCCAAAATATTCGGAAAGGGATACCGGATTGACAGAACGGATAGTCTCTGGTAGGGTGATATATCCCATTCGCCAAGGAAAGGAGGTGTCGTCATGGGAGATATCGTCGGTACGTGTATTACGTTCGGCAAACAGGAATGTGCGGTGATTGTCGCGCAGAAAGAGGTGTCGGGAGCACGGTTCATTGAATTGCTAGAGCAGAAAGTGATGGATGTCATTTTTCAGATCCATCATGAGATGGAGCGGATGCCGAGAAGCACACTCGTCGAATCTTTCACTGCCTCACCTCCTGAAAAGCCCTACTATGGTGATCTGATGATCGAAGTGGTCTACCGTCTCAGCGACGAAACTCGCTTTCGGCACACATTGCATTTCGTCTACGTCGATCGAGGGAGAAAGCTCGATGGAAAGCTGTATACGCAGCAGCGTCGCGAAATTCCACACTCATGATCGTTCCAGGACGATTTTCATAAAGACCGGGGAAGAATCTTTCTCCGGCTTTTTCTTTTTCTTTATTACAAATGGCTCAAAAAATCCTGGGGTGCGAGAAATTTTTTTCTTGCTGTACGCTCGGAAGCGTAGTGCATCGAAAAAATCTTTCTCGCACCCCAGGATTTTTTCTCGAGATATCAAAACGACACTGGATGGATTATCGAGATGCAAAAGAGTTTTTCTCTGCCGCCCGAGACTTCCGAGGCGATAGCAAGGAGAAAAGCTGCTTTTGTAGCTCGATAATCCGGAATAGTAGAGAGGAGCGTGGGCTAACACTGCTTTTGTAGTTTGGTAGACTGTGATATTTCGTGGCTTGTTGTAGTGTTGCACTTACTTGTTGAACCTATCGGAGTTAGAATTGACACTTATTTTATTTTCTGCTATAATTTATTTCTTATCTGATTCTTTTTCTTGGGGGCCGAGATGTGTGAAAAGGGCTTGGGTAGGGGATAATTTACCGTGGATGATCCCAGAGAGGAGTATTCCACCCAAGCGAAGAATATATGTTTCGGAAGAGTTTCGAGAAACGCCACTCGCGTGAGCTGAAGCGCGATACCGGCAGGAATTACGTCGGACGGCAGCGCCAGAGCGGCAGCCGGGTCGGCAGCAGCAGGAAGAAGTTCGCGGGTATCGATCCGGCGTTGTTTGTGCGCAAGGCGATCGTGACCACCCAGGCTGAGGTATTCAATCCGAAGCACCGGTTCGCGGATTTCAAGGTGGACCCGAAGCTGAAGGAGAATGTCGAGAAGCGTGGTTTTACAAATCCGACGCCGATCCAGGACGGGACGATTCCGTTCATCCTCGAAAAGCGCGATGTGATCGGTATGGCCAATACCGGTACCGGCAAGACGGCTGCTTTCCTCATCCCGCTCATCCACAAGGCGATGCATAAGGGAGGGGAGAAGGCTCTGATCGTCGTACCGACCCGCGAGCTGGCCAACCAGATCGATGCTGAGTTCCATGATTTTTCAGCCAGGACGGGCCTCCGGTCATCTGTCTGTATCGGCGGCGCCAATATCCAGATGCAGATCCGTCGTCTGCGTCAGGACCCGCATTTCATCATCGGTACCCCAGGACGGTTGAAGGACCTCGTCGAGCGCAAGCATCTCGATCTCTCGTCTTTCAACAACGTCGTGCTCGACGAAGTGGATCGCATGCTCGATATGGGCTTCATTCATGATATGAAATTCCTGCTCGCGCTCTTGAAGGAGCCTCGGCAGACCCTTTTCTTCTCGGCAACCCTGCCGAAGGAAATTGCGGAACTGGCGAAGAAATTCCTCAAGGATCCGATTACGGTCCGTATCGAATCTCGAGCGACTGCTGAGAACGTCGAACAGAACGTGATCAACGTGAGGAAGAAGGATCAGAAAGTCGATATCCTGCATGATCTCCTCCTGAAAGAGGATTTCCAGAAGGTGCTGATCTTCTGTCGGACGAAGCGCGGAGCAGAGCGGCTGTCGAAGACGCTTCTTGAGAGCGGCTTCAAGTCAGACTCTATCCATGGCGACAAGTCTCAGAGCCAGCGCGAGCGAGCGCTCCGCCGGTTCGAGGAGAATGCCCTCCAGGTGCTCGTCGCAACCGATGTCGCTGCGCGCGGCCTCGATATCGATGATGTGACCCATGTCATCAATTTCGATGTCCCAGAGACCTACGAAGACTATATCCATCGTATCGGCCGTACTGGTCGCGGTGGGAAGACCGGCAACGCGCTGACCTTCATCGAAGAGGAGAAATAAACATAACGGAAAGCCAAAAGACCCCATTCGTGAGGTCTTTTTTGCTTCAGAACGCAGTGGTGTATGATGAAGATATATAAAATACTCCTTTATGGAAACCGTTCCGTTTGAAGCGATTCTCGAACAGGCGCGTCTGGCGCCTTCGGGGGACAATATCCAGCCGTGGCTGGTGAAGATCATTTCGGAGCATGAGCTGTGGATTTTCAAGAATCAGCCGGATTTCATCTCGCCGTCGGATTATTTCCGGGGCGGATTGTACTGTGGCGTCGGAGCATTCATCGAAGTGATTGTCATCGCGGCGAGCCAGCATGGGTTCGCGGTCTCGGTGACCTATACAGAAGATATCGGTCCGGAGACCGGACATCTCGCTTCACTCCTGTTTTCGGTGCTTCCAGATTCGGAGCAGCCGGAGCTTGATCGACCGCTGTACCTCGCATTGCCGGACAGGCGGACCGACCGTCGCCGCTATATGAGAGAGGCACTCGATCCGGGCATCATACGGCAGATGGAGGAAATAGCAGCTCATCTGGGCGGGCACGCGATATGTCTGAGTGATCCATCAGCGCTGAAGCAGCTGAGCAAGGCTTTCTCGAAACACGATGATTTTTTCTGGACCAGCGATGAAGGGCCTCGTGAAGATCTGGTGAAACTGGTGCATCGGTCCAGATCTTCTTCAGCTCCGAGTGTCGGCATGCCAAGCGATACACTCGGCCTCGGATGGAAGGGGTCTTGGTTACCGCTGATATTTCGGATAGCATACTTTGTTCCTGGACTCTGGAAAATCATCGGATGGCAGTCGAAATATGTTTCGGAGGACCTGATGCAGCACTCGGGAGCTCTCGTGCTAATCACACTGCCGAAGCGGAGAAAGAAAAAGATTTTTGAAACAGGCTATCAGTTTTCAGATGATATAGTGGGCGGACGCATCATGCTGCGGCTCTGGCTCTTGGCGACGACGCTCGGCCTCAGTGTACAGCCGACGTATGCGCTGGTGGCGCAGATGCAGAACGAGGGCAATACCCACGAAGGCGAGCGTTTTCTTCGACTGAATCGGGAAGTGGTCGCGGAGCTGACCAGCATAGTCCCGGCGCTGGAACGCGAGACATTGGTCTTCGCCTTTCGTATCGGAAAACCGATAGTATCTACTCCGGTACCGAGTTCGCCGCGCAAGTCCCTCAAGGATATCATCTGGAGCGTGGCAGAGTGATAGGGGGGCAATATAATACACAAAAAACCTATCTTTATGAGACAGGTTTTTTGTCTGGCTGGAGCAATATCAATGAGTGGATCCTGGTGGTTTCCACGGACAGGTCGGGTCGAGCACGATTTCTCTTCACATCATCTTGTACCAGAGATGGTAGCCGGCACTGGATGGATGGATGCCATCCTTGGCAAAGAAGACCCCGGGTTTCTGTCGGAAAGGGTCTGTCGAATCAGCCGTGAGCAGATCGATGAATTTGACGTGATGGGCATGAGCGGCTTGGCGGAAAATATCTCTTTGTCGGAGGGCGCGGCGGCCGAGATAACGGCGGAGCCAGCGGGGAAACAGGGGGGCGGATCCGATATTGCTGTACCCGAGCAGGATGACGTGCTGTGTCGAAATACGGTTCGCCCAATCAAGTATGATTGAGAGCTGTCGCTCAAGCTTGGTCGGGGAGCTCAAGTGCCAGATATCGTTGCCGCCGATGCTGATGATGACGAGATCGTAGCAGGCGCTCCCGATCGATTGCAGGGTCGGGAGGAGATCACGGACGCGCGCTCCGTTGCTCGCGCGGTTATGGATCGTGATCTGCGGGATATCGTGCGCGAGCTTGCCGGAGAGGGTATCTTCCGGCCGGTCGGCTCCGGTACCGACGGCCGTGCTGTCACCCAAGATGAGTATTTTTTTGAGTGGGTAGCGATGCTGTATGGAAAAGGCTCTCGCTCGATTGGCTAGGGATCGATTCACGCTGAGATGCCAGAGCATCTTGAGCGCCGAAAGCACGATGAACACATCGATGATCAGGAGTATGGATTCGAGAGTCGTTTCAGCGTCGGAAAGACTGATGAGCGGAGTTGGATTCATGGGTGTGAATCAGGATTTGCGGAGCTGGTCGGTCCAGCCATGCTCCTCGAGGGATTGCTTGAGGGCGATATACCAAAGCGCGTAGCCATCGCCGGAGGGATGGATACGGTCAGCGGCGAAATATTTTCGGCGGTGCAAGTGCGCGGGAATTTTTGGTACATTGGTGTAGAGATCGATATAGATGAAGTCTCCTTTTTTAGAGCGATGGAGGGCGAAATCTCGTATGTGTTTGGCGCGCCAGGAGAACAGAAGGGAGAGTGGGAAACGGAAATACGGTATCGATCCAAGATCGGGAGGGGTGACAAGTATGATGCGCGGGGCGATATGTTTCGCCATGCGGAGTATCGACGCGATATTCGAGCGCAGGGTACGGAGTGATCTGAGGCCCATGATATCGATGCCGCCGATATGGATGATGAGCAGGTCAGCCTTCCATTCCGGATGCTTGGCGGTAAGCAAGGCGACGAGATCAGCAGAGCTCGCTCCGTTGATGCCGTGATTGATGATCGTGATATCGGGGAAATCATGAGCGAGACGGCCAGCTACCGACTGTGTGGAGTGCTGCGCGCCGGTACCGACGGCGGTGCTGTCGCCGATACACATGACGGTCGCACTTGGATGATTGATGAAGCGGCAAAAAGGTACAGCTATACGTCCGAGCCGCCGAGCAGTCAGGCCATTCGATATCATACGGGACACCTCGGAGACTACGTAGGTGATGATGATGCTGATGGCAAGTGGAAGTGGCATAAGTCTCTCGCATTCTAGCGTGTTTTCTGACCGTATCCAAGTATGAACATGTGTTAGAATGAAAGAGCTATGATGACTCTGTCTACTTTTTTCTTGTTGGCATCGTATGTGATCCGGGATATCGCTCGGAGCCGCATGCTTTTTGCGTTGATTGTCTCGGGTCTCTCGGTGGCGTCGGCGGCCATCCTGTTGACGGTCGGCGTGTTGAACGGTTTTCAGACCATGTTGGGTGATAGTGAACGGGGATGGTTGTCTGATATCGTCATTACCCCGACTGGTGATGACCGGACAATCGCTGAAAACTCGCGTCTTGAAGCCGAATTGGCCGCGATGGAGGGCGTCGAGGCGTTCAGTCTGCGGAGCCAGGGAGGGCAGATACTCGTGCGGTACGAGGAGGAGAAAACCAGCCCTTTTTTGACGATCGGGATCGATACGGCCAGCACGGAACAAGCGACATTGCTGTCTTCCCGGGTCATTGAGGGGAGTTTTTTTGAGAGTGGCATAGAGTATTCGAATGAAGTCGTGCTCGGAAAGATCATTGCAGATAGTCTGGTCGGGAGCACGGATGACGGCCGATCGGTCGGGGCGGGTGATGATCTCTATGTCCTCGGTCCGCATGGCGAATCGAAGCGGTTCCGTGTCCGGGGTATTATCGATGCCAAGACTTTTTTCCCAAACTGGAGCCTCTTCATGACCAAGCAGGAATATGAAAAACTTGATCCTGCCGGGCGCAACGCGCAGATGGTCGTCAAAATCAAGCCGGGTGTCGAGAGAGCGGTAGTGATCCGGTCCTTGCAGGATCGATTTCCAAAGGCAAATATCAGAACCTGGGAAGAAGAATCGAAATACGTGCAAGACATCATGCTGGCGGTGTCATTTATCACACAGTCTATCCATTATCTCTTGGTCCTGACGATATTTACGATTGTCAGTGTCGTTATCTATATCAATATCAGCCAGAAGAAGCGGCAGATCGGTATCCTGAAATCGATGGGCGCCGAAAATCGTTTCATTCTTTCCGCATATCTGCTGGAATCGTGTACATACGCAGGTGTCGCGTTTGTTATCGGCTGCCTGATTTTTTTCGCTCTGTACTCCGTGTCCTCTCAGCATCCGTTACCGATGTTGATCGGTGATTTCCGCATCGTGTTTTCTCTTGATATCCTGATTTCAGCCTGGATCACGGTGTTTGTCGCTACACTGGGTGGGGGATTCATACCGGCGTATATGGCTTCTCGGACACATATCATCGATGTTATGCGCGGGACTGTCTGATTTTTGAACCTATGCTATCACCTCTATCTCTATCACCATCGAACGAGAGCGCTACGCCGACGCTTCCGGTGCGGACGCTGGTATCGGTCAGGCATCTGAGGAAAGAATACGCTCCGCGAGGCGGGGTGCCGGTCACCGCTTTGGCCGGTGTGGATCTGGATATCCTTATGGGTGAGTTCGTGGCGATCACTGGTCACTCCGGATCAGGGAAGAGCACGCTCCTGCATCAGATCGGACTCTTGGATGAGCCGACGAGCGGGAGTATCTTTATCGCCGGCAAGGATGTTGCCGCGTTTTCCGAGGCGATGCGGACGGATTTCCGTCTCCGTTCGCTCTCGTTTGTGTTCCAGTTCTTCAACCTGATCGAGCATTATACGGCCCTGGAAAATATCACCTTTCAGCTGCGCTTGCAGGGGTATGGCATGCGCGACTCCGATGCCAAGGCTCAAGAAATCCTCAATTTCCTCGGATTGGCGGATCGGGCGGATCTCTTGCCGAAGGAGTTGTCCGGTGGCGAGCAGCAGCGTATCGCTATCGGACGGGCGCTAGCGAAGGATTCCTTGCTCCTGATTGCCGATGAGCCGACCGCCCATCTGGATTCCAAGAACGCTGAGATCATCATCGATCTGTTGAAACATGTGAACAAGGAGTTCGGGAAGACGATCGTGCTCGTGACGCATGAGCCGGAAGAAGCCCGGCAGGCTGATCGGATCATTGAGTTGCGGGACGGGAAGATTATCCGGGGGTGATGCGATTTTGCTCCGTGGATGCTATACTAGGAGAGATAGAATCTATGCTGGGATCTTGGTGGAAATTCATTCTTGTGCTTCTTGCGGGCATCGTTCTGGCCGTTGTTTTCTTTTTCAGAGATGAGCTCTTTGGTCGATCTGTCGCGATCATGGGCGGTGAGCTGGTCGAGCTGGTCGATGGTCGTCGTTCGGTGCGGATCAGTGGTGCCAAATTGGTACCGGTCAGTGAATATTCGCTGTCCGCTCCGTATGCTGCCAAGGTGGACTCAATCCTGGTGGATGAAGGCGATGTCGTGGGTGCGGCCGGATCAGGCGTGCTCAAGCTGGATACTGCCGAGCTCGAGCTCGAGTTGAAAAAATACGAGTCATTGCTGGCGCGCGAACGCACCATCGTCGAGAAGCTCCGGCAGGGCACGCGCTACGAAGAACTCGTGATCGTGCAGCAGCAGAAGAAATCAGCTGAGTCATCCAAGAAGACCATCGGGCAGTCAGCAGTACAGGCGTTGTACAGCGCGTTCGTCCAGGCGGATGATGCCATCAGGAACCAGACTGACCCGATGTTCTCTGATCCTGAAGGATCAGACCCACAGCTCTCTTTCGCCGTGGCGGATACCGATCTTGAAGCGGAGATCGAGAAGGACCGGGAAGCGCTTTCTGGACGATTGCGTGACTGGAAAGATCTCGTGAGCGATATCAAAGCCGGCGATGATTTGGAAAAGCGTTTTGAGAAGACCGAATCGAATCTGCGTGCTGTCCGGGAATATCTGGATGAAGTGGCATTGGCGGTCAATAGCTTGTCAGCCGGGGCGGTCTCGCAGTCGACTATCGATGCCTGGAAGGCGGCGACACTCGTGGCTCGATCCGATGTCGAAGCGGCCGCTGCTGCGATGAGTGAATCCCGATCGGGGTATGCAACTGCCAAGCAGGGAGTACTCGTCGCGACCCGCGAGTTGGATCTGCGCATCGCGGGTACCGATAAGCAGGATATCGAGGTGGCGCTGAACGCTGCTGACGCCGCGCGTACCCAGATGGAGATCATCGCAGAGCGACTGAGGCAGGCGACTGTTTCGACGCCGGAGAATAATCTGCTCGTGAAGAGGATTATTCCGGAGAGAGGTGAATTCATGACGGCCGGGCTGCCGGTAGCGATCGTGGCGAGTCCGGATATGGAGATCGAAGCGGATGTCGCGGAAGAAGATCTGCGTGGCATCGAGATAGGGAGCGAAGTGCTGTTGCGGCTGACCGCGTTTCCTGATCAGGACGTACATGGAAAGATTTCCGAAATCGAGGGACAGGAGATCGAGCGGGAAGGCAGCGTCTATTTCAGAGTGCATGCCGCGATCGATACGGCGGCGCTCGGGTCAAAACTGAAGCTGCGCTCCGGTATGACTGGCGATCTGGTCGTCGCGACCCGCGAGACCGGGAAGATCATTCTGGTGCCGAAGCAGCTGGTCTCGTATCGTGATGGGAGAAGTTTTGTGCGAGTAGTGTCTCTGGATACTGGATCGATACGGGAAAAGATGATCGAGACCGGTATGGCGCAGGGCGAGGATGTGGAAGTGCTTTCCGGTGTCAGTGTCGGAGAACGGATAGTCAGAGAATAGCTGAACTGATTGATGCTATGGAATACTTGTGTCGGGAGGCGAATGGAGTAGCGGAAAGAACGGAGGCTCGGGCTATCGTGCTCGCCGAATACGCCCGGAGCGGATATATCTCCCAGGAAGATGCGCAAGCGGGTATCGCCGGTGTGTTGCCGAGCGATGCGGCTGTCGATTCGCCCGCCAGCACGACGCTGGTGATCCCCTCCGGGGAGCGTATCGTCGGTACGGTTTCAGTTGTTTTTGATTCGCCGGTCGGGTTTCCGATGGACAGCCTGTATCATGATGAGCTCGAGGCGCTTCGGAAGGACGGTCATCAGCTGGCTGAGGTCGTGCAATTGGCGACCGATCAGGATTTTGTGGCCGGCTTGCCGGGTATCGGCGGAGGGTTGGCGCTGATCCTCCCTCTTTTTCAGGGGGTGTTGCAGCTCGGAAAAGAGCGGGGAGTGGATGGTTTCTGTATCACTGTCAATCCGAAACATGACCGATTTTATGCCGAAATAGGCTTCGTGCCTCTTGGCCCAGAACGGCAGTATGAAGCTCTCGGAGGGGCTCCGACTCTGCCGAAGATACTCTACTGGCAGTCGATCCTGGAGCATTCGGACCAACAAGGCCCCCTTTCCCGTTTACTCACAGATGCGGTATGATGAGACACAAGAAAATATGCGTAGAGATACCCGTACAACCGTAGTGATAGGCCGATGGCGCGCGATGGCGAGCAATCGGGTGATTTTTCTGGTGCAGCTGGCTTCATATTTCATCCTCTATCTCCCTCTGCTCATCTTTTTCCGTTCGCATCGTCTGCTTTCAGGCAATATCCGGCAGCTTGATCGCGGGGCGCTCCTGATCGCGAATCATCAGTCGATCGCTGATCCGTTCATCGTGATGGGTAATCTCCCGTTTTCAGTCTTCATCCGGCTTTTGCCAGTCCGCTTCCCGACCGATCATGATTATATGCAGTTGCCGGTGACTGGTCAGCTCCTCCGATTCTTCGGGTGTTATGATGTCGGGGCGACGCCGCGATTGCGGATGTGCACGCTGCTTAAGACCTGTGATCTCCTGCGTTCCGGGGAGACGGTGTTCTTGTTTCCGGAAGGCTCGATCGCTCGCTCCGAGATGAAGGAGTTCAATCGGGGTATAGAATTTTTCATCCGTGAGTCCCGGTCGGTAGTCTTTGTCCGCATGGACGGATTCAATGAACCGATCGCGGATCATATCATCGAGACTGGGCGGACGCTCTGTTATGGGGAAGTGCGGAGTGCCGACGATCTTGAGCACGACGCTCGTTCTCTCCGGGAGTCCTTCGATTTTTTGACGGGACATACCGAGAGCGTCGGATGGCAGCCTTCAAACCAAGAAGCCTAATCATATATCTGAGGTACCTCTATGGAACAGGAAGCCATGACCTATTTTCGTGAGGCATTCGCACGAAATATTGGTATTCTCACGATTGAAGAGCAGGAGAAACTGCGTTCATCGACGATAGCCATCGCTGGACTCGGTGGTGTCGGTGGAGCGCATGCACACGGGTTCGCTCGTATGGGAGTCTGCCGTTTCCATCTGTCGGATCTGGATATCTTCGAGACCGTGAATATCAATCGGCAGTTCGGAGCGAATCGTGATACGTTTGGGAAACCGAAAGTGCTCATGGTTCGCGACCAGGTCTTGGCGATCAATCCGTATGCTGAGATTGAAATATTTGAGCAGGGATTCTCGGAGGCCAATGCGGAAGAGTTTTTTCGGGGAGTCGATCTGGCTATCGATGGGCTGGATTTCTTCAGTATCGATGCGCGTCGCATATATTTCCGGGAAGCGCGCAAGCGGGGGATACCGGTCGTTACCGCTGCCCCGATCGGATTCGGATCAGCCGCTTATGTCTTCACTCCGGAGGGGATGAGCTTCGATGAGTATTTCGATCTGCACGACGGTCTGGAAAAGAAAGAGCTGCTTTTCCGGTTCGCGATCGGTCTGGCTCCGGCGATGCTGCAGCGGAAGTATTTCCGACCGACCACTATCGATTTCGATGATCATGCTGCTCCATCCATCGTATCGGGGATATTGGCAGCCGCGTCGATAGCGACCACGTTCGGTGCTCAGGTGCTGCTCGGGAAACCGATATCGGCCGCGCCGCATTCGATTCATTTCGATCCGTACGTGTTGCGTTATCGGCAGGTCTATCTTCCTTTCGGCAATCGTTCTCCTTGGAGACGGCTCATCCGTGAGATCGCTCGGAGACTGTATCTGAAATAAGACTGGATATGGAAGTTGCTTTTTCCCTGCCGGCGGATATTGATGGAGACTGGTTTGCGGAGGATGAGCCGGCTCTGTGGCCGGAGCTGACTGCGGACAAGCGCGTCGCCCGCATGCTCGGGAGGATCGCAACCAAGAAGGCTACCGTTCAGTATCTTCAGCAGGAAGGTATAGTCTGTGCGCCGAGGTCCGTGGTGGTACACAACGATGCTCTCGGTGTGCCTTTTGTTTCAGTTGATGCCGTGACTCGAGAGGATATCCGGATCAGCCTGAGTCATGAGAGCGCGGGAGCGGTGGCAGCAGTAGGCTCATCGGCAACGCCACGGTTCGGAGTCGATATCGAACGTATCCGATCTTTTGATGCTCGCTTTCAGGCGGATTTTCTCTCCCCGGAAGAACAGCAGATAGTGGCGATACTGCCAGTAGCTGAGCAGTCTCATGCTCTGACGCGGTATTGGTCGATCAAGGAAGCCTGTCTCAAGGCGCTCGGGACCGGTCTGCGAGAACATCCACATACGCTCTCGGTACGGGATATCGATCCGGGGAAATACGGGATTTTTCGTGCAGACAGGCTGATCGGGGAGGGGAGCGAGCTCCCAGTGCCGATAGCGGGGCGGATCGCGGTCATCGTGCATCTTTCGGAATGATACGCTATACTGGGCGCGATAAGCTTTTTAAGCATGAAATTACGTATGAGTACCGATCTACTGCAGCGCGTGCAGACGCTAGTATCGAGAGTGACGGGCAAGGATGCTAAGATGATTCAGCCCGAGATGAAAATTGATGACCTGGTCACCGATTCGATCGAGCTCTTCCGGTTGATTATGGCTTTTGAGGAGGAGTTCAAGCAGAGGGCTGATTATAAGGAATTGATGAAAATAGAGACGGTCGCCGATATCGTCGCGTATCTGGGTCGTCTCCGTTAATGTTGCGATACAAAAGAGCGTCTTGCAGCATCCCTCCTGATCGGAGGGATTTTTTTTTCGAGCAGACTGGCTTCTATCGGCGCTCGTTCTGCGATATCTGGCGGCTTTCGTCAACGGTGTCGGCCATCCGATTGTGCGCTATCATGAAGGGGATAATCCTTTCTGCGTATGTCAGGAACATTGACGAGACATCCGGTCGCTCAGGCCCTCGAGCATTCACTCGGGATGTTTGTCGTGACGGATCGTGACGGAGTGGCGCTCTATGCCAATGACGGAGCGGCTCGCCGCACCGGCTATGCGGTCGCTGAAACGGTCGGCAAGAAGCCAGGGAAGCTCTGGGGCGGCCATATGCCACGCGCGTTTTATGACCATCTCTGGGAGACGATCGATGCTGGACAGCCGATCGTGGCCGATCTTGAGAATCAGCGCAAGGACGGACGTCTCTATGCCGAGCGGGTGCATATCGCACCGATACTTGGTACTGGTCGAGAACCGCAATTCTTCATCGCTGCGCAGCCGTTCCACCTCGAGAGCGCGGAGGCACTCGATCGTTTCGGTGTTGAATTCAGGTGGTTCTTCTCGACCGGCACAAAAATATCCGATCTCCGTTTCATCGAGTGGATCAATCGCTGGTTCACAGCTGAGCGCGATCCGGAGGGAAATCATTCTTCTGGTTCGACAGCGGGCTTCATCGAGAGCGAGCTAGTCGATCCGCTCCGCGAGCGGTTCGCTGCCCGCGAGGAAGACCGGGTGCTGATCGAAGCGGCGCAGGCGGATGCCCGGGAGTTTCGGGAGCTCTACGCCAAGTATCAGGATCTGGTACGGCAGTACTTCCTCCGGCATCTCCGCTATGATCGCGATGTGGCGGATGACCTGACGCAAGACACCTTCTATCGGGCTCTCTCGTATCTCCCGGGCTTCACCGCGACCAACGCTTCCTACGGGACCTATCTCCTCCGGGTCGCGCACAATCTCCTCGTCAATCACTATCGGAAAAAGAAGACGCTCGGCCTGTTTGACGAGCGCATCGCGAGCGAGGTAAGCGGAGTCGCCGCGCCCGAGCCGCTTTCCGTGTGCCAGATTTTTGATTCGCCGCTCCTGCGTCCGGCTGAGCGCCGCATCCTGTCGATGAAATACCAGGAGGGATTCGCGGTGCAGGAGATAGCCGCTCTGCTCGGTACTTCCGAGAATGCGGTCAAGCTTCGGCTCTCTCGTGCCCGGAAGCGTCTGCGGGGCCTACTGTAAGAGGGGATTTCGACTTTTTTTTGAACCCATAATCCGCACAGCAGCCGGTCTGCTTCGCGGGTTTTTTGTGTGATGACACCTTTTGCTGTCTCAAGTGTTTGTATAGATGTACTGGCCGGATCCCAGAAAGGGCCGAGGCCGAAGGAGATGGATGGAGATGTGCGCTGTCGCTTCGGCGAAGCGTCTTTTCTTCCCCCTAAATGCCGTTCGTAAATACCATAAGATAAGCTCTACGCACTATGCCGGTCTACAAAATACAGAAGCGCAACGGGTCGATCGTGGATTTCAATCTCGAGAAGATAGAGGAGGCGATCAGTCATGCGGCGGCCGCGACCGGCAAGCACGACGAAATCGTCGCGCAGGTGCTGGCAGCCGATGTCTATGCCCGGCTCGAGGAGGAATTCGCCGACCGGATTCCGGCCGTCGAGGAAGTGCAGGATATCGTCGAAGATATGCTCATTCAGTACGGTTACGCCGAGACCGCCAAGGCCTATATCCTCTATCGGCAGAAGCGCCGCGAAGCGCGCGAAGAGAAGAACGTCGTGGTCGAGGTGGAGAAGGCGATCCGTGAGTATCTCGAGAAACTCGACTGGCGGGTCAATGCCAATTCGAATCAGGGCTACTCGCTCGGTGGCATGATCCTCAATACCGCCGGCAGCGTCATCGCGAACTACTGGCTCTCGCATATCTATCCGAAGGCGGTCGGCGACGCGCATCGCAATGGGGACTATCATATCCATGATCTCGATATGTTTTCCGGCTACTGCGCCGGCTGGAGCCTGCGGGTATTGCTCGAGGAGGGTTTCAACGGCGTGCCAAACAAGATCGAATCGGCGGCTCCGAAACATCTCTCATCAGCCGTCTCGCAGATGGTCAATTTTCTCGGGACGCTTCAGAACGAATGGGCGGGCGCGCAGGCTTTCTCAAGCTTCGATACCTACCTCGCTCCGTTCGTGAAGAAATACGAGCTGGAGCTTCGGGAAGATATCGGCCGCTATGGCATGGCCTTCACAGATGACGCGGCTCGTGAGCGCTATGTCGTTGAGAAGGTCTACGAGTACACGCATCAGAATATCCAGTCTTTCGTTTTCAATCTCAATATCCCGTCGCGTTGGGGGACGCAGACACCATTTACAAATATCACGCTCGACTGGGATGTGCCGGAAGACATGCGCGAGAAGCGTCTTGTGCTCGGCGGCGAGCCTTTTGCTTATACCTTCGGCGAGCTCCAGCCTGAGATGGATGTCATCAACCGCGCTTTTATCGAAGTGATGTCCCGCGGCGACCGCAAGGGGCGCACCTTCACCTTTCCGATTCCGACCTACAATATCACCAAGGATTTCGATTGGGCCGACGAGAAGAATCTGCCGCTCTTCGAGATGACTGCCAAGTACGGCACGCCGTATTTCCAGAACTTCGTGAATTCAGAGCTCAACCCGGGCGATGTCCGTTCCATGTGCTGCCGGCTCCAGCTTGATCTCCGAGAGCTCAGGAAGCGCGGTGGCGGTCTCTTTGGCTCGGCTGAGATGACCGGTTCGATCGGCGTTGTCACGATCAACGCAGCCCGGCTCGGCTATCTCTATCGCGGGGACAAGGAGAAGCTCTTCGAACGGCTCGGCTACCTGATGGAGCTCGCCAAAACATCGCTCGAGATCAAGCGCGAGGAGATACAGAAATGGATCGACCGAGGACTCTTCCCGTATACGAAGCGCTATCTCGGTTATCTACGCAATCACTTCTCGACTATCGGTGTGAACGGTATCAACGAAGCGATCCGCAATTTCACCGAGGACCGGGAGAATATCTCGACACCGGAGGGGCAGGCCCTGGCCAAAGAGATTCTTGATTTCATGCGCGAGCGGATCAAAGATTTTCAGGAGGAGACGAACAACTACTACAATCTCGAAGCCACACCAGCCGAGGGGACGACGTACCGGTTCGCCAAGGAAGACAAGAAGCGTTTCCCAGATATCATCCAGGCCGGGACCGCCGAAGCGCCCTACTATACCAATTCCTCCCAGGTACCGGTCGAGTATAGCGATGATATCTTCGAAGTGCTCGAGCTCCAGGATGAGCTCCAGCGCAAGTATACCGGCGGCACGGTGCTGCACTGCTACATGCACGAGAAGGTGAGCTCGGGCGAGGCCTGCCGCAATCTCGTCCGCTCGATACTCTCGAATTTCCGCCTGCCATATATCACTATCACGCCGACCTTCTCCATCTGTCCGAAGCACGGCTATCTCGAGGGAGAGTGGGACTACTGTCCGAAGTGCGATCACGAGCTTGGTATTGAGGACGGGGAGCGCTACGATACGGAGCTGCACAAGACCTATCGGAGCGAGCTCGCTCGGACAGCAGTAGTCCCGAAGAAAAAACCAGTGATGAAAAAGAAGCCGATCGCCAAAAAGAAGCCAGTATCATCAAAGAATAAAAAATAATCAGCACGCATATGACGCAGGCACACACAGCAGTCGAACGGACCCGGTGCGAGGTATGGACGAGGGTGATGGGGTATCATCGGCCGGTCTCTCATTTCAATATCGGCAAGAAGTCCGAGCACTACTCCCGCAAGCATTTTCAGGAGACCGTCGTAGCCAACCATGATTTCTGCCGGAAGTACGCCGAAGCTGGATGCTGAAATCGCCGATGAGGGTACGCGGAGACATTCTTTGGAAGTTTCGATCGACCATGTTTCTGAGGATCGCTTTGTTTCCGACGCAAGCGCCGCTAGAAAATTTCCGTGGCCTGAGCGCAGCATAAGGTAACAGGAAATTTCCTCGGCGCGGCGTTGTGAAACAATCGATACCAGAAGCGGTCGGGCGGGGCTTTCAAAGAGTGTCTCGCGCGATTTTGTAGAGCCATTCTGTCTTGTTCCTCTGAATTTTTTCTGGCTGCCGCCAGTCATCTCTTCGGAAAGTTTGTTTATGTGTAGCTTATTTCTTCTATGCTTATCAGTGGCGTGACCAAACTGACCCTGATCGATTTCCCCGGCAAGACTGCTTGCATCGTTTTCACAGCGGGCTGCAATTTCCGTTGCGGGTACTGCCACAATCCTGAGTTCGTCCTGCCGGAGCGGCTCAAGGAGATCGCGCCGGGCTTCATTCCTGAGGAGACGATGCTCGGCTTCCTCAAGCGCCGTCAGGGCATGCTCGAGGGAGTGGTCATCACCGGCGGGGAGCCGACGCTTCACCCGGATCTCGAAGTGTTCATCCGGAAGGTGCGGGCACTCGGCTACGCTATCAAGCTCGATACCAATGGCAATCGGCCGGAGATGTTGCGTCGATTGATCGATGCGGAGCTCCTCGACTCTGTCGCCATGGATTTCAAGATCGATCACACCCGCTACCCTGGTCTCGTCGGTCCGGGCGCGGATCCGGAGAAAATCCGGGAGAGCTTCGATCTGCTCAAGGAGGGGCGAGTGCCGTACGAGTTCCGGACGACCTTGGTGCGGGAGATACATACGGACGAGGTGTTGGCGGATATGCGGCGCGAACTCAGGGGAGCGGCGCGCTATTTTCTCCAGACATTCCGGCCGGGCATCGTGCTCCATCCATCGTTCGCCGGGTACCATTCGTTCTCCCGAGAGGAGATGCAGGAAATAGCGGATGACTTTTCCGCTGTGGTCGGAGAAATCGGCGTCCGTGAAGAGTGATTCCTGACTTGACTTTTTGTTGAAAAAGATGTATAAGCAGAGCAGGAGGGATACGTCGTAAGACGATCCTATTTTTGTTGCTTTACAATTTTTTCTACTTTCTCGAAAGGAACGGCCATGGCTGCCACGGTCAAGCAGAGACGGACTGCGAAAAGCAAGACGAAAGTGTTCGTGCTTGATACCAACGTCCTGATGCACGATCCGAACTGTCTCTTTAGGTTCGAAGAGCATGACGTATTCATCCCCATGATGACGCTCGAAGAGCTCGATAACCACAAGAAAGGACAAACCGAAGTAGCACGTAACGCCCGTCAGGCGACGCGTCTCATCGACCAGATGCTCGAAGCGGATGATGCGATCGATATCGCTGCCGGCGTTTCCCTTACTGAACCTTCCAAAGGTCTGGCAAGCGGCCGGTTGTTCCTGCAGGCGGAGAATATGGCTGGCACATTGCCGGATTCTCTACCAAAGGGCAAGGGGGATCACCAGATTCTTTCGGTGATCATACACATGAAGGACAATGAGGCGTATGAAGGACGCCAAGTCATTCTCGTCACGAAAGATCTGAACATGCGCATCAAAGCGCGGACGATCGGCGTGACGGCGCAGGACTACCTGAGCGACAAAGTGCTTGAGGATACGGATCTCTTGTATTCCGGTATGACGGAGCTCGCTCCTGATTTCTGGGAGCAGCACAGCGAAGGTATGCAGTCAAAGAAGGAGGGTGCCAAGATCATCTATCGTGTCTCCGGCCCGCTCTGTCCGAGTCTGCTCGTCAATCAGCTGGTGTGGTCGGATGAATTCCAACTCGACGCTCTGGTCCGGGAAGTTTCTGGTCGTCGGGCGACGATCGAAACGCTGACTGACTACACGCATCAGAAGCACGCGATCTGGGGGATCATGGCCAGGAACCGGGAGCAGAATTTCGCTCTCAACTTGCTCATGGATCCGAATATCGATTTCGTCACGCTCGTAGGTCAGGCGGGTACCGGCAAGACATTGCTGACGCTCGCTGCCGGTCTCGTGCAGACGCTCGAATCAAATCAGTATTCCGAAATCATCATGACTCGGGTGACGGTGCCGGTCGGCGAAGACATCGGCTTTCTTCCGGGGACGGAGGAGGACAAGATGGCTCCGTGGATGGGTGCACTCGAGGATAACCTGGATGTATTGGGTTGTGATGCTGGTGAAGAGCACGAAAAAGACGACGGGATATATGGGAAGACAGCATTGGGACGGGAGGCTTCTCGGGCAGCAACCAGAGATATGATGCGTTTGCGCATCAAAGTCAGGTCGCTCAATTTCATGCGTGGCCGGACGTTCCTTAAGAAGTATGTCATCATCGACGAGGCTCAGAACCTGACGCCGAAGCAGATGAAGACACTCATCACTCGTGCCGGTCCCGGTACGAAGATCGTGTGTCTCGGCAATCTCGCGCAGATCGATACTCCCTACCTCACGGAAGGGTCGTCCGGTCTTACGTATGTCGTCGACCGCTTCAAAGGATGGGAGAATGGCGGACACGTCATTCTCAAGCGCGGTGAACGCTCACGCTTGGCGGATCATGCCAACGACGTGCTGTAAGAGTCGCGTATGCCCTGGAAAGGAAACTTTCCAGGGCTTTTTTTTATGAAAAAACGTGTATACTAGGAGGGCAATCAGTAATATATCCAGATATGGAAGGGGAGAATATGCTGTCCGCGATGGGCAGGAAGGATGAGAGAGAGATACCGTCAGGAGAGACACCGCAGGAGATGCCGCGTACGCCGGAAGAGGAGCAGGAGCCGGAAATCGATCATGAGATCGGTCAGCGCATCATCGATGATATCGAGAGCGGCGAAGATGCTGATCGGCAGCATCGCGACCGTGTTGACCAGATCATTTATGACCGGGATCATCGCCGGACGATTCATTGAAAAACAGGGGATAAACCGCCTTGGTTCACATCGGGGCGGTTTTGTGTTTGGAGCGGAAGCCCGGGCAGTGCTACGATACGGAAACACCTCTCGATACTCCGTATGACTCAGGATGAAGCTCTGGCGATCCTCAGGACCGGCGCGCATGTCTTTCTGACGGGCGAGGCCGGATCCGGCAAGACGCACACCATCAATCGTTACACCACGTACCTGCGCGAGCACGGTATCGATTTTGCCGTGACCGCTTCGACTGGTATCGCGGCGACGCATATCCATGGCCTGACCATCCATGCGTGGAGCGGAGTCGGGGTGGAGCGCCGGCTCGATGACGATGCTATCGCTGATATCGCGGACAATCGCAAGGTCGCCAAGCGCATCAAAAAAGCCAAGGTGCTTATCATCGATGAGATCTCGATGCTCGATGCAGCGGTTTTCGATCTCGTCGAGCGGGTCTGCCGCAAGGTCCGCAAGGGGCATCTGCCGTTCGGGGGATTGCAGGTCGTCGTGGTCGGTGATTTCTTCCAGCTGCCGCCGATCGCACACGAGGGGCAGACCGCTCGTTTCGCCTTCGAATCTGATGCCTGGCTCTGGCTCAATTTCAAAGTCTGCTACCTCACTGAGCAGCACCGCCAGGAGGATGATGTCTTCCTGGGGATGCTGACGGCCATCCGCCGTCAGAGCTGGACAGCGGACCACCAGCGCATCATCGAGGAGCGCCTCATCGGCGAAGGCGAATTGCCGGACGAGATGACGCGGCTTTTCTCACACAACGTCGATGTCGATCGGATCAACCAGGGTGAGCTCCGGAAGCTGCCGAGCAAGACCTATCGGTTCATCATGGCGGAGCGCGGGCCCGAGAAGCTCGTCGCGGCGCTCAAGCGCGGCTGTCTCTCCCCGGAGAGCCTCGAACTCAAAGAAGGAGCGACCGTCATGTTTACCAAGAACAATCCGGATGAAGGCTATGTCAACGGGACGCTCGGTATTATCACCGGCTTCGAGGGATCGAAACATTTTCCAGTCGTACGGACTCATCGCGGCGATCGTGTCACGGTGGAGCCGGCCGAGTGGATGATCGCCGAGGGCGATGAGATCTTCGCCAAGATCACCCAGCTGCCGCTCCGGCTCGCCTGGGCGATGACGATACACAAGAGCCAGGGGGTGAGCCTCGACGCGGCGGTGATGGATCTCTCGCAGACTTTCGAATTCGGCCAGGGCTATGTGGCGCTGTCACGGGTGCGCCGCTTGTCAGGCATTCATCTCATCGGCATCAACGCCAAGGCGCTCATGGTGCATCCGGCAGTGCTCGAGGTGGACGTCTCTTTCCGCCAGGTTTCCGAGAAAGCCGGAGAAGATCTCTCTCTCCTCGCGCCGGAGAAACAGCGGGAGCTCGAGAAGAATTTCATCCTGATCTGCGGAGGGAAGATACAGGCGGTGAAGCGGGTCGAAAAGCCGGTTGAGACCGATCTTGAGAAACGACGCACGGAACATAAGAACGCGTATCGCCCTTGGACGGGCGCGGAAGAGACGGAACTCAAGCAGTGCTTCGACCGGGGCGATCGGGTCAAAGATATGGCGGAGAGACTCGGTCGTGAGCCTGGGGCGATCCGGGCCCGGATCAAGAAGCTCGGTCTCAAGGAGATCTAGAGTGTATTTTGAGATCATTCCTTCTATGCGTATTTTTGTCACCACCAAGACGAAAGCGAGAGCTGAGAGTGTGGAGCGTCTCGACGAGACTCATTTTGTCGTGTCCGTGAAAGCCCTTCCGATCGAAGGCAAGGCGAATACAGCTATCATGAAGCTTCTGGCTCGGCATCTCGGCATTCCGATCGCGGATATCTCGCTTCGGTCCGGATCGACCGGGAAGCACAAGGTCTTCGAGGTCGGATAGGGAAGATATACGGTATACTGTGTCTATGTTCTCCTTGCATACATCAGAGCGGAAGACTCAGAGCCTCCGGGGCGGCATCATCGTGCGGGTGATCTCGTCGTTCCTGTCTTTGTTTGTGCTCGTAGTCGCATGCCTCGCGCTCTCCGATGCGTTTCGCGGAGTCTCGCTCGACCAGGCTGGCCTGCGCTCAGGTGTCGCCGAGATGCTCGGGGTCAGAGTTTCGGAGACCGTGGCAACGCTGCCGGCGGCCGCAGATCCGAAGTTGGTCCGGTTCGAATGGAAATACGGTGGTCATACTTATGCCCTCGATGAAACATTCTACGGATCGCACTACCGTTTTTACCGTTCGCTGCCGACCGGCATACCGCTCGGGGATACCGGGGCGCAGGACCGGACCTGGTGGGCTTCGCTCGACGCGCTGTTTCTCAGGACCATCGAGGGGGATATGGCTATCAGCCGATTGGCGCCGGCTCTCCGAGAGCTCGGCCAGGCACAGAAGCTTTCTGATGATCAGCTCGTCGAGTTTGTCGCGGCGTTCGTGCAGGCTATTCCGTATGATCAGGCGAAGACCGACCGGCGCGAGCAGGGTCTGAGTACCGATGCCGAGAAAGTCACCTATCCGTACGAGGTACTCTACGATCAGAAAGGAGTCTGTCAGGACAAGAGCTATCTCGCCTATCGTCTGCTCCAGGAGCTCGGCTATGGTGTCGCGATTTTTCTCTTCCCGGATCCGGCTGACAATCACATGGCGGTCGGCGTCCGCTGTCCGGCACAGTATTCGAATTATGCTTCCGGATACTGCTTTCTCGAGACGACTGGCACAGGCAACAAGATCGGCATGATACCGGAGCTCTCCGCAGCGACGCGTGTAGCGACGGCTGATATCGAGATCGGAGATATCAAGACGGACCAGCCAGCCGGTCAGTACCAGCCGCTCGGGCGAGTCGAAGTCATCAATGCGATCGAGGGGAAGGAATATGCCGGCATCGTCGCGACAATCAAGACGCGCGATGAGCTCGAGCGTTTGAGGACATCGATCGCGGGTTATCGACGTGAGCTCAAAACGCTTGGCTCGACCGTCGAGTCCGAGGAGAGCACACTTGAGAAGTACAGAGACAAACTCGACAAGCTGAAACGGCAGGAGCGCTACGAGGATTACAACGACCTTGTGGAGGAGTACAATGATCTGGCCGCCAAGCTGAAGAAACATATCGCTGCCTACAATGCCTTGGTAACCAAGAGCAATGCGGCGATACAGCGATACAATACGCTCGGGAATGGCTTCTATGCTGATTGACTTTCCTGCTTGTTTGGTGTATAATAGTACGTTGCCATTGTAGCAACATTGACAAGGAGAAAGTCATGACTCACATGACAAGTATGGAGATATCATCGGCCCTGCTCGGATCGATGATAGCGATTACGCTGACTCGATCGGTACGGTATTTCATTCGGACACCGGATGGCTGCCTGCATCAGGAAGCGAAATGGCTGTTCCAAGGAGAGTTCATCCATATCGGCGCGATCAAAGAAGGATATTATCCTCAGAAGGTCGAGGTGGTACCGTTTGTCCGGTTCGGACATATCTACTACGTGATACTGCGTGAGCTCGTCACACAGGACATCGCCGAGCGCATCCGTTTCATAGGTGAGCTCGACCGTCAGGGGAGTCCTGAGCAGAAAGGAGTCCGTCCATGGATGCGGTAGTCAAACCAGCGACCATCATGGTCACGATGACGCATGCGGTCCGCTTCTTCCGGGTAGTGGACAGTCAGGTACAGTTGTACCGTACGGATCGGATCGTTATTGAAGGGTCGAAGATCCGTATCTGGCCTCCGGAGCAGAAGGTATATGATCATCGGATACAGCTGGCGGTGCCATGTGTGTATCTGTCTCGTCCGGGATATATCTTGCTTGAGGAGATCCGTGATCCGTTTCTGAAAGAGCGCATGTCTCTGCTGCGTCGATTCTCGATAGCCGCGTGAGCGATGAAGTACTTTTGACACAGAGGAGAAAGAAACATGAATGGTAAGTCATGACGATTGTTCCTACAGAAGCGTTGTTTCCCGAGAGGAGACAGCACTTTTTCTTTTGTCAGAGAAGGGGAAACAGTGATAGACTGGAAGCGTATGAAAAAGAAGAAACACATGTTCAGGCTGTTCGGGCACGGAGGGGCGATCGATATCTGGTCGATGCCGCATCTTTTCTTCGGCGTGGTCGCGGCGATTTTCGCGATCGTGGTTGGTTTGGATTTCCTGCCGACATTTGTCATTATCCTCATGGTCGCGATCTTCTGGGAATGGTTCGAACGGCGCTATCTCGGCGTCCGTGAGAATCGTCTCAACCAGTCCGCGGATTGCGCGCTGCCGCTCATCGCCTTCAGCCTGGCCTACCCGCTCTTCGAGACCGTGCCGTTTGCGCATGGCAGCCGTCCGGCGATACTGGTGGCAGCGGTGCTTCTCTTCTTTCTCCTGAACTATATCTCCTGGGAAGCCCGGCTCAACGGCGAACGGGAATTTCTTGGGTAAGATCTATCGCTGCTAGAAAGAACATATGGCAGATGTTTGGAATCAGCTCACACCCGAAGAAGAAGAAATCATCGCGCACAAGAAAACAGAGCGTCCGTTTTCGGGTCAGTACGATGATTTTTTTGGGGAAGGGATATATCGCTGTCGGCGGTGTGACGCCCAGCTTTATATTTCTCGGGATAAATTCCATTCTGGCTGCGGCTGGCCAAGCTTCGACGACGCCGTGCCTGGTGCGGTGACCCGAATACCAGATACGGATGGGTTCCGGACAGAGATCGTCTGCACGCATTGCGGGGCGCATCTCGGGCACGTGTTTGAAGGAGAGCAGCTGACGGAGAAGAATACGCGTTACTGCGTGAATTCCCTTTCCCTCTCTTTCGTCCCGAAAGATACGAAAGAAAAATAATATGGCTACAAACACTCCTTGTATCGAACGGGCCGTATTCGGTGGTGGGTGTTTCTGGTGTGTCGAAGCGATATTTTCACGATTACGTGGCGTGGAGAGTGTCGTGTCGGGGTATGCCGGCGGACTGACTGTCGACCCGACATATGCAGAGGTCTCTTCCGGGGAGACGGGGCATGCCGAAGTTGCGGAAATTCGATTTGATCCGACGGTCATACCGTACGAGATTTTGCTCGAAGTATTTTTTGCCATGCATGACCCGACCACGCCGAACCGGCAGGGAGCTGATATCGGGACACAGTATCGCTCCATTATTCTTACAGTTACCGAGGCGCAGCAGAAGAGAGTGGAACAGGCATTAGCTTCGCTTGAGTCCGAACACGTCTTCGATCGTCCGATCGTGACAGAGATCAGGCCGCTGGATGCTTTTTATCAGGCGGAAGCCTCCCATCAGGAGTACTATCAACGGCATCCGGAGCAGGCCTACTGTCAGGCAGTCATCACTCCGAAGCTCGCCCATCTCCGAGTCTCTTTTCAGGAACTGCTCAGGTAAACCGATCGGGGAGACCAGGAAATTCCGTATGCTAGAATAGGCAGACGCTTCTTTTTGACTATTCACTTGAATTGATGGGTTAGTTTACGCATTATGAAAAAGAAAACGCTCCGAGTCCTCTTCTTCACCCTCATGCTCGACATGATCGGACTCGGCATGGTCATCCCCATCATTCCGATCATCTTCACCGACCCATCAAGTCCGTCCTTCCTGCTCCAGGGCTATTCGACGCAGGGGCAGTATATCGTGTCCGGAGTCATCACAGCGCTGTTCGGTATCATCCTCTTTTTCGCTGCCCCGATACTCGGCGAGCTGTCGGATGTCTATGGGCGCAAGCGGCTGCTCATGGTCGGTGTCGGTGTGCTGGCATTCTCGCAGCTCCTCTTCGGTCTCGGCATCGAGATTGGTTCACTCACGCTTCTCTTCGTCAGTCGGGCGGTAGCCGGTCTGGCAGGGGCGAATTTCAGCATCGCGCAGGCGAGTATCGCTGATGTCTCGGAGCCTCACGAGCGGGCCAAGAATTTCGGCCTTATCGGAGCCGCTTTCGGCATTGGATTCATACTGGGCCCGGTGCTCGGCGGGTGGATCGCTGCCGCTCTGCATTCGGCCGCCGCTCCTTTCTGGTTCTCGGGCATGCTCGGCATCGTCAACACGCTCCTCGTCATGTTCTTCCTGCCGGAGACCCGGAAGACGAGTGCGGCCGATCGGAAGCGGTTCCATCTGCTCCGCGGCATCGACAATATCCGGGCAGCGTTCCGGGACAAGGATGCGAGCCCAGTCTATATGGCGAGCTTCCTGTATATCTCTGGCTTCTCTTTCTTCACTTCGTTCATCGGCATCCTGCTCGTCAGCCGCTTCAGTCAGTCGGAGGCGGAGATCGGCAGCTTTTTCGGCTTCGTCGGTGTCTGGATCATCGTGACACAGACGGTGATCCTCCGGACGCTATCGAAGCGCTATACGGAGCGGACGATACTCCGTATCTCGCTCGCGTGTCTCGCTGGTGCGATCGCGCTCTATCCGCTCGCTCCGAGCGTCTTCTGGGTGTTCTTGCTCGCTCCGCTGACGTCTATTCCCAACGGCCTTTCGATGGCCAATATGAGCGCGCTCGTGAGCAAGAGCGTTTCGGTCGACAAGCAGGGGGCGGCGCTCGGTATCAATGGCTCGCTCGGCGCACTGTCGAGCGGCATCGTCCCGCTCCTGGCCGGCTTCGGCTCAGGCTTCCTCGGTCTCTCGGCACCGTTCTTCGTGGGCGGCTTGCTCGTGGCGGCCGCCTGGGGTATGATGGTGCTCAATCATCGACGCTATGCCTGAGAAATTCCTACTGCATACCTGCTGCGCGCCGTGCGGCATCGCGGTCATCGACGAGCTCCGGAAGGAGTTCGATTTGACTATCCTCTTCTTCAATCCGAATATCTATCCGGAGACGGAATACATCAAGCGCAAGGCCGAAGTGATACGCGTGTGCGAGGAGTGGTCGCTCCCGATGATCGATATGGACTATGTGCCGGAGGAGTGGGCCAGCCGGGTCCGAGGACTCGAGAGCGAGCCGGAGCAGGGCAAGCGCTGCTATACCTGTATTGGCATGCGGCTTGACCGGTCAGCTCGTGAAGCTAAGGAGCGGGGATTCGGCATCTTCGGGACGACGCTCACGATGGGCAGCCGCAAGAGCTCCAAAGTCATCTTTCCGATCGGCGAGGCGGCGGCCCGCCGGCATGGTCTGGATTTTTACGCTGAGGACTGGAAGAAGCAGGGGCGCGAAGCGATCGGCCGCCAAATGGTCCGCGAGCGAGGCATCTATCGTCAGAATTATTGTGGTTGCCGCTACTCGATCCGAGAGTCGGTGCCTGGCCGAGATGTCTAGCTGGGTATTGCTATTTTGCTCGATATGTGATACAATATATTGAGTTCATTTTTCAATACAAGGGAGGAATCATGGCAGCTCAACAGCTTCCGCAAGGGTGTATCGATGCGGTCCGTTTCATGGCCTGCGGCGGACAAGGGATAGCCCCTGAGTGTTCTCGGGCGCGCTTCTATCGGCTTGAGGACTATCAAGAGCGGTTGGCAGCGCGTCAGATCGATGCCAGTGATTGTCCGGTCGTCGACCGATATTTCGATATCGTCATTTCTCAGCCGGAGAATCACCGCCGTCTTGCAGCTCTGCTCGGGTTCGCACACGGGCTCTGTCTCACGGATCGGACTCTACCGCAGGACTTCCCGTTCTGGTGGCAGGCGCTCTCAGCACTCGGTGTGACTGGCTGGGAAGCGGATGCTCGTCAGACCGCATTTCAGTTCCGTTTTCTCGAGCGGGGGTACTATCTGTCGGATGTGACGGATGTCCGCCTCTGTATCCGGCGCGAAGCCTATCGCTTCGATCCGACTGACACGGCGATTATGGAGAACCTCTCGTGTTTCGAGACGCAGTACGTGTAGTCAAAGCGGATGATCCCTAGATCATCCGCTTCTTTTTTTTCAGGGTGGGGTAAACTCTATTTCTCGTGCTTGATCGCGCGGATCTCCTGGAGGAGGATCTCGATCGCCGATTCGATCTTCTCAATGCGCTTCTGGTCCTCGGTGCGCTCGACAGCGTCTTCCTGGTCATCCCTCTCGATTTCTACGCCGAGCTCATCGACATCCTCAGATATGTCCTCCACATCCTCGCTGATCTCTTTCACGTCTTCCTGGATGGTATCGATATCCTTGGAAATCTCCTCCACATCCTCGCTGATCTCTTCCACATCTTCCTGGATGGTATCGATATCCTTGGAAATCTCTTCCACATCCTCAGATATGTCTTCCACGTCTTCGCTCACTTCCTCGATCTGCTTGGCGTGCTGATTGACCGTCATCTGGATGAAGAGCGAGAGATAGATCGCTTCGAGTGAGACGAGAGTCGTCAGGATAAGCATGATCTGGTCGAACGAGAACCCGAACAGCTGCAGCGTGAAGATGCCGACGAAGAAGCAAGTGTGCAGGATGAGCGAGGTCGGCGATCCGAGATACTGTGGGGCAGCGAGCGCGAGGGATTCGACGCGTGAGGCCTTCGGTTCCGTGACTTCCGGCAATGGGAGCGGGGTTTCCATAGATGATTGATAGTGAATGCTGGTAATCGGGCTCCCCGAGAGGAGGACTTTCAAGCAAAAAGCCCTCAATGCGGAGAGGTGATTGAGTCCCGTAAAAATGAGTAACGGAAAAAATATTTCATTTTTCCCTGGCTTAGTCAGGTGGGTCTCAGTTAGGAATCCGAGGATTCCATCGCTTCTCGTTCTGAAGGCTTTTCACTGCCAGTATACTCTTCTTTGGCTGTCTGTGCTATCCTGGCGCGGAAAGCCCTTTGGATAAAGCAAAAAAAGTATGTCGGATATCATCGTGCATGATCGGACGCAGATTACTCCTGTACCGGGCCTCTGATAGTCGGAAATTCTCATATCTCTCCACCCTATGAAAAAGATCAGACCGAGCATCGCGATACTCGACACCGAGATGGAACCGCTTGCATACCGGAGCCATGCGTTCCGTTGGCTGGACCGATGGCTGCCCGAGGTGGTCGATCTGGTCATGCATGCTTACTGGTATGCGACTGATCCATCGTATCGCCTGGTCATACAGCTCGACCGCCTGTTCCGTCGGCACTCTGACCGTATCGATCTCCTGCCGGAGTCCTCAGGGGAGCGCGGCTTCGTTCTTTCGCTCGACCGTCAGGCCGCCCTCTATTTCGTCCAGGATGGCGATCGGTTTTTCTACGAGGGTTGGAGTCTCGCCGGACCAGGAGAAGAGTACGAGACAGGGAGTCCGCTCGTCGCCGATACGCTCCGCGACGCGCACGAAGCGATCGCCGCGGAAGATACACCTGATCAGGTCAGTGAATAGTCCGGTATTGTTGACATTCCCAGTATATTCAGTATAATGTTATTGCCCTTTGACAATCTCTGTTTCTCAGAAAGTCGCGGCTTTTTGTTGTTGAAGCTCGGTCGAGCTTCGCCAAAAGGGTGTTTTGGAAGTGAAAGGAGTCAATCATGAGCAAAGACGTCTATCGTAATGGCGAACTTGTCGGTAAGATCGATGTTACACCTACGGCTAACGGTGGCACAAAGACAACGGAATCAGAAGTTCTTTCCCGAGATATTTTCGGGTTTGATACGGCAAAGATTACCACGGAAACTTACAGAGACGAGAACAATAATGTTACTCGCATCGATGATCGTAAAAAATAATCGGCATGGACGTAATTTGTCCATAACCGTATAAAGCAACTCTTCCGGATTCGCAGAAGTATCGGAGCGACGGAAGCCCCCTCGTACAAGAGTCGCCTGGCGACGAGACGGACAGCTCGTCTTGATCACCAGGTGCACGCATCGCACACAATAGTATCTGAGACAGCTAGAATCCCGAGCAGTCTCCTCATCGCTTCATCAGAAGCGGCAGCAGTCAGTATCATCTGGCTGCTTTTTTCTTGCCCGATGGGGCTGCTCCGTGTTGGGGTGTCCCTATCGCAATACAGTTCTTTTCGTCTGAAACAGGGTGCCGGGTAGCCGATGTGATATGATGGACACATTGCTATTAAAGGAACAGCTATGTTCGTTCGGCATCATCTCGTACGATATTTTACTCACAATATCGCTGTCGTCGTCGGCGTGGTCTTTGTCTGGCGAGGCATCTGGCATCTTCTCGATATCGTCGACATCAAGCTTTTCGACGGCAATCTGGCATATACCGCAGTAGGCGGTATTGTCCTCGGTCTGCTTATCCTGTATCTGCCGGACAAGGATCTGAAAGAGCTGGGAAATCTTTAGCGCCACTCACCCAGGGCTTCCACCGGAAGCCCTTTTATTTTTACTCAAAATGGGGTGTAATGCGGCTTGTGGAGCGGGGTATCAGGTGATAGGATATACGTAACAAGTTACGTAACTGATTACGTCTATGACCAAGAAAATAACGGGGGATAAGAATACCAGAAAACTGACCAAGCTCGGGGGAAAGAGTATCGGGCTGACGCTTCCCATTGATATGGTCCGCGAGCTCGGCTGGAGAGAGAAACAGAAAGTTACAGTGAAGAGAGTAAGAGGAGGAGTTCTCATCAAAGATTGGAAAGCTTAAACGAATATTGATTAAGGATTTATCCCGCTAGATTCACCTGAGTGATCATTTAACTGGGATTGGAAGAAATAGATTGTATGTCAGCAATAACAAACGTAGGGGCAAATACATTGTCATCTAATCTCAAAAGCATTCTTCCGAATTGTGATCGGGTAGATGCTCTTGTTGGTTATTTCTATTTTTCTGGATTCAAAGATCTTCATCATGAGCTCGAAGATAAGCAGATTCGGATTCTTGTCGGGATGGATATAGATAGGAAAATAATTGAGAAAGTGTCGACATTGAAGGATATTAATCTTGATTTCCATACGATCGAAACAAAAATTTCGTCTCGCTCAGGGGCGAAAGATGATTATATCGAAAACTTCTCAAAAGTTTTTAATGATACGGATTATTTTGATAATGAGGAGTCGCAAGTAGCCTTTGAAATATTTCTTGGGAAGATTCAGGATGGGAGTCTGCAGATTAAGAAGACTGCACAAGCTAATCATTCTAAATTCTACATACTTCACAATAAACCGGAATTTTCCATGAATGGTATAACTCCGGGTATCGTTATTGAAGGTTCTAGTAATCTAACCTTTTCTGGTTTGAAAGGACAAGGGGAGCATAATAGGATTTTGCAAGAAAAACATTATTATGATGATGATGTTCAGCGATTTGAAGAGTGCTGGAATGATCCGGACAACATCATTATTACGGATTTGGACTCCTCAGAATCCTTTATCAAGGAGGTGAAGAGCAGAATCTGGCTTTATTCATTGCCGGATCCGCTTCTTATGTACTACCGGGTGTTGAGCGAATACTTTTCCATCACGGAAGTCGAGGACATGAAGACCCCGAAGAATATAACCGGCGGGAAGTTTTCTGATCTTAAATATCAGAAGGACGCGATCAATCTTGGTATTGACCGGATTAAGAAATTCGGCGGGGTGATAATTGCGGATGTTGTCGGACTCGGGAAAAGTATTGTGGCTTCCGCTATTGCTCATAACTTAGGCATGAAGACGCTTATCATTGCGCCACCACACCTTGAGAGCCAGTGGAAAGACTACATGGCAGAATTCGATTTCAAAGGTTTTGTGTATACGACTGGGAAAATCGAGGAGGCTCTCGAGAGACATGGGAGTGATGATGGAAAGTTATTGATTATTCTCGACGAAGCGCATAAGCACCGGAACGAGGATACGGACAACTACAAAGTGCTCCATCGTCTCTGTGCTGGTCACTATGTGATGGCTCTTTCCGCGACTCCGTTCAATAATGATCCAAAAGATATCTATGCGCTCATAAAACTGTTCAGTACACCGGGACAGTCGACTATCCGGACCGTGGAGAATTTGAGCATGTCGTTCCATATGCTTTTCAAGCGATACAAGACAGTGAGAAGGCAGCTCCGTAATACAGGAAAAGATGACAATGGCGAGGGGTCTACTATCAGAGTTGAACTTCATTCCATCGCTGATGAATTGCGTAGGATGATAGAGCCGCTCATTATCCGGCGATCAAGATTGGATCTCGAGGAAATCGACGAGTACCGGAACGATCTGAAAGCGCAAGGAATTTCTTTCGCGAAGGTACATGATCCAGAATTACTCGAGTACGAACTGGGAGATATGTTTGACCTGTATGTTGGGACACTCGAGAAAATCGCTCCGGAAGACAAGAGCACAAGTTTCATCGGCGCGAGGTACAAGCCGGCTAGTTATATCCGGCAGGGGTCGGAGTTTATCAAGAAGCTTGTCGAGGGTGACGATGACGAGGATGGCGTATCTCCTGAAGAAAAACTCCATAGCATCAAACAGGCGCAGGTGAACATCACGAAGTTCATGCGAAGATTACTGGTGAGGCGCTTTGAAAGTTCAATCGGTGCGTTCAAACTTTCACTGGGGAATATGATCACGTCTTCGGAAGTGATGCTGGATTGGTATGTGAATAGACATGAAGTTCCTATTTTCAAGAAGGGGGCGCTCCCGGATGTCGAAGATCTGAATGAGATGGACGATAAGGAACGGGAAGATCTTCTTTCAAAATTCGAGGATAAGGGACTCATCAGGATACCTGTTGCGGAACTTCAGCCGGAGTTTGAATCGCATTTGAGAAGCGATATAGTTCTGCTTAAAGAGATACAAGGGAAGTGGGCGCACAATTCTGATGATCCGAAATACGAATTCCTTAAGAAGAAATTGTCTGAAGCTATTTTTCAAGACAAGAAGCGGAAGATCATCATCTTTACGGAGTTTTCTGATACCGCCAATTACGTTTATCAAAAACTGAACGATGATGGATTCAAGAGGGTATTCAAATATAGTTCGGAAGATTCCACTGATGAGAACAAGCGGATTATCCGGGCTAATTTTGATGCTGGGTTGGATGATGCGAAACAAACCGATGATTATGATGTCATTATCGCAACAGATGCGATTTCGGAAGGATTCAACCTGCACCGCGCCGGCATCGTCATCAACTATGATATTCCTTACAATCCGACGAGAGTGATCCAGCGTGTTGGTCGTATAAACCGCATCAACAAGAAGGTTTTTGACGAGTTGTATATATACAACTTTTTCCCAACTTTGACCGGCGAGATGGAGACCCGGACGAAGGCGATCTCGACACTAAAGATGGATCTGATTCATACGCTTCTCGGGGAGGACACCAAGACATTGACATCCGATGAGGATTTGAAGAATTACTTCGCGAAGCAGTACAAGGAGGAAAATTCGAAAAGCGAGAAGCTCTCATGGGATGCTCCATACAGGAATACCTGGCTCTCCATAAAAGACGACCAGGATATAATGCGAAAAATCGCTGAAATTCCCCATCGATCAAGAATCGCAAGGAAAGCGAAAATTTCTGGTGTTGTGGCATTTGCCAAGAAGAGTGGAAACTACGTATTTGCGTTTGGTGAGAGTCCGGAGACTGTGCAGATTGTATCCCCGCAGATTGCTCTACCATTGTTCAATGAGGTCGCGGATTTAGAGCAACCTCTCCAGACGACTATCAACTTTGATCCAATTTATAAAATAGCCAAGGAACATATCTTTAAGGATAACACTCGATCGCCGGTTGATAGCGGAAGAAAACAGGACTCACTTAATAAAATTAAGATCCTTTCGGATAATTATCCTCAAGCCAAAGATCTTTGTATTGACCTGATTAGGGTTATTAAGGATCTTGACGGTCTGCCGAACGGAGTGCTTAAGGAAATCGCAGAGCTAAAAATCGACAAGAACGATTTTGGAAAAGCGTTCCAGGAATTGAAGGAGCTCGTGCCACACAAGTATCTCGAAAGCATATTTAGGACAGCGGATCGAGCCAATGACACTGGGAAGCTTATTGTCTTATCCGAAGAGTTGGTCGTATGATGAAATTCAACGAGAAATATCAACCCGATGATTTTCTGCAATTTTTGCAGGAGTTTTTACCGGAAGATTTTTCAGAAAAAGAGGAAGATATTGTCATCAACAAGGAACGATATAAGGTGATAACCGAAGCTACGGTTCTTGGCTACTGTGGCTCGCTCGATCTTCATGTTTTGGAGATGGTCCATACCAGAGAAAAGGATCCTCGGGTTTCTATTACTACAGATGCGTTCAAGATTCTTGCTGATAATTGGATTCATCGTGCGCTGGTCGTTTTTAGGAACAAGGATACCGAGAATTATCGGTTTTCATATTTGACTATCACTCTTGATCTAAATGATAAGAGTAAAGCAGTTAAAAAGTATTCAAATGCACGGAGATATTCTTTCTATCTAGGAGCGAATGCAAAGGTGCGGACGCCGGAGCAGCAGTTGATCAAGAAAGGGAGAATTAAGGATGTCGACGATCTGCTCACCCGGTTCTCGGTGGAGGTGGTCAATAAGCAATTCTATCTTGAGGTGGCCAAATTTTTTGATGAGCTTGTATCGGGTGAGGGTAAAAATTTGTCGCTTCCGAGCGTATCGCAGGAAAACGTAAATGTTAGGAAGAGCTTTGCTGTCCGGTTGATCGGCCGCCTGATGTTCTGCTGGTTTTTGAAACAGAAGAAATCTGAATCAGGCCAGCTTATTCCCGATGAATTGCTTTCTTCTGATGTCGCTAGGAAGACAAGTGGTTATTATCACGGCATTCTTGAGCCGCTCTTTTTTGAGGTGCTGAACACGAGTATTAACACTCGTGGCATCAGGAGCGAGTTGTTCGATAGGGTGCCGTATTTGAATGGTGGACTTTTTAATCCTCAGCCGGAGGATTACTACGAATTAGACGGAAGTACATTTTTTTCGAAGTATATCAATACGCTTTCGATAAGTGATCAGTGGTTCGTGGATTTCTTCGAACTCCTCGAACTGTATAACTTCACCATCGATGAAAACACGGTGTTCGATCAGGAGCTTTCCGTGGATCCGGAGATGCTCGGGAGGATCTTCGAGAATTTGCTTGCCGAGATAAATCCGGAAACCGGGAGCAGCGAGCGGAAACGGACTGGGAGTTTTTACACCCCACGGCAGATCGTGGAGTATATGGTCGACCAGTCGCTCATAGAATACTTCAAGACCAAGACGAGCATCGACGAAGCGAAACTCGCCGCGCTTGTGAGTTACGATCTTAATGATGATGCTGGCTATCCATTGTCGGATGATGAGAAACAGAAAGTGGTGATGGCGATTGAGACCCTGAAACTTCTTGATCCGGCCTGTGGATCTGGCGCATACCCGATTGGGGCACTCCAGAAGATCGTTTATATCCTCCAGATCGTCGATCCGGACTGCAAACTCTGGCTTAATGAGAAGCTGAAAGACGTCCCAGATCTGTACAAACAGAAGATCATTAATGAAGTTCACTCAAACCCATTTGATTACACGCGCAAGCTCGATGTGATTAAAAATTCCATTTTCGGAGTGGATATCCAGCCGATTGCTGTGGACGTATCTCGTTTGCGGTGTTTTCTTACACTTGTTGTGGAATCGGAGATTGACGATATAAAGCCAAATCGAGGCATTGAACCACTGCCAAACCTTGATTTCAAATTCGTATGCGCCAATACGTTGATTGGTCTCCCGAAGGCGGAGTCGAGCGGATTGTTTGATGACCATTCTGGAATTTCAGAACTTTCAAAGATCATGTCAGAGTATTTCTCCTGTAATAGTCAGAGAAAAAATGAAATTCGTCTTAAGTTTCTTCATGTTCAAAAAGATATCCTCGAGAAAACTATTTCTGCCTTTGGAAAAAATACTGGAGAGCTCACGCTGAGGCTCGCCACATGGAATCCGTTCAGTAATAATTCTAATAGCTGGTTTGATCCGGAGTGGATGTTTGGTATTACAGAAAAGTTCGATATTGTAATCGGAAATCCTCCTTATAATGTTAAATTATCTGGCGAGGAGAGAAAATTTTATAAAGGAAATTATATAGGGGTAAAGTCTGGAAGACAGGATACCGCTGCAATTTTTGTTGAGGCAGCTTCGCGGTTTAGCAATAACGAATCTATTGTATGTTTTATCATCCCATACCGGCTGTTCTCTCGAAAAAGAAATCATGGAGCTTTCCAAGAGTATGTTCTGAAAAATTCTTCAATAAATGAGATAGTTTATCTAGGAAAGGATGCTGGGTTTGACACTGCAAAAGATGAATTTATGATCGTGGTGTTTTCGAAATATGAACACGATAATTCTATAAGAATTTGCAGTAAGCCCGATTTCAAGAATCTAAATAGACTAGATTTTTCGCGTGTCGCCCAGTGTATATTCGAGAAAAGTAATGAAATTAATATAAATGTTTCTAAGTTTGACACGCGAATTTTATCAAAGATAGAAAAAGGGAATCCCATTTTATCAGACATATGTTATGTCAAAGATGGAATAGTCCCGTATATTCGGGAGAAAATGATAAGCCAAAGAAAAATTGATGATCGTTATGTAAAGTTCGCTGGTGTTTCTGGAACGTATAAGCTTGATAGGTACGCATTTACCGCAGATGAGATGTATTTATGCTATGACATATTAGAAGCAAAAAAGTATATATCGGATATTAACGAATTAAGAAAAGTGCAGTTAAGGGATAAGGCAATCTTCTTGCAAGATGAGAAAATCATTACTTCTCAGAATAGCGCGAAATTAAAAGGATCGATTGATACTGAACAGTATTTCGTATCTAATTCGATACACAGTACATACCTCAAAGAAGAATGTAAGGACAAGTATAAACTATCCTTTATTTTAGGTTGTATCAATTCTTCCTTGCTAAATTATTACTATAACTCGAAGCGGTTGAAGGGAGTGGATTTGCACCCACAGATATTAATTACAACATTGAAACTATTGCCGATTCCAGCGATCATTGGGGAGCGAGTTGTGGTGGTTAAAGAAGTTATTTCTTTAGTTGAGGATGTGATGAGAATGAAAAAGTCTGGTACAAATACTGAGGATTTAGAAAACAAGATTGATGAGCTTGTTATGGATCTTTACGGACTCAATGATGAAGAAAAGGAAGTTGTAAGAAATTCGTAGGTATAGTTATAGTTTTGTATGGAAAGTCAGCTTTTTTCAGAAAAATCTTTGGCGGATCATTTATTTGATATCTGTTATGATGGTCCATCTTTTGATGGTGCCATGGAAATTTCTTTGTTAAAAAATGAAATAGCTGGTCTTGATAATGCTTTACGTATAGCAGCGCAAGTTTTAGCAAAACATAAAAAAATCGACTTTCGTTCTGGTGATGTAGAGATTTATATTGAGGCTTTTGAGAGGGGTTCTTTTAAGAAAAAAGTTAAAGTTGTTTTAAAATCTTTACAGGATTTAAACCAGTATCAAGGTGCGATAGCTCTGGGGGCGTTAGTTATTAGTGTGATGACATTCGTAAAACAACAGGAGACTTTAGATATAGACCATATACCACCGGAAATAATGGCTCAGTTTAAGACTCAAGTGGAGTATGATTTGTTACAGAATAGAGAATTTCTTAAGTCTGTTTCTGATATTGTTGCCCCATTGAATCAAAGCGGTGATCATTTACATATAGCCGTCCCGAAAAATTCTGAAACCGATATAGATTACTTGGATAAAGAAAAATTTATTAAATTAGCACTACCCAGCGTGGTTGAAGGGGTTGATGGCGATAAACACGAGATAATCGTAGGGCGGATTAATCGCGTTGATCTCGATGCTACTATTCGCCATATTGGATTCAAGGTAAAAGGAGAGGGGTCTTCGATTCCGGCAACGCTTTCAACTCAGGTAAAATCTTCTGTTAGTATGAATGACTTACTGGGGAAGTGGGTGGAAATGGGTGCTTTAACTACGTATAAAGGCGATATCAGAGAGCATATCGAGATTGAGGATATAAAAATAGTAGAACAACAAAAACTCCCCATTGATTTTAATAATGAAGGAATCGAGTGATTTGGCGTTAAAAAATTCGTTGTAAGTTAGGGATTACTAGGCAATATGCGTTTTTCTCAAAGAATAGGTAAATCTTCAATAAGGACAGAAATTCAAGTTGATTCGATGGATGATCGACTAAGGAACCGACTTTTTAATGTTGTGAAAGACTATATAGATCAACAATTGGCCTTCTGGGATGCGGGACGATATATTAAGCATGATTTTATTGTTCAATATTGTGATTGTTTTGGTAAGTTACATAAGAGTGATGACTACGAAGATTTTTTTAAAGAATTATTCCAAAAAATATTTGTTAATGAAGATATTTTTTTCTTTTATGATTTTATAGAATTTGTAGTTCGGCGGGGCGCACATAGTAAAGAAATTCTTATTCATGAATTCAATCGTATTTTTGAAGAAGAAAAATCAGCGTACAAACTTGATATTAGTGGGTCTTTAATACAAATTACAGATGATATTGAGCTTGAAGAGATTGATTTGGCAATAGCGAGTGCGAGCGAGTATAAGAGTGTACAAGAGCATTTGGAGAAGGCTAGGGGATTTTTCTCTAGCCGTGAAAATCCTGATTACAAGAAATCTATCGAAGAATCTGTTCATGCTATAGAGGCAATGGCTAAAATAGTAGTAAAAGATAAAAATGCTATTTTGAGTGATGCGTTGAAGAAGATAAATGATTTGCACCCAGCTTTGAATCAGAGTTTGCAAAAGTTGTATGCCTTTGCCGGGGATGCAAGCGGTATTCGTCATAGTAACAAAGAGCCTGTTGATTCTGAAAAAGAACATTCTGTAGGAATTGGTGAGGCAAGAATGATTCTTGTTTTGAGTCACTCAATGATTAATTATTTGAAAGAGAAGTTTTTGTAATGAAAAAGAATGATAAGAGAGAATTGAATCGAGGATTTGGGCTTACTATTATAGGGGCCTTGCTTGGATTTTTCATAAGCGTGACAGCATCGGGAGTGTTTGAAATTTCAATGCATGGCCGGTCTGGTCGGGCAGGCTGGATTACTCTTTGTTATGGTGTAGTCTCTTTGTTTCTGATTTCGTTATTTTCGTACCGTATAGAAAATTTAGATCGGGTAAAAAACATGTCCGATGGAGAAATTTTTAAAGATTATTTGAAAACCGTGCTTCATTTTAAGAAATAGTTACGTAACTGATTACGTAAACCGGTATGCAAGCCTGCGAGACGGTCGGGGAATATATGGAGGGGCTGCCTGAGGGAGTGCGGGCGGAGTTCACTCTGCTCTGGCAGACAGTCCGGGAGCTGGTACCAGGGGGCGAGGAAGTGATCCGCTACGGGATGCCGACTATGCGGGTGGTGGGGAAGAATCTCGTCCACTGCGCCGTCATGAAAGAGCATTTCGGATTCTATCCGACCCCTTCGGGCGTGAAGGCATTTGAGAGCGAGCTTCTTGGGAAATATCGGTATTCCGAGGGTGCTATCCAGTTTCCGTTCGGCGAGCGGCTGCCGCTCCCGCTTGTCCGCAAGATCGTGCGCTTCCGCCTCTCCGAAGAATCTTCCCTCCCAGAATCCCTCGAAATCCCACCCTCCAAAAAAGTAACATAATTATACGGCCGTGGAATTATGTTACAATATAAAAAAGAGAAGATGTATTTTTCGGATACGATATAAGGTGCAGAAGATGTATGTATAAGTTCGGCCCGGTTCAACAGAAGCTCCTCCTCCTGCTTGTCGCTGGAATCGGGTTGGGATTGGAGACTTCCTCTATCCGCTATTATCAGAAGCTCGGAGCGATAGTGAGGGAATGGAAACGTATCGATCAGCGAAGTATCAAGCGTTCCGTAAGGCGCTTGTGCAGTGAGAAGCTGGTCAGGGAAATCATCCAGCCTGATGGATCATTCAAGCTCGTGCTTACGGAGGAGGGGAAGAGGCAGGCTCGCATCCAATTTCTTTTCGACAATTCGATCCGTTTCAAGAATTCGAGGCGATGGGATAAGAAATGGCGTATCGTCATGTTTGATATCCCGGAAAAGGAGAGAGGATTCCGCGATATTCTGCGCGAGCATCTGCGTGAATTGAATTTTTATAAGCTGCAGCAGAGTGTCTTCGCTTCCCCGAATCCGTGCGAGAAGCAGATAGCGGAACTGGTATCGTTGTATAGAGCGGAATCGTTGGTGCGTGTAATGACAGTCGATTGGATCGATAACGAGAAGAAGCTCAGGGATTATTTTTTTGGCCAGAAATCTTCCCGGAAAATTACTCAGAAAACCGAATATGAAACGGTATCATAATTCCACGGTCGTGGAATTATGATACTTTTAAAAATGCGGGATTATTCTTAATGGGGACAGATATGGAAAAATCCTACCAGCAGTGCCAGTCGTGCAGCAGATCCCGAAGAGCTGGTAAGATAGGCTGATCCGGAGCGGTAAGTAGATCGAATCAGGGGCTTGACTTCCGGGTGTATACTGGAAGAGTCAATGAGGGGGGGTGTAATTCGTAACGCAGAACATGCTTATGGAAACTACGCCAGTGAGACGTCTGTATCGGAGCGCTACGGAGCGGGTCTGCGCGGGAGTGTGCGGCGGTCTGGGGGAATACTGGGCGATCGACCCGGTCGTGCTGCGGCTCTTGTGGACATTTATCACGGTCTTTACCGGGTTTGCGCCCGGCATCATCGTCTATATCCTCGCGGTCTTCATCATCCCAGTGAAGCCTCTGGAACTGCCAGTTGCTCATCAATAATTTTTAACAGGACGAGTATGGATAAGATCAAAATCGAGAATCATGCGTGCTCAGGCGGCATATGGATAGTGGCCTGGATGTTCACCGTCGGATTCTTGCAGCTGACATTCTGGCAGGGAGTGCAGGCGATCGTCATCTGGCCGTACTATCTCGGCGATGCTGTCCGTCCGATGTTTTTCGAGTAGATCAGGAACTTTTCCGTGGGGTGCTTATGCCAAAAGATATATTCAAAATACAGGCAGCAGTATGGCTGTATCCGGGGGAGAATGCCAACTGGCATTTTGTAAATGTATCGAAAGAGGTATCAGCTGAGATCCGAGAGCGTTTCGGGGGGAAATCGAGAGGGTGGGGATCCTTGCCGGTGACGGTGACTCTCGGTCAGACGACTTGGGATACTTCGATTTTTCCCGATAAGAAATCCGCTACCTATCTCCTGCCGCTCAAGGCGGCGGTGCGAACCAAGGAGACGGTTCGGGCTGGTGACAGCGTATCCTTATCGATACGGATCCGCGCCTAAGGTGTCTTTTTTTTGGTCTTCAAATCCCATCCCTTCCACTACGGAAGGGGTTTTTGATATATCATTTGACGGTTTTTCCGTATCTTCCTATACTGTATGCAGATGGTAGTGTAAGTCTGGTAAACAAACTTTCATACGTCGTATGGAGAAAGAAATCATATCGCGTCTGCATAAGCACTTCGAAGAATACGCCCATGACCGGGATGGGGTGGAGTTCTGGTATGCTCGGGAGCTCCAGGATTTGCTTGGATATGATGAGTGGCGGAATTTTGAAGGGGTTATTGATAAGGCGAAGATAGCCTGTAGAATGGCTCAACAGAAAGATTCTGATCATTTTGTTGACGCCAACAAAACGATACCGATGCCGAAAGGCGCCAGCAAGGAAGTACTGGATATCATGCTGACGCGCTACGCCTGCTATCTCATCGCCCAGAATGGCGATCCGCGCAAGGATGAGATCGCTTTTGCAATGACGTATTTTGCCATCCAGACCCGCAAGCAGGAGGTGGTCGAACAGCGGCTGGCCGAGTGGGAGCGGCTGTACGCGCGGGAGAAGCTGACACTTTCGGAAAAGGAACTCTCCGGCGTGCTGTACGAGCGCGGTGTCGACAGCCATGGATTCGCGCGTATCCGAAGTCGTGGGGATCAGGCTCTATTCGGTGGGAGCACGACGCAGGAGATGAAGTTCAAGCTGCGGGTGCCATCGACTCGCGCCTTGGCGGATTTCCTCCCTGCAGTGACGATCAAGGCCAAGGATCTGGCTACGGAGATCACCAATCACAATATCAAGCAGGACGGGACGCTCCGAGGGGAGCCGATCATCGCAAGTGAGCACGTGAAGAACAATCGGAATATGCGCGAGATGCTCGTCAAAAGCGGTATCTATCCGGAAGCGCTCCCGGCAGAAGAGGATATCCAGAAGCTGGGGCGTCGGCTGAAATCCGAAGGCAAGAAGCTGTCGAAACAGGTGAAGGTATTGAAGAAAAAATAATTTGTCGGGTTAAGCAGAAGAATATGGAAATTCTGACACAGAAGCAGAAGATCGTGCTGCAAGCTATCAAGCAGTTCCTCGCCGAGCATGGCAAGATGCCGACGGTGCGGGAGATCAAAGAAGAGAGCTCACGGCTCGGGTTGCAGCTCAAGAGCTTGCGCAGCTTCTTCATCTATCTCAATGCGCTTGAGGAGAAGGGGTATATCGAGCGGACCTCCGAAGATCGGGGGATACTGCTCAAGGGGGTGACGAGCGAGAATTTCGTCCAAGTGCCGGTTTTCGGATCGGCGAGCGCCGGCGCGGCGGCGATGTTTGCGGATCAGTATGTCGAGGGGTATCTCCGGGTCTCCAAGCGTCTGGTGAAAGATCGGAATATCTTCGCCGTGCAAGTCAACGGCACGTCGATGAACAAAGCAGTGGTCAATGGCAAGACCATCGAGAGCGGCGATTTCGTCCTGGTGGATGGCAGCTCTCGGGAATACAAGAACAACGATCGGGTGCTGGTGGTGATCGACGGCTTGGCGACGGTGAAGACCTATCGGACCGTGGACGGCAAGACGATCGCGCTCGTACCGGAATCGACCGACAAGAAGCATCAGCCGATCTTCCTCTCGGACGATGACAATTTCGTCATCAACGGTCTCGTGGTGAATGTACTCAAGCTGCCGAAATAATTTTTTTTATGTACGTTTTTATCGATGAATCCGGTACGAACAAAGGAAGCGGATACTCGGCTTTTGCATTGGTCTATATAGCGGTGGACGATTATAGGATTTTTGATCGTGCCGTGATAGAAATCGAAAAGACTCTCGGGATCGAGAGTTTCCATTGGGCTAAGAATGCTCCACTAGTCCGGGCGAAGTTTTTTGAAGGTATGATGAAACTTGATTTCAAATCGAAGATTGCGATTGTGCGTAATCCGTCGCTGCCTGACAGCGAGATGGAGCGTCTCTTGCCCCATATGCTGATAGAAAAAAATATCCGATCGATTGTTTTGGATGGGAAAAAACCGAAGTGGTATCAGAAAAAACTCAAAAAGATATTGCGCGATCGGGGTGTTACGACGAAAAAGTTGAAGATAGAAAATGATAGGAGTTCCGGGGGTATTCGTGCAGCGGATGCGATAGCGGGTTTGGCGCGGGCTTACTATGATGGGAAGGGCGGATCCGTAGTCCGGGAGCGGTTCGAACAGCTCAAACGAAAGAAGAAGATAATGCTTATTTTAGAATAATAAGTATTCGCCTTAGAGCCTGCCTACGACGATTCGTGTAGCGATTCAGATTGGCCAGTTCTGGACACTGGAGTGATGTTTCGTCGGGTAATAAACAAAAACCCCAGCTTACGCCGAGGTCAGGGTGTCCGCTAGCCTTTCGGCTCTCCCTCTGGGATTTGTCGCGGAACCCTCGTTGGTACTTCTATAGTATACTGGACGTGAAGTTGTGTCAAAGATCTAACGGGAATGCGCTTATGGCGACGAAGCTCTCGACTATCGAATACATAGAAGATCAGCTGGCGGATGTGCCGGGCGTGCGGTCGCGCAAGATGTTTGGCGAGTATGCGCTCTATGTCGGAGACAAAGTCGTGGCGCTCATCTGCGACGATACGCTCTATGTGAAGATCACTGATGCGGGCAGGGAGTATGTCGGAGAGCGCTACGAGGAGGGCATCGCCTATCCTGGAGCCAAGCCGTCGATACGAATCGATGATGACAGCCTGGAAGATCGTGAGTGGTTGGCGACGCTGATCCGTATCACCGCTGATGTGCTTCCAGATCCCAAGCCGAAAAAAAAGCGCCGCTCATGACATGAACTGAAATCCATCGTATTGGTCGGCAATCCGATAAGGAACGCTGGCATGGTACAATAGGTACTGCTGAGATTTGGAAGCGGCACTCGGTATATCAATTAAAAGAATAGTATGGGAAAAATCATTGTGGTAGCGGTAATAATCGGTTTGGGCGCGTATGTCTTCATGCAAAAGACAGCGGCCCCGGCATCTGATATGACAGAGTCATCGCGATCAGGTGCGGCGTCTGAGCAGGCCGCCAGCGGTCCGGTCAAGGAGTTCTCCATGACGGCGTATTACGATGCGCAGGGGAAGTGGTATTCTCTCAAGGATATTTCGGTCAAGAAAGGCGATCGCGTGCGGATCAAGGTGACCAATACGGCCGGCATGCATGATTTTGTGCTGGATGAATTCGGCGTGAAGCAGGAATTACCATTGAATCAGGAAATGGTCATCGATTTCGTGGCCGATAAGGTGGGGGCGTTTCAGTACTATTGTTCCAAACCGGGTCACCGGGCTGGCGGGCAGTGGGGTACACTTACCGTATCTGAGTAGTCCTGAGTGCAGAGGAAAGGCCGCCGACGATCGGACGGCTTTTTTCGAGACCGATAGACATATATTGAGAAACAAGATATGACGAATGACACTCTTCTTTTCCTCGATACCGAGACGACCGGGACCGGACCGGATGATCGGCTGTGCCAGGTGGCGTACAGCTTCGCGGGCCGGGAGGCTGAGGCGCTCTTCAAGCCGTCGGTACCGATCAGCGTCGATGCCATGAGCGTGACGCATATCACGAACCGCATGGTCGAGCACTGTGAGACGTTTGCCGGATCGACGATGCGGCAGGAGCTCGAGCACATCCTGGCTGGCGGAGCGATACTCGTGGCGCACAATGCCAAGTTCGATATCGAGATGCTTCGGCACGAAGGGCTCTCGGTGACTGCCTCGATCGATACCTTCAAACTCTCGCACCATCTCGATGCGGCGGGGACGGTACCACGGCACAATCTCCAGTATCTCCGCTACTATCATGACCTCGAGGTCGCTGATGCGACGGCGCACGATGCGCTCGGCGATGTCCGGGTTCTCCGTGCACTCTTCGATTTCTATGCCGACACGATGCTTGCCGTCTCGGGCGATGAAGCAGCCGTGCTCCGCGAGATGATCGAGGTTTCATCCCGTCCGATCCTCATGAAGAAATTCAATTTTGGAAAATACACCGGAGAAGAAGTGAAGAAAGTCGCCTTGGAGGATGCGAGCTATCTGACCTGGCTCCTCAATCAGAAAATCATGACACGCGAGCAGGGCGGCGAGGATGATGAGAACTGGATCTATACTCTTGATCATTATCTGCCGAAGCCATGATGGATTCCCTTGATCTCCTATTATGGTTGGCTGGTTTTTTCATCGCGATCAATGCGACGGCTTTCGGCATCATGCTCTGGGATAAGTCGCGATCGAAGCGTGCGGGAGCAGAGCGGATTTCTGAAGGGCTGCTCTTCTTCATGGCGGCGATGTTCGGCAGTATCGGAGTGTATGCGGGCATGTTTGCCTTCCGGCACAAGACGCGCAAGTGGTATTTCGTGATCGGTATTCCGGTACTCATCCTCGAGCAGGCCGCGCTCCTCTATCTGATATACTCGATGTGAATCCGTCGATGATCCGTATGCAGATATCGGCTCTGGCGTCGGCGGATGAGCGGAGGGCGTATACTGAAGGAAGGAGAATTTTTTACACAAAAGAAGTATGTCGAAACAGATACTGATCATTGTTCTCGTGATGCTCGCCGTAGCGCTCGCTGGCGGAGCGGCTTTTTGGAAGGGTGGTACGACTCTGGATGAATCAGTAATGCCGACAGCGAAGATAGTCCAGCCGGTGGAGCAGGCGGTGGATGATGCGGCTACTGCGTCTGAGACAGCAGCCGATCCGACACCGGCAGCCAAGCCCGGGGTGAAGCATGTCTCCATCACCATCTATGAGGATGCGGCGAGCGGAGAAGAGCTCGAGGTGGCTCTGGCTGATGATGAGAGTACGGTGACGCTCTCAGGTATCGGATTCAATCGGCTCGTGCTCGTATCGATCGCATCGGTATCCGGATCCAAGTATGAGAATGCGGAGCAGAAGATAGTGTTCTGGGAGAAGGATGGTCATGCAGCGGTCTATCGCGGAGACAAGAAGATCTTCGCAGGGTCGATTCAGTAGATAGAGAGGCGGGTAATGGAGGGGAAAACTCTTGAGTCTTGACAGGGTTCTCGAATGCCGGTATATTGCTTTGGTCGGCTGAAATGCCGATTTTGCTTTTCGAGTCCATTCCGGACTCGGAGCAACATAGCCAGGAGATTACCAATGCAGAAGCAAACTCAGTAGGGTAACAGTCGTTCCGTCAAGTCCTTTCCGCACCGTCCGTCGACGCTCAGCATCTCTATCGGCTCCACGTCGATCCCGATGTCTGCTGGCCAGGTCAAAAAGCTGGCTGGTAGTGACTGGACCCATTGCCACGGTACCGCCAGCGATGGCACCCCGGTCAACTCGCTGTCGATCGGTGATGCCGCCGACTCGCTCCTGATCCGTGATGGCTCCGGCAAGCTGCACGCTTTCGATAAGAAGGAAATCGAAGTCGCGCTGCCGAAAATCGCCAAGCGTCTCGGTATGGATCCGGCCGTCTTCTCTGCCTAGGCCTGAGCGCCTCCTCAGTGCTAGCACCGCATCCGCAGCGCTAGCATCATCCCCCGAACATCCATCGTGATGTTTCGGGGGATTTTTCTTAGTCATTCTTGATTGACCACTTCGGAGCAAAAGGAGTGAGGGGTATTGTCGTGCTAGGTGTCTTTTTCCGGTATATACGAAAACAGCCCTGACGTGAGTCAGGGCTGTGTTTCATCTGTATCGATCGCGATTAGGCGAGGGACACATTGGTGGCCGCAGGGCCCTTCTGGCCTTCAGTGACCTCGAAGGTGACGTTGTCGCCGACCTTGAGCTCATCGAAGGTAACGCCTACGAGCTCCTTGGAGTGGAAGAAAAGATCCTTCGCCTCGCCATCGCGAGAGATGAATCCGAATCCGCGATCCGTGAGCGTCTTGATAGTTCCGTTCATAGTGTTGCTTCTTGGCTTGTTCGATAGAAATCCGACTACATTTCTTCTTGCATTAGTTGCATAGCCACTATAGCATAAAAGATTGTATCGGTCAATACTCTGAAATATCGCTGAAATAAGGGAAAAAAATCGATACAAAACTGAGTTCTGGTTGACGGAATGGAGAGGGTATGACACATTCTGGAAGGTTCTTTTAATCGCTCTCTTCGGAGAGTTTTCTGTTTTGATGACGCCTGAAAGGCAGAGGAGATGATCATGAGGAAGCTTGAGAAGCACGAATACGATTCGGTCAAAGGTATTGGCGGACTTTTGAAACACTATCCGCATTTCCATGCGGTGATAGAGGAACGGCGTCTCGCGGCCGAGAGAGGGGAGGAGCTGCATGAGTTCGTGGTGCTCCGGCATTTCGTGCTGGATCATTTCGGTCAGGTGGGCAGGATCAGTCCATATCCTGACGGCAGCATGGACCATAAGGGTCTCTGCGAGCCCAAGGCGGAATTCTTTGCGGACCTGCACGGGAAGTGTCAGTATGTCTCCGTCACGCTGGCGCCGGTCTACTTGCCGCCGCTCAATATACAATGCGCGGGCTGCGGCCAGTACTACGGTACCGAGGACTGTCATGACGTGATGGTATGGAATGAGCACGAGATCCATCTGCCGCTCGATGAGTTCGTCGGCCGGCAGTTCTGGGAGGTGAAGCACGCTTTCAGTACTTGTCATACGGCGCACCACTTCTTTTCTCCGCAGGCTATGATCCGGAACGATCGTTTCATCGATCTGGCGCAGGAGCCGTACTTCGATTCGAAATCGCGGATCAACCAGCGCGGATGGGTCGGTGTCGAGCAGGGGCTCGGCGATTGGTATGTCGTCCAGCCGGGAGATGAGACCTGCTACCATCGGACGCAGTATTTCCATCAGGCCTGTTTTGAACCGTGGATGACTGAGAAGACGAGAAGGGAGTTCGAAGCAGTGCTGCTTGCGACCGGTTTCGATGCGAGCAGCGCTATGACGGTCATGCCCAACGGGTACGGATCTTTCGCGTACCGCGGTCCGTGGTTCCGAGTGGAGCTGCCAGAAGGCTCTCTTCGTATCGGCTGGCGCAAGCGAGTCATCGAGATCGTCCTGAATGATTGGCCGATAGACTGTGCGAGTCTGTTGGCTGATGAGAGTGTGACGGTGGGTCAGCAGCTGGTACATGCCTGGGATTATGACAAGGCAGTGCAGTATCTCAGTCGTATGCGGCAGGCCATGTACGACAAAGTGTCCGTGTAAGGACGGATCGATTTTTGAAGACCGAAAGCTCGAATGAGCGAGTAGGTCTTTTTTCTTGGCAGCGATATAATGGAAGTCCTATGAATACTCTCTTCAAAATCATGCTGGCGGCGGGTATCGGAGGCGTGCTCTGGATGTTTTTTCTCGATCCGGAAAGACCTCCGCAAAATCAGGCGGTCGAGATGCCGGCCCTGATCGATTCAGCGCCAGCTGAAACAGGTGCGACGGACAGATCGGATGATCGATCTTTGGCAGTAATCCAAGTGCCGATAGACCGGACGGATGAACGCGTGACTCGGAAGCCTTTCGGCATTCTGATCGATCCCGAGACATCGCCGGTGCAGCCAGAGCGTTTCCGGGGCTACCACACCGGGACAGACTTTGAGATTTTTCCTGAAGAGGCGGAGAGGGAGGTCCTTATCCGGGCGGTCTGCAACGGGACGATCGCGGTGAAGCGTGATGCTTCTGGGTATGGCGGCGTCATCGTCGAGCACTGTGAGCTCGGAGGCGAGATCGTGACGGTGATCTACGGACATCTGACGCTCGAGAGTGTGAAGGCAAACGCGGGTGGCCGTGTGGAAAGAGGGGATGTGCTTGGCCGGCTCGGCGCGGCTGGAAGCACGGATACCGATGGGGAGCGCAAACACCTGCACCTCAGTATCCATAAGGGTGAGGCGATAGATATCCGCGGCTACGTGAGCCGGCGAGCTGATCTGTCCCAGTGGATCGATCCCTGTCTCTTCTTCTGCTCGGAGACGCGACGAGCTCATGAACCGGTATCATCGATTATGAATCATGTCGTACCGTTTGCGGTGCAGGCGCCAGCTGGCGCTTGGCAGGACCCGATATTCCAGGACGGATGCGAGGAGGCATCGATACTCATGGCAGCGCATCTGGGAAGAGCAACTCCTTTTTCAGCCGAAGAAGCGAAACGGGAAATATACAGGCTCTCGAAACTCTCAGCCGAGCTCTTCGGGACGGCGGTGGATACGTCGGCTGAGGACACCTTGACTCTGTTTCGGAAATATACCGGCCGGTCGGACGGCGAGCTGCTTGATCCGGCGACGGATGATGGGATGCGGTCAGCTTTGGTATCGGGCTATATTCTCATCGTACCGGTGGATGGTCAGGCACTCGGCAATCCGCATTTCACGGCACCGGGACCGGAGACACATATGCTCGTCGTGATCGGATACGATGCGACGACGGGGGAGTATATCACGCATGATCCAGGGACGCGCTTCGGCGAGGGGTATCGGTATCCAGAAGAGCGGCTCATCAGGGCGATGCGCGATTATCCGACGGGCGATCATTTGCCTATCGGGTCGGTCGTGAAGCGGGCGATCGTGATCGGCCAGGGTGCGGATCGGGAGTGATTCGGGTATACTACGGAGGTTCATCATTTTTTTTGCAGTATGTCAGATATCCGACTGCCTTTCGATGCGAGCCGCAACATTTCGGGCCCGCTCGCTTTGCTGATAGTGACAGCGGTGGCCGGTCTGGCGGCCTGGTTTTTATTGTCGATCGGCCGTCAGGTGATAGAGAACGCGGAACATTCACCGATGGTGGATGTCAGTCAGCGCTCTTCAGACATCAAACGCTAGACCGATTATGCTCTTCCATTCCGCTACTCTGATCAGTTGGATCAAAGACTATGTGATGCAGGTGCCGCTTGAGTGGTTCGTTTTTTCGGGGTCGTTTCTTGAAGAAGTCATCAGTCCGATACCGTCGATGCTTATCACCGGCATCGCCGGGTCGCTCGCACTCATGCGGCACGAAGGCTGGTGGTATCTCGCACTCCTGGCACTTTTGGCGAGCTCGGGCAAGACGATCGGTGCCTGGGTGTATTATGTTTTCGGCGACAAAGGGGAAGATCTCTTGATCGGCCGCGTCGGCCGCTGGCTCGGCGTTACGCATGCGGATGTCGAGCGCGTCGGCACGCGGTTCACCAGGCATCACTGGAAGGATGGCGGGCTCTTGTTTCTGATACGTGCCGTGCCGTTCATGCCGACCACTCCATTTTCGGTGGCATCGGGGATCTTCAAGATGGATATCCGCGTCTTCCTCACGGCGACGCTCTCAGGATACTTCGTGAAAGATCTCGGCTATGTCCTGGCGGGGTATTTCGGCATTGCGAAACTCTCGACTCTCTGGCGGGATATCCGTGACGTCAAATGGATCTTCGATGACCTGGTCGCGATCGCGATCGTCGTCTCGTTGTATCTCTTGTATCGACACCGGCATCACGGCCGGCATGTCTGGCGGCGGCTCTGTCAGATCTTCGATCGAAAAAAATAGCGTTTATCGGAGCAGCTATTGCACAATGTGCTTGAAAAGGTCTCAAAGCCTTCGGTTCTCCATACCGTCCTTCGATCATTTCTCGACGCCACGCCGACAAAATTTCCTGTCCTCTACGTAAGACATCGCGTCACGGAAATTTTCTTGCGGCGCTTACGTCGGAAATGATACCGAATGACGGTCAAGGAGACCCAAAAACTTTGAGACCTTTTTACTGAGAGGAAATCAAAGAGGGTTGTTTAATATATGAATGGGAAGAGCTTCTGGGTGCCGGCCTGGTAGACAGCATAGCCGGGGAATCTGGCCGTGAGCAGGCGCTCTTCATAGGAGAATTTGATATTGAGCACTGCGAAGAGGAGCGCCCAGGCGATGAAGTGTCCCGGAACTGGATAGTTGAGGAACAGACCGAAGGTCGCTACGATGAGCGCTGTATACATCGGGTGACGGATGATTGCGTAGGGACCGCTCGTGATGAGCGTGGCAGTGGCATGTGGCTCCGGAGCGATCTTGAATCGGCTCTGGCGCATGGTGAAGAGCGCAGAGAGGCCGAGCGCGATGCCGGTGATGACGAGCGTCCCGGCGACGATATCCTGCGGGCCGAAGACCTGACGGATCGGATGGAAGAGGATGAAGTAGCCGATGATGGCGAATTGCGCGGCGATGAGGAATCGCGACAGCCAAGAAGTTTGATGCGTCATAAGGGAATTGTTTTTTAAGAAAATAATGATGGAAAAGTAGATTGTATTTCGTTGATCGAAAAAGCAGATTTTCTTTGAATATCAACCTGGATAATGCGCACTCTCCTGGGTTGCGAAAGAGGTTTTCCCTGCTGCCCGAGACTTCCGAGGCGATAGCGAGGGGAAAAGCTGCTTTCGTGACCCAGGAGAGGCCTCAGGGATAACAACCCCTTCCGCATCTTGAGACAAGTATTCCTGTTGTGCAGTCTGAGAAATTATTTATATTACCGGAAATCTTTTTTAGTATAACACTGACATCGGTAAGGTGGGGTGTGTTACGATAGAAGCATTGACGCTTCGACAGGAGCACCGTAGACTACTCCTTTCCAAAGACACTCATATATATGAACATATCACCATTCCAATTGAAATCGCCCTGGGGTCCGTCGGGGGATCAGCCGAAGGCTATCGAAGCGCTGACACGCGGCGTCGGGTCGGGTGCGCCTTTCCAGACGCTGCTCGGAGTGACCGGATCAGGCAAGACGTTTACCATGGCCAACGTGATCGCGAATATCGGCAAGCCGACCTTGGTCATCGCGCACAACAAGACGCTTGCGGCTCAGCTGGCCCAGGAGTATCAGGAATTCTTCCCCGATCATGCGGTGCACTATTTCGTCTCGTACTATGATTTCTATCAGCCGGAAGCCTATCTCCCAGTCACTGATACCTATATTGAGAAAGACGCGCAGATCAACGAGGAGATCGACCGGCTGCGGCACGCTTCGACGCAGGCGCTGCTTACCCGGCGCGATACGATCATCGTGGCTTCGGTATCCTGCATCTATGGCTTGGGGAGTCCGGCAGAATACGAGAAGAAGAATCTTCGCCTTTCGGTCGGGACACCGATGACGCGCACCGAGCTGCTCCATACACTGGTAGCTATCTTTTTCGAGCGGACGAATGCCGATCTTTCGCCGGGTATGTTCCGCAGTCTCGGCAATCGCGTCGAAGTGATGCCGATATCGGAGAAGTATGTGTATAGCATCGATATCGTGGCGGGAAAAATCGGACATATCGTGAAGATTGATCCAGTGACGCAGAAGATCTTCGAAGAGCCGAAGGATATCTTCCTCTTTCCGGCCAAGCATTTCATCACCGACGAGAACGAGAAGGAGCAGGCGGTCAAAAATATCCGCGAAGAACTCTCGCTGCGCCTTTCGGAGCTCGATGCCGAGGGGAAGCTTCTCGAAGTGGAGCGGCTCAAGCGGCGCACGACGTATGATCTCGCGATGATTGAGGAAATCGGCTACTGCAGCGGCATCGAGAATTATTCGCGACATCTTTCGGGCAAGCTGCCAGGCGAGCCGGCCGAGACGTTGCTCTCATATTTCCCGCACCTGCCGGACGGCACGCCGGATTTCCTGACCGTCATCGACGAGTCGCACGTGACGATACCGCAGCTCCGCGGCATGTATGCCGGTGATCAGTCGCGCAAGAAGACACTGGTTGAATTCGGTTTCCGGCTTCCATCGGCGCTCGACAATCGGCCGCTCCGCTATGAAGAGTTCCTCGAGCGGGTCGGACCGGTCGTCTTTACATCGGCGACTCCGGCGGACTATGAGCGTGAGGTGAGTGAGCAGATCGTCGAGCAGGTGATCCGGCCGACCGGCCTGCTGGACCCGATCGTCGATGTGCGCGGTGTCCGGGCGGATGAGCCCAGCGACTATCCGGGTCAGATACAGGACTTCATCCGTGAGACGGAAATCGAGGTCAAGAAAGGCGGTCGGGTGATCGCGACGACCCTGACCAAGAAGATGGCGGAAGACCTCTCGGTGTACCTCAAAGAAAAAGGCATCCGATCAGAATACCTGCACAGCGATATCAAGACGATCGATCGTATCAAGATACTGACTTCATTCCGTCGGGGCGAGTTCGACTGCATCGTCGGCGTCAACCTGCTGCGCGAAGGGCTCGATCTGCCCGAGGTATCGTTCATCGGTATCCTCGATGCGGACAAGGAAGGGTTCCTCCGCTCGGAGACATCGCTTATTCAGATCATCGGCCGGGCGGCGCGCAATGCGAGCGGCCGGGTGACGCTCTATGCCGACCGCATGACCGGTTCGATCAACTATGCTCTCAGCGAGACGAATCGGCGGCGCACAATCCAGGCGGAATACAATACGCTCCATGGCATCACGCCGGCGACGGTCAAGAAAAATATCCATGATATCACCGAACATCTCGAGAGCGAGCATGACAAGGCGGTCCAGGCCAATCTCTCGATCGACGAGCGGGTGTTTGCCAAGGATCCGGCGAAGCTGATCCGGGTCAAGGAGAAAGAGATGAAGCGGGCGGTGAAGGCGCTCGATTTTGAGACAGCGGCGATACTGCGCGATGAGATCCGTGAGCTGGAGTCGCGAATGAAGCCATAAGGGGGTTATGATATAATAGAGGACGAATACTCGAAGAGAGGGTCGAAGCTTTTCGAGCTCAGTAACCCGTCTAAAAACGCACAATAAACATACATATATTCTATGGACGCAAAAAAAATAATCGGTGTGTCGATACTCGTCATCGTCGTGGCGGCTCTTGGTGTCGTCATCGTGAAGCAGATGTTGACCGTGCCGGAGATGCCATCGGACAATACGATGCCGAAGACGACCGTGCCGGTCAAGCCGGGACTGACTGAGGAAGCTCAGCCGGCAGTGATGGATACGAAGCAACCAGCGACCGTGGATGCGATCGTCAGTGATATCGATGGCGAGATCATGGCTGATGAGGCGGTGATCGCCGGTGAAGCGGCCGGTGAAACTGCGGTCATCGAAGAAGAAGCAGGTGCTCTTAATGAGGTAAGCGAATTCTATGATGAAAACAATCTCTAAAAACACGCTGTTCTTCGCTGGTATCGCGGCGCTCGTGTTGCCGATAGCTGTGTCGGCATCCACATGGGAGGATCGCCAGGCTGAGCGTGGTGAGCGGATGGAAAATCGTCAGGCGGCCATGGAAGACCGTCAGGCTGATCGCCAGGCGAAGATGGAAGAGCGGAAGACGGACCGGCAGGAGAAGTTCTGTGAGAATTTCACGAGCCGTATGGAGGAGATGCAGGGCAAGCTCGCTGAACGCAAGACGAAGTTTTCCGACCGGAAGGAGAAGCGCGCCGAGCATTTTGAGGAGAAGCGGGATACCCGCGATAATAAGCTGACTGATACCCGCGAAGAGCAGGATGCTCGCCGCAACGCCTGGTATGAGAAGCTCGAAGACGCGGCTGATACCGATGAGAAGAAAGCTGCTCTAGTAGCGTTCAAGAAGGCGACCGAAGATGCCGTCGAGGTGCGTCGCACCGCGGTGGATGCAGCGATCAAAGCGTTCCGGAGCGGTGTCGATACGGCACTCGCGGGCAAGAAAGACACTCGGTCGACAGCGGCCGATACTTTCTCAGCAGCAGTGACCGCAGCGATCGCGGCGGCCAAGGCTGATTGCGCGGACGGTAAAGATATGGCGGCGGTACGGAGTGCCTTCAATGCGGCTCTCAAGGCAGCGCGAGCCGATCTCCAAGATGATCGGGAGGAGAGCGCGAAGCTCGGCGATACCATCAAGGCTCTGGCTGAGACCAAGAAAACCGCTCTTCAGGCGGCGATGACAACTTTCAAGTCGACGATGGATCAGGCGAAGGCCGATCTCAAGAAGGCTTTCGGTGAAGAAGCGGTGGAATAGGAAAAATCCTCGCTTTTTGCTGATATTTCCAAGACCCTGCTCGAGAGCGGGGTCTTTGGTTTTTCGCTGGCGGATTGCTACAATAGCCATATGTCTCGACGACTCCAAACACCCGAACACGCTTTCGCTTCCGCAGTGACGGAAGTCGTACGATCCCTGTCACGAGGGGAGACGGTTTCGTATGCGGAAGTGGCCCGCCGGGCCGGATACTCTGGAGCGGCACGAGCGGTCGGCAGTCTCATGCGGAAGAATCATGATCCATCAGTGCCGTGTCATCGCGTGATCCGAAGCGATGGGCGCTGCGGCGAGTACAACGGTGGCGGTGAACAGAAGAAGGCAGAGCGATTGGAACAGGAGGGCATCGCTCTCGGGATGAGGATTGTCGCTGGACAGAAAACATGGTATATCAAACAGTCTATCGTCTGAAATATGGACAAACAATTGATTATCGCGGCTGACGATTATGGGATCCGGGATGCCTCGGAGCCGATACTCTCTTTGGCACAGGCTGGCTTGGTCGACCGGGTAGCCGTGCTCGCGCACTTCGTCTCCCCGGAGGATGCGCAGCGGCTCATAGCGACCGGAGTGTCGATAGATATCCACCTCGAGCTGACACGTCTCTTGGGCCGGGGGGAATATGAAGGAGATTCCTTCCTGACCCGGATGGGAAATTTCCTCTGGTGTCTCGTGACGGGCCGACTGTCGCAGTCGAAAGTGGAGCGGGAGTGGCGCGAACAGATCGAGATCTTCCGGACCAAATTCGGACGCTTGCCGGACGGTATGAATTCGCATGAGCATATCCATTTCTTCCCGCCGATATTCAAGGACTTCCTGAATATCGCCCGGGAATACGGTATCGGGTATGTGCGCTTCGGGTCGCACGATACGATCGGTTGCCTGCGCTGGCACGCGGCCGAGACGGTGGTCTCTCTCTTGCATCGCGTCGATCGGTATTTCTGGAAACAAGCTCCGCTGCCGACTTCGGAATATCTGGTAAGCGGCGATTGGATTGATGATCCGGAAGACTTTCTCAGGCGCCTGCCGGCTGGCCGGACCGAGGTAGTTGTACATCCGGAGCGTCCCTGGGAGACGGCGCTGATCCGCTCCTTGCGGAAATGATGACACAGTGCGGGAAATGTGGTAGAGTCAGGAGAATTTCTTCGTGCCCTCCCCGATGAGTGAGCCTGAGTGCGAAAGCAGATTTTGAAATTCCTGTATTCCTTGGGGCTTCCTAGTGACTTTGTGGAGGGGTCTCTCTGGGGTGCGAAAGAGATTTTTTCTGATGCCCGAGGCTTCTGAGACGACAGCAAGGAAAAAATTTGCTTTCGTATCCCAGAGAGATCTATGTCTAAAATCGTAAACCCCGTTTTTCAATAATCATGGCGACTCAGTCAAAAATCAAGAAAGCGGCTCCAGGCACTCCTTCCGAATGGATCGAGGTGCGGGGCGCGCGTACCCACAATCTCAAGAATATCAATGTCGATATGCCGCGCAACGCGATGGTGGCGATCACTGGCTTGTCTGGATCGGGCAAATCGTCGCTCGCGTTCGATACGATATTCGCCGAGGGGCAGCGCCGCTATGTCGAGTCGCTCTCGGCTTATGCCCGGCAGTTCTTGAATACAATGCAGAAGCCGGATGTGGACGAGATCCGCGGACTCTCGCCGGCTATCTCGATCGATCAGAAATCAGCGAGCCGTAATCCGCGCTCGACGGTCGCGACCGTGACGGAGATTTATGACTATCTCCGCGTGCTCTTCGCCCGGCTCGGCCGGCCGCACTGTCTCACCTGCGATCGCGAGATCAAGAAGCTCTCATCGGAAGAGATGCTCGAGCTGGTCCGTGCACGGGTGAAGAAGGCCAAGCAGTCGGGGAGTCTGATCATCACGGCTCCGGTAGTCCGCGGACGCAAGGGCGAATACTATCAGTTGCTCTACAATGCTCTCACGCAGGGTTTCTCGGAGATTTTCTTGGATGGTAAGCGGCACAGCCTGCGGGAGCAGATCCTGCTTTCGAAGAACAAGAAGCATGATATCGATCTGATTGTCGATGAGATTCCGCTCGCCGAATTCAAGCAGTTCCCGCAGACGTCGGGAGAGCGGCTTTCGGAGGCGGTCGAGCGCACGCTCACGGAGAGCGAGGGGCTGGTCAAGGTGATGCTCGGCAGCGATGAGACTATTTTGTCAGCGCGCTTCTCATGCCCGTATGACGGTTTCTCGTATCCGGAAGTCGAGCCGAGACTCTTCTCGTTCAACTCTCCCTACGGCGCGTGCCAGGCGTGCAATGGTCTCGGGACGAAGCACTTCTTCGGCGATGAGGTCTGCGAAGTCTGCCATGGGACGCGGCTCCGCGAGGAGGCGCTGCATATCCTAGTGGGCAGCAAGAATATCGTCGAGATCGTCTCGATGACGACCGGCGAGGCGCGCGCCTTCTTCGAGACGCTCGGTCTGACGAAGCGTGAGCAGGAGATCGCTTCGGTCGTGCTGCGTGAGATCGGAGGGCGTCTACAATTCCTCCTCGATGTCGGACTCAATTATCTGACGCTCGATCGGCGGGCCAATACGCTTTCCGGCGGAGAAGCGCAGCGCATCCGTCTCGCTTCGCAGCTCGGCAGTCAGCTCGTCGGCGCGCTCTATGTCCTCGATGAACCGACCATCGGTCTGCATAGCCGGGACAATGACCGTCTGATCGAGACACTCAAAAATCTGCAGGCGCTCGGCAATACGATCCTGATCGTCGAGCATGATGAGGATACGATCTATGCGAGCGACTATATCGTCGATATCGGACCGGGGGCGGGTGTGCACGGCGGCGAAGTGGTCGTCTCGGGCTTCCTCGAGGATCTCCTGACCGCTGACAAGAATACCTCCGGATCGTTGACACTCGCCTATCTGCGCGGAGAGGAAAAGATACCGGTACCGGAGATCAGACGTCACAAAGAGAAAGGTTCGATCAAGGTCCGCGATGCCCGGCTCTTCAATATCAAAGACATGAATGTCGATGTGCCGCTCGGACGGTTCATCTCGGTGACCGGTGTCTCGGGATCAGGCAAGTCGACCTTCCTCTATGATATCCTCCACAAGAATCTCCAGGCTCGCTTCGATCGCCGCTACAAGTCGAATGAGGTCTTCTATTGCAAGAGCTTCACGGGGAGCGAATATCTTTCGCGCGCCGTGATGATCGACCAGTCGCCGATCGGCCGGACGCCGCGTTCCAATCCGGCGACTTACACCGGTGCCTGGACGCATGTCCGCGATCTCTTCGCGTCGACTGAGGAAGCGCGGGTACGCGGGTGGAAGAGCGGCCGCTTCTCGTTCAACCGGCCCGGGGGGCGCTGCGAGACCTGCGAGGGCAATGGCTTCATCGCGGTCGAGATGCACTTCCTGCCGACGGTCTATGTCTCCTGCGATGTCTGCGATGGCAAGCGCTTCACCAAGGAGACGCTCGAAGTGAAATACAAGCACAAGACGATCCATGAGGTGCTCGAGATGACGATCGAAGAGGCGTACTCGTTCTTCTATGAGATTCCGGCGATCGCTGATCGGCTGAAGACGCTCAACGAGGTCGGTCTCGGCTATCTGAAACTCGGACAGTCAGCGACGACACTCTCGGGCGGCGAGGCACAGCGGGTGAAAATCTCGTCCGAACTCTATCGGCCGCATGTCGAACGAACGATCTATCTGCTCGATGAGCCGACGATCGGATTGCACTATGCTGACGTGAAGAAGCTGATCGAAATCCTGGACCGGCTGGTCGATAAGGGGAATACGGTCATCACCATCGAACACAATCTCGATTTCATCAAATCATCCGATTACGTCATCGATATCGGTCCGGAAGGCGGATCGGGCGGAGGCAAGATCGTCGCGACCGGTACGCCGGAAGAAGTGGCTCGCGTCGCGGAGTCCTACACGGGACAGTATCTCAAGAAGGCCTTGCGCGCGGCGGCGAAATAACCGGTGGCTGAAGGAGTGGTATAATACCGGAAGAAAACAAGAACCAATCACGACATGGAATACGTATTGGGAATGCTCGTAGAGGCGCTCGCGGAACACTGGATGCTCGCGACCTTCGTCGGGACGCTGATTGCTGGTGAGAACGCGATACTGGTCGCGCTGGTCTTTGCATCTGGGCAGCCATCGCTGGTGTATGGCGGTGTGTTGGCAACCGCGTATATCGCAACGCTTTCAGCCGACTTGTTCTGGTATGCAGTCGGACGGTATGGGCTGGCTTCGATCAGCCGGAAGGCATCGGTGGACGATATCCCAGCATCTGCCCTGAAGCGGCTGTTTGACGAACATCTTTTTGTATCGCTTCTGCTGATCAAATTTCTTGTCGGCCTGAGGGTGGCTTTGACTTTCTATCTTTCGATGAAGAAACAGCTGACCCCAGGACGGTATTTTCTTTTGGATTCGCTCGGGATTTTCGTATTTCTAGCAGTATTGGCAAGTGTCGCCTGGTGGGTGAATACCGGAACCAGTGACGCTTTTGAGACGTATCAGACCATCGTTAGACTAATGACAGTGCTCGCAGCCATGATGATCGCGACGCATCTCACGACGTATGCCATCAGGCGGCGTGCTCGTCGTCAGGCGATGCAGGCTGCCGCTACCAGTGTCTCCGCACGAGAAGTATGAGTCGGCAGAAATCGGCGGTCATACTGGAAGATAGCGGCCAGATGATCCGCATACGTCGGCGGCGCGGCCTGAAGACACTCCGTATCGCGGTCGCTTCCGACGGCCAGGTGACGGTATCGGCGGCCAAGCTCGTACCGATTTTTCTCATCAAACGTTTCATCGTGCGGCAGCGGGATTGGATCAAAGCGGCGCAGGAACGTTTCCAATCCACGGGCAGAGTGCCACGGCTTTCGGGAGAAGAACGTCGGCGGCGCTTCGTCCTGCATCGCGATCAGGCGGACCGTCTGGTAGAAGCGCGGGTGCGCTGGTACAGCGAGCAGCACGGATTCGATCCTGGTCCGATCACGATACGCGATCAGCGGACCCGATGGGGGAGCTGCTCGGCGCGCGGAGCTTTGTCATTCAATTATCGTATTGTCTTCCTGCCCGAGCGTCTCGCGGACTATATCGTCGTGCATGAGCTCTGCCATCTCCGCGAACTCAATCACGGGTCGCGCTTCTGGCGGCTGCTTGAGAGTATACTGCCGGACTCTGAACTCCGTCGCGAAGAATTGCGAGCACTCTCGCTTCTCGATGCCGGACGCGGGGATGGGTTGTAAATATATTTGCCATGAAACGTGGTGTTTTCTGGGAGGAGCTGCAAGACGATTTTTCCTTCACTATCGCCTCGGAAGTCTCGGGCATCAGGAAAAACCGTCTTGCAGTTCCTCGGAGACACTTAGAAAAAAAAAGCGTTCAATAGTCGATGTCTCTTCTGGGCCACGAAAGCAAATTTTCCTCTCGCTAGCGGTTTAAAGCACCCTGGGGCTAAGGAAAACTTCTTTCGCGTCCCAGGAGAGTGCGTAGCTTTGAGGATTATAACTAAGGGGTCAAACAAGGTGGTATACTGATGGTGTATTATCCTTCATATCAAAACTATGTGGGCATGGCTACGAGGAAAGACGGGTGAGGCTCCGAAGAGCGGGGCGGGGCATGAGGAGATCAGCGAGAAGCGGACGACCAAGATCGGTTACCTTTTGCTGTTTTTCATGGGACTCTTCATCGTGATTATCGGGCAGACGATCTTCAGCGATATCGGCCGGATACCGGATCAGCCGGAAGGACTCTCCTCGTGTTCGCAGGAGTTCGCGCTGCTTTTGGATCGCCGCTGGGTCGACGAGCCGATCACGAATACCGATGTCTATGCGACCGGATACGATGAGATGACGGACACTTACCGGATGGATGATTTGACGAAGCAGCAGTGCCAGTTCAGCCGCTATGAAGAAGCCTCGGGTGCTGCTGCGACACTGCGGGCTGCTTACCTGGATCTCAAGCGATACTACGCGCTCGAGGATCCTATCAATCGCGTGGAAAGGGATCTGAATATTCTTGAGCCGGAGAGGACACTGAAGCAGGAAACATACGATATCAGTCTGCAGGAGCGTCAGGCTGGCATCACGGCGCCGGTGATGAATCCGGAGCAGGCCGGGAGTTCTCTCAAGACGGATACGCAGGCTGTCATGAGGCTCGAGTCAGAGAGGAAAGCTTTGCTGTCCGAACGGGCGGCTATATTGGACGCAATCGGCCGCACCGCGAGCCACTTCGAAACACAGCAGCAGCAGGCGAAAGAGCTCTATCTGTCGGATTACAACTGGTATCGCATCAAGGTCTTCCTGCTTTCATTGCTTTTCATTCTTCCACTGTTCTTGTATTCGCTCAAGCGGTATTTCGTCTGGAAGCGCGAGGATAGTCCGTACACGATCATTGTTGGTGCGTTGCTCGGCGCTTTCTCGGTCCTCTTGCTCCAGGTTGTCGGGATGTTTCTCTATGAGATCATTCCGCGCCGGATCATAGAGCTCTTGATCGAGTTCTTCACGCAGTTCGCATTCCTGCGCTACGTGCTGTATTACGGGTCGGTGCTGCTGGTGATCGCTTTGTTTGGCGGCATCGTGTACTACATCCAGAAGACGGTCTTCAGCAAGGAGGCGGTTGCGCTGCGGTCGCTCAAGGATCGCAAGTGTCCGACCTGCTCGTTTGCCATCGATCTCTCCATGAAGCACTGTCCAAAATGCGGGCATACGCTGCAGTCCGAGTGTGCGAGTTGCCATGGCCTGCGTTTCGAAGATCTGCCAGTCTGCCACCAGTGCGGTGCGCGTAGGGGATAGTCTGATTGCCATGACGTTGGTCCTTTCTCCGGGCTGTGATGATATGTGCTCTCCTGGGACGTGAAAGAAGTTTTCCCTGCTGCCCGAGGTGCTTTAAACCGATAGCGAGGGGAAAATTTGCTTTCGTGACCCAGGAGAGATCTAGATAAATAAACAAACAATCTTTTTCGCAGCCCGGGAGATGAGCCGCTCAAGGGGGATATTGAAAAAGAAAAAGGACAACAGTGATGTTGTCCTTGAGTGAGAGGGGTGGAGACTAGTCGTAGTCTTCCGGTCGTTCGCCGGCCGCCGCCATTTGTCCGATGAAAGCGTGCCGATGGGCAGGGCGTCTATCGGATGGCTTGGGTTCGACGGAAGCGAGAGAAGTCTCGTGCCTTAGTTGCTTCTGCGCGTTGGTAGCCCACAGACTCGCATCGGTGCCGAGGGTACGTTTGACGCGTCTCTCGACAGCCCGATAGAGATAGTTGTAGGTTGCCCGCTGGGCCGGATCAGAGTGGAAGATGCGATGCTGATGAGCAGCATCGGCGAAGGCGGTCTTGAAAGCGAGACCTTTGGCAAGATCGGTGATGACCTTGTCGCGGAGGGTGCACTCGAGTTCAGAAGACATAGACGTTCTCCTTGCGTAATGTACTGTTATATATTATACTACTTTTTTATGTTTTAGTCAACTATGCCGAAGACACCCTGGACCGAAAAGATGGATATCACAGTCTGGCGCCAGGATACGGCGCTTCTGCCTGAGCTGCCTGGCGTCTATTTTTTCTTGGACGCGGAGGGAGGGATACTCTATATCGGCAAGGCGACATCGCTCCGGGATCGGGTACGGAGCTATTTCTCGCAGGACATCATGGAGACGCGCGGGCCGAAAATCAGTCTGATGCTTGAGCGGGCCGAGACGATCGCCTATCGGGTCACCGACTCGGTGCTCGAAGCACTCTTGCTCGAGTCGCGGCTGATCAAGGAGCATCAGCCGGTCTACAATACCGACGAGAAAGACGATAAGAGCTTCAATCATGTCGTGGTAACAGACGAAGAGTTTCCTCGGATCCTCATCGTGCGCGGCCGCGATTTCGCTCAGGGGAAATTCCGCGATCCGGTCCGGAAGATATTCGGACCGTTTCCGGCGGGGACGCAGCTGCGTGAGGTGATGAAGATCGTCCGGCGCATCTTTCCGTTCCGGGATACGTGCATTCCTGGATCCGGGAAGCCGTGCTTCCAGGCGCAGATCGGATTGTGTCCGGGTGTGTGTGCGGGGAGTATCGGGGCACCGGAATATCGTAAGCGGATCCGCGACATCGAACTTTTTTTCGAAGGCAAGAAATCATTGCTCAAGAGAGGCATGGAGCGCGCGATGAAGGAGGCGGCGAAGGATTTGCGTTTCGAAGAGGCGGATCGGATGAAACGTCAGCTGTTTGCCGTGTCGCATATCCAGGATATGACGCTCGTGAAGGATGATCTCCGGGAACTCAGGCTGCACCGCATCGAAGCGTATGATGTCGCACATCTCGGTGGAGAGGAGACGGTCGGGGTGATGACGGTCATCGAGCGCGGCCGACTGAACAAGGATGAGTATCGGCAGTTCGTCCTGCGCGGCGAGCATGGAGGCAATGATCTCTCCGCTCTGGAAGAAGTGCTGACGCGCCGACTCGGGCATCCGGAATGGAAGCTACCGGAAATCATCATCGTCGACGGCGCGCTGCTCCAGTACGGTGTGGCAGAGCGCGTGCTGGCACAGGCCGGACTCTCGATACCGGTGCTCGGCGTGGTCAAAAATGCCCGGCATCATCCGGACCATCTCATCGGACCGGAGGGGCTGCGGCGGCGTTTCGAAGCGGACGCACTTCTGGTCAATGCCGAGGCGCATCGTTTCGCTGTGGCTTTGCACCGGAAGCGGAAGCGAAAGACATTTCTCGAGTCGGGCACCTGACGCCGAGTATTGACTCTATACGATATATATGGTATAGTGGCACTTATCATCGGTATCGGATCGTTCAAAAGGAGGAAATCATGAGATGGTTTTTCAGGGGAGTTCTTTGTGGGATAGGCGTCATGGCAGTGTGGTACGGATTCGGTTTCGGATTCCTCCATGGTGCTATAGCCCTTTGCTTATCGGTGGCGGCTTTTGGTCTGCTTCTCAAGTGGCAGCGTCGGGATGCTTTGCTCCGAGAAGCGGTAGAGTGGGCCAATAGACGCCAGAAGACGGCGTTTATCGAGCAGCGAAATCGATGCGAGTCGGAACTCCGGCGTATCTTCCAGACACTGCGGGATCGCTATGGGATGTCCATCGAGGATGCCCGACAACATATCAGAGAGATGCGCCAAGCGCGTCGCTAGCCGGTACTTCAAGTACCGGCTTTTTCCTTCCGTATTTACAGCGCGTAGGAAAGGCGATACAATGGAAAAACTGTGTATCGATTTTTTTTGTTGAACGTGGCTTTGTAAGGGGTATGCCAGAAAGAAAACCGGTCATCGAAGTGCGTGGCGCTCGGGTGAACAACCTGAAGAATATCAATGTCGACATACCGCGGGATTCGCTCGTGGTAGTGACTGGTCTGTCCGGATCAGGCAAGTCATCGCTCGCTTTCGACGTCATCTTCGCAGAAGCGAATCGACGCTATGTCGAATCGCTTTCTTCATACGCGCGCAATTTTCTTGAAGGGTTCGAGAAGCCGGATGTCGATGCTATCAACAATCTTTCGCCGGCGATTTCCATCGACCAGAAGAGCGTGTCGCGCAGCCCTCGCTCCACGGTCGGCACGATGACCGAAGTCTATGATTTCCTTCGGGTGCTCTTCGCCAAGGCCGGAGAGCCGCATTGTCCGTCGTGTGGCAAGGCGCTTCTGCGGATGACGGTGCGGCAGGTGATGGAAGAATTACTTTTGCTCCCTGATCGGATTGGCATTGTTCTTCTGGCGCACAGCAGCCAGACAGATGGCAAGCCGGAACGGGCAGCAATCGAGATGATCGATCACTGGGGGTATGTCCGGGTGCGGCGTGACGGCGAGGTGGTGCCGATCGCTGATGCGCTCGCGCTGGCTTCAACGACGGAAGAGAAACGTATCGATATCGTCATCGACCGCATCGTCATCGACCGGGCCCGTCCCGACAAGGAGCGCATCCTGGATTCTTTGGCGACGGGATTCCAGGTCGGTCAGGGGACGCTTTCGGTGGCAGTCAATGGGAGCGGAGAGGAGCGTGTCTACAATGACGAGTATCGCTGCGATGACTGTCAGGTCCGCCTTTCGGAGCCGACCCCGAGTTTTTTCTCGTTCAATAATCCTGATGGAGCCTGTCCGAAATGCACCGGTCTCGGACGCACGCTTGAATTCGATCCTGACCTGATCATTCCGAATCGCAACCTCTCACTGATCGAGGGGGCGATCCGCCCGTGGAGCAAGATGAACGGTGAGCGACAGCGCGAGAGCGGGCCGATGCAGGAGCTGGCCCAGCTCGCCAAGCGGTCGCATTTTTCCTGTTCAGTCCCGGTCAAGAAGCTGTCGGCCAAGCAGATGAAAGCGGTGCTCTGGGGAGAAGATGGCTGGCAGGAGGATTCACGGAAATTCCGCGGCGTCATCGCGCTGCTCTCGGAAAAATACCGGGAGACGAAATCCGATCATCTGCGGCAGGAAATAGAGACGTTTATGCAGTCGCATATCTGTCCGGCCTGCCAGGGGAAACGACTCAAGCCGTCATCGCTCTCGGTCAGCGTGCTTGGATATTCGATATTCGATCTGGCTGATATGAGCGCGGAGCGACTTTCGGCGATCACCAAAGAACTCAAGGCCGGTATCGTCAAGGCCGGTCACGAGAAGACCGTAATCGATACGCTGTTCCGTGAGATGGAGACGCGTCTTTTGGCGGTCGAGAAGGTCGGTCTCGGATATCTCTCACTCTCGCGGGGTGCTGATACGCTCTCAGGCGGCGAGGCACAGCGTATCCGTCTGTCCGTGCAGATGAAGTCCGGCCTCTCGGGTATCATCTATGTACTCGATGAGCCGTCAGTCGGATTGCACAGCCGCGATACGGACCGGTTGATCGGCGCATTGCTTGATCTCAAGAGTGCCAACAATTCTCTGATCGTCGTCGAGCATGATGTCGCGATCATGCGTCAGGCGGATTACATCATCGACCTCGGACCGGGCGCCGGTACGGAGGGCGGTGAGGTGATTTTTGCGGGGACACCGGAGAGGCTTCTGAAATCCAAGACGCTGACGGGGGAATATCTTTCGGGTAAGCGGAAAGTGTCCGACAAGAAGAAGGCACGGCGCTGGAACGGGGAGAGTCTCACGGTGGTCGGCGCGAAGGAGCATAATCTCCGAGATATCGATGTCGAGATCCCTCTCGGTATGCTCGTGTCCATAGCGGGCGTATCCGGATCAGGCAAGTCATCGCTCGTCCATGACATCCTCTCGCGGGCGCTCTCGAAACATTTCTATCATGCCAAGACCGAGCCGGGGGCACACAAGAAGATCGTCGGACTCGAGAATATTGATAAGGTGATCACAGTGAATCAGGATCCGATCGGTCGGACACCCCGATCCAACGCGGCGACCTACACTGGCGTCTTCAGTCTCATCCGCGATGTCTTCGCGGCGACTTCGGAAGCGGAGAAAGAGCGTTTTTCGGCGACGCACTTCAGCTTCAATATGAAGGGCGGCCGGTGCGAAGCCTGCCAGGGCGGCGGTTTGCGCAAGATCGAAATGTATCTCTTGCCGGATGTCTATGTACCCTGCGAAGTCTGCGGGGGGACCCGATACAATATCAAGACGTTGGCCGTCGAATATCGCGGGACGAATATCTCGCAGGTACTCCGGATGACCGTGTCGGAGGCGCGACATTTCTTCCTCGATCAGCCGCATATCGAAGAGAAGTTGCGGGTGCTCGAAGAAGTCGGTCTCGGCTATCTCGTGCTTGGGCAGAGTGCGACGAATCTCTCGGGCGGCGAGGCACAGCGTATCAAACTGGCGACCGAGCTGGCGCGCAAGTCGACCGGCAAGACGCTCTATATCCTCGATGAGCCAACTATCGGATTGCACTTCGAGGATGTGCGGCGATTGCTCGAAGTGCTTGAAGCGCTGGTCGATCGGGGCAATAGTGTGCTGGTCGTGGAGCACAATGTCGATGTCATCCGCGCTTCGGATTGGGTCATCGAGCTCGGTCCGGATGGCGGCGAGAAGGGCGGCGAACTGATTTTCTCCGGCGAGCCTACCAAACTCAAGGCCTGCAAGCGGAGCGCAACCGCGAAATATCTGTAAGAAATCCATAGTTCAGACGAATAAGAGGGGGGCGCTCCGGGAAACGCAAGAGTTTTCCCTGATGCCCGAGACTTCTGAGGCGATAGTGAAGGGAAGACTCTTGCGTTTCCCGGAGTGTCCTCAATAGACAAAACATTGCGGTATTTGAAATTTGAGCTTTGATTTTTTACCAGTATGTATCGTCTCTCGAAAGACATCCTCGATACGGTCACGTACTATGACGTGTTCGACTACCCGTTGTCCGCGTTTGAGATCTGGAAACATCTTTTGACGTTGCAGGAGGAGGGCGTGCGCCCGTCTTCCTATCTGGAGGTGTACGCGGCGCTTCGGCATGAGATAGCCCGCGGGACGCTCCTGGAAGATCGGGGCTTCTATGGTCTCCGCGGACGGGAGGGGCTTTCGGTGCTCCGTATCCGGAAAGAGAAGCTGTCTGCAGCGAAGCTCCGCCGCATCAAGCAACTGGCGCGCTTCATCCGGCTGTTCCCGTATGTGCGCTTCGCCGGTGCGACTGGCAGTTTGTCGCTCAAGTATGGCGATATCGGGAGCGATTGGGATCTGTTTGTCGTGTTGCGCGCTGGGAAGATCTGGACCGGGCGGTTCATCATGACTGGCATACTGCTCCTGATGGGAAAATGGCGGCATGGACGCAAAGTGCGCAACCGGGCCTGCCTCAATTATTTCGTCACCGATGAGAGCCTGGAGATCGGGACACAGGATCTCTTCTCCGCTCATGAGTACCGTTTCATGATTCCGCTGTTCAATTATCCGCTGTTCCAGAAATTCGAGCTGAAGAACCGATGGATCGCCCGGTTCAAGCCGAACTTCTCGCTGTCGGAAATCCGGCCGATCTGGTGTGTCGGCGAGAGCCGCCAATCATTCCTGATACGCCGTACTCTCGAATCCGTCGCGGATACTTTTCCGCTCGAAAGACTCTGCGCGCAGTGGCAGAAATCGAAGATCGGCCGCAATCCGAAGACGCGCTGGGAGGGGAGTTATATCGAGGCGACCGATCGGGCGCTTATTTTCCTGCCTCGGCCGCGCGGACCTCGTGTGTACGAGGAGTTCAAGCGTCGCCTGAGCGTATAGGCCGGCAGGATTTCGTGGTATACTGGAGAAGAAATAAAAAACAAAAAGCTTGGTATGCCCAAGTATTATTACACTGCAAAAAACATAGCGACGGGAGAGACGACCGGCGCTGAGGCTGAAGCGAAAGATGAGCGGGAACTGGCTACCGAGTTGCGGGCCGGCGGTTTTGTCGTGACTTCGGTCAGAGAGGTGAAGGAGCGGGCGCAGGTGCAGATACAATTCCTGGATCGCTTCATCTCTGTACCTCTCAAGGAGAAGATGATATTCACCCGCAACCTGGCGGTCATGGTGTCGTCTGGCTTGACCGTCTCGAAGGCGATCATGAACCTTTCGGTGCAGACCCAGAACCAGGCTTTCCAGAAAATCCTCCGCGAAGTGTACGACGAAGTGCAGGGCGGCAAGACGCTCTCCGAAGGACTGTCGAAATATCCGAAAGTCTTCAACGAGTTGTTCACGAGCATGGTGTATGTCGGCGAGGTCTCGGGAAATCTCGAAGAAGTGCTGGATATCCTGGCGCTGCAGCTGGAGAAGGAGCACGATATCCTCTCCAAGGTGAAAGGGGCTATGACCTATCCTCTCGTCATTCTGGTCGCGATGCTCGGTATCGGTATTCTGATGCTGACCTATATCCTGCCGCGTATTACGGGTGTGTTCAAGGATATGGGTGTGGTCCTGCCAGCTTCGACGCGGGCTATCATGGCAGCGAGCGATTTCCTCCGGAATCACGCTTTCATCAGTGTCGGACTCTTTTTCGGCGGCATCGTCGTGCTCAAACTCTTCGCTTCGACGGCGGTCGGCAAGCGGTTTTTCGATTGGCTCTTCATCCGTATGCCGATCGTGGGCAACATCCTCATCAAGGTGAATTGCGCCCGTTTCTCCCGTATCTACAGTTCTCTGCTCAAGAGCGGCGTCTCGGTCGTTGATTCTCTAGCTATCGTCAAGAAGACACTGTCGAATTCCTATTATAAGGATGCGATCGATGATGCGATCAGCGAGATACAGAAGGGTGTCGAGCTGAGCGTCGTTATTCTCCGGTATCCGAAGATTTTCCCGATCCTTGTCCCGCAGATCATCCAGGTTGGCGAGGAGACCGGCAAGACGGAAATGGTGTTGCGCCGACTGGCTGAATTCTACGAGGAAGAAGTCAATCAAATCACGAAAAACATGTCATCTATCATCGAGCCGGTACTGATGCTGATGATCGGCGGCGGCGTCGGGTTCTTCGCGGTGGCGATGCTCACCCCGATGTACAGCGTGATGGAGAATATTCAATAGGAGAATGGAATGGCTATGGATTTCCGTAGAAGTATGGGATCGGGTCGAGTGGGCGGGTTCACGCTGATTGAGGCCGCTGTATTCCTTTTTATTTTCTCGGTCATTTCTGTCACGTTTTATGAGGCATGGAATCTCGGGATGCGGCATATCATGAATTCCAAGTATCGCCTGGGAGCGACAGCGGTCGCGACGCAGCAGATGGAAATCATCCGCAGTCTGATATTCGATGATATTGGGACGACGAGCGGTATCCCGACGGGCACGCTCTCGCAGGATCAGACCATCGTTGCGAATTCGAACCAGTATCAGCTGCATACCGTGGTGCAATTCGTTGACGATGCGACGGACGGTACAGCAGGGGCCGGCACCGATATCGCGCCGAATGACTACAAGAAAGTCACACTAACGGTCTCTTGGGGAGGTGCCTCGGCATCCGAGCAGGTCGGTATGACATCGATTTTCTCTTTGGATGGAGTCGAGTCGGTGGCAGCCGGGACCGGTATCCTTTCGGTCAATATCCTGAATGGAGCCGGCGTAGGCGTAGCCAATGCCTCGGTGCATATCGTCAATGCTGCGGTTGCGCCAGCCGTAAATCTGACAGCCAGTACCGATGCCAACGGCAACCTGACATTCCCGGGAGCGCCCGCCTCCGTGCAGGGGTATGAGATTTCGGTGAGCAAGGGAGGGTATTATCCGAATATGACCTATGATCCGTATCCGACATCAGTCTTCAACCCGGTCAATACGCATGCCTCTATCGTCGCTGGCAGTCTGACGGCCGCCACTATCGTCGCTGATGAGCAATCGGATATTGAATTGCATTCGAAGGATCCATTCGATGTGGATATTCCGGATATTGATTTCTCGATCAGTGGAGGTTTGGTGATCGGTACGGATATCGCCACGAGCGCCCCGGTGTATGATTTCACCCAAACAAGCGTCACGGATGGAAGCGGAGCACTCACCTTTCCAGACCGGAGCGCCGGGGTGTATGCGCTCACGCTGGATGCGAGCGAATCCGGCTATGAGTATCTCCGGCTTGATCCGGAAGAGACGACGTTTGGCACTATCAATCTGACTCCTGGGACGACTGAATCGGTGAAGCTGGTGCTGGCGGACAAGGCCTTGAGTTCGGCGCTGGTCTCGGCGAAGAATGGAACAGATAACTCTCCGATTGCTGGTGCTTCGGTGAGACTGTTCAATGCCACACTCGGTTATGATACGACGATTGCGGCGGATATCTATGGTCAGGCATATTTCCCGACGAGCAATACGCCGCTCGTGGCCGGTACCTACGATATCGAAGTGAGCGCTTCCGGGTTTACGACCGCAACCGATACCATGACTCTCGCAGGCACGGTGCTGACCAAGAAAACCGTGACCCTTTCTCCGTAGAATGATATCTACTATGGCTATGCGCTGGCAGAAGAAAAAATTGAAAGGGATGTCGCTCGTGGAGATGCTCATGGCGATTTTCATCCTGCTCATCGGGATGGAAGGGGTCACGATGCTCCTGATGAATAGCGTCCGGAATAACAAATTCATCCTGGAGACGGGCAATGCGTCGCTCATGGCTTCCCGGGGGGTCAACCGGATAGTGAGTGAGATCCGCAAGGTCCGCCAGGCAGACAACGGCGATTACCCGGTCGAATCAGGCGACCAGTTCGATCTCAAAGTCTATATGGATGTCGATGGCGATGGGACGACCGAGCGGGTGCATTACTATCTCAGTGGTGGGACGATCTATCGCGGTATCACTGAGCCGACAGCTACGGTTCCGATCACGTATCCGAACGGGGATGAGACGACGGAAGTCTTCGTGAACTATATCTCGAATACCAATGCGCAGCCGGTCTTCTCTTATTACAATCGTGATTATCCGAGCGATATCGTCAACAATCCGCTCGCCACGCCGGTAGCCGTGGAGAACGTGCGTCTGATCAAGATCCATCTCCTGGTGAATATCGATCCGATCAACGCACCGAACAACGTCAATGTGGAATCTTTCGCCGAGCTTCGCAATCTCAATAATTATACGTACTAAGGCCTATGCGCTCTGTCAGAAAAGGATCGGCTATCGCGTATGCGCTGATGGTGACGGCGACGGCGGCTATCCTCTTGACCTCCATTGTCGGGTTTGTGGTTTCGCAGCTGCAGTACAGTATGAAGCAGCATGATCGCGAAGAGGCTCTGCAGATTGCGGAGGCGGGTATTCATTTCTACAAATGGTATCTTGCTCATCAGCTTGATGGCCGGACTGCGAGCCAGGTACAGGCGTTCTGGTCTGGTGGGACGGCTCTCGGTCAGTCATCAGCTTATGTCGGGACCTATTCCAACGGGCAGTACAGCATCGTTGTCACGCCGCCCGCAACTGGATCGACTATCGTCTATATCACCTCAAGCGGGCATACGACGTCGAATCCAGGATTGGAGCGGACGATCAAAGTGCGTCTGCGCCGGCCATCGTGGAGTGAGAGCGCTGTGGTGGCGAATGACTTCATGCGCTTCGGCGCGGGGACAGAGGTCTACGGGAAAATCCATTCCAATTCCGGTATCCGCTTCGACGGCGTAGCGCACAATCTTGTCTCGAGCTCGGTTGATCAGTACAATGATCCGGATCATACCGGAAGTAATGAATTCGGCGTGCATACGCACGTCAATGTGCCTCCTGCGACTGGAATCAACAGTGCGTATCGTGCCGCTGAGGCACCACCGAGTGCGGTCCCGAGCCGGACGGATGTCTTTGAAGCCGGGCGACAATTCCCGGTGGCCACCGTCGATTTCAATGGCATTCTCGGTGATCTCTCGCTCATGAAATCCGAAGCGCAGGCCGGACGGGGCCGGTATTTCGATAATACGGGGCAGGGACGGCGCATTATCCTGAAATCCAACGGTACCTATGATGTCTGCACCGTGAACTCTTTCGTCGCATCGACCAATGAGATCAATCAGTATAGGCGGAACTCCGGGAGCGGTACCTGTGGCACCTGCTCTGGAGCGTGTCTTTCGAATTATCCGATCATCGACAACGGGGTTATCTTTGTCGAGAATAATATTTGGATCGAGGGGACGATTGATACCAAGAAGATTTCTGTCGTAGCTGCCAATCTCACTTCGGCTTCGGTGAAGAGCGTCTATATCAGCCGGGATATCCGCTACGCGCATGCGAACTGCTCGGAGATCATCGGTATCATCGGTCAGCAGGATGTGGAGATCACCCGGGATAGTAACAACTTTTTGACCATCGACGCAGCGCTGATGGCGCAGAGCGGACGGGTCGGGCGTTCCAATTATACCGGCATAAATGCGATCCGCAATACGATCACGATCAATGGGGCGCTCGTGAGTAATCAGCGCTACGGGTTCGCCTGGGCGGATAGTATGGGCAATCATGTGTCCGGCTATCAGAATCGGAACCTGTATTACGACAACAATCTGTTGTACTGTCCGCCGCCGTATTTTCCGACCGGGACGAATTATCTGGTCGATCTTTGGGAAGAGCTCTAGCTCCGTTTCGTGGGTACGGATGTGGTATGATAGAAAGAACAGCGTTGCAGCGAAAATAAAAACAAAATGTCATTCCTCCAGAAGAAAATTTTCGATCTTTTTCCGAGCTCATTCGGTCTCGATCTCTCTGACCTTTCGATCAAGGTGCTCCGCATGGAAAGCGAAGGGAAACTGCATCGGATCAGCGGATACACCGCGGCGGCACTGCCGGTCGGGAGTGTGATCGATGGCGAGATCCTGAAACCGGAAATCGTCATCGACGTGATGCGGAAGCTCATGGAGAACCCGACCATGAAGAAGATGCATACGCGCAAAGTCATGTGCTCGCTGCCTGAGACCAAAGCGTTCCTGCGAGTCATCTCCCTGCCGAAGATGGATGAAAAGGAAGTTCAGGGGGCTATCCAGTGGGAAATCGAGGCCAATATCCCGCTGACACTCGATCAGGTCTATTATGATTGGCAGATACTGGATGAGACGCTCTCGGTCGAAGAGGGAAAGATGAATATTCTGGTGGTCGCGGTGGCGCGCTCGGTCGTGGATCAGTTCGTGGAAGTCCTCGAGGCGGCCGGACTGGAAGTGGTCGGTCTCGAGACAGAATCGATCGCTCAGGCGCGGAGCCTCCTGGCTGAGACCGAGGAGAAAGCGACGACGCTGATCGTCGATATCGGCGACCGGCGGACGAGTTTCCTGATTTCCGTCGGGAGCACCCCGTGCTTCACTTCGAGTGTCCCGCTCTCATCGCAGATGATTACGGATTCGATAGCCAAGGACCTCCGTATCTCATTTCAGGAAGCGGAAGATATCAAGATCAAGCAAGGCCTCGGATCAATCGCGCTCCGCGGGCCAGTGCTCAAAGCAGCCCTGCCAGTGCTCGAGAGTATCGCTGCCGAGATCGAGAAGTCGATAGATTTCTACCTCGAAAATCTGCACTATTCCAAGAACATCGATACAATCGTACTGTGCGGCGGCGGGGCGAACATGAAGGGCCTGCTGCCGTATATGACCCGCCGACTCAATCGTGATGTCGTCTTCGGAAACCCCTGGGTCAATGTCCATCTCGGAAAACGTCTCCCGCCTATTGATCGCAATCATGCCGTGCAATACTCGACCGCTATCGGTCTAGCATTGCGCGGACTCGACGAATATGAGGATTTTGCTTAACATTTTGCCGGAAGAGAACAAAACTCTCACGGAGCGGAGAACCCGGTTCCGGTTTTTCGTTTGGCAGGTCTTCCTGCTGTTCGCGCTCGAGCTGTTCTATCTGGGTATTCTTTTCGGTATGTATCTCGTCTTGGATTTCGAGATGGAACATCAGGCGTCCCTCAGTCAGAATTTCGAGCAGTACGGTGCCGAAGAGAAGAAGCTCAAGGTGTTCGAAGAGAAGTTCCAATCGACGAATAAGACTGTCGATACGATATTCGCTGTCGATCGGAACCGCTTCTATTTCACCAATATCTTTCTGATAGTGGACCGCCATACGGATGGGAAGATCACGCTGGAGCGTGTCGCGACCAAAGAATACCAGCTCTTCGTGTCCGGTGTCGCCGATACCCGTGACGATCTGTTGGCTTTCCATGAGAAGCTGAAGAATGAAAAGTGTTTTTCCAAAGCGGTCCTGCCGCTCTCGAATCTCCTGACGCAGGAAAATGTCCATTTTCAGATCGATCTCACTCTCCAAGAAGCGTGCGTGCACGCAGCCTCGCTATGAACGAATACATCACAAAAAATCTCGGGTTGATTATGCTTGTCAGCATCATCGTGACTATGGGACTCACGTACTGGTTCGGTATCCGTTCCTTGGATCGGGTCATCGGGACCAAGCAGGAAAACATCCAGCAGTCAGTTACCATCCGCGAGAACCGGGAGCGGCAGCTCGGGAAGCTCGGGGAATATGAGAATCAGTACAATAGGATCCTTGAGGAAGAAGAGAAGCTCGGCGTGTTTACCGAGAAGGGACACATGATCGATTTTATCAAGCAGCTCGAAGCTCTGGCGAAAGAGAAAGGGGTGAAGATCGTCATCGAGGCTCGAGAAGCGCCGCCAGTAACCAAGGCGCCTGTCAAAGCAGCTGCGACCGATGCTGAGAAGACAGCGGAGACCGGGGGGGCCGAGAAGCCTGATGCGAAGAAAAAAGACCCGAGCATCATCGGCAACCTGCCGACGCAGGAGTATACCCGACTGGCACTGCGCGTATCCGGGGAGACTGGAAAAGTCATCGAGTATCTTCATCTGGTCGAGACGCTACCGGTGGCCCTCGATGTCATCGCGCTCGATGCGGTCCGCAAGGAGCGTGAGCTCTCGTCGGTCGAAACTGTCGCTCAAGATCCTGTGCCGGTCACTGAAGCCGTGACGCATGAAGATGCCGGTCTGTTTGTCGTCGTCCCGGAACCAGTCATTGTCCCGGTGAAGGCGCCAGAACACTTCTTCGAGCTCGAGGTAGTCGCGGATACGATCGTCTACCATCATCCTAATCGCTGATCTATGGAATTGTCCTCATTCAAGTCTTTCGCGTTCAAACCGAGCTTTTCCGTCCGGAAGAGCATGATGTTCTGGTATCAGTCGTACCGGTGGTTTTTCATCTTCTTTTTCGTGGCCGTTATGGCGCTCGGCGGATGGAAATGGTATCAGAGCCTGTATCGCTATACCTGGACTGAGACACAGAAACAGGAATTTCTGAAATCGTATGCCGAGGCGACTGATTTCCGTTCGAGCCGCTTCGAAACGGTAATCAAAGGGCTGGATGAACGGAGCCAGAAGAATGCTGTGGTGCCATCCATAGAGCATGATTTGTTCCGATTGGATGCACCGCCGGAGAAGGATAATCGTTGACGAAAACGCCTAGTGTGATAGGGTGGTGGATGATGCAGATACCAGAAACGAGGCGTGAAGCCTTACAAAGACATTTCCAGGACGTGCCGGCATGGCGGCTGACTCAGATTGAGCAGGCGCTTTTTTTGCCGTCTGTCCGCTCATTCGCTGATATGACGGCCCTGCCTGCCGCCTGGCGGGAGGCTTTGGATCCGCAGGGGATCTTTGTCGCCTATCGCGAGACGCGGGTATTCGGGAGTCAGAAGCAGGATACGTTCAAGGCATTGCTCGGTCTGGCTGATGGGAAGCGTATCGAGACGGTGCTGATGCGCAATGCGCGCGGTTCTTTTACGGTCTGTGTCTCGACGCAGGTCGGTTGCGCTATGGCCTGCACGTTCTGCGCTACCGGCAAGATGGGTTTCGCTCGTAATCTCTCGAACGATGAGATCGTGGACCAGGTCAGATTCTGGCGGTATTTCCTCGCGGATCATCCCGAGCTGCCGGATCGGATCAGCAATGTCGTCTATATGGGTATGGGTGAGCCGCTGGCGAATTATGATTTTGTGAAACAATCTCTGCAGACGCTCTTGACACATACGGATATCGGGCCAACGCATATCACGGTATCGACGGTCGGCCTGATACCGATGCTCGAGCAGCTGCTCAAGGATCCGGAATGGCCGCCGGTCCGGCTGGCGGTATCGCTCCACAGCGCGGATCCGAAGACGCGTCAGGAGATCATGCCGACTTCATACCCTGATTTTCTCGAAAAGCTCGCGGCGTGGGCACAGCGGTATTTCGAAGCCTTCGATACCAAACGGCGGCATCTGACGTTCGAATATATCATGCTGTCGGGTGTGAACGATACGCCGCGGCATGCCAATATGCTGATCGCCTTTGCCCGACGTATCGGGAAAGCGCGGATCAATCTGATTCCCTATAACTATACGAGTGATATCTTCCAGCAGAGCGTGACGGATGAGATCGACCGGTTCCAGCGAGAGCTCGAGCGGGCCGGGGTCGACGTGACCCGCCGACGGACCATGGGCGAGGATATCGCCGCCGCCTGCGGACAGCTCGCACTTCGGAACGAGCATTGAAAGATGCATGTTTTTCGGGTATACTGCCTTTCTATGCCTGAAACCTATTGCATTCATACTTTCGGCTGTCAGCAGAATGAAGCCGATTCGGAACGCATCGCGAGCTTCTACGAGGCCCGCGGTTTGTCGCCAGCTGCCGATATCCGTACGGCCGATGTGATCGTGCTCAATACCTGTGTCATCCGTGAGCGGGCGGAGGAGAAGGTCTTCGGCTTGATCCGGAATATCCGGAGTGGTCTCAAGGGGAACAAGGACGCGAGGATCGTCGTGACCGGCTGCCTCATCGGCGCGGCGTCCCGGGTGCCCGGAGGCAAGATGATGAAGAAGCTCCGTATGCGATTGCCTGATGTCGATTTTCTGCCGCTGGAGGAAGTCGGGTTCGAATACGCGCCCAAGCGGACGCACGCCAAGCTGGCCTCCATACCGATTTCCAATGGCTGCAACAATTACTGCTCATACTGCATCGTGCCATTCTCGCGCGGCAAGGAGCGTTCGCGTTCGTTTGAAGAGATCATGTCAGAAGCCGAGGAGGCGGTGCGGCAGGGGGCGGAGGAGATCATGCTGCTCGGGCAGAATGTGAATTCTTATGGGGCTGATTTCCTCGCGGAGAAGCTTTCGGCTGATGCCGGTTTCACGCTGCCAGATGGGCGGAATGTGGCTCCGATCATGGTGAAACATCTGAACCGGCATCGTATTCCGACGTTGTTCCCATATCTGCTTGAGGCGGTAGCCGAGCTGCCCGGTGTCCGAAAAGTCTCTTTCATTTCTTCGAATCCATGGGATTTTTCCGATCAGCTGATCGACGTGATCGCTTGTCATCCGAATATCGACCGGCTGATCCATCTGCCGATACAGGCGGGGAGTGATGCGGTGCTCGAGCGCATGAACCGCTGGTATACCCAGGCCGAGTATCTCGATCTCATCGCCCGGATCCGGGAGCGTGTGCCGGAAGTGAAATTCACAACCGATATCATCGTCGGATTTCCTGGCGAAACAGAGGAGGATTTCGAAGCGACCAAAGCGGTGGCGCGAGCGGTAGGCTTCGAGAAAGCCTATATCGCTTGGTATTCGCCCCGGCCCGGGACACGCGGGCTAAAAGAGCTGCCGGATGATGTGCCGTTTCTTGAGAAGAAGCGACGGCATCGGGAGCTCGATGAGTTGGTCCTGACGCTCTCCGGCAACGAATGGGCGATCAAGCATTGAACGGGAATATTGAATGTTGAATAGAGAATAGAGGTTTTAGACCTGACTGGCTGCGAACAATATTTTTCCTAGACGTCTCTCGGGGGACGGAAGTAAATTTTTTCCTCACTATCGGCTTAAAGCGCCTCGGGCATCAGAAAAAATCTCTTTCGCACCCCCGAGAGACAGACTAAAAACTTCGGCATCATTCTTAAAAAGTGGACTCTCTTCTTATATGGATATCAGCGGGGGCGTACTGAATATTTTCTTCGTGTAAGGTGAAGGGGGTAGCTGGGGTGGAAAGAAGGTTTTCCTTGCCCCAGGGCTTCTGGGACGATAGCGAGGGAAAGTCTTCTTTTCACCCCAGCAGAAAATAACATCCTGAGTGATGGGTATTTCGTGTTAGTATGGAGGCATTATGATGAAATCTATGAAAAAAGCATCTCCGATCTCTATCGTGTCCTGGAACGTGAACGGTATCCGGGCAGCCGAACGGAAAGGGTTCCTCGAATGGTTGGAGCAGCATCGGTATTCGATTGTCTGTCTCCAGGAAACGAAGATCTCGCATCCGGATCAGCTGTCAGATGCTCTGGTTCAGCCGTCGGGATATTTCACTTATTTCCATTGTGCGACCGAGAAGAAAGGCTATAGCGGCACGGCGATCTATACGCGCGAAGAGCCGTTCGAGGTGAAGACGTTTTTTGGGGACAATCTGCTTTCGAAAGAGGGCCGTATGATGGAGCTCCATTTCAAAGATTTCGTGCTGCTCAATATCTACTTTCCCAATGGCGGGTCGGGGGAAGAGCGGCTCCGTTACAAAATGCGTTTTTATGATGAATTTCTCAAGCATATTTCCGGGCTGGTCGAGCAGGGGAAGCACGTCGTGTTTTGTGGCGACGTGAATACCGCGCACCAGGCCATCGACTTGGCTCGCCCGAAGGAAAACGAAAAGATTTCCGGCTTCCTGCCGATAGAGCGGTCCTGGATGGATCAACTGGTCGAGGCAGGATTCGTCGATACTTTCCGATCGGCAGAACCGGAGACGGTGAAGTATTCGTGGTGGGATATGAAGACGCGGGCGCGTGAGCGCAATGTCGGTTGGCGCATCGATTATTTCTTCGTGAATCAGGCTTTTTTGCCGCGGGTGAAAGAGACGGAGTATCTGAATGACGTGCTGGGATCGGACCATTGTCCGGTGCTGCTCACAATCGGATAACAATCCATTATGCAGAAACAGAAGAACCTATCCGGAACAGCATCGACGGTCCCATTGGCGGAGCGCATGCGCCCTCAGTCAGCCGATACCTATCTCGGCCAGGAAAAGATTTTTGGCGAGGGGTCATTCTTGCGCGAGGCGGTACGGAACGGCGCGATTCCTTCGCTCTTGTTCTGGGGGCCTCCGGGGAGCGGCAAGACGACGCTGGCTCGTATCCTCTCGCGCGAGCTGTTGGCGGAATTCATCCAGCTGTCGGCGGTCGAGAGCGGCAAGAAAGATCTGACCGCCGTACTCGATCGCGCAAAAGCGAATCGGGAGCAGGGGAAGCGGACGATACTCTTTCTTGATGAGATCCATCGTTGGAACAAGGCACAGCAGGATGCGCTCCTGCCGTTTGTCGAGTCAGGGGTCTTGACCTTGATCGGCGCGACGACGGAGAATCCGAGTTTTTCAGTCAACGCAGCGCTCTTGTCTCGGACCAGGGTGCTGGTGCTGTCCGCGCTTCCGCCACAGGCGATAGAAGCGTTGCTTGAGCGGGCGATCCATGAGGATGAGTTGCTCATTGCAGCCGGTATCGATGTTGAGACGGGGGTGACAGGATTCTTGGCGGAAGCGGCGGGCGGCGATGCCCGGCAGGCACTCTCAGCTCTCGAGGCCTGTGCACTGCGGACACCGCATATCACGCTTGTGCTGGCAGAGGAAGTCATGCAGCGTTCACACCTGCTCTATGACAAAGATGGCGAGTGGCACTACGATGTCATTTCCGCGCTGCACAAATCGATGCGGGGCGGCGATGCGGACGGAGCGCTCTATTGGCTGGGCCGGATGCTCGAGGCAGGGGAGGACCCTCTCTTTGTCGCGCGCCGCCTGATCCGCTTCGCATCGGAAGATGTCGGATTGGCCAATTCATTCGCACTGCCGCAGGCCGTAGCGGCTTACGAGGCCTGTCAGCGTATCGGGATGCCGGAATGCGAGCTCAATCTGGCACAGGCAGTCGTCTATCTGGCGAAGTCGAAGAAATCCAATGCTCTCTATGTGGCGTATGGCCGGGTGAAGGAAGATATCCGGAAATTCCCCAATGAACCCGTGCCGCTTCACCTTCGTAACGCACCGACGAAACTCATGCAGGGACTCGGGTACGGAACGGATTACAAATATACGCCGGACTATGCGACTCCGGAGGCCGCATGTCAGACCTACCTGCCGGAACGGCTGAAAGACCGGAAATACCTGGAATTCAAGGGGGATTGACGGAAGTATGAAAATACGGTATACTCGTTCGGTGGTGTCATAGGCATCCACGCGGGGCGACCTCACAGCAGAAGAATCTGAAAGGCCGCTTTTTATTTTCAAAGCTTTTTAACAATCGTAAAGGAGAAAGTCTTGATCATCCACGCACGATCCGCTGGCATCCAAGAGGGCATGAGCCCCATGCAAGAGCGTATTCTTGTTGTCATTGCTCAATCGGCGCGATATCTCGGTATCTCGCGGGCGAACATCAGCCTGCCGTCCTAAAGGAGGAAGACCATGGTCACTTTCGCAGACCTGGAGCATTTCAGCAGTATGTACGATGATGAACCGCCCGAACTGCCGGTGCAATTGCACAATCCGCTGTTCTGGAATTATCTCTTCTGCCGTATCGTCGGCGCCGCCTGTCAGGCTGCGCTGTCGCATGCGGAGGAATAGCATGCCTGAACAGTTTCTGATACATGGCCTCCAGGCGACGCGACGGGGAAATTCTGGTTTCGCGATGGCACATGGATCGCTCCTGGCAGCCCGGATCCAATTCGGACGCCTTCAGCATGAACTCTCGACCCAACAGAAAAAGAATATCTTGAAAAAGATAGTCCGACTCCAGGGACGAGTGGTCGCAATGCGACACGCAGCCGCTGTCTCATTGACAGCCTAAAAATGCCCGGTACAAAGATTCTTTGTACCGGGCTTTTCTTTTTCGTGTATACTAGGGGCGGATTCATTATCTTTCACCAAAACCCTATGCTGCCCGCTCTCAAAAGAATCGCTCCGGATTTTTCATTACCCGATCAGTCGGGTGTGGTGCATACGCTCTCCTCGTATCGGGGCCGTCCGGTCGTGCTGTATTTCTATCCGAAGGATGATACGCCCGGGTGTACGCTGGAGGCCTGTAGTTTCCGTGATGCCTATGCGCGTTTCAAACGGGCGGGTATCGTCGTGCTCGGCGTTTCGGCAGATCCAGTCAGGAAGCATGCGAGATTCGCAGAGAAGTATGCGCTGCCGTTCACACTCTTGGCGGATGAAGAGAAATCCGTCGTCGAGCGGTATGGTGTCTGGGCGAAAAAGAAATTCATGGGCCGCGAATATATGGGCATACTCCGGACGACTTTTCTGATCGATCCGAAAGGGAAGATCGCCAAGATATATGAGAATGTAAAACCGGAGGCGCACGCGGATGCCGTATTGGCGGATGTGAAGGCCCTGCTCGCGCTGCAAAAAAATACGTAAAGCGAAATATATCGATGGTTTTTTTATCCTCCCTAAAAGCCCTTTCGTACCGCACTTCCGATCGACCGTTTTCCGGTATCACGCCGACAAAATTTCCTGTGCCACTACGTACACTCGGGAGTCAGGAAATTTTCTTGCGGCGCTTATACCGGAAACGGTTCCCGATCTGGAAGCGACATGGTCCGAAAAAGCTTTCAGTGGAGGATTTCTTGTAATTCATACTTTTTGAAGTGCGGTTCGAAAGGGTTTTCCGATAGGTTTTTAATATAATCTTTAAAATGGCATTATAAAGCCATTTTTTTGTTGTTTCGCATGGAAATACCCTGTGGTGTTGACCGGGTATGTGCTTGTGGAGTAAAATGGGGACACCCTTCATGAAAGTGGTGAAAAGTGGTGAAAATAAAATCCTGGCTATGTTTATCGGCGAGTATTCTCATTCTATCGATCCGAAGAAGCGCTTAGCGCTGCCTTCGAAATTCCGGGGAGAGCTCGGAAGCCGGGTCGTCGTGACGCGTGGACTCGATCATTGTCTCTTCGTCTATCCGATGAAGGTATGGGAAGAGATCGCGGCGAAGCTCGGTAGTCTGCCGGTCGGAGAATCAGGGACGCGCAGTTTCATCCGGTTGATGCTTTCGGGTGCGGTGGATACGGAGCTGGATAGCCAAGGCCGTGTGCTCTTGCCGGAGTATCTCAAGAGCGATGCCGGTCTCAAGAAAGACGTGGCGGTCGTCGGCGTCTACAATCGTCTCGAGATCTGGGATGAGGGCGCGTGGAAGAAATACAAGCTGAGCGCGGAGAAGAATACGGGCAAGATCGCGGAGGAGCTCGGTAAGCTCGGCGTGTACTAGGGATACGAAAAGACATTCAAAATTCAAAATATAAATTGAGAGGCAGCGTGCGATTTCTTTTTTGAAGGTTGAATGCATTATGGAAGAGACACAGCATATTGCGGTATTGGCTCGAGAGGTTCTTGAAGGACTGCACCTTAAGAAAGGCGGAAAAGCGATTGATGCCACGCTCGGCGGCGGCGGTCATACGCTGCTCATGAAAGCCGCGGTCGGATCGGAGGGAAATATTCTCTCGCTCGATATGGATGTCGAGGCGATCGTTCGTTTCGAAGTGCGAGCAGCAACTGATGCTGTACTTCAGCAAGAAATGGCAGCCGGCCGGCTCCGAGTCGCTCATGCGAATTTCGCGGAGGTTGCTCGCGTCGCGGAAGAGTCGGATATGACTGCGGTGGATGCCGTTTTCGCTGACCTCGGCTACTCTTCGGATCAGATCGACGACGAGTCGAGAGGGTTGTCTTTCATGAAAGACGGTCCGCTCGATATGCGGCTCGATCGCCAATCCGAGAAGACAGCGGAGTTTATCGTGAACACTTGGTCTGAGGCGAATCTGACACGACTTTTCTCCGAGGCGGGCGACGAGGAATGTGCGTCGAGCATCGCGCGGGCGATTGTGAAGCGTCGAGTCGAAAGGACGTTTTCGGGTACGCTCGAGCTCTCGCAGATGATCGAGCGGGCGATACCGGCCCGTATCCGGGCCAAGCGCAAGACGCATCCCGCGACCAAGGTTTTCCAGGCGCTCCGTATCGCTGTCAACGATGAATTCGGCAGTCTCGAATCGTTCTTGGCGCAGGCGGTCGCGCTCCTCCATCCGGGCGGAAGGATCGGCATCATCAGTTTCCATTCCGGTGAAGACCGTATCGTGAAGCGGTTTTTCCAAAAAGAGGCCAAAGGCTGCGAGTGTCCGCCGAATTTCCCGGTCTGTGTCTGCGGAAAAGTGCCGCGGCTCCGGATCATCACCGCTGACCCGGTCGTTCCGGGAGAAACGGAGAAGCTCGACAATCCTCGGGCCCGGAGCGCGAAGCTCCGTATCGCTGAGAGGATCTGAAGCCAAAAAGAAGTCAAAACAAAAAAACAAAAATAAATCATATGCGTACTCTCCTCGCGGATTCGCATCACAGGAAAGTCATACCGCTGGCGGTGATCCGTCAGTCTAAGCAGGGATCAATCCGTATCGGGGGGTCCTTCGGTCTGCTTCTGTTTCTCGTCTTGCTGTCCGGCGGGTATGTCTTTTCGGTGAACAGCAATGCGGTGCAGGGGTATCGGATGCGTCATCTTGAGAAGGAGATAGCGGAAATGCAGGAGGAGAATGCTCGATTGCGGATCGTCGAGGCGGATACGAAATCCTTTCGGCGCATTGAGGAAGCGAGCGGGAGTCTTGCACTGGAGCGGGCGGATGCCCCCCAATATTTTGAAGAACGTGATATCGTGGCGATACGCTGATAGTCCGGTGATTACGAGGGAATTTGAATTATGGGACATGCACGGATCCCTCAGAATCTGAAGCGGAAAGAGGGGCGCGGAGACGAGAAGATCTCACGCGTCGATTTTGTTTTTATCGCTTTCGTGCTCATCAGCATCGTGCTTCTGGTCAAGCTGTACCGGACTCAGGTGATGCAGCATGCGATGTGGGAGACGCGGGCTGAAGAGCAGCGGCTGGCGACTATCGATATGAAAGCCGAGCGGGGAGAGATATTTCTGCACGATACCGATGGTCCTTATCCGCTGGCGGTCAACCGGGAATATCTTCTGGCCTATGTATCGCCGAAGGATGTGACGGAGCCGGAGAAGGTCGCCCTGGAACTCTCGCGGGCGCTCTCGGTGGATGCGGGGGAGATACTGGCCAAGCTCTCCGATCGCGATGATCCGTTTGAAATAATCAAGCGCAAACTGTCCGATGATGAGGTGGCGCACGTGCGTGAGCTCAAGCTCGGAGGGGTCGCGCTCTTGTCGGAGAAATATCGCTACTATCCTGCTGATACGCTTGCGTCGCATATCGTCGGTTTCTCGAGTCTGAGTGAGCGGGGCGGGGCGGGAGGGTATGGTATCGAAGCGTCTTTCGATGATGCCTTGCGAGGCTTCTCTTCCCGGATGGAGCAGGAGCGGGATGCTGGTGGACGCTGGATCGCACTCTCCAATACACGCGGCCACGGTCCGAATCATGGTGATAATCTGATCCTGACGATTGATCGGGTGATCCAACATGAGACTGAGAAAATCCTCAAGGAAGTGATTGAGAAACACAGCGCAGACTCGGCGACGGCTATCGTTATGGATCCGGAGACCGGCAAGATCCTCTCGATGGCGACACAACCAGATTTCAACCCGAACGAGTATGCGCAGGCGGAAGATTATAGCGTCTTCCTCAATCCGGCACTGAGTCTGCCGTATGAGCCGGGCTCGATCATGAAGCCGTTCACGATGGCGATCGGCATCGATGAGAAGAAAGTATCGCCGACCACGGAATATACGGATACGGGAGCCGTGACGGAATCCGGCTATACGGTGCGGAATTCTGAGGACAAAGTGTATGGTCGGAGCAGTATGACCAAGGTGCTCGAGGATTCTATCAATACGGGCATGATCTTCGTCGAGCGGCAGGTCGGACACAAAGTGTTCGCGGAGCGGCTGCGGCGTTTCGGCTTCGGAGAGAAGACGGGTATCGATCTGCCGGCGGAGGCAGCGGGCAATCTGCATAATCTCGATGATCAGCGTATCGGTATCCAGTTCTATACGGCTGCCTTCGGCCAGGGTATCACGGCGACTCCGCTCCAGATTACGGCGGCGTACGCGGCGCTGGCCAACGGAGGCATGCTGATGCGGCCGCAGATCGTCGATGCAATCGAATATCCGGATGGGACTCAGGAGGAAGTGAAGCCGGAGGAAGTGCGCCGGGTCATCAGCAAGGAGACGAGTGCGACGATCGGTCGCATGCTTCGGAGCGTCGTCGTGAACGGGCACGGAAAACGGGCGGATGTGGCCGGGTACGAAGTGGTCGGCAAGACGGGTACGGCCCAGGTCGCCAAGACCGACGGCAAAGGCTATGAAGAGGGGATAACCATTGGATCGTTTGCGGGGTACGCACCACGAGAGAACCCGAAATTCGTCGTGCTAGTCAGGATCGTGAACCCGAAGGATGTGCAGTGGGCCGAATCGAGCGCCGCGCCGGCATTCGGTCAGCTGATGCGGTTTTTGCTCGAATATGCGAGAATAGAGCCGACAGAGCCGATCAAGCCGTAAACGTACCGAAGACATGCCGAAACGAATCTTGGAAAACATACTGAAAGCGATGGCGCAGATACTCCTCCGGAAATACCGGCCTTTGATCGTGGGCATCACCGGATCGGTCGGGAAGAGCTCGACGAAGGAGGCGGTCGGCCTGGTCCTGGCGCGCAAGTATCGGGTCCGGATGGCGGAAGGGAATTATAACAATGAGATCGGTATTCCCTTGACGATTATCGGCGCGAGAAGCGGCGGGAGATCGATCGTCCGTTGGGCGGTGGTGTTCTTCCGGTGGTTGTGGGCCGTCGTGTGGCCGTTCCGGTATCCGGAGGTATTGGTACTGGAGATGGGTATCGACCGGCCAGGGGATATGGAATATTTGCTGTCGTTCGTGCCGGTAGATGTCGGGATATTCACGCAGGTATCTGGTAGTCATACGGCGTATTTCGGTTCGATCGGCAATATCGCCAAGGAGAAAGGCAGGCTCATCATGAGTTTGCCTGATTCCGGTGTTGCCATCCTGAATGCTGATGATGAACGGGTGATGCGGTATCAGGATAAAACCAAGGCGAAAGCGGTGACATTTGGTTTCGGGGAAGGAGCCGATGTCCGAGCCGAACATATCGTGCTTGAGCCGGAAGCGAGGCTCGTGAAGGGCATCGCGTTCAAGATGAATTATCATGGGAAATCATTGCCGGTCCGCCTCCCGAAAGTCATAGCCCGTCATCATCTGCCGTCCGTCCTCGCGGCTGCCGCTGCGGGCATCGCGCTCAAGGTGAACCCGGTCGATATCGTCGACGCGCTCGTGGCCTTTGAGCCGCTGCCTGGACGGATGCGTCTTCTGCCGGGAATGCACGGGAGTATCCTGATCGATGATACGTACAACGCTTCTCCGCTTTCGACGATGGCGGCACTTGCCGTGCTCGGTGAGTTGGCGGCCAGCAGAAAAGTGGCCGTACTTGGTGATATGTTGGAGCTGGGTGATGAGGCTCTGGCTCGGCATCGCAGTCTCGCTGACTCGGTGATCAGATCCGGAGCCGAGCAAGTGATTTTGGTCGGTCAGCATATGCGTGCCCTGTACACGTCTTTGCTCGAACAGGGGAAATCGGTCGAACAGGTATCCTGGTTCGAACGGAGCGATGAGGCAGCGCTGTTCGTAGCCAGCTGTGTTGCGGAAGGCGATCTGGTACTGGTGAAGGGTTCTCGCGGCATGCGGATGGAATGGGTGTCTGAAAAACTCTTATTCGATCCATCCGAGGCTTCGTCTTTCCTCTGCTGTCAGTCGCCTGATTGGCGCGGGCGTCCCTTCATTCCGCCGACAGAGTGGATGGATTGAAAGCAAGCGGAGATGATAGGGAGACTGCGGACGTAATTTTTTTCGGAATGCTGATATGGATTTTTTTTCGATAGTGCTTATTGTTGTCGGTCTTTCGCTGTTTGAAGCGGTATCAAGTATCGACAATGCCATTATCAATGCCGATGTCCTCTCGACGATGGGAGCGAAGGCGCGGCGATTTTTTATCACGTGGGGAATATTGATCGCGGTCTTCCTGGTCCGGGGTCTGCTGCCCTGGGTGATCGTGTGGGCGACGGTGCCGAGTCTTGGATTCTTCGGATCATTTACGGCGATGTTCTCCAATGATCCGAATGTACATACGGCGATCGCGGCGGCGGCACCGGTCCTCCTCATGGGCGGCGGTATATTCCTCTTGTTCCTCTTCCTGCACTGGATTTTCCTGGAAGACAAATGTATCGGATTTCATTGCGAGCGTTTCGTATCCCGTCACGGGGTCTGGTTCTACGCGGCTGTCTCGGTGATCCTGATGACGATCGTCTGGTACGCGCTCAAGCAGGATCCGATGGTGGCTTTTGGCGCCGTGGTAGGCTCGACGGCCTTTTTCATCATGCATGGGTTCCGTCTACAAGCGGAGAAAGCCGAAGAAAACCTCAAGGGGTCACATCTATCTGATTGGAGCAAGGTGCTCTTCCTTGAAGTCATCGACTTATCGTTCTCGATTGATGGCGTGCTCGGAGCCTTTGCATTTACTATGTCGGTCCCATTGATCCTGGTCGGCAACGGCATCGGCGCTATCGTCGTCCGGCAGCTTACGGTGATGAATATCGAACGGGTGAAGCGCTATGTCTATCTCAAGAACGGAGCCATGTATTCCATCCTGCTGCTCGGAAGTGTCATGGTTCTGGAAGGATTTAAGATCCATGTCCCCGAGTGGCTGGCTCCGGTGGCGACCATCGCTATCATCTGGTATTTCTTCGACCGTTCGAAGCGGAAAATCCGTCTCTCGGCAAATTGACAAACCGGGGGCTCGGGGTACAATACGTGAAGGAGGCGATAGCTTTCCGCTAACGGTTAATCGGTGAGAGTAAGACTATGACGGACAATATGATGGACAAGGAATTCGTCGAGTATGTCGTGAAGATGCTCGTAGACAATCCCGACGATGTGAAAGTGGAGCGGAAGATCGATGAGATGGGCGTGCTGATTACGCTCGATGTGAATCCTCAGGATATGGGTATGGTGATCGGACGCGAGGGCATGACGGCCAAAGCGCTTCGGACACTGCTCCGGGTCATCGGCGCACGCAACAGCGCCCGGGTGAACCTCAAGATCAATGAGCCGGAAGGATCGGAACGCGGTCATCGCGAGCCGCGCGAGGAGAGGCTGGCGCCGGTCGCGGCTGAACCGGTCAAGCGTTCGCTCGACGATGTGATGAATGATATCCAAGCGTAAAAAGATTTTCCAGAACCGCTCCACAAGGGGCGGTTTTTTGTTTATCACGAATAGCGAAAAAATCCCAGACTGCGGAAGAGCTTTTTTTGATGTACTACGCTTCCGAGCGTACAGCAAGAAAAAAATCTTCCGCAGTCTGGGATTTTTCACATGAGGTAAAGAAAAGCAAGGATACTTTCATTTCCTGCACCGTGCTTCCCTCCGACCGTTTCACGACGTTACGCCGAGAAAATTTCCCGTGTCCCGACGTCTGACTCGGGGTCGGGAAATTTTCTTGCAGCGCTCGTGTCGGAAACGGGACGGATGAAAGCATATAGTGCGAGAAACAAAAGTATCCTTGCTTTCTAGTGCCTGTATATTAGCTTAAAGACGCATGAGAGATTCTGACGGCGCACGAGGTGAGTCAGTTGGAGGGGTCGTATAAGAGTCGCGCGGTATTTCTCTTGGCTTTCCGTGAGCTTCATGCTAGGATGGCCGTACTTTCAACGATTATCAGGAGGAAATTATGGAAGTAAAAACATTCGATATACCGGGTCTCGCGCTGGTAATCCCTCGGGCGTTCGATGACGATCGGGGGTATTTCTTCGAGTCATGGAACGACGCCACCTATGCGTCTCTCGGGCTGTTTGATCCGACAGAACGCTTCGTCCAGGACAATGAGTCGGGATCGAAGCGCGGGGTCGTACGCGGACTGCATTTCCAGCGGCCGCCATTCGCCCAGGCGAAGCTTGTCCGGGTCGTACGCGGCCGGGTGATGGATGTCGCCGTCGATATCCGTGTCGGATCCCCGACGTTCGGCCGGTATCAGGTCGTCTTACTCTCGGGTGAGAATCGGCATCAGTTCTTTGTTCCAGTCGGATTCGCTCATGGCTTCATTTCGCTCGAGGAGGGGACGATATTTGCCTACAAGGTGACGGCACCGTATGCCAAAGAATGCGATGGGGGCATCCGTTTCGACGATTCGACTCTCGATATACCTTGGCCGACCCATGATCAGCTGATCGTGTCGGAGAAAGATCGGCTCTTACCGACACTCTCCGAATATCTCGAACAACCGGCATTCCGTTATGGAGAATGAATGCTGCTGATAGCCTTTGAAGCCCTTTCTGATATACTGGAAGGGCTTTTTCTTTTGGTGCATATCTATGAACATACTCGTGACGGGCGGATCCGGATTCATCGGTTCCAATTTTATCCGCTTCATCCTGGAGACGTATCCTGAAGATACGGTGATCAATCTTGATGTGCTGACCTACGCGGGCAATCCCGACAATCTTTCCGAATACCAGAATGATGTCCGGTACCGGTTCGAGCGGGGAGATATCTGCGATAGAGAGACGGTCGACCGGCTGGTCGCGGCCTGCGATGCTATCGTACACTTTGCCGCTGAGTCGCATGTGGACCGATCGATACTCGGGCCGGAAGCTTTTGTGCAGACCAATGTCGTCGGGACCTTTACACTGCTCGAGGCGGCGCGGAAATACGGGAAGCGGTTTCATCATATCTCGACCGATGAGGTCTTCGGATCGCTCGGTCCAAATGATGCTCCGTTCCATGAGGGGACGCCATATGATCCGCGGAGTCCGTACAGCGCGTCCAAGGCATCGTCGGACCATCTGGTGCGAGCGTATTTCCATACCTTCGGTCTGCCGGTCACGCTCTCCAATTGCTCCAACAATTATGGGCCGTATCATTTTCCGGAAAAGCTCATCCCACTCGCGATCACGAACCTGCTCGAGGGGAAGAATGTCCCAGTCTACGGGGACGGGAGGCAGGTGCGCGACTGGCTGTATGTCGAGGATCACTGCCGGGCTATCGATATGATCCTGCGGCGGGGACGAATCGGAGAAACCTACTGTATCGGCGGCAATGGCGAACGGGAGAATATCTGGATCGTAGAGCGTCTGCTCGCATCACTCGGTCTCGGTGAAGATCGGATCGAGTACGTGACGGATCGCCTCGGACATGATCGTCGCTATGCTATCGATTTTTCGAAGATCCAGACGGAACTCGGCTGGCAGCCATCAGTCGATCTCGAGACCGGTCTCGAGAAGACGGTCGCGTGGTTTCGGGAGCATGAGGCATGGTGGCGGAGGGTCAAGAGCGGTGAATACCGAAATATTGACTGATTGAATAAAATAGGGTAGAATATTTTCGGTTCATTGCGAAGAAAAGGGGTATGCCATGGAAATGGGAGTCGTTGGAAAGAAGGTCAAACCGGTTATTTCCGAATCAGCCCTCCGTCAGCTCTATGAGGCTTTGGAACGGGCTGGATTCACTCAGGCTGAGATCCAGCTCTTGACGGTGACGCCGCTTCTGCTGATGCAGATCAAACAGGTCTTGCAAGGGCGGATACCGGAGATACGATCCGTGCCGATCGCAAAGGAATGTCTTGAGCCATATGTGCCGGATGTATTTTGTAGCATTTGGAAGTCGCGAGATCCAGTAGCGACGCTCGTAGAGCGCGTGCGTCATCGGGGTATCGATATCCTGGTTCAGGATACAGATGTTTTTGATAAGCCGAATGAGTCATTGTCTGACGATGAGGATGTTTATTTCATTCGTCTGGCGGTGAATGATTTCCATCTTCCATCCAGAAGGACATATGCACCGCAGATCTTGAATCCGGGTATGTTGCAAGAGTGGAGCAGGCAGTCGTTGTCTCCTGGCTGGGAGGTATCGTTCTGTCGGCCGGATGATGTGCTGTACATTGCGCTTCTGGATGATATTGAAATACTCATCCGCAAGCCGATCCGTATAGCTATGTCCCCGGTAGTCATTGATGCGCGTCGAGAAATCTTCCAGCTACAATATATAGGGAAGAGGCTCACTATAGTTCCGATTCCTGCCGGACAGACGGCTGTATTTCCACGACATTTCCCGATGCTGTTTCGTCTATCGAAAATAGAGTCAGCCTGACACAAAGGCGTCCGAGAGTACCGAGTACTCGAGGGCGTCTTTTTTTATTACCAAACCCTGTCTGCCGACAGGCAGGGAAGCGAGCGAAACGAAAGTGTACTTTCGTTTTCGATCCGCCAGCTGGCGGACGGTAAAATCGGGTTAAATACCCCGTGGCTTGCCACGGAAAGTAAAACAAGCCGAGGCTTGTTTTAGTGTCCGGAGCTTGCTCCAGGGTAAATACCCGTTATATATCACAGAAAAAAATCCCAGACTGCAGAAGAGCTTTTTTTGATGCACTACGCTTCCGAGCGTACAGCAAGAAAAAAATCTTCCGCAGTCTGGGATTTTTTGTGGTGTATGATTTTTTTTGTATAACATCGATGTTTCATTGGTTTTTTTCTTAGCTACGAAAGCAGATTTTCCCCTCACTATCGCCTCGGAAGTCTCGGGTATCATGGAAAACCTCTTCCGCAGCTAAGAAAAAGCCGAACATTTTTGGAGCTTTGCCATATCTCTCGTATGATAGAGGGGCGGATTTTTTAAATACTTGTGTATGCGGACGGTATTGATACTTGGGGCCAAAGGGATGCTCGGCCAGGCGCTCGTGCGCTGCTATGGCGAAGATGAGGGTTATCAGGTGATCGGTTGGGATATCGAGGATATCGATGTGACGGATTTTCCTGAGGCGGAGCGGAAGATCAGAGAGGTCGCTCCCGCCGTGATACTCAATGCTATCGCTTACAATGCGGTCGATCAGTGCGAAGAGCATGATGATGAATATCGGAAGGCATCGCTGTTGAACGCGGAAGTTCCGGAGTTTCTGGCACGTCTGGCTCAGGCCATGGAAGCGGCCTTCGTCCACTATTCGACGGACTATGTGTTTGACGGGGAGAGCGAGAGCGGCTACGCGGAGGATGCTCTGCCACACCCGCTGTCCCGGTACGGGCAGAGCAAGCGAGAAGGAGAGGAACGAGTGATAGCTATCGGGGGCGTCTTCTATATCATCCGCCTCTCCAAACTTTTCGGCAGAGCGGCATCCTCGGCGATAGCCAAGAAAAGCTTCTTCGAGAAGATGCTCGAGGTTGCGGAAGGAAAGACTGAAGTCAGCGTGGTTGATGGAGAGAAGAGCTGCTTCACTTACGCACCGGATCTGGCACTCGCGACCAAGGTGCTGGAGCAGCATGTGGCGCCCTATGGCATCTATCACCTCGTCAATGCAGGCACCGCGACGTGGTATGAGGCGGCACAAGAGCTCTTCCGCTTGGCTGGCGTATCGGTAGCCGTGAAGCCGGTCGCCCCCGAAGCGTTTCCTCGTCCAGCCCGGCGACCGCGCTGCTCTGAGCTTCTGAATACGAAATTCATTCCGCTCCGCCCATACACGGAAGCGCTCGAGGAATTTCTGAAACAGGAACGATAGGAATGCGATATCGATGGTATGTTTATGGCATTTTTTATGTGTTTGTCAACTATACGGGCAGGCGGTGATTTTGCTAGGATGGAATATATCTTGTTAATGATGGCATGGCTATGAAGTACGATACTTTAAAGAAGGCGGACAAGCAGGTGTATGCGGCCGTGAGAGGCGAAGGGAAACGGCAGGAGGAAGGACTCGAGATGATCGCGTCGGAGAACTATGTCTCGGAGGCGGTACTCGAGGCGCTCGGGACGGTATTCACCAACAAATATTCCGAAGGCTACCCGGGCCGCCGCTACTATGGTGGACAGCAATACACGGATCAGGTCGAGACGCTCGCAATCGATCGGGTCAAGAAGCTGTTCGGTGCCGAGCATGCCAATGTGCAGCCACACTCGGGCGCGCAGGCCAATCTCGCGGTGTATGCCGCGCTTCTCAATCCGGGTGATACGGTGCTCGGTATGGATCTCTCGCATGGCGGTCATCTGACGCATGGTCATCCGGTGACGCTGCCGGCGAAGGTGTATGATTTTGTCCGTTACAAGACGGAACCGGATGGGAGCATCGATTATAAGAAGCTCGAAGCGCTCGCGAAGGAAACGAAGCCGAAGCTCATGCTGGCTGGCTTCTCATCGTATACCCGGCAGATCGATTATGAAAAATTCGTGAAGATCGGGAAGAAAGTCGGGGCACTCACAATGATGGATATGGCGCACATCGCCGGATTGGTAGCGGGCAAAGCAGTGCCGAATCCGGTCGAATATTTCGATATCGTCACCGCGACCACACACAAGACGCTGCGCGGACCTCGGGGCGGATTGATCCTTTGTCGGGAAAAATATGCCGCCGCTATCGACAAAGCGGTATTTCCGGGGACGCAGGGCGGACCGCATATGCATGTTATCGCGGCCAAAGCGGTCGCTTTTGGCGAGGCGCTCCGAGCTGATTTCAAGAAATATGCCAAGCAGACTCTCAAGAACGCGAAGGTGCTCGAGCTGGAACTCGTGAAGGAAGGCGCGCAGGTGCTGTTCGGCGGGACGGAGAATCATATGATCCTCATCGACACGGTGGCGAGCTATGGCCTCTCAGGCAAGGAGGCAGAGGAGCGGCTCGATGCGATCGGTATCACGGTGAACAAGAATGTCATCCCGGATGATCCTCGTGGTCCGCTCGATCCGTCAGGTCTGCGCATCGGCGTACCGGCGATTACGACGCGCGGGATGAAGGAGGCTGAGACCCGACTGATCGCCCGAGCGATAGCGCGTATGCTGCAGGTCTCAGCGGATGATAAGGGATACCAGCGGATCCGAGTGGTGCTCCGCAAGGAAATCATGCAGCTCTGCAAAGCATTTCCGTTGTATAAGTGAGCCCATCTTTTTGGTCTTTCTGGTTACGAAAGCAAATTTTTTCCTCGCTATCGGTTTAAAGCACCTCGGGCAGCAGAAAAAATCTCTTTCGTAACCAGAAAGCGCCCTTTATTGAGCATGAGTTATACATGAAGTGAGGAAAAATTTGCTTGCGTATCCCGAAACAGATCACCAAAATCGATGCTTCTCTAGGAAGCTAGGCAGCTAATGAAGCTAATAAGCTATTAAAATATGAAGGGTATTATTCTCGCGGGCGGTACCGGGACGAGGCTCCTGCCGCTCACGTCGATCATCTCGAAGCAGCTCTTGCCGGTGTATGATCGGCAGATGATCTTCTATCCGATCAACACGCTCATCACGGCGGGCATCACGGATATCCTCATCGTCGTCTCGCCAGCCAACTCGGGGGATTATCTCAACCTACTCGGTTCGATGTTCCGGAAGCACGGCATCCAGATTTCCTTCGTCGTCCAGAAGCGGCCCGGGGGATTGCCGGAGGCCTTCATCCTCGGCGAGGATTTTCTGGATGGCGGTCCGGTCACGCTCGTGCTGGGCGACAATATCTTCGAGGATGATTTTTCTGAAGCGATACGTACCTTCGAATCAGGAGGGCGGATTTTCGCAAAAGAGGTATCTGATCCGGAGCGTTTCGGTGTGGTCGAATTTGATGCCGATGGGACCGTGCTCTCGATCGAGGAGAAACCGGCTCTCCCGAAAAGCCGCTTCGCTATCCCGGGCGTCTATATCTTCGATGGGACCGTGTCGGCTGTCTCCAAGAGTCTGGCTCCATCGGCGCGCGGCGAGCTCGAGATCGTGGATATCCATAAACACTATCTCGGACAGGGATCGCTCGATGTCCGGCCGATCGACGGAGCCTGGTTCGATACCGGGACGCATGACGCGCTGCTTGAGGCGAGTGTCTACGCCAAAGAGAAAGGCATCGGACAGAAATTCCATCCGCTCGTGAACGAAGCCATCAAAGAGTTCAGTGCGGAATGGAAGAAACTGGTGTCGTTGTAGATCCAGTCTGTTTGGCACAAAAAAAGAAAAGACCCGGAACAGAATACTGTTACGGGTCTTGCCACTCTACTCTAGCGGCGGATTTTCGGACATATTATTATAGCATATAAGACAATGAGAGTCAATATATACGAGGGGTGCTCGCGTCTAGTACAATAGGAAACGAGCAGTTTTGTCGTTAATCGGAGAAACCTATGACTGAGGGGAAGCAATGGAAAGTAAAAAAAGCGATCATACCGGTAGCCGGATTCGGAACCCGTTTTCTTCCGGCGACCAAGGCGCAGCCGAAGGAGATGCTGCCGGTCGTCGATAAGCCGGTCGTCCAGTATCTGGTCGAGGAGGCCGTGGCGTCCGGGGTCGAGGAAATCATTTTCGTGACGGGCCGTGGCAAGCGGGCGATCGAGGATCATTTCGATGTCTCGTATGAGCTCGAGGATACCCTGGTCGAGAAGAACAAGCATGACCTGCTTGCGGTCGTCCAGAAGATCTCGACCCTGGCGAAGTTCTCCTATGTCCGTCAGCCGATTCCGCTCGGCGATGGGCACGCGATCCTGCAGGCCGCACACCTCGTCGACGATGACGAATCGGTGTTGATCATCTTCGGCGACTGCATCTATGATTCTGCAGTCCCAGCATCCAAGCAGCTTATCGATGCGTACGAGCAGTTCCGGGCGCCGATCATCGGTCTTTCGGAAGTCGAGCGATCGGAAGTATCGAAATTCGGCGTAATCGATGGCGACCGGGTCGATGATGCGAATATCCGGGTCAAAGGCATCGTGGAGAAGCCGAAGCCGGAAGAAGCTCCATCGACAGCGGTGGCCGTCGGTAAATATATCATCACGCGCGAGGTGTTCGATGTGTTGGCCGGCATGGAATCCGGCAAGTCCGGCGAGATTCGATTGGCGGATGCATTTGATATCATGCTTCAGCAGGGCAAGCCGCTCTATGGGCGGATGCTCGAAGGGGAATGGCTCGATACGGGCGACAAATTCAATTTTCTCAAGACAACTATCCATTTCGGTCTCAAACATCCGGAAGTCGGAGAGAAGCTCCGAAAATTCCTGAAGGATCTCGCGTTGTAGCCGTGCCGGATGAAAACAAACACGTGTCATGCCAGGAGGGGTGAGGAAGCATCCTTTCTTTCAGCGCAGCGTAGGGCTGGTCTCAAATCTATGTACTGGATATACCTCACTTTTTTCATCCTCGCTGTGCTGACACCGCTCCTGGTAACGCGGGGTCATTTCTTCCTGCCGGAAGAGGAGGCGGAGGGCATCGTCATCATGCTGCTCGGCATGGTCAGCTTTTTCATTTATCTCGCCAAGGAGCAGACGCTCTTCCGTCTGGTCCGTGAGCGGCTCTCGCTCCAGAAGACGGCCAATACTATCCGGCGCGATCTTTCTGATTCGTATACCTATATCGGCGCGATGAACCGCAAGCAGGAAATCGTCAAGGAACTCCTGTTTGAATTGGCGGAGGCGACCGCGCGCGACAGCGATCACTGCGATCTCTGGTATCGGAAGATACTCGAGACTGTGGCGGCGCTCTCGAAGTCGGAGGCGGTCTCACTGCGTTTCGTCGATACCGCCGCCGGTACGCTCTTGGATCATTACGAATACGGGGTGCAGGGGAATCGTCCCTTCGTCGGTTTCGTACCGGCTATTCTTCTCGATAAGGACCGGACTTTTTTCGAGCATGATGGATGCTATGTCGTCCGCTCGCCCCGGATATCGGATCAGACGGCCGCTTTTCTGGTCGTGACCAAGCAAGTCAATCATTTCGAGGACGAAGAGATTTTCAAGATGCTCGTCTCCGAAGCGCTCCTCTTCTACATCCTTTCCCAGCCGGTCTCATCCGTATCGTCTTCCTATGCGCATCGGCATTGACGCACGCTTCTATGGATCGCTTGGCAAGGGATTGGGGCGCTATACTGAACGGTTGATCGAATCGCTCGAGGAGCTCGACACGGCGCATGAGTTTTTCGTGTTCCTGCGGCGTGAGAATTTTGATGAATACCAGCCGAAGTCGGCGCGTTTCCAGAAAGTACTGGCTGATTATCATTGGTATGGCCTGGCGGAGCAGCTGTGCTTCCCATGGCTCCTGATGCGGTACCATCTCGCGCTCGTCCACTTCCCGCACTTCAATGTCCCGGTGCTCTATCCGGGGCGTTTCGTCGTCACGATCCATGATCTCATCCTGCTCCGCTATCCGACGGTCCGCAATACGACCCGTCTCGCACTCGGGTATTGGCTGAAATTCGTTCTGTATCGACTTGTGATCCGGCTGGCCTGCTTCCGCGCGCGAAGCGTCATCACGGTTTCCCGATTCACGGAATCCGATCTGCTCCGGGAGTTCCCGTTTCTGCTCGGCAAGACGCGGGTGACACTCGAGGGCGCGAATCGGAGCTGCTTCGTATCTTCTGTTGCCAAGGAGACGGAGCTGCTCGGGCGCTTCGGATTGATCAGCTCGGATACGGTGACACCGTCTCTGTCGCAGCGTGATATAATACAGCCGTATTTTCTGTACGTTGGCAACGCGTATCCGCATAAGCATCTCGAGTCGATCGGTGAGATGGCAGCCCGCTTTCCGGAGTACCGGTTCGTCCTGGTGGGGCGGGAGGATTATTTCTATCGGCGGCTCAAGCGTTCGTTTGCGCAGCCGAATCTCCGTTTCACCGGATTCCTCTCGGACGCTGAGATATCCGTGCTCTATCGTCATGGACTTGCCTATATCTTCCCGTCGCTCTATGAAGGATTCGGACTGCCGCCGCTTGAGGCGATGAGCCATGGCCTGCCGGTGATCTCTTCCGATCGGGGATCGCTGCCGGAAGTGCTCGGCAAGGCGGCGCTCTATTTTGATCCCGAGAATCCCGATCAGTTTGCAGTAGAGATCAGCCGCATCGCGCATGATCCGTCGCTCCGAGAGCGTCTCAAAGTATCCGGGTATCGGCGCATGAGGATGTTCAGCTGGAAGCGGATGGCTGAGGAGACGCTCGCCGCGTATGAGCAGGCGATCCGATAGGCACAGAGTTCAAAAACACAAACATCTCAGCATGGATAGTCTCCGCAGACAACCACAGAAGCCGATCACCGGAGCGATACGGCTCGGACCGCCACACGTGCCGGTCCGGCCGGAGCCGGTGGCTTTCACATTGGTACCGGAACGCACCCCGATACCCTCGGTGCCGCGCGGAGCGGCAGATATGCGGACCGAGGGGAGCGCTTCGCATCCGAACGGTGCCGCGGTCCGCAAGGCCAGATGGGTCATGATCGGACTGTTCATCCTGGTGATAGCGGCCGGGTATGGATGGATGGCGAAAGAGCGGGCGGAAATCATCCTGCGGGCGGGAAACGCTGGCTATGCACAGGCGCTCTCGGCGGCAGAGGCGTTCAAAGCGAAGCGTTTTGCGGATGCCGAGTTGGGATTCCGACAAGCCAGTCATGAATTCGCGGATGCGCATGCCGCACTCAATCTTTTTCCAGGATGGATGGTTGATAGTGTCCGGTTTGTGCCGGGGCTCTCGAAGGCGGCTTCGGGCAGGAATGCGATCCTGGCCGGGGAGCATATCGTCCGGGCTGGTATCTCGGTATCTCAGCTCGCGATCCGCGTGACCGAAGAGCCGGTGCCGGGGCATCATCCGCCTTCGCTGCTCGAGAAACTTGAGACAGCCCAGGTGCCGCTCGAGACGGCTGGGGGTGAGCTCGCGCTGGCGAGGGATCTCCTGGACCGGGTCAATGTCGCTGATATTCCGGAAGAGCGGAGGGAAAAATTCGTGAAGGCGAGAGAACTCTTGCCGGTGGCGGCTGGCGCTCTGGCTGCGTTTGAGGAACGTGAGAAGATCTTTGTCGAACTGCTCGGGGGCAACGGTCCGAGGAAATACCTGTTCCTGTTTCAGAATAATCATGAGCTGCGGGCGACGGGCGGCTTCATCGGCAGCTATGCGCTGCTCAATCTGCATGACGGTATCGTCGAGCAGTTTTTCGTCGATGGAATCTTCAATCCGGATGGCCAGCTCAAGGAAAATATCGTTCCACCGAAGCCGATACAGAAGATCAGTGCCGGTTGGAGCCTGCATGACAGCAACTGGTATCCGGATTTTCCGGTCTCGGCTGAGAAAGCGATTTTTTTCTACGAGAAGACCGGTGGTCCGACGGTCGACGGGGTGGTGACGATCACTCCGGTCATACTGGAGCGTCTGCTCGAGGTGCTCGGGCCGATCGATCTGCCGGAATACGGTGTGACCATCGATGCGAAGAATTTCATCCCGATCGTCCAGGAGCAGGTCGAAGAGAAATATGATCGGCAGGAGAATAAGCCGAAGAAGATCCTCTCCGATTTGGCGGTGGCTATGTTTGCCCGCATGAGCGCGCTGGATGATCCGAAGCTTCTGGTCGGCATGGCGGAAGCGCTGGTGCGCGGCCTGAATGAGAAGCACGTGCTCCTGTACGCGAGGCATGCCGGGACGGAGGAGCTGATCGATCAGGCAGGGTGGTCAGGCAAGCTGCTGCCCACCGATAAGGATTTCCTGGCAGTGGTGCACAGCAATATCAATGGCTACAAGACCGACGGGGTGATGGATGAGAGTATCCGGCACCGCTCGGATATCGCTCTCGACGGGTCGGTTGTCGATACGCTTTCGATCACACGGAAGCATCGCGGCGGCGATACCCCGTATGAGTGGTGGAACAAGGTGAATGCAGATTATCTCCGGGTCTATGTGCCGCTCGGTGCGGAACTGCTCTCAGTGAAGGGGACGACCTGGGAATTCCCCGCGGACCCGCTCGATTATGCGGCGCTCGGATTCCGTCGGGATGCGGATGTTGTGAAGGAGGAGGCGGGTCTCTCTATTCATGAGGGAAGCGGCACACGCATCGGACAAGACGGTGGTAAGACGGTGTTCGGCGCTTGGGTGTATGTCAGTCCGGGGGAGAGCGTGACCGTTGAGATGACCTATCGTCTGCCCTTTCGTCTCCATACGGATCGTCTCCGGAGCGGCCAGGCCGAACGCTTCTCAGTACTCTATCAGAAGCAGTCGGGATCTCTCGGGAGTCAGCTCCAATCGGAAATCGTCTTTCCTCCGCGCTGGAAAAGCGTTTGGCAGACGGGCGGGGATCTGATACCGTACGGACGTACAATGACGTTTGAAGGCGATCTGGCAGTCGATCATTTCATCGGCACGGCGCTGGTGCGCGAATAATATCAGGGACACCGAAACAGAGCAGACTTCTATGGTAGAGCGCATGATAGAGCGATGGCGGAGACTCGGTCTCAAGACGACCCAGACGGTGGGGGCGGCAGCTTTTATAATCTCTCTTTCGGGTATCGCGAGCCGCTTCCTCGGGTTTCTCCGTGATCGCCTGCTAGCCTCGCAGTTCGGAGCGGGTGATACGCTGGATGCCTACTACGCCGCCTTCCGTCTCCCGGATCTCTTCTATAGTCTGATCGTGCTCGGGGCTCTGTCGGCGGCGTTCCTGCCGGTCTTCACGGAGCTTCGGACGAAAGAGCGCGAGAAGGAAGCCTGGACGCTCGCTTCGGATGTCCTCGGCCTCCTGGTGATCACGCTCGGCCTCCTCGGCCTCCTCGGGGCGGTGTATGCCAGCCAGGTCGTGACGCTGATCGCTCCGGGGTTCTCAGGCGAGAAGCGCGAGCTCGCCATCTCGCTCTCGCGTATCATGCTCTTGTCTCCGATATTCCTAGCGGTGAGCGCCGTGCTCTCCGGAGTGCTGATGTCGTTCCGTCGTTTCATCGCCTATTCGCTCGCGCCGCTTTTTTACAATGTCGGCATCATCTTTGGCATTCTCGTGCTGGTACCGATCTGTGGTATCAGCGGTCTCGGCTGGGGCGTCGTCGTCGGGGCACTGCTCCATATGGCGACTCAGTGGCCGGCGCTCTCCGGGACCGGCATACGCCTCCGCCTCTCTCCGCTGCGGTCGCTCCGCAATCCGGAGGTGCGCCGGGTCGTCCGTCTCATGCTTCCTCGGTCGCTCAGCATGGGCGTGAGTCAGATCGGTCTCCTGGTGATGACCATCTTCGCTTCGCTGCTCGCCTCAGGCAGTCTCGCGGCGTTCACGTTTGCGAACAATATCCAGAGCGTAGCGCTTGGTCTTTTCGGGGTCGCGTTTTCGGTGGCGGCCTTCCCGGCGCTTTCGGCGTATGCGGCCCAGAAGCAGGGCAAGGAATTCTTTGCGGTGCTCTCCGATGCGGCGCGGCGCATCCTCTTTTTCGTGCTGCCGATCTCCGCACTCATGATCGTGTTTCGAGCGCAGTTCGTCCGCGTCATTCTCGGCAGCGGGCATTTCAACTGGGAAGATACGATCGTCACCTTCAATGTGCTGGCGTGGCTTTCGGTGAGTCTGTTTGCCCAGAGCCTGATCCCGTTGTTCGCACGCGCCTTCTTTGCTCTGCAGAATACGAAGACGCCTCTCTATATCGCTCTCGGCGCCGAGGTGTTCCATATCGCGCTCCTTCTGTTCCTCAGGCAGTCTGACTTTTTCTCCATCGAGATGCTGGCAGCCGCCTTCTCCTCTGCGACTATCGTCAATCTCCTCTTCCTCTATCTGGCACTCAAGCGGGAGGCAGTCTATTGGGATGACGCTCGGATGTTTGCTCCGGCTATGAAGATCGCGCTCGCGGCGGTCCTAGCAGGCCTCTTCGCGCAGGTATCGAAGTATGTCTTCGCACTGACGACCAATGAGCTAGATACATTTGTCGAGGTCTTCCTGCAGTTGTTCTTCGGTCTCTCGATCGGCGGGTCGGCCTATCTCGCGCTCTGTGTCTGGCTGCGAGTCGAGGAGCTTCAGGTACTCAAGCGCTTCATCTGGTGCCGCATCCTGCGTCAGCCGGAGACTCTGGCTTCAGCCGAGGACCATCCGGAGAAAGGCGAGTGGTAGTCGGCGTTTCTTGCTTCAAATCGGTTTTTTGCGTAGTGTGAGAGAGTTATATATCAAACTATGCAACAGGATCATATCCGCAATTTCTGCATCATCGCCCATATCGACCACGGGAAGAGTACCCTGGCCGATCGTTTGATTGAGCTCACACATACGGTCGAGGACCGGAAAATGAAAGAGCAGCTGCTCGATCAGATGGATCTCGAGCGGGAGCGCGGCATCACCATCAAGCTTCAGCCGGTCCAGATGCGCTACCGCTATGCCTTGCCAGAGCCGGACGGATCGCGGGAGCCGGAGACGGAGTTCTTGCTCAATCTGATCGACACGCCGGGGCACGTCGATTTTCATTATGAGGTTTCGCGTTCGCTCGCGGCGGTCGAAGGGGCGATACTCCTGGTCGATGCGACCAAGGGGGTCCAGGCGCAGACGCTGGCCAATCTCTACCTAGCGATCGAACAGGGACTGGAGATTATTCCGGTCGTCAACAAGATCGATCTGCCCAATGCCCAGGTCGAGAAGACGAAGAAAGAGATTATCCATGTATTGGGGTGTGCCGAAGACGATATCCTCGAGGCGAGCGGCAAGAGCGGCGTCGGTGTGCAGGCGGTGCTCGAGCGCGTCATCGAGCGGGTACCAGCGCCGGTCGGCGCCGTCGATGGGAAGCTGCGGGCGCTGATCTTCGATTCTGTCTACAATACCTACAAGGGCGTGGTGGCCTATGTGAAAGTAGTCGACGGCAGCGTGCGACGCGATGATGTGCTCCATATGCTCGGGACGGGTCATGAGAGCGTGACGGTCGAGGTCGGGATGTTCAAGCCGAATCTGGTGGCGACGGAGGTGCTCGAGGCGGGGACGATCGGTTATATCGCGACCGGACTCAAGGAAGTGGCACACTGCCGGGTCGGCGATACGATCACGTGGAAGCCGAAGGATCGCGAGCCGATCACGATCGAGATGCTGCCGGGCTATCGAGAGATCAAGCCGGCGGTCTACGCGAGTCTCTATCCGGTGGATGGTGACGAGTATAGTCTCATGCGTGATGCCCTTGAGAAGCTCAAGCTGAATGATGCCGCTTTCGTCTTCGAACCGGAATCGAACGAAGCGCTCGGCCGCGGATTCCGCTGCGGGTTCCTCGGACTCCTCCATCTGGAAATCATCCAGGAGCGGTTGCGGCGCGAATTCGATATGGAGCCGACCATCACGACGCCGTCGGTGGTCTACGAGATCAAGATGATGGGACGCGAGGAGCGCATCCCGATGTATTCGCCGTCCGCTCTGCCGGACCCGTCCGGTATCGAGATGATCTATGAGCCGTACGTGTCACTGTCGATCGTGACCCCGAGCGAGTTTCTCGGCAATGTCATGAATCTCTCGCAGCGGATCCGTTCGGTGTATAAGAATACAGAATATATCGATGAGGAGCGGGTACTGCTTTCCTTCGAGGCACCGCTTATGGATGTCATCGTCAGTTTCCATGATGATCTCAAGAGCGCCACGCAGGGCTATGCTTCGATGAACTACGAAGGTATCGGCTATCGCGAGAGCGATGTCGAACGGCTTGATATCCTGGTAGCCGGAGACCGGATCGATGCGTTTTCCCGTATGGTGCCGAAGCGGCTGGCGTACGACGAAGGCAAGCGAGTCGTCGAGAAGCTCAAGGAGGTCATCCAGCGGCAGAACTTCGCGGTCGCTATCCAGGCGGCGATCGGCAGCAAAGTCATCGCCCGTGCGACGATTTCCGCCTATCGGAAAGACGTGACCGGCTATATGTATGGCGGCGATTTTTCACGCAAGAAGAAGCTTCTCGAGAAGCAGAAGCGCGGCAAGAAGAAGGCCAAAGAGCTCGGGCAGGGGAAGGTGCCTATTCCGGGAGAGGCGTTTCTCGCGATTCTCAAGAATTAAGCGTTCGATCGGACTATCGGATATGATGAGAAACCATCCGCTGGATGGTTTCTTTTTTTTGAAAAAACCGGGAAACCGGGGTATACTGGAAGGGTAATCATTGTCATGGAACCTATGGCCATGGAACTGACCGAACTTAATTTTGAGACAGAAGTATTGAAGAGCGATAAGCCGGTGCTGGTGGATTTTTGGGCCCCGTGGTGTGGACCGTGCCAGATGATGGGACCGGTGATCGATGAGTTGACTGCCGAGGTGACGACCGCCAAGATCGCCAAGCTGAACGTGGATGAGCATCCGGCATTGGCACAGAAGTATGGCATCATGTCGATTCCGGCGCTGAAGATCTTCAAGGGCGGCCAGGTCGTCAAGGAATTCATCGGTGTCCAGCAGAAAGACAAGATGAAGGCCGAGCTCGAAGCCGCAGCCTAGTCGGAGCAGAGGGGAGGATTCACCAAAAAATCAAATATGAAAATTCATAGGGAGCAGATCGATCTGGAGAGCAAGACGCAGATCCAGTTCATGGATATCACCGATCGGGTGCAGGAAATCGTCGATCGTTCAGGCATACGTGAGGGTCAGGTGCTTATCTATGTGCCGCATACGACGATGGGTGTGGCTATCAATCACAACGAGTCGATGCTCCTGCAGGATTTCATGCGTGTGCTCTACAAAATCGTTCCGGTGGATGACCAGTACTCTCATGATCTGTTCGAACTGAAGCGGGATAGCACTTCCGATGGGCGCAGCAACGGGCATTCGCATTGCAAGGCGATACTGCTCGGCAACAGCGAAACGCTGCCGATCGAGAAAGGAAAATTGTTTCTGACAGAAAAGCAGAATATTTTTGCGGTGGAGTTCGACGGGTCGCGCAAGCGCGATGTCTATATCCAGGTCATCGGCGTATAAGCGGCCCAGCGAGCGCCCTCTGATGCGGGGACTCGCGTAAGATCTAGCGGTTATGACCCCTCTGGTCGAAACACTCAAACAAAACGGGTATTTGCGTTCTGATACGCTGGTAGAAGCTTTCGAGTCGGTGACTCGAGCGGATTTTTTGCCGCCTGAATTCGAGGACGAAGCCGATGCCGATATTCCGCTGCCGATCGGACATGGACAGATGGGCCCGCAGCCGAGTACGGTCGCGGTGATGCTCGAGCTGCTTGAGCCGAAGGCGGGGCAGCGTATCCTGACGATCGGGAGCGGTTCCGGATGGGTCACCGGTCTGCTCGCCTACGTCGTCGGCGATCAGGGGAAAATCGTGGCATTTGAGGGTCTCGATGAGATGCATGCCCGGGGGCAGTCCAATCTGGAGAAGTTCGATTTCATCAAGACCGGCCGGGTCGAATGTCTGCTCGGAGAGGGGAAGGAAGGATATCCGGATGCAGCACCCTTCGATCGCATACTCGTGACGGCTTCGGCTGAAGATATGCCGCTCTCGTTCCAGCAACAGCTAGCTCTGTCGGGCAAGATGGTGCTGCCGATACGGAACCATCTCTGCTATTTTGAGAAGCGGAGCGAGGAGGAGCTCTACAAAGAAGAGTTCCCTGGCTTCATATTCATCCCATTGATTCTGAAATCATTTTAGAGCGCGTATCTATGCGAAAATTCTTCCTGATAGTCATTTTCGTCATGACGGTGTCGTCGGTCGTTGTTATCGCACTTCTGGAGAGCTGGTCGGCACAGCATGGTCCGCAGCCGAAGGAACAGTCTTTCGTGCTCCTGAGAGGCGAGGATGCGCTGGTCGTTGCGACGCATCTCGAAGAGCAGGGTATCGTCCGGAATCGTTTCGGATTTCTCTATGCGCTCGCCCGTCAGAAGAAGCTCAATAGCCTGGTCGCAGGTGAATACCGTTTATCGGGGAATCTGGCCGCGCAGGATATCGTCGTCCGACTTTCGACCGGTCAGGTCGTATCGCCGGATATCCAGGTAACTTTCCCGGAGGGATTCACACTGCAGCAGATGGCAGATAGGCTGACGCAGGTCGGGCTTCCGGGTGATGATTTCCTCGAACAAGGGCTGGCTCCCGCATCCGCTTGGCGATCGGAGTTCTCATTTCTTAGCCTCCTGCCTCCTGGGGGTAGTCTTGAAGGATTCCTCTTTCCTGACACGTACCGCTTTGACCGGAAGGCCGATGCTTTGGATATCACGCGCAGTATGCTGGCGACGTTTGAGCGTAAGGCGTGGCCGCTCTTTGCCTCTCGTACATCGAAGGATGCCTATGCGGCGCTGGTGCTGTCCAGTATCGTAGAGACGGAAGTGCGGAGCGATCAGGACCGCGCTCTGGTGGCTGATCTGTTCCTGCGTCGCTTGGCTCTCGATCATCCGTTGCAGAGTGATGCGACCGTGAAATACATCCTCGGGAAGAACAAAGTACAGCATACCTTCGAAGAAACGCGGACAGATTCCCCGTACAATACCTATGTGAACAAGGGATTGCCGCCGGGGCCGATCGCTAATCCGGGTCTGTCATCGATCAAGGCGGTACTGAACCCCGCCAAGAATTCATATTTCTATTTCTTGAGCGATCCGAAGACGGGAGAGACTGTATTCTCTGTGACGTTTGAGGAGCATGTGCGGAACAAGGCCGCTCATGGCCTCTAAGATAGCTATTTAATACACATGAACGGTATACAGCTGACACGACGGCAGCGGCTGGTGATCGGACACCTGATCCTCTTGGGTGGAATTTCTGTGCTCTTTTGGACGCTTTTCCGGGTATCGATCGCTCAGCCGGAGAGTGTGGCGATCCTGAAAGCGCTCTTGGCCGCATCCGCCCTGTTTTCCTGGGTGCTGGTCGGACTGCTCCTCTGGAGGGAACCGGCGGCTCTGTGGGTCGGTATCGGATGTATTGTCCTGCCAGTGCTTTTCTGGGGATTCGATGCGCGCGCGTATGCTGGGCTTCTCGTGGCCGTCTTCTGCTGGTGGGCGGCAGCGAGAGAAGTATCTCGGGAGACGGAGGACCGACTCTCGTTCTCTTCGGGGCGCTCCTTCGCCGTCGCGAAACAGATGGGAGTGCTCGGTTTCTCGATCCTGATTTCCATCGGGTATTTCCTCTCCATCCGGACGCTGTCGTGGGAGGATCTCGTCTCGCGTTTCGAGCTGCGGGCCGGGACCGTCGAGAAGATGGCGACGCTGGTCGGATATGTCCAGCCTGAGCTGGCCGAGCTCGGCCAGGATAGCCGAACGGTCGATGAGTATCTCCGATCACTCAGCGGACTTTCTTTTTTGAATACTTCAGATGAAACACTGCAATTTGAGCAGCTGAACGATCAGGTGGGGCGATTGCGTGAGCAGGGCATCAATATCGAATTTACCGGTGATGCCCTGACACTCGTGCGCGGAGCAGCGGAGGAGAGCTCTCTTGCATCGGGGCGCCAGCAGCTGGGCGAATTGGCGGGACGTACGGTCAGCGGAGATGAGCAGGTTTCGGCGCTGTTCGCCGAGGTGCTTGAGAAGAAGATCTTCGCGATCGTCGAAGGGAGCCGGATGCAGGAGCGGATACCGGATCGGACCCTACCGGTGTTCATCGCGCTTCTTTTTTTCCTGACGGTCTGGCCGCTGGCGCTTATCCTGTTCTCACTCTGGAGCTTCGTGGCGGCGCTCTGTATCGGATTGTTCCGGTCATGGCGTTGGATCGAGATCAGTCGGCATGCGGCCCTGCAGGATCGGATGGAACGATAGCGGCCGAGCGGATTCCGCTCCGTGCGAAACGGATCTGGCTGTCTGGTTAGCACTCAATTGTTTTGATTGCTAACTTTTTATTTTTCAGGTATCCTGGAGCGTGTATTTCCAAACATGTATTTCTTATGGCTCAGAATTATTATGATCTCCTTGGCGTGGGGAAATCGGCATCGCAGGATGATATCAAGAAGGCTTTTCGGAAGCTGGCGCATCAGCATCATCCGGACAAATCAGGAGGGGACGAAGCGAGATTCAAAGAGATTAATGAGGCCTACAGTGTCCTCTCGGATCCGACGAAGCGTGCGCAGTACGATCAGTTCGGCCGGACAGCCAATGGTTCAGGCGGATTCTCCTCCCAAGGCGGACCAGCCTCGGGCTGGGATTTCAGCCAGTTTGGTGGAGCGAATGGCAATGTACATTTCGATTTCGGAGGTGGCGGTTTTGAAGATATCTTTTCAGATATTTTCGGCGGTGCGAGGCAGGGCAGTCGGGCGCGGGCTGGATCAGATATCCAGGTCGATGTTGAGATTTCATTCGAGGAAATGGTGAAGGGGGCGCACAAGGAAGTGTCGCTCAGGAAGCTGGCGGCCTGCGAACACTGCCGGAGCACCGGAGGAGAGCCTGGATCCAAGGAAGAATCCTGCAAGGCCTGCGGCGGCCACGGACAGGTCAAGAAACATGTCCGCAGCATCTTCGGAGTCATCGAGCAGGCCGTAGCGTGCGATACGTGTCGCGGCAAAGGAAAGACATATACAGAAGCGTGCCGTCAGTGTCGGGGCGAAGGCCGGGCGCAGCAGGAAGAGAACATCGGTATCGATATCCCAGCGGGCATCCAGGATGGGCAGGCACTCTCATTACCGGGTCATGGTGCTGCGGGGGAATCGGGCGCGCCGGCTGGCGATCTATTCGTCGTGGTACATGTCCGGACTCATGCGCAGTGGATGCGGCGCGGAGACGATATCTATTCGACGATAGAGATCAGTTATCCGGAGGCTGTGCTGGGCGATAAGGTTTCGGTCGCAACCATCGATGGTCCGGTTTCCATGAAGGTTCCGGCGGGTACCCAGCCAGGGGAGGTCTTCCGGATCCGCGGCAAGGGTATCCCACATCTCGGCCGCTACGGACAGGGGGATCATCTGGTCACTGTGAAGCTCGTCGTGCCGAAAAAACTTTCTCATGCGGAAAAGGCATTGATCAGTCAGCTTAAGAAATCCGCTCGTTAGGGAGGAAGAACGGCCCGCGGTGTGTCTTGGTGATATGCTATACTGCTCCTGATATCCGCACAGATAATTTCGTGTTTCCTGACCGTATGACGAATCCAAAAAAAGTGCTGCTCGTAGACGATAATGTGGAAGTCCGCAGCTTGTACGCCGAGATCTTCCGTCAAGCTGAGTTCGATGTCCGCGAGGCGAATGACGGTCTCGAAGGCCTGGAGATGGCGAATCAGATCGTCCCGGATATCATCCTGTCCGGCATTATTATGCCGCGTATGGATGGATTTCAGCTCGTGGAGACGCTGCGGAAGAATGTGACGACCGGCAGCGTGCCGATCATCTTTCTCTCGCATCTCGGTCGGGAAGAGGATGAGTCGCGTGCGCGGGAGCTCAAGGTGGATGATTTCATCGTGCAGGGCATGGTATCGCCGATAGAGGCGCTGCAGCGAGTCAAGAATATTCTGGAGAACAAGACATACGTTGTGAATATCGATCCGCATAGTCTCGATGCCGAGCGCTTGCTCAAGGACCTGGGACTGGATGAGAATTTCAATACGCCGGACGGCGGGCGCTGGGTGCTCTCTCTTCGTCTGCGGAGTCTTGAGAAGAAGCAGTTCGATGCTGAGCTGGCAATCGATTAATTCGGACTGCCTGAGGAAATTATGGCTTTATGGAAATACCGCATCCGTGAGCGCCGGCCGCTTGCGGGGGCAGGTCATCCTGTCATCAAACTGTTGCTGGACGCGAGAGGGTATGCCGATGAAAACGATCGGGAGCGTTTTTTTGCTCCTCATTACGGACGTGACCTACATGATCCGTTTTTGTTTTCCCAGATGGATCGGGCAATCGATCGGATCGGTGCTGCACTCAAAGAGGGAGAAACGATCGGTATTTTCGGTGATTACGATGCCGACGGCGTAACCTCATCGGTCGTGATGCGTGAGGCACTTGAGGCGCTCGGCTGCCGGGTAGTGGTCTATATACCGAAAAAAGATACTGAGGGACACGGTCTGAATGAACGAGCACTCGATTTTTTTGTCGAACAGGGAGTGCGGCTCATGATGACGCTTGATTGCGGCATGATGAATCATGCGGAGATAGATCGGGCGAACGAGCTCGGTCTCGAGGTAATCATCGTCGACCATCATCATGTGCCGGAAACATTGCCCGCCGCCGTCGCTATCATCAACCCGAAGCTTCGCGGCGAGACCTACCCTTTTCATGATCTCTGCGGCGCTGGGACGGCTTTCAAAGTCGCGCAGGCGCTCTTCCGTCGTTTCGCACCGGAACGCGAAGAAGAACTCAAATGGCTCTTGGATGTCGTAGCGACCGGCACAGTCGCTGATGTCATGCCGCTCGTCGGGGAGAATCGGGTCTTGGTGAAGTATGGGCTGATCGTTCTGTCGCGGACCCGCCGAGTCGGATTTCAGGAGATGTTTCAGGTCGGCAAGATGGGTATCGATGAGGAGAAGCAGCCGACCGCGCGCGATATCGGCTTCCAGATCGCACCGCGCATCAATGCCGCGTCGCGTATGGCTCATGCCATGCTGGCCCACGAGCTGCTCATGGAGCGCGATGCTGTGAAGGCTCGGGTACTCGCGTTGGAACTCGAGGCGCATAACGTCGCTCGTCAGAAGATCTCTACGGCGGCGACCGATCAGGTCAAGAAGCTGGCGCAGGAGCAATACCAGGATAAGAAATTTATTTTCGCGGTCGGAAAAGAATATCCCTTCGGTATTGTCGGACTGATTGCTGGCCGGGTCGCGAGTACGTATCGCAAGCCGACCTGCGTTCTCTATCGGGGGGAGACGGAAAGTATGGGATCATTTCGGAGCATCCCCGAATTCAGTGTCATCGAAGCGATCGAGCAGTGCGCTGATCTTCTGGTCAAATTCGGCGGGCATGCGCAGGCAGCCGGCATGACTATCAAGAATGAGCATCTAGATGCTTTTTATGAACGTTTCAACACATTGGTAGAAAAAGCGCTTCAGGATACCGTCACGGAGCCGGAACTCTGGATCGACCTATCGCTTGATCCGGCCGATATCGTGCCTGAGTTGGTGACAGATATCGCGCGCTTCGCTCCCTTCGGAGAAGGTAATCCCGAGCCGGTCTTCCATCTGGCAGATATGCTGGTGAAGCAGGCTCGCTTTGTCGGAGCAGGTAATAAACACCTCAAATTGGCGCTGGCTTCGGCAGATGGGTCGAAAGTATTTGATGCTATCGGCTTCTCTCTCGGGGAACGCTTCCCAGATATCGTTCCCGGGGACCGATTTGACGCGGTTTTCAACTTGGAAGAGAATACGTGGAATGGACGGACATCCATTCAGCTCAAATTGATTGATCTTTGCAAGAAGGGAGCCTAACATGCTGTTTCGACCCAAACAGGTGGTCTGCGTCTGTATCGGTGTGCGGATAACCTCGACCTGCTGGAGACTCGGTACGGTCGTGAAGGATGTCTCCTCGAGACAGAACACACTGTATAAAGTAGCGGTATCGATGCGTGATCCGGATGGATGGGATGACGGTTCGGAAAGACAGGGTGAGGAGCACGAATGGTGTAGTAATATCATCCTGCCGGATGATTCGCTCTCGCTTCTGTTCGCTCGAGTATCGAGCCGGAGTTTCCTTATCCGGTTTGCTTCGAACGAAGTATTGCAGTATCGCGAGCAGTATACCGTGTCTCCGATGCAGCTCTGTGTCGCTGACCCAGGCGTGCTGTGGAAGAAAATCTTCCAGAAGACATGACTGCCCAGAACCTTGGGCAGTCTTTTTTTACTGCGGTCGTTATTGTGTCGCCGGCCCTCATCCAGCCAGAAGTTTTTCCTGAAGCCCGAGACTTCTGAGGCGATAGTGAAGGAAAAATTTGCTGGCTGGGCGAGGGCCTCTGTGTTATTGATCTTGGAATTATGAATAGCGTGAAAAAATCCTGGGGTGCGAGAAATTTTTTTCTTGCTGTACGCGCTCGGAAGCGTAGTGCATCGAAAAAATCTTTCTCGCACCCCAGGCTTTTTTCGAGATACCGATATTTGTTATGAAAACCGTGCTGGACATGATAGTATAGGGACATTATGGAAAAGATTATTCTCTATACGGACGGCGGCTCTCGGGGAAATCCCGGACCGTCGGCTCTCGGCGTGTATATCGAGACCCTGGATAAGCGGTATGGGGAGTTTTTGGGTACGAAGACCAACAATGAAGCCGAGTATGCGGCTATCGTTTCGGCGCTGAAGAAAGTGAAATCTCTCCTCGGCAAAGAGCGGGCCAAAAAGACCGGAGTCGAAGTGCGCATGGATAGCGAGCTGGCCTGCCGGCAGCTCAAGCACGAATACAAGATCGAAAACGAGAAGCTGCAGCCGTTGTTCCTCTCGGTATGGAATCTGATGCTCGATTTCGGCAAGGTCGAGTTCGTCCATGTGCCGCGTGAACGCAATCAGGTAGCGGATGCGGAAGCGAACAAGGCGATGGATGCGGTGATGAAGCAGCCAGGATTGCTCTAAAGGAAGACGAAAATAAGACACACGATATGTTTTTAGGTAAGAAAAAATGGCTGCTGGCAGTCCTGGTAGTGGCGGGGATTGGCGGGTGGTACTGGTGGAGTCATCGGACGCCAGCAGCTCTCTGGACGACCGAGACGATCGGCCGAAGCGACGTATTGGAGACTGTTTCGGTGGTTGGTACGCTTCGTCCGACCACATACGCCGATATCTCCTTCTTGTCTCTGGGAACGATCGAGAAGATTTTCTTCGAAGAGGGGGAATCGGTGCGGGCTGGCGATGTGATCGCGGTGCTCGATACCGCGGTGCTGCAATCCGAGCTCAGAAAGACTCAGGTGGCACTGTCTATCGCCGAAGAGAACGAAAAGCTCGCACATCGCAGCTGGGATGATCTCAAACCGGAAGAGCGCGCTGTGAAGAAGCTGACGACGAAGCAGGCACGGGAGAGCGTGCGGACGGTAGCCGCGCAGATCGACCAGAGCCGGGTCATCGCGCCGATGGATGGCGTGTTGTCGAAGCTTGATGTGCGTGTCGGAGAGACGATACTGGCTGGGAAATTGATCGGTCGTATTTCTGGTCCGGGAGCCGCTATTATCGAGGCGGATGTGCCGGAGGCGGATATCGCGTCAGTCGCGGTCGGCAAGCCGGCCTCGATTACGTTTGATGCTTTGTCGGCTGATGATGTCTTCGAAGCGACGGTCGCATCGATCGATAAGGCGGCCAATGTCATCCAGGACGTCATCTACTATACGATTACGTTGTCGCTCGAAAGCCAGGATGACCGTCTCAAAGAAGGAATGAGTGCTGATATCGATATCCGTATCTCCGAGCGCACACAGGTACTCTCCATACCGTATCGGGCTCTTATCCGGGATGGAAGCCGATCTTTTGTGGAAATCGCCTTGAATGATACCGAATCGGAGCGTCGTCAGGTCACCATCGGGGTAGAGGGGGATGATGGGACGATCGAGGTGCTCTCGGGGGTAACCGAAGGTGAACGGGTGATTGTCGGTAAGAGTAAATAGCGTATTATACGGAACATTTTGTCTTATGGAATACTTCGGCGTCGATCTCGTTGCGCTCATTCAGACGGTCGGTCTTATCGGACTCTTTCTCATCGTATTTGCTGAGACGGGTTTGTTCTTGGGATTCTTTTTTCCGGGGGATAGCCTGCTGTTTGTGGCTGGCTTGCTCGCGGCGCAGGGATTCTTTTCTCCTGAAGCCCTGATCGCCACGATTGCGGTAGCGGCTATCACCGGCAATATGGCCGGTTACTGGTTCGGTGAGAAAGTCGGCCCGAAACTGTTTGACCGTGAAGATTCGCTGCTGTTCAGGAAACAGCACGTCTATCGGGCACAGGCTTTTTATGAGGAGCACGGCGCCAAGACAATCGCTCTGGCCCGGTTCATCCCGATAGTCCGGACTTTCGCTCCGATTGTGGCGGGAGTGGCCAAGATGCGCTATCGGACGTTTCTTGCCTACAATATCATCGGCGGACTGGTGTGGACGGTCGGGCTGGTGCTCGGAGGATACCTGTTCGGCAATCTGATCAGCGACGTCGATCGGTACTTGTTGCCAGTGATTCTGGCTATTATCGTGGTATCGTTTATGCCCGCCGTGTGGCATGTCATGAAAGAGCGTCGGGGTGAGAAAGCGCCGAAATCCGGGGGGCAGTAGGGCTATTTTCGGTCGGTTCGGCATTTTTGACAAAAAAAACGGGAGGTGTAAGATAATCTGGTATCCGAGAGGGAGATATCGGTCGTTTTTCTTTGTGAATGATTTGGTAGTAGATGCCTATGTTTCAGATGCTGAATAAGATCCGCAAGACCCCACGTCTGGCGATAGCTCCGGAAGAATTGGATCAGATACCGGTAGAGACCCTCGGCCTCGAAGTATCCTCGTCGGTCAAGAAGCTGTTCCATGGATCGTTTGCGATCCGTTCGGTCGCGGCCGGATCATCCAATGCCGAGGAACAGGAGTTGACAGCGCTTTCAAACGCCTATTATGATATCGAGCGCTTCGGTATCCGTTTCGTCGCTTCGCCGCGGCATGCGGATGCTTTGTTCGTGTCTGGTCCGGTATCGCGCAATATGGTACAGGGTCTCCGGCATACGTATGAGGCGATGCCGACACCGCGATTGGTCGTGGCCCTCGGCGATGGCGCCATCGATGGGAGCGTGTTCAAGGATTCATACGCCGTCATGAACGCTGTGGAAGAAGTCGTACCGGTCGATTGGAAGATTCCAGGAGATCCTCCGTCTCCTCGGCAGATACTCGCTTCGCTTCTCCGGATGTTTCGGGCGATGGAAGAGGGTCAGATATCCGTTGATAGCGAGAAGCGTTGATAGCCTATGGAAACTCTTTTTCAGATAGAAACCTTGCAGATCATCATCGCCATCTATCTCGGGTCGGCGGCTTTGTCGCTCTTGGCCGGCTGGCAGCTGCGCGATGGTGGACGTGGAGCGAATCTTGTGGCGCATGGTGGCGCTTTTCTCGCCTCGGCGCTCCTGGTCGCATTCGCGGCGGGCGTGTTCCTCGACGGTGAAGGGAAGTCACTTACCTATCCTCTTCCGTTTCCGGGTGTCGAGTTCTCATTCCGCATCGACGGGCTGTCCGCCTTTTTTCTTGGTCTGATCGGTACTATCGCCGCGCTGGCTTCGCTCTTCGGTATCTCCTATCAGAAGCATTTCATCGGCAAGTACGCGCTCGGTCCTTTCGGTTTTTTCTACAATCTGTTCCTGCTTGGCATGGTGCTGACTATTTCGGCGAATCACGGATTGTTCTTCCTCTTTGCGTGGGAGCTCATGTCACTCGCCTCGTATTTCTTGGTCGTCTTCGATCGGAATGAGACTCGCAATGTACGGGCCGGATTCTTGTATCTGCTCATGACGCAGCTCGGGACGATCTTCGTCGCGCTCGCGCTCTTCCTCGCCTACCAGTCGACCGGCTCTTTTGATTTCGATATGTGGCGCGCCCAGGGTATGACGCTTTCGGTCTTCTGGCAGAGCGTGATGTATGCCGCGGTGCTTATCGGTTTCGGGACCAAAGCGGGCATCATCCCGCTGCATATCTGGCTGCCGGAAGCGCATCCGGCCACTCCGTCGCATGTCTCAGCACTCATGTCGGGTGTGATGATTAAGACAGCGATATTCATGATCATCCGTTTCTTTTTCGATTTTTTCCCAGGCGCGCCGCTTGAGTGGGGGCTGGTCATACTCGTGCTCGGAGCGATCTCATCACTCTTGGGTGTCCTCTACGCACTTTCTGAAAACGATATTAAACGTCTTTTAGCCTACTCGAGCATCGAAAATATCGGTATCATCCTGCTTGGTGTCGGTTCGGCGCTGGTCTTCATGAATTACGGCCTGCAGGATTTCTTCGTCTTCGCTCTCGCCGCCGCGCTGTTTCATACCGTCAATCATGCGTTCTTCAAGTCGCTGCTCTTCTTGGCAGCCGGATCCGTCGTCTCGGCGACCGGCACGCGCAATATGGAGGCCTACGGCGGACTTATCCGTGTGCTCCCGTATTCAGCCTTCTTCTTCTTGATCGGTTCGATGGCTATCTCGGCGTTCCCGCCGTTCAACGGATTCGCGAGTGAATGGCTGATTTTCCAGTCGTTGTTCGTCGGTATCGCCGCTTCCAGCCTGCTCGTGAAACTGACTTTCCTGGCGAGTATCGCCAGCCTGGCGTTTACCGGGGGATTGGCGATGGCGTGTTTCGCCAAGGTTTTCGGTGTGACCTTTCTCGGCCGCCCGCGCGAGCTCGAAGCGGAGGTACTGGCTCATCGCGAGAAGAAATCCTGGCTGACGCACCTGCCGATGGCCGTGCTCGCCCTACTCACCCTCGTGCTCGGTATCGGCGCACCGCTCGTCGTGTCCTTCCTGGTCGGTATCATCGCCAGCCTGGTCTTCGGCGGCGGGACCGATCTGGTCTTCCCGTATCTCCGTTTCATAGGGATGAGCGAGAATTTCTCCGGTATTCTGCCGGTGCATGGGACCGCGATCGCTCTCTTGGTCTTCATCGCGGTGCTCGGTGCGGTCGTCGGTTGGCTGACTCGCAAGCGTACGGTTGTCATCGCTCCGACCTGGGATTGCGGTATGCCGCTCTCCGGGAAGATGCAGATCACGTCGACGAGCTTCTCTCGTTCGCTCATGACGATATTCAGCGGCATCCTGCGTCCGACCAAGCAGACGGCTATCGAATACAGCGACGCCGAGACACGATATTTCACTTCGATGCACAGCGTCAAGACGGATTTCTTCGATGTCTATCGGCACTATATCTTCCAGCCGGTGGCGCGGGCACTCGGATTCCTGTCTGATCGCGCGAAACAAGTCCAGGGCGGCAATGTGAATGTCTACATGTTCTATGTCTTCGTGACGCTCGTGGTACTGCTTATCCTTACGGCGCGCTAATCCTATGAATACCCTTTTCTTCATTCTCCAGCTCATAGCGGTCCCGGCGCTCTCACCGCTCCTGATCGGCGTGATCCGCAAGGTCAAAGCGGTCCTGCAGAACCGGGTCGGCGCGGATGTACTGCAGCCGTATCGGGATCTGTGGAAGCTCTTCCAGAAAGACGAAGTGATCTCGAGCGAGGCTTCGTGGGTGACCCGGTATTTCCCGATCGTCATCTTTTCGATCACCGTCCTCATCGGGGCTGCCGTGCCGCTCATCACATCGCTCCCGACGGAGATCGCTCTCGGGGAGTGGATCTTCACGCTGGCACCAGTCTCTGATTTCATCGTCATCGTCTACTTGTTCGCTCTCTCGACCTTTCTCCTCGTCCTCATCGGTATGGACCAGGGGAGCGCGTTTGGCGGATTCGGCTCGAGCCGCGAGATGATGGTCTCGGCGCTGGCCGAAGGCGGATTGTTCTTCTCGCTCCTCACCGTATCGATCGCCGCGCAGACGGGGAGTGTGACGGAGATGGTCGCCGGGCTGGGCTCGCTGCCGCTGCCGGTGCTCCTGCCGCTTCTGATCGCTTTCATCGGATTCTTCCTGGTGCTCTTGGCCGAAAACGCCCGTTTCCCGTTTGATAATCCGGCGACGCATCTCGAGCTCACTATGATCCACGAGGCGATGATCCTCGATCTGTCGGGCAAGCGCCTCGCACTCTTGGAGTGGGCCGCGGCCAACAAGCTGATGATTTTCATCGCGCTTGGGGCGAACCTCTTCTTCCCGTGGGGTACGGTCGCTGAGCTCGATCTGAACCGGCTCCTGCTCGTCGCGCTTCCGGTTTTCCTGGCCAAGGCGACCCTCTTTGCTATCGCCATCGCCTGCATCGAATCGCTCATGGCCAAGTTCCGCCTCTTCCGTCTCCCGGATGTCCTGTTCACTTCATTCATCCTGTCGGTCATCGCTATCGGCATTTATGTTGGCGCCTATGTCTGAAAACTTTTTTGAGATATTCTTCCTGCTTGATATCATCGCGTTCCTCGCGGCGGTGTTCATGCATCTCGTGAGGCGTTCCCGTACACTGGTCCGTCTCTACGCGCTCCAGTCGTTTGCGGTGGCTGGGACGTTGTTTTTCCTCGGTTTCATCGGGGACGAGTCGAGCCTGATGGTCGTCGGGGCGATCACACTCCTCGTCAAGGCGATTATCGCGCCGATTTTTTTTAACCAGGTGATCCGCAATCTTGCCGGCGTCTCGAGCGCGACAAATTATCTGAACACGCCGCTCACGCTCTTCGTGCTGACCGGTCTCGTCATGTTTTCATTTTCCAAAGTCTTCCTGCCGCTCTCCGCTCTCTATCCGCAGGCATTTGTCTCCGTGGCGCTCAATATCGCGCTCGTCTTCATCTCGATCTTTCTCCTCATCAATCGGCGCGGCGTCTTCACGCAGATGGTCGGCATGCTCTCGCTCGAGAATAGCATCGTGCTCTTCGCGGCGTTCTTCGGTCTGCGCCATCCGCTGCCGCTCGAGATCGGATCGATATTCGATATCATCATCTGGATGGTGATCGCCTCGGCCTTCATGAGCATGATCTATCGCCAGTTCGGCACGCTCTCGACCGCCGATATGAAACGCCTTACTGAATAAACGATTGCTCCTATGCTGCTGGTCTATCTCATCGCTACTCCGCTCTTGGCTGCTATTTTCCTCCTGTCGCTCAAGCCGTCCCAGACACGCCTCATTGAGCGGACCGTACAGGCCGCGGCCGTCATCGGCGCCTTGCTCTGCATCGATCTGCTCATGACTTTCGAGTCAGGCATGACGATATCGGCCGGGAAATACCTCTCGCTCGACGCCCTGTCCGCACTGCTCTCCCTGATCATATCGACCGTCGGGCTCTTCGTGTCTTTCTACGCCGTCGGCTATCTCCGGCATGAAGTGGCGAAGGAGATCATCGGGCCGCGCCGCGTGAAGCAGTTCTTCATCCTCTTCGAGCTCTTCCTCTTCGCGATGCTCCTCGCGTCGAGCGCTGCCAACCCGGTGCTCATGTGGATCGCTATCGAAGCGACGACGCTCTCGACCGCCTTCCTGATCAGTTTCTACAACAAGGCGACCGCGACTGAAGCCGCCTGGAAATATCTCATCATCAATTCGCTCGGCCTCCTGATCGGATTCCTCGGCACGCTGCTCTTCCTCTCGCTGCCGAATGAATTCGTCGAGGGGAGCATCATGACCTGGGCGGATCTCCGCGCCGCGGCTCCGGATTTCAATCCGATGGTCGCCAAGGTCGCCTTCCTCTTCGTGCTGGTCGGCTACGGGACCAAGGTCGGTCTGGTGCCGATGCATACCTGGCTGCCGGATGCTCATGGCAAAGCTCCATCTCCGATCTCCGCGCTGCTCTCGGGCGTCCTCCTGAACGTCGCCCTTATTTCGCTCCTGCGTTTCAAAGGCCTGGTCGATCTCTCGGTCGGTACCATGGAATTCACGTCAGCGCTCTTCATGTATTTCGGTCTCGCGTCCATCGTGCTGGCCTCGCTCATCATCTTTACCCAGCGCAACTACAAGCGTCTGCTCGCCTACTCGAGCATCGAACATATGGGTGTGATCGCGCTCGGTATCGGTTTCGGGGGCGTCGCCACGCTGGCGGCTTTCTTCCACGTCCTCTACCACGCGCTGACGAAAGTTTTCCTCTTCCTTGCGGCGGGCAATATCCTGCTCCGTTTCAGCTCGACGAAATTCGAGCACGTGTCCGGTGTCATCCGGGCGCTGCCGGTGACGGGCGTCCTCTTCCTCGGGGGATTCCTCGCGATTTCCGGACTGCCGCCTTTCGGTATGTTCTTCTCGAAATTCCTCATCCTTTCGGGTGGTGTCGAAGCGCATCTCCCGGTCATGATCGCCGCGCTGCTCGCTCTGTCTCTGGCCTTCTATGGATTTTTCCGACATGTCTCGCCGATGCTTTTCGGGCCGTTGCCTGCCGGTATCGAACGAGGCGAAGCGAATCAGCTGACTGTGCTGCCGCTCCTCGCATTGGCAGCCGTGTATCTGTTCCTGAGCTTCTCTGTACCCGAGCCGATCATGGCTATCCTCTCCGGAGCGGCCGATATGGTGAATCTCCAATAATCCTTTCGCATTTCGAATCCTATGCAAGCACTGCTCTCCCGTTTCGGCCTCGACCGCTTCCCTTCGAAGCAGGAATCCAACCTGTACGTGGTGACCGTGCCGCAGGAAGTCCTGCTCGGTACCGTCAAGAGTCTTCTGGCTGATCATGGCTTCGATCTCAAGACCGTCGTGGCGACCGATGAGCGCCAGGCAGGGCGGGATTTCGTCATCCGCTACATATTCGGTCTGCCCAAAGAATCCGTCCTCGTGGCGATCGAGATCGATGTCGACCGCTATGCGCTCTCATTCCCATCGCTCGTCTTCGTGAGCCAGAGCTTCTCTCTCTACGAGCAGGAGATCAAGAGTATGTTCGGCCTCGAGCCGGTCGGCCATCCGGCGCCGAACCGCATCATCCTCCATCGGCACTATCCGGCAGATTTCTATCCGCTCCGCAAGGACACTCCGTGGAATACCTCTTTCCCGCTGCCGACCGAGGACACGATCACGACGGTGCAGGGGGTCGAGGGCGAAGGGATCTATCAGATTCCGGTCGGACCGGTGCATGCTGGCATCATTGAGCCGGGACACTTCCGTTTCAGCGCGCTTGGCGAAGAAATCGTGAAATTTGAGGCCGAGCTCGGCTACGTGCACAAGGGAACCGAAAAGCTTTTTGAAACATTGCCGCTTGAGGGTACGTTGTCGCTTGCAGAACATATTTCAGGAGACAGCTCGATCCATCATTCGCTCGCCTACGCCCAGGCGATCGAGACACTTACCGGTGTGGAGGTCTCCGAGCGGGCGAAACTCATCCGCATGGTCTGTGCGGAGCTTGAGCGCCTGGCCAATCATTTCAACGACCTCGGCTTCATCATGCTCGATACGGGATTCTCATTCGGCGGGAGCCATGGCGCCCGGCTGCGTGAGCGGGTCATGCAGTGGAATGAACGCGTTTCCGGCAGCCGGTTCTTCCGGGGAATGATCCTCTTGGGCGGCGTCAGCCGGGATATGGAAGAGGCGTTCGTCGATGAGCTGCAGGATGACCTAGCGCTGCTCGAAGCGGATTTCAAGGAAGTGATCGAGATCGCCAAGGATTCCGATTCGCTCTTGAACCGTCTCAAGGAGACTGGTCGGCTCGACAAGGAGATTGCGGATGACTACGGCGTCATCGGTGTCGGCGCCCGCGCGCTCGGCAAGGAGATGGATGCCCGTGTCGATTACCCGTATGCGGCCTATGAGGCGGTACAGTTCTCCGTCGCGACCGAAACCTACGGAGACGTGCACGCGCGCTTCCAGGTCCGTATCAAGGAAGTCTATCAATCGTTCCGTATCCTCAATCAGGTGCTCGCGCTCTTGCCATTCGAGATATCGCCGATCAAGGTGGAGGTCTCGGCGCTTCCGGCGAGTCGCATGGCGGTCGGTATCGTCGAGGGGTGGCGCGGGGATATCGTGACGTTCGTCATGACCGATGCAGCGGGCAAGATCGCCCGCGTCAAGGTGCGTGATACGTCTTTCGTCAATTGGCAGATTTTCTCTCATGTCCTGCTCCGGGATATCGTGCCGGACTTCCCACTCATCAACAAAAGCTTCGATCTCTCCTATTCCGGCAATGATCTCTAAAAGAGGATAGTATCCGGACGTTGAAAGAGATTTTTCTCTTGCTATCGCCTCGGAAGTCTCGGGCGGCGAAAAAAAACTCTTTCAACGTCCGGAATGAGGCTTGTTATACATAAAAAAGAGCCCTGCCGTATTGACAGGGCTCTTTTTTTGGAGCATACTAGCAATAGTTCAACGAGGGCAAGAAAGGAGAAAATCATGAAAGCCCGAATCTTTTATCCAGTTCCGATTGTTCCGTTGTTGCCACCAGTCTGGTGGTATGTCTACGCTGTCGGCCTCTATACGGCCTATGCAGATCGTCTGGCTCAGTATTACTGAAGCCAATCGATACCAACCTAATCTCTCTCCGGCCATGGCTAGCGAGGGATTTTCTTTTTTTAGACCAGAGTGGTGCGGGGCGGGTATCGACGAAAAAAAAGCGCCCCGGATCAATCAAGGTTGAAACGGGGCGGAGGTATCGGTGCGCATCATCAGAGGACGATGCGATGCGGTACGAATTCGTAGGATTTCCCATCTTTGCCGATCCGCTGTTTGATGCTGCCGGAAAGGCGAGGAAAATGTTCGGCGCCGAATTTCCGGTCGAGCTTCTTCTCGAGATAATCCCGGCGAGTCGAGGCAAAAGCTTCGAGGCCGCCTTGTTCGAGGTACTGACGTACCATGAGGTGGAGGGCATCGAAGACGAGTCGGCTGCCGGAGCTGTTGATCATCCGGCTGATCTCGACGGCGGTAGATGGGTTGATCACCATCCGGCCAGCCTCATCGAGTGTTTCTTCCATCGGAAGAGGGTTGTTCAAGAGTGAACGATGAATGATGCGGCAACCGGCAACGACCTGGCCGTCACGGATGACGACGACGAATTTCGCGGCGCGGTCATAGCGATCGCGTTCGAGACCTTGCGGCTCTTCCCATTGGTACTTCTCCGCAAAGATTTGATCGCGGAGGCGATAGAAGCTCTGTGCCATGAGGGCATGAGCGGGAAGCGCCGGATCGACGACGCGGATCTGGTATCCGCAGCAGCGAATCATAGCGGAAAGGAATACGAGCGTGGCTGTCGGATGGCGGAGTGCCAGGGTGCGGATATGCATGAATGTTCTCCTAGAGTGTTGCCTCGAAAGAACGAGGCATCAGTGCAAAGGCACATGACAGAAAAACACAACCCATACCCCCCCAAGGGGAAATCCTGTCAAAGAACTTAACTAAACATTATACATCTAAACGTGTTTTGTGTCAAGTGCAAAAGCAAGACAATCTGGATATATACAGGAAAGGCTTGCTTCCGACCCTTTTCTGTGTCAGAATGTTCTCTGATGCCGGATAACGGCTTTTTTGTTTGCACTATCTTTTTTGCGCTATGGCCAAAGACAATGTCGTTCTCAGGTTTGAAAAAGTGTCCTTCGAATATGGGCACAAGAAGCCGATTCTCGAAGAGGTGAGCTTCGCGGTCCGCAACGGATCGAAATTGACGCTCATGGGACAGAACGGGGCCGGCAAGAGCTCGCTCTTCAAGCTCATCATGGGAGAACTCACGCCGCAGAATGGCCGGGTCTCCGTCGATCACCAGGGGACCGTGGCCATCGGACGTCAGACGATACCGCGCGATCAGCTCGGCTTCACCGTGGAGGAATTCTTCGCGCAGTTTTTTGCCGAGAAGCAGTGGAATCTCCCGAAGCTGATTGCCGAAGTCTTGGACGCGGTCAATCTCCCCATGCCAGCGCTCGACAAGAAGATGAATGAATTCTCCGGCGGACAGCAGGCGCGGCTCTTGCTTGCTTCGGCGCTGATCCAGAATCCAGATATCCTCCTCCTCGACGAGCCGACGAACAATCTTGACTACGAAGGGATAGCCCATCTCACGAGCTTCCTGATCGGGTATGAGAAGACGGTGCTGGTCATCTCGCACGATGCGGACTTCCTGAACGCCTTCACGCATGGCGTGCTCTATCTCGATATCCATACCCATACGATCGAGCAGTATACGGGCGACTATTATGATGTGGTCGAAGAGATCAAGCGGCGCATCGAGAAAGAGCAGAGCGAGAACGTGCGGCTCGAACGGACGATCCGTGAGAAGAAGGACCAGGCCAACGTGTTCGCCAACAAGGGCGGCAAGCTGCGTGCGGTCGCCAAGCGCATGCGCGATCTGGCTGAAGAGCTCGAGGAGAACAAAGTAGAGCTCCGACGTGAAGACAAGACGCTGCCGGAGTTCCAGATCCCGTTTCCGGATGTCGTCGGACCGATCGTCCATCTGAAGACCGTGTCGCTCGTAGGCGAATTCGGAGCCAATGTGAAGGGTATCGACCTGACCCTCAAGAAAAAAATGCATCTCCTCGTCTCGGGGCCCAACGGTATCGGCAAGAGCACCTTTCTCGAGGAGCTCGCTTCGGGCAACACTGAGCGGGCTGATATCACGCCGGGTGTGAAAGTCGGCTACTATCGGCAGGACTTCTCGACTTTGGATTTCGATCGGACCGGCTTTGAGGCCCTCGAAGAAGTGATGGAACAGGGGACGCGGGAAGATATTTACCGGATTGCGGGCAATTTCCTTATTTCAGCCGAACTTTTGAACAACAAAGTGGCGAGCTTCTCGGAGGGGCAGAAGGGACTCCTTCTCTTCGCACGGCTGGTCATCGAACGGCCGCAGCTCCTGATCCTCGATGAACCGACCAACCATATCAATTTCCGTCACTTGCCGGTAATCGCTCGGGCGCTCGATGCGTATGAGGGGGCGATGATACTTGTGTCGCACGTACCGGATTTCGTCGCGCAGATCCGTATCGATGAGGAGCTCGACCTGGCGAAGATCAAGTAGCTATAGCGGCGCATATTTATAAATAAAGACTCCCCTCAGGGAGTCTTGTTTTTGTGTAAAAGAAAAAGCGCGGAGAGCTCATAGAGCGATCCGCGCGGGGTGGAAGGGAAAACCGTTATACCTCGAGATGAGGGATGATCAGGTGCAGGACAGATCCTTGCCGTTTTTGCCGAGGATACGGCAGCCCTTGGCCTGGAGCCATTGGATGGCGAAGGCGTTGATTTCCGATTCAGTGGCTGCGATAGCCGTGCCGCTGCCGAGCGAGTTCTTGGTGCCGATGCCGATTTGACCGTCCATATCGAACGTTTGGAACGAATGGACGGGGCGCTTCGTCAACGGATCACGTCCGTGATAGGAAGTAAGATGAAGATATTTGCGGTCCACCTTCAGCTTACGGCCGTTGGTATCAATCACACTGATTTCAATCTTGGCGTCATGGCCTTGCTTCTGCATGGGATTTCTCCTTGGTTTGTCAAAGAAAATATCGGTGGAAACCGACCTTGACACTCTACGGAAGAAGCGGAGTTTTGTCAAATGGATCCTCCGCTGTACAGGGGATCGGAAACTCCGTATCATGGATAGGTAATTCTTGGGAATACGAGTATGTCAGAATCAGATGTGAGAAAAGCTTTGGGGTGGCGCTATGCAACGAAAGGATTCGATCCTGGCAAAAAAATATCAGATGGAGATCTGACACTGCTGCTCGATGCGCTTCGGCTTGCACCAGTCTCTTTTGGTCTGCAGACGTGGCAGGCGGTCGTTGTTGATGATCCAGCCTTGCGCTCTCTGCTCCGATCAGCCGCTTGGAACCAGTCTCAGGTGACCGATGCATCGCATTTCATCGTGCTGGCGACGAAGAAAGCTATCGGTGTTGCCGAAGTCGATGCCTATATCTCGCTGATCGCGGAGACACGCGGCATCGATGAAGTGATGCTTGCGGGTTTTGCCGATACACTGAAGGGATCGCTGCTGGCTCGGACGCCGGAGCAGACCCGTGAATGGGCGGCCCGGCAGGCATATATAGCGCTCGGTTTCGTGCTCGAGACGGCGGCATTGCAGGGTATCGATACCTGTGCGCTTGAGGGATTCGATCCGGCGCAGTTCGATCAGATCCTCGGGTTGGATGAGCTTGGTCTCGAATCGAGAGTAGCCTTTGCGGCCGGATATCGCTCCGAAGCGGATGCGATGCAGCATCTGGCCAAGGTCCGTTTGCCACTGGAACAGCTGGTCATTCAAAAATAAGCAGAGAATCCGTTGATTTCCGTGAGCCGCCTCTTTTTTATGGGGCGGCTTTCGATATCTCAGTCTATCGTTTGGCTGAGCATATAGCCGCAGTAGATGCCGGTGAATCCGCCGATGCCGCTGCAGAGTATGGAAGCGAATGAAAAAGCGCTCTCGCCCCAGAGAATCGGAAGATAACCGCCGAGAGTGGAGCCGACAAAGAGAAAGATGAGGATGAGCTTCTTGGCCATAGAATATGTATTAGAGACACGAAGGAAACCGGTCGAGAAGCTCAGTCGGTTGATCGATAGTCGGAGCTCCGGCAGCCTGGAGCGCTTCTCGGCTGTTGAGTCCCCAGGTGACTGCGATCACATCGAGGCCGCACTGTCGGCAGGCTTCGACATCCCGGACCTCGTCTCCGATGTAGGCAGCGCGGTCTGCCGTGATTTTCTCCATCCGGAGGGCTCTCCTCATGGCGCGTGCTTTGCCGAAAAGGCTGCTCTCATAGATGAAATCGACGGTGATGCCGGTGTGATCGAGGATAGCCTGTATGGTGGCTCTGCGGCTGGAAGAAAGAATGCCGATCCGATAGCCGCGCTGGCGCAGCTCATCGATGATAGTGGGCAGACCTTCGAACACAGCCACCTGGTCCGAGCGTTGGTGATAGGCTTGCTGGCCACGTCGGAGGATCCAGGGGATGCGCCAGAAGGAGATCTTGAGCTTGGTCCGGATGAAATCCCGGGCGCTCAATGCTTTCAGTGAGGGGATCTCGTTGGCTACGAGGGGGTCGAAGTGGAACTCCTCCGCGAGCGTATTGTAGATATCTATGAACAGTGGTTCGACATCGGCGATGGTCCCGTCGAAATCAAAAATGATGGTGTTTTTGGGCATGATATTTCAGGGAAATTTTTTGGCTGACACGGTGCGGATGATATATCAGCAGTATAGCGTGTTGACGGGCAGGGTGCGAGTATGCGATGCTTCCGGGTCTTGTTACAATAGGAATAGCGAATATGATATACGACGTAGCGATTATCGGAGGCGGGCCGGCCGGGATGATGGCGGCTGGACGGGCGGCAGAATGCGGCGCGCGCGTCGTCCTGCTCGAAAAGAATCCATCGCTCGGCACGAAACTGCTCATTACCGGCGGCGGCCGTTCCAATGTGACCAATGCTGAATTCGATCCGCATATCTTCCTTTCGAAATTCGGACGGGCCGGGAAATTCCTCTTCTCGCCGCTCTCGCAGTTCGGGGTGCAGGATGCGATCGATTTCTTCCATGCGCATGGCATGCCGACCAAGATCGAGGCTGAGAAACGGGTTTTCCCGGTGAGCGATAGTGCTCAGTCGGTCTGGGATATGCTCGTCTCATACATGCGGGCGGGCGGGGTGACAGTGCTCCCGGATGCGGAAGTAGCCGGTATAGATGCGGCGGATGGCCGTATCGCGTCTGTACGGCTCAAACAGGGAGAGCGGATCGAAGCTCGGGCATATATCCTGGCGACCGGAGGCACATCGCATCCGGAAACTGGTTCGACCGGAGATGGCTTCCGCTGGCTTGAGAAAATCGGGCATGCGGTCGATGCTCCGCGGCCGGCGCTCGTACCGCTCCGAGTCCGTGAGCCGTGGATCGCTGAGCTGTCGGGATCCAGCTTCGAAGGAGTGAAGCTCTCGGTATTTCAGGGAGAGACGAAACACTCCTCAAAAATCGGCAAGCTCCTCTTTACACATTTCGGCTTGAGCGGACCGCTCGCGCTCAATATGAGCCGGGATATCGATGACCTGCTCAAGACAGGGGAGGTCAGTGTCTCAGTCGATCTCCGGCCGAGCCAGAATATCGGGGATATCGATGCGGAGCTCCTCATGATCTTCGAGACGCAGAAGAATCGTCAGGTCGGCAATGCTCTGGAGAAATTCACCAAGCCGCTCATCGTGCCGGCCCTGCTCCGTCTCGCTCAGATCGACGGAGAGAAGCCGGTGCACAGCGTCACGCGCTCCGAGCGTCTCGCGATCGTCAACGCTATCAAAGATATCCGTCTCTCGGTCGGCGGACTGCTGGGAACGGAGCATGCGATCGTGACGAGCGGCGGAGTCGCGCTCCGGGAAGTGGATTGCAAGCATATGCGCTCACGCCTCTACCCGAATCTCTACCTGGTCGGCGATATCCTGAATATCGACCGTCCTTCCGGCGGGTACAGCCTCCAACTCTGCTGGACTACCGGCTTCGTCGCCGGCACTGCCGCTGCAGCGCATCGGGATGAGTAGCTAAAGAACAGGGTTGCTATAAAAACAATCTTGGTATAGTCTTGCTGAGGATAGGTTTTCTGGGACCGTATGGATTGAGCGTTTTGGACTCTTCGGAGATAAACGCCCGTGCGTGGTTGCATCGCCAGATGTGATGGTACTAAGGGCTGTCGTGCCTTTCATGACACGGGTGGTGAAATCCAAAATGCTTAAGTTTGTTGAGCTGATGGTGTCGGAATACCTGAAGCCTTGCTCAGAAGAGACAACTCTCCATTGAGAACCTATCCACCCCTATAAACCTAGCACTGCGTGAAATCACGGAGTGCTTTTTCTTTTCCGAGACTCTGGGAAGAGGTTGGAATTATATCCTAACGTATTGATTGATAAATGCCTCAAATATTTCGTCGCCAAATGTCTTATCTTGCATCCTTTCTGGATGGAACTGGAAACCATAGATAGGGTACTTTGTATGACGAACTACTTCTGGACCGTGTACGGATTCAGCCAGCACTTCGATAACAGGAGAAGTTTGATCAACAATCCATCGGTGTGCGTCGTATGCTAAAAAGTCTTTACGGCCAAGAAAAATCGGGTCGTCTACTATCACATCGATCCGGATAGAAGCTCTCTCTTGGGTACCCTCACCTCTATCCTTGAGGGTCCCACCGAATGCCACGGTAATTAATTCGCAGCCGTAGCAAATACCAACAGTAGGAATGGCACAACTTTGTATAAGCGTAATTTCAGCAGCCAACTTCTCTTTGTTGAATTCAATCGGAAATTGACTGCTTCCTGAAAGGATAAGTAAATCGAAATTTTTACAATTTATTTCATTTGCTCTTGAATAGTCGAATATCTCGTAGGTATTCTCTTTCAGCAGACTGATAATATTATCAGGCGAGAGAGAAGAATTATTGACTATTGCAACATGCATAAAGTTGCTATTCTTTTACTCCAGAAAATAATTGGCTGGG
>JAGOBM010000008.1 GCA_017983435.1 Candidatus Moraniibacteriota bacterium
CCGCAGGCGCCGAGGATCGCGATGATCTTCTGGCCCTCTAGCCGCATGCGGGCGATCAACGCGTACAATTTTTCGAGAGAGTCCGGCGTCACCGCATAATCGATGATAATGGACAGTCCCCGCGTGTTCGGAACGGATTCCATCCGGCCCGGCACGCCAGCGATCTCACCGAGCGCAGCCGCTGCCTGCCCGAGATCGATACCGAGGAGCTCTGCCGTCCCGAGAGCGGCGAGGGCGTTCTCGATATTGTAGCGGCCAGGCAGATGAAGCGAGCACGCGATCCCCTTCACCCGAAACGTCGATCCCGAGAGTGTCTCTTCGATATCGGTCGCTACGAGATCCGCTGTGCCATGCTCGATTCCGTAGGAGAGCTGCTTTTCGAAACGGCGGGCTGAGAGGTATTCTTCCGGTTCCTCCATATCTAGGTTGACCACCGCCATGCGCGCCCGTTCGAAGAGCTGCCGCTTGGCTCGGCGATAGGCCGCCATCGTCTGGTGATAATCCAGGTGCTCACGCGTGACGTTGGTCATCACCGCGATCTCATATGGGATACCGGAGACCCGCCCCTGATCGAGCGCGTGCGACGAGGTCTCGATGACCGCGTACTCGCATCCGGCCGCTACCGCATCATGCAAAAATTTCTGCAACTTCCATGGCGACAACGTCGTGAACTTCGAAGCGTTGGTCCACTTTTTTTCACCGATCTGAAAATTGATCGTCGAAGCCATCGCGACTTTCTTACTGGACCGCTCGAGGATACGGGCGATGAACTGTGTCGTCGTCGTCTTGCCGTTCGTCCCGGTGATGCCGATGACTCGCAGTCGGCGTCCCGGAAAACCGAAGCATACCGCTGCGATAATCGCGAGCGGCCGATGATACAGATTATTCTTGACTGACTGCGGCACGAGCCGCGACAGGATATGATGCATAGCGATTTGGATACTACCTCAAAAATTTCCTGAGTACCAATACTCCCCGCTGCAACGATCGGAGCCGATCATAGCGCCGATACTTCCTGGCATCGATGATGATATCGTAGCACCCCGGATAGAGAGTCGTCTCGGTCCCGGGAGCAAACCCGGTCTTGAATCGTGTAATCCCCGCCCAGGCATTCGTTATCTGTTGTTTGTTATCTGTTGTTTGTTGAGTGTTGACTCCGCCGAAATCATACCAGCTACAGCCACGGCGTTTTGCCTCCTTGATCTGCTCCCACTGCAGGAGGAAAGGCGCCATCGTCTCCCGATGATGATCGCTCGTGCCGCCATGCAGGTACGTAGCCGTATCTCCGGAGAACAACACGATATTGGCCGCTATCGCTTCACCCTCATACTCCGCGACATAGAGAGAGAGTTCTTCTTCGGGGAGTGTAGCGAGCATCTTCTCATAATAGCTCTTCGGATGTGCCAGTATGCCTTGCCGCTTCGCCGTCGCTTCGATGAGATCAAGGAAAGCCTCCTGATATTTCCGATCTCTGGACGCTATTATCCGGACCCCTTTCTTCTCAGCAAGACGGATATTGTATCGGACCTTGGATTTCATACGCATCATCAGGTCCTCTTCGGATGCCGTGATATCGATGACGAGATTCTCCCGTGGCTGGACATCATGCGGTGCCTTCACGATCCGGACACCGGGCTCCTGCCGCCACTCAACGAGCGCCGCTTCCGTCTCTGGCTCGACACGCAGCCAGCCGCAGCCAGCCTGCTCGGCGCTCCGGAGCAGCGCGCGCCGTTCATCATTGCCTGTACCCGAGAGCGGCCAGCGGGGAGTATAGAGATAGGTTCCGACCAGCGGCAAAGCATGCACGAAACCATACGCCCCGCCCTCGGTGCGGATGGATTTCCGTCCGGCGGATTCCTGGAATCGCGCCCATGCTACTGATTGAAGAAATTGATTCATAGCTGGTTATTTCTTTCCAAGATTCTTGAGGGCCTGCTTGATACGGGCGCCGACATCCTTCACGTCGACGGCTACCATCTTGAGCGCCTCGCGCGCATCGGAGACCGAGTACCCCATCGCGGCCAGCGCCTCGAGCGCATCCTGATCAGCGAGCGCCTGGGCGGTACCGCGCAGTTCGGTTTCCTTCACCTTGTTCTGCAATTCGACGATCACCCGCTCAGCTGTCTTCTTACCGACTCCCGAGACGCGGGTGAGAAGCGATGCATCCTTGTGCACGATAGCGGTCCGGATCGTATTCGGATCAGCAATCGACAGAATACCGAGACCCACCTTCGGACCAATGCCTGATATCGATATGAGCAGCTCAAACATCTCGAGCTCATCCTCGTCGAGAAATCCGTAGAGCGCCAGCTGGTCCTCTCGCACATGCGTATGGATATGAAGTGTCACTTCTTCCGCCCCGGCGATCTTGCCCAGCGTATAGGCGGAGACTGACACTTTGTAGCCCACCCCGCCGCACACGACGAGCGCGAAGCCGTTCTTGATACCACCGAGTTTTCCTGAAAGCAATCCGATCATAAAGGTATCTTCGATATTATGGATATGTCTTTGGTCGCGAAAACAAATTTTTCTCTTACCATCCCAATCTCTTTCCGAGGAGGAAAAACAATTCTTTCCTTGCTATCGCCTCGGAAGTCTCGGGCATCAGAAACAATTGTTTTTCCTCCTCGGAAAGAGGCTCTGTATCGATGGTAAGAGAAAGATCTGCTTCTATATCATCGAACCACAAAAAACAGCGAGCTGGCAGCAGCCATTCTGGTAGGCCAAAGAAGTTTTTCCCAATGCACTACGCTTCCGAGCGTACAGCAGGGGAAAGGCTTCTTTGGTCTGCCAGAATCATCAGAACTCCAACCTCTCTCTATCTTACCCGTTTTAGCGACGATTGGCACGCGGTCATTTTTCCTTCATCCTTGCCAAAAAATCGATTTCCTGTTAAAAATAACCTGTCTCAAATTCCAGGTTTGTCTGTGAATATATATTTAATCAGCCGAGTCTCTGGGCAGTATCTAGCCCAGAGGACAACAAGCTAGCCATTATGCCAATCAAGGAAAACGCCAGGAAGTACATGCGTGTCACCGTCGCCAAGACCGCCAAGAACAAGGTCGCCAAAGGTGTCGTGAAGAGCGCTATCAAGAAGACCCGCGAAGCGGTGTCCGCCGGCAAGTTCGACGACGCCAAGAAGTTCTATCAGGAAGCTCAGAAGGCCATCGACAAGGCGGCTGAGAAGAAGATCATCAAGAAGAACACGGCAGCCCGCAAGAAGTCCCGTCTGAATGCTTTCGTAAAGAAGGCAGCGACCGCTCCGGCAGCCGCTCCGAAGACGAAGAAGAAGTAGTCTCGCATGAAACACAAACCGCCCGATCGCTCGGGCGGTTTTTCGTTGTCTTTCCGTTCCTACCAAGAGCTCCGGGCATGCGAAAGTGATTTTCTCTTACCATGGATGCAGTCTCTTTCTGAGGGCGCAGGGTATTTTTTTCTGATGCCCGAGACTTCCGAGGCGATAGCGAGGAAAGGATTGCCTTGCGCCCTCAGAAAGAGTCATCAGCTAGTAAGAAAAAATCCTTTTGTATCTCCGGATACCATTCAGAACTTCCAGACGAAGGTGTCGAGGGCGACGCCCGGATCGAGCTCGCCTATCTTCATCGCGGCATCCATGTCGGCCAAAAGCGAGAGGCCGGCGATCAATCGCGGGAGGGGGAGACGGTCGATCGATCGGAGCGCATTCTGCACAGCGAACGGCGGGAGCTTGGTGACCCGGGCAATGCTTCCGCTGTCGCGATTCCCCTGATCATACGCTTCGCGAATCTCTATGAGCCGGCGCACCTGCCACGCACACATCGAGAGGAGTCCGTAGACAGCATCTCCGGGCGCATCGCCTGCCTGCTCCTGTGCAAACACAGCGAGTGCTCGCTCGCGTTCTCCTCGGGAGAGCGCATCGAGCGCCTGGAAGACAGTCGTCTCCACGCTCGGCCGGAAAAAAAGTGCGACATCTTCGCTCGTAATCATACCGGTGCCGCGATAGGCGGCGAGGCGGGCGACTTCCTGCTTGAGCCGGAGTGTATCATCGCCGGTTGCTTTGAGGAGTGCCGCGAGCGCCGGACGGCCGATCGAGAGATCCGCATCGAATCCGGAGAGCATCGAGAGCACATGCTGTTCGAGCGCGGCACCCGTGAGCGGCGAGAGCGCTTCGACACGGTCCGCCTTCTTGAGGAGCGTCGCTGCGACCGGATGCGTCTTCTTGATCTTGCCCGGGATGATCGCGAGGAGCGATATGTCTTTGGGATTCTCTTTAGCAAAACGGACCAGAAAATCCTTGAGCGCCGCTTCGCCTTCCTTGGGTGTACACGGATGGAGCCAGATGACCAGCTTCGGCACGGCGAACAGCCCTGGATCGCAGGCCGAACAAGCGAGGCGGATTGCCTCCGGTGTTCCGTTGTCTTCAAAATCAAATATCTGGACTTCGCCGACCGGATATTTCTTCCGGAATCCGTCCACGAGTTCGCGGCGCCGTTCGCCTACCCGGACATCATCTTCGCCGTGGAGAAAATACATCATACGAGCCAGCTGATAGCTTTTAGTTGATAGCTGATAGCCTTATTTCCGCGGATATCTCAAAACCAATGTCCTCAGTATAGCAAAAACAGGCCAAAACGGCCTGTTGGCTTCAAAATCTATCCCCTAAAATCTCTAAAGGCTGACGCTCTGCTCTAATTCACGGGTTCCCAGTTCAAGCCATAGCCCGGTTCCACCACTTCGACCCAGATCTGCCCCGGGACGAACCGCACTTCGGTGCCATCGGCATTGTAAAAAGCGAGTTTGCTTTCGAGCTGACTCTTGTCCTTCTTCCAGATACCCTTCGTCTCCTTGCCGTTCATATAGAAGTACGCATCGCCGGTATCCTTGGTATCGAACCACGGATCACCCATCTCGATGTTGTTGTAACGTCCCACACCGCCGTAGTCGAGCCCCTGCCGCTCCTCCTCCGGCACCAGTTCCCACGGGTCCTGCACACCGCGCGCCTTGAAGTCGGTCGCCAGTTTGATCTGCTCGGACTGCGCCACAGCTACGACGATATTCTTCGGAGCGATGCGCTGATCCGTATTCTTATCGGTATCCGCGATATCATCCCAGGTGCGGAGGAACGAGTTGGTCGTCCGGTCGTAATCGTAGGTCACGTCGTACGGATTCGGATAGGCGATACGGAGATGGCCGCCCTGCGGTCGGGACTCGAGCGCCACTTCGGCCTGATGCGGATAGCCGGAGAAATTGCCAGTCGTCCGATAGCCGAACTTTTCCATCGCCTGCTGCACGCCCTCCTTGGTAATATGGCCGGTATCCTCATACTTCATCTTGCCGGTCTGCTGCCAACGCCCGCAGAACGAGGTCGTCATGCAGTTGATATTATCGACGATCTTTCGGTCGAGCAGCGTCTCAGCAAATTTGGAATATCCCCAGTGAATGAATACTGCATCGAGACCCTTGGCTAGCGGAAGATAATCATGTCGCGCGCTCCGCATCGAACCCATGTCGCTCGGAATATCGCAGAGATAGACGCCCATGAGACGAGTGTTGGCATTGGTGAATACCGGCATTTCGAACACCATATCCGCCTGGGCGAATCCGGCGGCCGGACGGGCCGACATATCCGCTGGCTGCATGACCGCGATCGGACGCTTGTTCCAATTCTCGCAGGCCAGACCGGAAATCGGGCTCACATTCCCCTGATTGGCCGGTCCGTTTGACTCGACCGGTATGATGGATTTCGTATCGTTATCAAGCTTGATCGCCTCGCGCTTCTCGGTCTGACTACCGAAGAAATACCATCCGGCTGCTCCGACCGCGAGCACCGTCAAAAATACCACTACCTTCTGTCTCGCCTGCATATTCGCTTGCATTACGCTGATTTAATCGCCATCATCGCTGACAGCGCGGGCAGAAGAATGCGCTCCGCTGACCGATTTTTATTCTCTCTACGATTGTATCACATTTCTTGCAGCAAAGACCCTCGCGCCCATAGACGGAGAGTGACCGCTGGAAACGGCCCGACAGACCATCGATATCCCGGAAATCCCCGTCCGATGTCCCGCCGAGACGGGCCGCGTGACGCAGCACGCGCTTGACCGCGGGCAGGAGTGCCTCCCACTCGGATGACCGCAGACTCTCGACCGGCCGATCCGGCCGTATACCTGCCAGAAACAGCGACTCGCTCCGATAGATATTGCCGACTCCGGCTATGAGTCCCTGATCAAGCAGCGCTTCTCCGATGCTTCGGTGACCCCGTTGCGACAGGAGCGTACGGAAAAGATCGGTCCTGAGCCGCGGCGATAGCGCATCGATACCGAGGGCGGCTATGCTCCCGAGCGTTTCGACTTCGCTCGTCGGCATGAGCCTGATCCAGCCAAACTTCCGCATATCGGAAAACTCCAGCGTCGATCCATCCCGAAAAGTGAAGACGTGATGGATATAGCCATTGATCCGGTCTTCCGTAAACACTGGGTTCTCGCGCGTCTCCGGCGTCTTGTACAGGAGATGCCCCGTCATCTTGAGATGGATGACGATGGAGTGCCGATTATCGAGATCGATGACGATATGCTTGCCGAAACGGCGTGTCCCGATGACGCTCGCACCGCGTATGCCCCGCTCGAGTGCTTCCGGCGGCATCATGACTTTCCTTGGCCACGCACTCATAAAACCAGCGAAGGTCTGCCCCATGATCCGCTGTCCGAGCTGAGAAACGACGGTCTGCACTTCTGGTAACTCTGGCATATCCAGACTAAAAAAGTTCCAACTGCTTCAGAATCCCGCTATGGACACCATCGCTTTTCTCGTATGACTGTACTTCTATATCAGATTTCTGCTTTAAAATACGTCCTATGACCCTCAATTGCTTATTGTAAATCCCGACCACTTCTTCCTGACCACACTGCGTGGCATATTGCGAGAAACGCATCAGCTGACTCCTGATTTCATGCAGAATCATCATCTGCACCGGATGCGTTGCAAATTCCTTTTTCCGACTATCGTCGATCCACATCTTCATGAGCTCGACCATATGGCTCCGATCCATTCCCACGACTACTCGCGGAAGATTGCGATACAGCCCTTTATAGGGAGATCGGTCGGATTCGAAATATTTGATTTCCGCCAACTTCCCTTCCTCGATCTCTCTCTTTATTTTCTGAATTTTATCCTGCAGAGCCATTTCGCCAAAAGTGACGTCCACAGCCAAACCCATATGGAGGAATCCTTCAGCAGCTTCTTCAAACTCAACGATGAGATCAACCCCGTTGCGTAGGTCATCGAATTGCGAAGTCTTGATAGTGCTGGCTTTCTCTCCAAACCAATTGCTTTGTTCGATATGTTCATACAGTATCGCCTCGACGATATCCGCATGCACCTTATTTACGTCAAACCGACTCTGCTGTTCAGCAATGATTTTCTCCGTCCAAGCCACGTCTTTCTCTACCACTTGTTCGCCATACGGATGGACAAAATTCCTTGGATTGATCGCTGCTCCCCGCATCATCTTTTCTGCTTTCGCATACGATTCACGTACAAACGGCAAAGTCTCACGCAAAACCGTTTCCTTCTTATCGGCTGCAGGAATATTCGATGGCATTTCTCCATGCATCATAATTTTGATCCTCTAAAGAATTACTCAGCCTCCACCGCACAAACTTTCCTATATCTCTCCCCAATTCTTGCCGATAGCGGTCTCGGCGATGAGCGGTACTTTGAGCGCATACACGCCTTCCATGGACTGCTTCAGATCACGAGCAAACGCTTCCGCGATATCCGCCTGCACTTCGAAAATGATTTCGTCATGTACCTGAAGCAACATCCGCGCGGTCCCGGGATATTTGGTCTCGGCCATCTGGTCGGCGGCAATCATCGCGAGCTTCATGATATCGGCTGCCAGTCCCTGCACCGGCATATTGACCGCCATGCGCTCACCCGATCGGGCGACCTGCACATTGTGACTCTGAATCTCCGGGACACTGCGGCGGCGACCGAGCTCGGTCTCGACATAGCCGTGCTCGCGAGCGAAAGTTTTGGAAACTTCGAGATACTGCGCTACTCCCGAGAAGCGCTCGAAGTAGGCTTCGATGAATTTTCCCGCTGACTTCTGATCGATATCGGCTGCCTGTGCGAGTCCAAAAGCGCCCATGCCGTAGAGGATACCGAAATTGAAAACTTTGGCCTGCCGACGCATATCACCCGTTACCGCCTCGGGCTCCACGCCGAAGACGACTGCTGCCGTCTTGCGATGGATATCCTCCCCTCGAACGAAAGCCTCAGTCAGATTGGTATCCGCTGAGAGATGCGCGGCGATACGCAGTTCGATCTGCGAATAGTCGGCCCCGACGAACAGGTTGCCCGGTTCTGCTTCGAAGGCTCCGCGGATGCGCTCGCTCCACGCCTGGCGGGCAGGAATATTCTGCAGATTCGGTTCGGTCGACGAGAGCCGTCCTGTCGCGGCGATGGTCTGATGATAAGTCGTGTGCACGCGTGAATGAGCGTCGACGAGCTTGGGCAGCGCATCGAGATAGGTCGTCTTCAGTTTGAAGAGTTCGCGATACTGTTCGATCTCTGCCACGATCGGATACTCGGCACGCAGCTTCTCAAGCTCGGTCGAGGCAGTCGAGATGCCGGTCTTGTTCTTCTTGATATTCGTCGTCGGAATCGCGAGATCGGTAAAGAGCACTTCGGCCAGCTGCTTGGGCGAATTGATATTGAAAGTCCGGCCGGACAGATCATAGATCCGGTGTTCGAGGGTGGCGAGCTCGGTCGTCATCTCATCGGACATTGTCTTGAAAATTTCCGTATTGAGCCGGATGCCACGCTCCTCCATGCGGAAGAGAATAGGGATGAGCGGCAGCTCGATATCAGCATAGACAGAGAGCAGCGTCTTGCCGGCGGTCTGCGCCGCGCTGATTTCCTTGATCCGTTCGCCCAGAAGCGCATTGAGCGCGTAGAGCGATGCCGCCCCGGTCTCAGTCGTCTCGGAGCCGAATTCGCGGAGCAGGAGCTCGGGCATCTCATTGCGACCGCCGGCAGCGATGAGGTAATTGATGAGCGAGACATCGCGCGCCACAGAGCGGAGGGTGACGCCCTCTTTGGACAAGAGATGCATCGCGCGCTTCGCATCGAACAGGATTTTCGGCCGCTGCGGATGTTCGAGAAATTCCCGGAGTGCTTCGCGGGCAGCTGGATTCCATTCGAGAGAGACCTGGGCATCGACTGCCGTCGCAAGCTCGACCATCTCGATGCCGTTGCCGAATAGAGAGTCGGCCGTCTCCGAGAGAGCGATCGCGATACCCTTGCCTGTATTCGTCTCGAGCCAGGCAGCGATATCCTCGGCGCTTTTCAGTTTCTTATTCGCGACCTTTTTCATCCCGGCTTTCGCACCGCTCTCCGCGACCGGCTGATTGCCGGACGTTGGGATTTTTTTGATGAGGCTGAAGAATTCGAATTCCTTGAGCAGCGTCTCGACTTTCTCGCGGTCAAAATCATGCGTCACACAATCTTCAAGACGGAGCTCGACCGGCGCAGCGATATCGATCGTGCCGAGCCGCTTAGAAAGAAACGCGATTTCGCGATCGCTCTCGAGTTTCTTCCGAAGTGCTTCCTTGATATCCCCGAGATGCGCATAGATATTCTCGAGCGTACCGAATTCCTGAAGCAATCCGGTTGCCCCCTTCTCGCCGATACCCTTCACTCCTGGAATATTGTCGGAAGTATCCCCGGCCAGCCCCTTGTAGTCTGGCACGAGCTCCGGACCGAAACCGTATTTTGCCTCGACCGCCGCGCGATCATACAGCACGAGATCCTTGAGTCCCTTACGGATCGAGAAGACCTTCACGTGATCATCGACGAGCTGGAGTGCGTCATTGTCGCCGGTCACGATGATCACATCCACGCCCTGCGCTCCGGCCTGCTTGGCGATGGTCCCGACGCAATCATCGGCCTCGTAGCCAGGGAGCTCATAGATCGGGATATTGAACGCGGTCGTCATCTCTTTGACCCGAGGAATCTGCGCATAGAGATCGTCCGGTGCCGCGGTACGGGTCGCCTTATACTCGGCATACAGCTCATCACGAAACGTCGGGCCATGGAGATCGAACGAGGCCGCGATATACTCAGGCCGGAATTTCTCGAGCACCGACAGGAGGGTCATGGTAAATCCATAGACCGCGTGCACCGTCTCACCGGTTTTGGTCGTGAGCGGCGGCAGAGCATGATACGCCCGATGAATCAGGGCGTTGCCATCGAGGAGCACGAGTGTTTTCGGCTTATTTTCCATGCAGCCAGTATACCGGTGTTCTCCCCCAAAAAGCAAAGAACGCCTCTCCAGAGGCGTTCGGCTTCACACCTGAGGATCAAGCGTCGCTCTCCTTATTTTCTATCACCAATTCGCATTCTTGGACGTGTTTCTTGAGCTCCACCATGCGGAGTTCCCGGTCGACCATCAGTTCGTTCAAGTGCTCGACTTCCTTCATCTGCTCTTTGGTCTTCGCCTCAGCCTTAAGCGCATTGTCCCGGCTCCGCCGAGTCTCGTCGATCGAAGCACGGAGCACGAGACGCATCTTCTCAAAAGACACCGCGAGCTCGCCGACCTCATCGGCCGCATCATAGCGGATCTCATCGTCGAGATTGCCTTCGCTGATCTTCTTGACTGCAAAACTGAGGTCCTTGAGCGGACGAGCGACGAACCAGCGCATCGTGACCCCGAGCGCGAGCACCAGCACGAAGAGCGACAGCGTAAACAGCGCCGTCACATGCCAGCTCTGCACACCGAAGAGATACCAGACCGCTTCCTCGGCATTGATGATATAGAGATGCTGCTCGACAAACCATCCGATGACTATCAGCATGAGCGCGAGCGACAGTATCATCGGTATCGCGACTTTGATCGCCAGCTTCATAATATCTTTTTGTTATAATCCTTGTTCCTCCAGTATACCTGAGAGCTCGGAACTGCGGAATGGCGCGATGTCGATCACGCGTGATTCCTCTTCACCGAGACGGAGCGCCACTTCGATGCGTCGATCGGGCAATATCGCTTCTATCCGCTCCGGCCACTCGAGCAATACGACACCCTCCGTATCAGACAGCCATTCCGAAAAACCGATCTTCTCAAAATCATCCGCCTGCTCGATACGATAGGCATCCGCGTGATAGATGCGCCGGATGCCGGTCTCGGTCGGCAGCGCCAGATCGTATTCCTTCATGATCACGAATGTCGGACTCACGTACGGCTTCTCGGCACCGCAGGCCGAGAGTACCCCCTGGATGAATGTCGTCTTGCCCGCCCCGAGATCACCTCGAAAACAGACGAGATTGCCCGGGATGAGCGCTTGGCCGAAGAGAGCTCCGAGGCGCCTGGTATCCTCGGCAGTACGAGAGAGAGATGTCGCTGGCATAGGTTTATTCGATAATCCTTCATCTTCAGCTATACCAGAGAAGCGCTCCGCCGTCGACTGTCATTTGACTCTGACTCGCTCCTCTGCTAGGATTTCTTGCTATATCGTATTTTTTCAGTCCATCTTTCTTTCTGAAATTCCCGAGAATATGTCCTTCTCTCCCGACCAGCAATTCCACGAACTTCTCAAAAAATCCGCTCATCCGCTCATCCTTCTCGCTCCCTACCCGAGCCGAGACGATACGGCGGCGGCGCTCGCACTCGCGCTCTTCATAAAGCGGATCGGTAAGCCGGTTACGCTCGCCGCGGACCGCATCTACGAGGCGACGGGCGAGCTTCGCTTCATCGAGAGGCCGGAAGAAACACTCTCGGCACTCTCAGGGTCGCGCGATTTCGTCCTCTCTTTCAATACGACTTACAACAAAATCCTCGGTGTCCGGAGCGGCCAGGAGGGCGACGAGTACCACATCTATCTCACCCCTGAGAAAGGGACGATCGATCCTCGTGATTTCTCATTCATCCCGGCTCAATACCGCTTCGATGCGGCCATCATCATCGGTGCACCGGACAAAGAGCATCTCGGCAGGATCTTTGAAGACAATCCGGATATCTTTTACGAAGTCCCGCTCATCAATATCGACAACAGCTCGCAGAACGAGTTGTTCGGACAGATGAATCTCGTCGACATCACTGCCTCATCGAAATCCGAAATCATCGCCGAGCTCCTGGAGCGCTCCGTGCCGACCTTCATCACCGAACCCGTCGCCGAAGCGCTGCTCGCCGGCATCATGGCCGCGACCGAAAGCTTCCAGAAAAAAAACACGACTCCCCGTGCGCTCAAAGTCGCCTCCGAGCTCATGGCTCACGGTGCCGATCAGCAGAAAATCGTCCGCGCACTCTACCGGACCGAACCCCTGCCTCTCCTCAAGCTCTGGGGCCGGGCGATGGCCCAGATCCGCTGGGATGAGGATCGCAAGCTGATTCTCGCTCCGATCTCGCTCGAAGACCTCGTCCAGTCCCGCGCCCATACGCACGATCTCGCTCTCGTCCTCGAGAAGATACGCAGCAATTTTTCCGCTGCCACCACCTTCGCGCTCTTCTTTCAGCAAGACACGCTCTCCGTACAGCTGCTCATCCGCTGCCAAACGCACGAGGCGCTCTCTCAGCTCCATCGGGCTTTGCTCGGATCCGAAATCCAAGGTGAACTCCTCATCCTCTCCTTCCCAGCCGCCTCTCTCGAGCAAGCCGAAGTATATATCCACTCCCTTATCGATCCGTTCCTCGATATCAAGGAAGTCGAGCACTAAAGTTAAAGATTTTCTGCCCGGGCCATTGGTCCGGTTTTTTTGTTTCATATTTCCTTTTTCTGCGGTAAAATACAGACATTCAAACAAAAAAATTATGGTTACTGTCGTCACCAACGCCGCCGATAAAAACTTGAAAAACGAGCAGACCCAGGCTGTCCTCAAAAAGCTGCGGGAGACTTCGATCGAGGAAGTTGCTTCGCAGCTCGCTCAGAACGCCGGCTTCCCCTACATCGATCTCCATATCTTTCCGATCGGTTCCGAAGATATCCTCCTGATACCGGAAGCCGACGCCCTCCGGCTGAATCTCGTTCTCTTCCACAAGAAAGGCATCCAGGTCCGCTTCGCCATTCTCAATCCAGAGAATCAGGAAACACTCGACTATATCGCGACGATTTCGACGCCGAAAGGCTGGGAAATCGAAATCTACGTCGTCTCGAGGCCCTCATTCGATCGGGCCCTCCTGCAGTACAAGAAGCGCACGTTCATCGACAATCTCGATCTCGTCCGCGTCGAACTCTCCGGATCCGACCTCGAGCAGTTCGACCAGGACTTCAAGGAGCTCCTCTCAATCCAGGAGAATCGCACGCTCAATACCTCTCGCGCTATGGAAATCATCCTCGCCGGAGCCAAGAAGCTCGACGCGAGCGATATCCATTTCGAAACCGAAGAGCATTCGACCCGCTTGCGGTTCCGTATCGACGGTGTCCTCCAGGATATCGGTGATCTGCCGCCGGATGTCTACAAGCTCATGCTCTCGCGCGTCAAGATGCTCGGCAAGATGCGTCTCAATGTACGCAAAGAGGCTCAAGACGGCCATTTTTACATCGATATCGAAGGGAAGCGCATCGATATCCGCGTCAACTCGATTCCAGGAAAATACGGCGAGAGCATCAACATGCGTCTCCTCTCGAGCGATGACATCATCGTCGACGTCGACCAGCTCGGATTGCGCGGCCTGGCCAACGAGCACGTCATCAAAGAAACCAGGAAGCCGCACGGCATGATCCTCAACACCGGTCCGACCGGATCTGGCAAGACGACGACGCTCTATACCCTGCTCTCGACCCTCAATGACGCCGGTACCAAAATCATCACTATCGAGGATCCGATCGAATACTCCCTGCCCGGTCTCGTCCAGACCGAAGTCGCCAAGGACAAGAGCTATACCTTCGCGACGGCGCTGCGCGCTATCGTCCGCCAGGACCCGGATGTCGTCCTCGTCGGTGAGATCCGCGATGACGAGACCGCCGACATCGCCGTCAACGCCGCGCTGACCGGACACCTCCTGTTCTCGACCATCCACGCCAATTCCGCAGCAGCAGCCATTCCCCGTCTGATTGAACTCGGCGTCAAGCCGACACTCATCACCTCGGCCATGAACATCATCATCGCGCAGCGTCTCGTCCGCAAGCTCTGCCCGCACTGCAAGACATCCTACGCGCCTGCCAAAGAGACGCTCGATTCCATCACGCGGCTCATCTCGATCATCTCACCGAAAGCCAAGGTATCTATCCCCCAGAATTTTGACAATCTCTGGGAAGCTCATGGCTGCCAGAAATGCCATATGACCGGCTACAAAGGCCGTATCGGTATCTTCGAGGTCCTCACTATGACTCCGGAGATCATCGAGATCGTCAACAACCTCGGCAGCGAAGCCGAGATCTTCAAAGCAGCCCTTGAGAACGGCATGATCACGATGACGCAGGATGGCATCCTGAAGGCGCTCGAAGGTGTCACGACGCTCGATGAAGTCTGGCGGGTCGCCGATCAGACTGAGATCCTGCAGAACATCTATGCCAAGCTCATGCCAAGCGCCCTCTCCCGCGCTTCGCTCGTGACCGGAGCGCTCTACGAGGAAGTGAAGAATCATCTCGAATCTCTCGAGGCCTTCGCCGGCTTCGTCGGTCAGCAGACTTCGAACCAAAGACTCCCAACGCTCTTCGCGGCAGCCGTCGCTATGAAAGCCGGCGACATCCACATCGAGCCGACTGAGAAATCCTTCGAGATCCGCTTCCGTATCGATGGCATTTTGAAAACCGTGGCTGCTTTTCCGCTCAACGAATATCCGGGATTCATGGGCGAGATCAAGCTCCTCGGCGGCATGAAAGCTGGAGAGATCGCCGGCGTCACGGATAGCCGTTTCTCGATCAATTTCGAGCAGGAAAATGACCGTATCGATGGCAACAAAGTCGATATCCGCCTTTCGATCATTCTCGGCGGATTCGGCGAAACGGTCGTGATGCGACTCCTCAACCAGTCGGCTACCAAGCTCGATCTCGCGGCGCTCAATATCCGCAAGCAGAATCTCGACCGGCTGCTCGAAGCCATCGAGAAGCCTTACGGCATGATCCTCAACACCGGTCCGACCGGATCCGGCAAGACGACGACGCTCTACAGTATCCTCGCCCGCCTCAACAAGCCGGAGATCAAGATCATCACCGTCGAAGACCCAATCGAGTATCAGATCGCTGGCCTCCTACAGACCCAGACCAACGATGAGGCCGGCTACACCTTTGCAACGGCTCTCCGTGCTCTCATGCGTCAGAATCCCGATATCATTATGATCGGTGAAATCCGCGATGATGAGACCGCTGAAATCGCTATCCAGTCCGCTTCGACCGGACACCTCGTCCTCTCGACACTCCACGCCAACTCAGCCGCCGGCACCGTCTCTCGCCTCCTCAAGATGGGAACTTCCGGTGATGATCTTGCCAATGCCGGCAATTTGTTCATGGCCCAGCGTCTCGTCCGCACACTCTGTGACCGCTGCAAACAGGAATCCGCACCGACTGCCGAAGAGACAGCCATCCTGGAGCGCATCCTCGCCTCCATCTCGCCGCAATCAGGCGTCGAGATCCCCGCGTCACGCCAGATCTGGCGCGAAGGCGGCTGCCCGAACTGCAACGGCACCGGCTACACCGGACGCATGACGATCATCGAAGCGATGCCGATCGACAATGATATCCAGGAATTGATCGGCCGCGGTGCACTCGTGCACGAGATCGAAGCAAAGGCAGTCGAACACGGCATGCTCACCATGGCCCAAGACGGCATCCTCTGCGTCCTCGAAGGCAAGACCTCGCTCGAAGAAGTGAAGCGCGTCACAGAAATCTAGCTTCTACAGGCTCTAGAAAGTCTTTTGAGGTTTTCTCGGTCACCGTTGGATGCCTAAGAATCCACAGGGCGCCGAGGAAATCTTCAAAAGACTTTCGGGCATACGTTGAGAAAACAAAAAAATCCGCTCATCAACAGAGCGGATTTTTTGATGGGTCACAGAAAGACATCTTAACCTGTAGACAGGCCTCCCACATAGGAGCAGGAGGAAAGGAACAATGTCGAGGTGTAGCGCAGCCGAAACCACCCTACCCGATCTGGACGCGTCATGCGAGCATGACAAAGAGTTCCCGTGATCAGAGGCAAAGATAGAGACCTCCGATTGTCTACAGATGAAGCGGTCCTTCTGAGACCAGCAGTTGTTGCAGGACTAGCCGTAATATTTCTGAACAAAACGACTTCTGATGATAGCACGGCTTGGATTTCTTGTCAACCCCGTTACAAAATGAGGAGATGTCATGCATTGCGGCCTCTATTCCCCGCTCTGATACCCCCTATTTTGTAACAGGGTCGAGCCGTGGTATGCTACAGGGAGAATATCAGAATATTTCCCCTTATCAAAGCCATTTTTTACCTCTATGCTCATCTCTCAGACACCGGATCCACTCGAGCCGATTCCGTCGATTACCACTCCCGAAGCTACCCCCGAAGAAGAAAGTTTCGACAATACGCTACGTCCCCAGTCTTTTGCCGAATATATCGGCCAAGAGAAGATCAAGCGCAATCTCTCTATTTTCATCGAGGCCGCCAAGCATCGCAACGAGAATATTGAGCACGTATTGCTCTACGGATCCGCCGGACTCGGTAAGACGACACTCTCACATATCATCGCCAAAGAGATGGGAGTGAATATCCGCATCACTTCGGGGCCGGCTATCGAGAAAGTCGGTGATCTCGGATCCATACTCACCAATCTCGAACCGGGAGATGTCCTCTTCATCGATGAGATCCACCGGCTCAACAAATCCATCGAGGAGGTGCTCTACCCAGCCATGGAGGACTACAAGCTCGATATCATCATCGGCAAAGGTCCTTCCGCCCGCACTATCCAGCTCGATCTCCCGAAATTCACGCTGATCGGTGCGACGACCAAACTCGGTTCCCTCTCCAATCCCCTCCGCAACCGTTTCGGATCGACGCATCGACTCGAATTCTACACGCCGGACGAAATTAAAAAAATCGTCAAACGATCTGCAGCCATCCTCGGCGTCGCGCTTGATGAGAGCGGTGCGGACATCATCGCCCGCTCGAGCCGCCAGACCCCGCGCGTCGCCAACCGCATCCTCAAGCGTGTCCGCGATTACGCACAGGTGCACCGTGCCAATTCGATCGATACTGCCTCGGCCCGCGAAGCGCTCGACCTGTTTGAGATCGATCCGCTCGGTCTCGAGCCGACCGATCGCCACATGCTCCGAGCTATCATAGAGAAATTCCGCGGCGGCCCAGCCGGCCTGCGTGCGGTCGCGTCCGTCATCGGCGAAGAAGAACAGACGATCGAAGAGGTCTACGAGCCCTACCTCATCCAGCTCGGATTCATCGCTCGCACGCCGCGCGGCCGCGTCGTTACCGAAGCGGGCTATCAGCATCTCGGCATCGTCATGCCGGAAGGACAGCAGGACAAGCTACTCTAACGATAGTTGCCGACCAGAAAAAAGACACCGTCCGAGCGGTGAATTTTGAGATACACTCTCATATGCGGTACTATGGAGACAAACCAAACACACCTATGGAACTCATCGCCTGGATCTTTTACGGCATACTCGCCTTCACGTGCGTCGTCTCAGCCGGCTTCATCGTCTTTCATATTTTCCGCTACTCGCTCCGCCGGTCGAGCGGTATCGTCGGCGCCTCGCTTTTCATACTGGTCTTCTCGCTCCTTTTCCTGTCCAATATTCTCCTGTTCTCCAATATTCCTTTTGAGACACTCTCAAGCGGCTTCATTCTCTCTCCTGGTAACGGATTCTGATCTATCCCTATGTCTTCATTCTCCCGCTATCATTTCCAAGGACAGCACGAAAACGAGGAGGTGCTCCGCATCATCCATCGGCACTGGTTCAACATATCGGTGCACTACGCTGCCGGTGTTCTCGTCACACTCGTCATTCTGTCCGGCTTCATTGTCATGCCAACCATCTTCCCTGATTTCCTCTCCGTCGTGCATCCAAGCCTCTTCTATTTTGTCTTCAATACGTTCGTGCTGTTCATGTGGATCTACGCTTTCCTTGTCTGGATCGATTACTATTTCGACGTCTGGATCATCACCAATGAGCGCATCGTCAATATCGAACAGAAGGGACTCTTCGCCCGACAGGTCAGCGAACTCAAATTCTCCCGCGTACAAGATGTCACTTCGGTTGTCGACGGTTTCTTTCCGACTATTCTCAATTTCGGCGATGTCTATGTCCAGACCGCCGCTGAGCAGGAGCGCTTCGCTTTCCGCCAGATACCCGACCCCTACGCTATCAAAGACATGGTCATGAAGCTTTCCCAATCGAGTACCGATGAAGACCTCCGCCGCCTAAGTGAAACGCTCCGGATCGGCAAACGTGTCGCCTGACATTCCTGATTTTTTACGCAAAGAAAAAAGGGCTTGTGAATTTCACAAGCCCTTTGTAATCGCATGCATCCCGCTTCAGATGCCCTGGGCGGACAGCACGACGAAGACGGTATTCCAGAGTATCCGCGTATCGCGCGAGAGTCGCTGCCACTGACTCTCTATTTCAGCGTATTCCTTGTCCAGGCGATGACAGTATTCCGGATCATCCTGGAGCGCTCGCCGACCGGATACCTGCACAGGTCCGGTCAACCCTGGCTTTACCAAAAAGCGTTGAGCTGACCAAGGGAACTGTCTGAGGTATTCATCCGCGATCGAGAGACTCATCGGCCGCGGGCCGACCAGACTCATATCGCCACGGATGACATTCCACAATTGCGGCAGCTCGTCCAGATGCGTCCGGCGCAGGATACGCCCGACCGTCGTAATTCGGCTATCCTGGCTGTCACGCACTAAGTCAGACAGCGAGCAGTCCTGCTCCGCGATCGTCATGGTACGGAATTTCCAGATACGGAACGGGATACCACGATAGCCTTTCCTCCACTGGCAGAAGAATACCGGGCCGGCAGTTGAGAGCCGGATAGCGAGCGCGATGCAGAGCATCGGTATCGCGGTCAAAAAAAGGAGCAGATAGGCCCCCGTCAGATCGAAACAGCGTTTCACGATAGGATCCTCCTCGGAAAAATATTTAAAAAGTACTCAGATACAGAGCGGTTGTTACTCGCTTCGCTCTCGCTCCGGCGAAGCGGGCCGGCACTCACTCAGAAACGAAAGCATGCCTTCGTTTCACTCGCTTCGCTTGGTAATAAATCATAATATTCATGTGCTGTCAATGATGACTCTTGATTTTTCGTTTTCTTCCCTCTATGCTTTTGAACATCAGCTGCTTCTCTCTTTTCAATCCACTCCTATGTCAGGACATTCTCACTGGGCTACCACTCATCGTCAGAAGGGTGTCAATGATGCCAAGCGTGCCGCCGTCTTCACCAAATACGGCCGCCTCATCACGATCGCCGCGCGTGAAGGTACTGATCCATCCATGAACTTCCGTCTCCGCCTGGCCGTCGACAATGCGCGCAGCGTCAATATGCCAAAGGAAAATATCGAGCGGGCTATCAAAGCCGGTAGTGGCGAAAACAAAGATGGCGCCATCATCGAGGAAGTCCTCTACGAAGCCTACGGCCCGGGCCAGGTCGCGCTCCTGATCCAGGGACTGACGGACAACAAGAATCGTACCGTAAGCGACATCAAGACACTGCTCACGAAAAACGGAGGGAAGTTCGTCCCGAGCGGATCGGTAGCCTTCATGTTCCGTCACTCCGGCATCATCGTATTCTCACTGGAAAAATACGCAGCCGATACCCTTGAGCTCGCAGTACTCGAATCCGGAGCCGATGATTTCCGGCTTGAAGAAGCAGTGTTTCTCGTCATCACCCGCCCCGAACACCTCCAGGCCGTCCGCACCTACCTTGAAGGGAAGAACCTGATTCCAGAGTCTGCCGAGCTTGGCTATCTCCCGACTCAGACCGCGGAACTCTCGGCGGCTGATAGCGAAAAATACGCGAAACTCAAGGAGCTCATCGAAGATCACCTGGATATCCAGACGGTGTGGGACAACGCAAGTTGACCTCTCGGTTGGCGAGTGAGATTTCACAAAAAAAACAGCGGACATGCCGCTGTTTTTTACTTTCTGTTCCGATCCTACGACCCGTAACGGCATCTAAAAAACCTATGGCGTAATTGAAACCGTCCCGAGTCTAGGACATACATTTCTGCAACTTCTATGTGCACCATTATTCCAATAGATGTTACAATGATTTTGAGTCGTAATTTGCCCAACACAAGCCGTATCACCCCAACGTCCAGCTACCACTTGACCGTCGTCACAAGATGCACCATGAGCCCTGTTTGGACATAAATATAAAGTTGTAGTCGCCGCCGCCACCGCCGTTTCCACCACCCGAGTCGTCCCGAAAGCGGAGCCTTCTGATTTGATTCGTACGACTTTGTCTCTCCAATCCGTAGCGGCACAGGTGACGAGATTACCATCATTGTCATAGAAC